>CAIONQ010000033.1 GCA_903859705.1 uncultured Chthonomonas sp.
GTACCGTTGCCGCCATAACTTCCTCTCGGGTTGCCTGCGCGTTGCGATAGCAACTACGGCGTAGGGGCGAGGAACGAGCCATCGGCGATCTGCCGATAAAATACCGGCTAAGCAGCAAGAGCAACCCGCGCTGTAGCCGCGAGCTTGCGAGGGGCGTATAACAGCGCCTCCCTGTTCAATCCTGCATCTCAGAGGTCAGATGGCCTGGCCCACCGCCTTCCAGCACCCCCACACCATTACCCAACGGGATAGCCGCCGCCATGTCTTCCTCTCGGGTTGCCTGCGCGTTGCGATAGCAACTACGGCGTAGGGGCGAGGAACGAGCTAAGGGGCCCCTCCATGCTTCACCGCTTCGCGCGCATGAGGGAACCTGGTTAGGAGAGGCCCAAGAGTTACGAGTTAATAACACTTATCTACGCTAAATATCGCCTTACAGACCGGTGTAGGGGCGGCGGCTTGTCCCCAGTTGCGAGCCTCCACGCATCCGCCCCCCTTAACACCTGCACCGCTTGCTACGAAGGCACTATGCTCTCGTTAGAATCTTCACGGCTCCGCGGCTTTGCGTGCGCCAAACCAAAATCTCCCGGTTAGCACAACATTCCACCCACCGTGAGCACCGATCCAGAAATGCAATTTGTCGCGCGAAGGGAATACAAAAGAACGCGAAGAGATGCAGCCGAGAGGGAACTGTTACCGCTCTATATGCCCGTATCTCAAGCACAGCCAGCAAGCGTAGCGCGGTAGGATTTGCCTTTCATAAACATCATGTTCAGCGCAGCGCGATAGAAATTGCTCTTCATAATCATCCTCTTCAGCCCACTCACCCTTGAACTCGCCACTATATGGCGTATAAGGCGAATATGTCCTATTCTCATTTTTACGTGGCAAATAACACCCACCAATCTCGTGGCGGGCTCAGCATTTTAGCGCTGAAGGCGTTGTCAACGTCCCACGTGTGCATATTCCCCGCGGAAGCGATAATCATTGCCGTAGGTATCTATGTTCCTGTGGAATGTGCAACCCCGTGCACGCATTTCCGAATACCCCAGTTTTGAACCACCGGTCCTAACGGCCCTGCCGATCATCCCAGTAAAACTGCGTTCGCCACGGGCTATCTCGTTATGGAAAGTGTGCTGCCACTTACAGCTCAGTCAATCTTATATACTCTGCCGTAGGCTGTGCCAACATAGATAGCGCCGCTCGCATCGGTTGCTGTAGCGTTAACGCAATTGCCAATGAGATGGTTGGTAATTGACATTCGATCCACGATAGATGAGAGATTGTACTTTTCCTTGACTTTACCGCTGGTGCTATCTAACACCGCGAACTGCCCTATGCCGCCAACCACTGCAACTCCCCTCCCGAAGGGCTGGCATGGCACTTCGGTCTTTATCCCACTCTCGGCCTTCCAGGTGCAGTGATTGGTACGCAAGTCGATGCTGTACACCCCGCCGGTTGCCTCCGTCAGATAAAGGGTATTCCTGGATACATCCATGCAAAGATAACCGCGATATAGCGGGCTATCTGGATAGTGCCACTTGATTACCCCTGTATGGGAGTCCAGAATGAGGAGCCGAAATTGGCTGTCAAATACGGCAAGTTCACCGTTCCCAACAGCCAACAGGCTGTAATAGGCTGCACCGATTGGCTGCGACCACCGTATCTTGTGATTTTGTGCGTCTATCGCGATGGTTGTGTCTTGAGTGGTTACGAAGACTGTGTCTCTGTCGACAACGATATTCGTCAACTCTTGATTGCCAGTAGGTACAGTCCAAATGAGTTCTCCCGAGCCAGCGCTAACGGCTGTAACGTTGTTATCCGAATAATAGAGCGTCTTTTCATCCATGGCGGCACAAAGGCGTGGCCAGCTATTTGCATGGCGCTCCCACTTTACCTCCCCGTTGTCTCCCCGCAATGCATACACGGATGTTTCGGACGCCAGTAGGATATTGCGGTCCTTATGAGGCGGAAGCATACTGTGCACATTCATGGGGTGCATTCGTCTCACTTCGTTGCCCGTTTTGGTGTCGATAACAATAATTCCCTCATATTCGGTGGCAACATACAACAGATTGGAATCAGTGCTAACAGAGGTGACTTCCGATCCAATGTTTACACTCCAACGGATGCCATTTCGTAGGGAGTTACCAAAACCCCAGGCAATGGCGATAGCCAGAATCACAGATGCAGCCAGTAGCCTCTGTCTCAAAGATTTAGACATGGAAGTCGATATTGTTACTTTAAAAGGGCTGAACTTGACCATTGATACTTTACTCAAGGTTACCAAAACCAGGAAACTCACTCTGCGGCGCTCGGGTTGCTGCCTGCCAGTTCGAACTTGTCATCAGGGCACCATCCAACCTACAGGCATCGAAGGGGCGGGCGGCTTGTCCCCGCCCGATTGATCTACACCAGAACACCACCCGTCCGCCAATCGCAAGCGTCCCGCCCATTTGGCCTTATTGCTGTCAATAGCCACAAACTGTACCGTGCCGCCAGGTTCTCTGCCGCGCCGAGCGCGCTCGGATGAAGCGGGAGAGCATCGAGCAGTCAAGGCGCATTACTCAAACGCACCAAAGCTGCCTTCCGCCGCATTTGTCTGGCGCTCTATCATATTGAAGCCGCCATCGGTTGCGAGGACCAGGTTCTGGTCACTCCAGGAGAAGTTGCGGGTGGTGCGGTTGCCGATCATACCGATGTGCTGATTGCCTCACGAATATCTGAGGTAGTATTCGACAAACAGGATCAGAATGACTCCTTAATTTAAGCTTTGATCACGAGCGAGTTACAATCAGAACAGCCAGCAAAGTGGAGACTTTTCGGCCGGGCTTGTCGTGAAAAACGGCATGTCCATTGATCACAGTGGTGGTTTCTCCGATAGTCTATCCTCGCGTTTGTCGTCATCAATCGCGAAATCCGCAATTCAAGTGGTTGCTGTTGGGTTATTGCCGATTTCTGGCAGGAGGTCGTACAGTATCGGCACATCTTTGAATTTAAGAATATCATAACATTTGATCAACCATTTCGTATCTTCCGTAATTCTAAAGAGAGCCAGACACGCATCAAAGCTAACATGCCATCGGTCGTCAGGTACCAGCAGTTCCAGTAAAGGAATATGCGAGTGGTCACCCCAAATCCCAATTTTTCTGCACGCTGTCCATACTATTTTCTCTGAGGAATCATTTGTACACTCCACAATTGCGTCCATCTGTTCTTCATTCAAACAGACGGCTGCCATGAGTCGTACATGATCAGACGGATCCTCACGCGAGAGGTGCACAATTTCTGCTATTGCACCATAATTGTGGCCAATCTGAATTACAGCCTTAGATCGCTTGCGTACATCGGGGCTGTGCAGATCCGGAAGATACATCTGTAACAGCCGCATTTCGTCCGCATTTTCTTCCATTGTGTTGAACCTAACTGTTTACCGTGATTGCCGTCTACAATTTATTTTCCTAAACAAACCTCATCGTAGAAAGCCATGCATGTAGTTGCGATGTCTTTATTTTGGAGTGTTCCGCCCTCTTCGTAATTTGTGCAGGCTTCAAATAGCTGATCACAAATTGGCCTATTCATCTTTGTGCAGATCGCAGGACAGTATAGTCTACACTTATACATCCTCTTGCCCATATACCGGCATATCGCTGTACATGTGCCTATGCAGTCCACAAGGTCTTCTGGAGTCCAAGATAGCCGCGGTTTGCAGTTTGACGGATCGTATGGTAAACGGATGTTGGATGCTGGCGGCGCAGGGCTATCTGGAAATGAACTCCTACCATATACTTCGCAATTTATGTGTGAGTGGCAATATGCGTTGGTGCGAACGCACATTATATAATCACTCTGCTTTCCTGTTCCGAGTGAGTCACGGATGTATGACATAGCACAATCAGAGCATTGACCTGGAGATTTCTTGCGGCACTTTCTTACCTGTTCGCCTGGAAACGAGTAAATTGGTGGATACACTGGTTCTCGCCCATTCGGATCGTTTTGTGAAAGTGGATCATTAACTACGTATCCGTATCCATGCTCTCCCGCCTTCTGATACTCAATACCCGCCCTGCTAATCCACGTTCCATTCAACGGGTCATAGTATCTGGCTCTTACATAAACAAGGCCGGTGGCATCCGTGTAATAGCCGTATTGCCCCACATATTGCAGCGGCTGCGGTTGCGCTGGAGGGGTTGAGACCATGTTGCCAAAGGCATCGTAGTTCATCAAGTTTTGCCAGAAGCTTGTGCCCTGGAACCAAATGTACGCATTTGGCCTTATTGCTGTCAATAGCCACAAACTGTACCGTACCGCCAAGTCCTCTGCCGCGCCCTGGGACCTATGCTCGCCCTGGGGCCTATGCTCGCCCTGGGGCCCATGCTCGCCCTGGGGCCCATGCTCGCCCGACGCGAGGAGGGATGAAGAGCATGGGAATAGAGGAGGGATGAAGCGGTAGAGTAAGAAGCAAGGATCAAGGTTCGGTACTCGCCAACACAAAGCCATCCCGAACCGGTTGCTGCCCTGCGCATCAAACATCGGGATTACGA
>CAIONQ010000034.1 GCA_903859705.1 uncultured Chthonomonas sp.
GCGCCTGCCTTCTGCATCCAGGGTATAAGCGGTTGAGTAGGCATTGCTGCCTGTTCGGACTTCAGAGGTTAATCTGCCAGCCCAATCATACCCCCAGCTCACCGTATCGCCAGAATTTTCGGTGCAGTTCGACTTTCGGCCCTGCCGGGCTTCGCTAGCATATGCCGCCCCGATGGGGCTGGGAGAGCAATTACATTACTGGAGTTCGGCGTGCGGCGCGCACCATACCGATCCTCGGGTCGTCACCTGCCGGTCCAACGGTAAATGCGCGCAGTAACTCTCCATTTGTTGGGTTGATTGCAACCTCCATTCGGTGCGATCCACAGGTCCAAAGTAAGTACCAGGAAGAGTGATTTTTTACCACCTTGTTGGAGTAGTGCCACGTACCGGTTTCGCGATCGATGCCCAGCGATGTAATCCACGAACCCGAGATACGGATTGCGTCTTTCAGCTTAAGAGTCCGGTGTCCCAGCTTTACGCTGGTCGGCTCAGCCACAGAATCTGGCCGTTCGCCTCTGTCAACCGTCACACTTTGCAGTTCGCCGCTGGCGGCATCCCACACAAGGCAAACCTGGCTGTTGCGATCTGTGTTGAAACCATCCACAATCCAGAATTTGCGGTTTGCAGGATTGTCTTCGGTTGTGGATGCGCGGAGTGCACTGGGGGTGAGGCCGTCGCCACCAGGGCTCAAAGCATTCAGAATTGGCTCAGATCGGGCCAAAATCTGTTCTTTAGATATGTGACCAAACGGTTCATGTATCTCCTTTTGATCCGCATAGCGATGATATGTTTTTGCGCCATTCAGCGTAAGCACCGCTGTCAAGGCTATAGCAATAGAACGTATTCTGTTCATTTGCGTTTCTTCTCCTATCTTTTTAATCTGCTCATTAGAGCAAGAGAAACGCCTCGATGCGTGAACCAACAAGGGTTGATGCGGCAGGGAACACTGTGCCGCGAGATCGTCTACGATCGTGCTATGCCGGGAAATCTGCGCTTCCCTGAGAATAGCGGTTCCACTTAAGCAGCTCAAACAGAAAACACAAAGGCGCCGCCGCAGGTTTTATTCCCGCTGCGACGCCTGTGTCGTATATCGGCAAACTGTATCTAATTTGCATGCTGTAACAAGATCAGCATTCTTATGCAAATATTGTACTCTAATCTTACAGACGAATCAATTGGTGTAGTAATTCACTGTGTGTGAATATTGCAACTGCAATAACCATTTTGTATGATTGAGTTGCTAACTATGTGCATGTAAGCTTGCAGTATCTAATAAGTATTGGGTGAAACTAACCGCAGGGAAAGCTGCCTTCAGGATAGAAACTGCCCTGAGTTTCATGATCTAAAAGCTACGGAGGGTCTCTTGCGAAAGTTGGTGATGGAGTTGGTTGCGCAACTGATGTTGCTGTGCACTGGCACAGTTGCCATAGGGCAAATTGGCACTGCTGATGCATGGCATTTCCACGCTTCTCTCTATCTTTACACCAACTCGGCCGGTGCCAATCTCCCTTCCACAGCTCGGATGGAGGGATTCCCACTGCTTGTGCGCTTGCGGACCGAAACCTTTGATTTCCATACTGCTCAGCCACATGGCGAGGATATTCGATTTACCGATGCCACAGGTAATGCACTTTCCTATAATATCGAAAGATGGAACCCATCTGCCGGCGAAGCCACCATCTGGGTGCGGATACCGGTAATAAAAGGCGCAGAGGTGCAGGCAATTCACATGCACTGGGGCAATGCAAGTGCCAGTTCCGAATCGAACGGCGCAGCAGTGTTCAACCCAACCAACGGGTACGCGGCCGTATTGCACATGGGTGCCGAGGTAAAGGATGAGGTTGGTTCTGTAAACGCGGAAAAACGGGGTGTAACCGCTTCATCTGGAGTAATAGGCGATGCGTGCCACTTTGCAGGAGGGCAGGGCGTTTTCTGTGGCGAGCAGTTAGAATCGTTGCCGTCTGGCAACTCCTCACACTCTACAGGATGCTGGTTTAGAGCAACGCAATCCAACTCCACAATTATTGGTTGGGGCAATGAGGGCGGCGGCCGGGGAAGCAAAATCCGAATGCAGCTGCGCAGCCCTGCCCATATTCATATAGATAGCGACTTCTCCGATGTAAATGGCAATGCTAAAATCCCGGCTAACGAATGGGTGCATGTGGAGCACACGTATTCCAACGGCACAGGCCGCATTTACATCAATGGCAAGTTGGATTCAGAGGAGCATCCCCGCCTTAACATCCATTCTCCACAGCGCATGTGGGTAGGCGGTTGGTACAACAATTACGATTTTCAGGGCGATATCGATGAGGTGCGCCTGTCTGCAGTAGAGAGATCCGCAGATTGGATACGGCTGGAGTATGAAAATCAGAAACCGCTTCAATCGGTTGTTGGTCCGCCAGTTCTTGATAATGTTGCGCCTGTTTCTCCTACACTATCGCCCACAACCCTTGTACTAAATGAAGGAACTGCCACAGACATAAAGCTAAACGCCCCGGGGGCACGCAAAATTGACTGGGACGTTATTGAAGCAGATGGCAATGTGCGCAGGATTGCGGTAAACCAGTTTGTAGTGCACTTGGCGGCTGGGCGCGTAAGCGGCGATGCCCACCGAACCGTGCGAGTTACCGTTCAAACTCCTTCCGGAGTAGCAGTGCAAAGCGTGCCGGTGCAAATTCGAGAGGCAATACCCGATCCAGATTTTGTGCTCTCCGCCCCCACTACATGGGATGGCCGCACCAGGCTGGTGGTGAAAACTGTACTGAAGAACTCTGCCGCGATGGGCCGCGCGAATCTTCCTGGCAACGCAGTGTGGCAAACAGCTGGCCCGGCTGCAGCATTCATACCGGGTGCCAATTCCCTGATGCTTACGCGCGCCCACCGCGCTGGAGATCTGCTGGTTTCTGCAACGCTTTCCAACGGCGGGTTAGCGGTTTCCCGTTCGGCCCACATCCATGTTCGTTTGCCAGAGCTGGATCCACCCGTTGAACCAAGTGAGAGTGTGGATGAAACACCGCAATCGGGCCAGTTTTATGCGCGCGGGCCAAAAAACACAGGCAACATTCGCTGGTGTGCATCTGTAGACTCGGTACGGCAACTGCAGCCAATTGCCGCCAACGCGGAAGCCGTGTTCCTTACTGTTTCTGCCCCGGGCACTCCAGAACGCACAGTAATGAAGCCACTTACAGGCAAGCGCCGTTTCGTGCTGTTGATGCCAGTAACTGCCGGGCTAACAAGTTATCGGGCAGAATATGGTGTAAGCTTTCACGGCAAGAAAATGGTGCTGGGAACCGCCAGTGATCTTGTGTGCGGAGATGCCTTCTTAATTGATGGGCAATCTAATGCAGAGGCAACCGCCTGGGGCCCCGATCCACTGCCGTACACCAATCCCTACATTCGCAGCTTTGGTGCCACAGAGGGTCTCCCCGGCGGCAGGCAAAAAGTGTGGGGGCTGGCGGCTACACGCGCGCAGGGCGGAAAGCTGCAGATCGGAGCCTGGGGCATGGAGATTGCCCGTAGAATAGTTGAAGATCAGCATATTCCCGTTTGCATTCTGAACGGCGCAGTTGGCGGCACACGGGTAGATCAGCATCAGCGCAACGCATCTAACCCGGAAGATGGAGATACCATTTATGGTAGGCTGCTATGGCGCGTTCGGCAGGCACATCTTCAACACGGAATTCGCGCAATCTACTGGCATCAGGGTGAAAACGATCAGGGAGCAGATGGTCCCACTGGCGGTTTTGGGTGGGAAACCTATCAGAAGCTGTTTATTCAGATGGCCTCTGCGTGGATGGAAGACTATCCCAACACACGCCAGATCTATCTGTTTCAGATATGGCCAAAGTCCTGCGCTATGGGCATTAATGGCTCCGATAACCAGTTGCGCGAGGTACAACGCAGCCTACCTGGCCAGTTTGCGCATATGAGCATTATGTCTACACTGGGAATTGAGCCCCCGGGCGGGTGCCACTATCCGCCCGCTGGCTATGCCGAGATGGCCAGGCTAATATTCGGGCAAACGCAGGAGTTTACCTATGCAAAGCGTACTGCTGTTCCGGCGTCGCCCCCTAATTTGCAGAGAGCCTGGGTACAACAGGATAAGCCAAATGTTATCCACTTGAAGTTTAACCAGCCAGTAATCTGGAGCGCAGATCTGTGTTCTGAGTTCTTGCCAGATGGGCAGCGTGGGCGGGTAACAGCAGGCAAAACGGTGGGAACTGAACTGGAGCTAACCCTCTCGCAAGGGGGCGCAGTACCCCGTAAACTAACCTACCTGGATAGTGCCAACTGGAGCCAGAAGCGGCTGCTGAAGGGGCAAAATGGCATTGCTGCCCTTACATTCTGTGATGTAACTGTGGAGCAAACCATGCAAAAACACGCCACCGTACGGCGTTGAAACGCATTGTTCCTATCAGCGTATTGGGTGTGTAATGTCAAACCACGGGTAAGCGAGTACTGGGGGTAACTGGATGACGCCACGCAGAACAGCGGAGTACTATGGAGATTGCGAAGGTAAGAAGCTGGCCGGTAGCCTTGTTCTCACCGAAAGCAGATACGCTATAAACCAGAGCACACCCCTGCATAGCCACCAGAACCCTCTGCTGTATTTTGTTACTGCTGGCTGCTGCGTAGATGCCGCGAAGGGCATAGATGGAAATGCTGTGCATGCCGGGGCTGGCGTTCTGCTGCCAGCAGGCGTGCAGCACAGTACCCACTGGGCAGGAGGCACAGCATGTGGGTGCCTGCATATAGAACTTACAGATAGCCTGTGGGGGGATAGATTGACGCATTCTGGCCTATCGCTTAACCAGGGCGCTACCCCATTTCGGAACGAACACACAGCCAGGATCGCACACCAGATGCGCACAGAACTGCGCGCCTGGGATATGCTCTCCGGCCTCTCTGCAGAGGCACTGGCCATTGAGATGCTTGTATCTATAGCAAGGGCAAACTCCCGTCCAGAGCAAGCAACGGCCTTCCCACGCTGGCTCAAGCAGGTAGAAGCAAGATTGCGCGAAAACTCGGACTTACCTCTGAATCTGAAAGCGCTGGCCGAAGAGGCTGGGGTGCATCCCTCCCACCTTGTGCGCACTTTTCGTAACCGGTACCATTGCACGCCGGGCGAATACGTGCGTCAACTGCGAATCCAGGCAGCATGCACGATTCTGACATCGCGCTCGGAGATGCCCATGGCAGAGATTGCAACATCACTTGGTTTTGCCGATCAAAGCCACTTCATACGGGTTTTCCGCAGCAAAATGGGTGTTACGCCCGGCGAATATCGGCATGCCGAGCATCGGTAGTACTTACTGCGTTCTATTACGCAAATAGCGTTCAATACACGGGTAGCAGGTGTGTGCCATATTGGCACATCTCTAAAAAGGCGAGGCCCGCTACCCATGAAAGCCAATTCTCTCATATATACAGCATTAACCGCTACTGTTATGGCGATGTTTGCATGCGCCTTTGCATGCGCCACTGCAAAAGCAATTGCACCCACTCCAGATACTGTACGCAGTGCCGATTCTGCCAACATACCCCTTGAAGAGCGGGTATTTATGGCATCCAAAATGTACGCAGATATGGGAGTTTACTGCGCACACCTGCAAACCATTCCAGATTTTGATCTGGATGCCGCATATCGTTCCTACCTGAAAGAGGCGCTGGCCGCAAAAGGCAGATACGAATTTGATCTGGCTTCTCAGGCATTTGTTGCCGAACTGCACAACGGGCACTCCGAATTTTTTGATAGGTGGCTGGTAACAAACTATGGCGGAAGCATGGGTTTCCGTGCCATGTACATCGAAGGTAAGTGGATCGTAACACACTCCGACCTTGCGGCTCTCAAGCCAGGAGATGTGATTGCAAATATAGGCTCGGAACCTGCCGAGGCTCTGTTTCAGAAACAGAAGCGGTATCTCAATGCCTCTAACGAGCGCTGGGCCCGGTCCATCTTCTTCAACCGCCGCTATCTGTTTCC
>CAIONQ010000035.1 GCA_903859705.1 uncultured Chthonomonas sp.
AAATGCAATGGTCGCGCTAAGGAAATGCAAAGCACGCGAAGAGATGCAGCGGAGAGGTAGGTGGTACGGCTCAAGCTACCCAACGCTCTGGCACAAACTTCAAACATTCGGAATTTCCCCGACTTAGCATGAGATTATTTCTGGACCTATAGGGCCTTCTATCGGTAATTTGCCGCGCATCAACTGATAGCTCGGGCGGGGACAAGCCACCGCCCCTACACCGGAGTGAAGGATGGTAATAGATGATTACAAGTTGTGTTTACTGGTAACTTTAAGGCCGCTCATCGCTTCTCCAGTAGCTCGTTCCTTACCTCTACGCCGTAGTTCATAGACAACTCGTAGGGAACCCTGATAGAAGCTGCTTGTTGAACTGCGGCGCATCGCCTCCCATCCGGCAGGCGCGCATTTCAGCGCTGAACGCATTAGGTCGTAAGGCATCCTCGCGTCCCTCGCTAAGCGAAGCGGCCTCACACAGCCATCGCCATCGGTGATATAGTTGCGTGTGCCGCTGGAGTCAATCTTCTGCACACGCCGATTCTGAGAACATTGGACACTAAGACTTACACGACATATAACGACTTGTACGACCGCTGGATTCACCGCTAATCCGGGCGGCAATTCGGGCCGTATGCATCTTTTCACGGATGCCTCCATTGCAATCAAGCAGCACCTAATCGCTGACTTCAGGCGGTTCAACGTTTGAACACTAAAACCGAATCAAATAAACCGGCCGTTACCGCTATAATCCAACAATTTTCAACATTCTGCAACTGTGCCTTGACATATGCCGAGCACGTGTTGCATTATTAATATACTAATTCGATAGACTAAGTCATATTTAAGGAAATCGGTGCTAACAAACAAGGGCAAATACGCCACAAGAGCCGTGCTCGAACTGGCTATACAGTACGCAAACGGACCGATCCGGATGGAGTTTATCGCAGAGCGGAACAACATTCCGCGCAAGTTTCTGGAGCAGATCCTGCTCGCCCTCAAAGGCGCAGGATTTGTTGAAAGCCGTAAAGGGCCCGGCGGAGGTTACTACCTTGCCCGCCCACCAGAAAAGATTACGCTGGGAGACGTTGTGAGGGCCATCGATGGCCCTATCGCACTGGTGAGCTGTGTTAGCGTTACCCGCTATGAGGAGTGTGGCTGCCCCGATCCCGATACATGCGGATTGCGCACAGCATGGCAAGAGGCCAGAACCGCGCTTTCTGGTGTGTTAGACCGAACAACGTTTGCGGAGATCCGCAACCGGCAACAGGAAGCCACAGTAAACAAACCACTGCCTGCAGATTACGATTTCATAATCTGAAGTGCACATGCGTGCCGACCAAGAGGCGGCTAACCATGAGAGGAGCAAGCGCTGTGGGTACTCAAAATGGCTCACAACCAAAACGATCTGGCTCTAACGGCAGCAAGGCCCACGAGGCAGAGGCGGCGGAACGAACTCCGTTGCCTGTTAGCGAGATTAGCGAAGCTGTAACCAGCGTTCGCTTTGGCTCTGTCAACCTGATTATTCAGGATGGGAGAGTAATTCAGATCGATACGCTACACAAAAAGCGGATCGGATAACCAACCACATACCCGCACCCGGTTCCCACCGGTGCCGACTCGAAAACGAGAGGCTGCGCCAATCAGGACCGCCATATGGGGGCGTCTGCGGCGTGGCATTTTTGTTTTATGGTGATATTATCACCTTGTGAGGGAAATATGAACGCAAACACACCGGCACGTAAGCGCATTCTTGTTCACGAACCTAACAAAGCCCTTTGGGGGCTGTGGGGGCACCTGCTGCGCTCTGCAGATCTCGAAGTGGCAGCACTCACTGCCAGCCTTGATAATCCCAGAGCCAACCAGTATGTTCCAGCGCCAGATCTGGTAGTTATTCAGTTGCCTGATGGCCCGAATGCATCAGAAGTGTTGGATACCGCCCTGTTCATTCAGGATGAGCATGGAATACCTGTGCTCCTGGTATCTGCCACTACCGACAGGGCCGTAATACGAGAAGCCGCAAAGGCCGGCCTGTACTCTTTCCTTGCTGCCCCCATCAACCAGGCCGCCCTTGCCACCACCGTTGAACTAACCCTGGATACCTGGCGCGCACTTAAGAACGAAAGCAAGAAGCTGGAAGCTCTTCGAAGAAAAGATGCTTCGCGAGGTGTGATTCAGGAAGCCAAATCAATTCTGATGAGGGCATACAACTACACCGAGGAAGATGCCTATCGCAAGCTGAGAACAGAGAGTATGAATGCCCGCCGCACCATGGGCGAGGTGGCGCAGGCAGTTCTCAATGCTCACAGTAGATCCACTCTGGATAGAACGGCGGCTCAACGAACCGATGAGTTTGCAGTTATCAACCACATCTCCACACGCCCGGCACAGATAAAGGCAATAGCGTGACAGGGTGTATGCGGCCGGCGCTGAACCGGCTTACTAAATGTGCAGTGCTGCACCCACCCACTATAGGGATATAATCAACTTATGGCCAGAGTTGGCTCAGCACTGCACGCATTACCTTGCATCTATTACATCTTCATACAACAGATATCAATTCGCTTTGCGCGTACTTAAAGCTGGTTTACCTGTCTTCGTTTCACCACAAAAGCAGCCACTCCGCACAAACCACCGGAACTGGCGAGGACGATCGGAAGTGGGTCTATCGTAGTTATGGTTACCGTTTTAGCACCCCAAGGTCATCCATCCACTCCTTAAAACGCAGATGCCACGTACCAAACGGTATGCCATTGCGTGGCGAAATGGCACCGCCATGGCCGCCATGCCCATAGATAAACAGATCGGCAACCACACCTGCCTTAAATAAGGAATCGTAGAACTCAACCGTCTCTTTCGCATGGAAAGCATCATCTTTGCCTGCGCTGGTAAGAAACGCCGGTGCCGCATCTGCTGGCGCAGTAATATCCATTGGCTGCCACCCCGCGTAAACAAGCCCAACAAAATCTGGCCGGCAACTCAGCCCATCAATCTCATCTCCCACAACGTTCACGGGTTTCGCAAAGCGGATGTCAACCAGTGCAGCAAGCGCACCACCCGCCGAAAAGCCCAGGTATCCTATGCGATCGGGCCGAATATTCCACTCTTTGGCGCGCGCACGCAGAATGCGGATTGCACGCTGAGAATCCTGAAGAGCTTCCCCTTCCACCGTGTAATGGAACCCCGGTGTTTGAGCCAATCGGTACTTCAGCACAAACGCAGAAACACCAATGCTGTTAAGCCACTTTGCAATCTCCGTTCCTTCAGAGCCCCAAACAAGCTGGCTATGCCCGCCGCCGGGGGCAACAATCATCGCACAGCCGTTTGCGGTCTCTTTCGGGGCCAAATGCACTTCAATGGTGGGTGTGTGCACATTCTTAATCGAGTTTATTCGCGCTCCAGGTGCCGGGTTAGGCGGCGTGGTAATCTCTTTTTCCCCTGCTCCCTGTAACGTCTTTGCCCCTGCTGGCCAAAGTGGCACAACGTCCTGAGCGAGCGCGCTTACAGATGCAACTACCAACATGGTTACCGCCGCAATCAGATGCCGTAATTTGCAGAAACTCATCTATTGTGCTCCTTCACTTAACCAGCCGCTTGATATTTGATTATTAACCGTTGTGATTGCGCCATATTACCTGACATCTCCTTTGATGGTTCTGCTTCTTTTTAAGGCAGCGCCCGCATCTTCATCGGTGATGTTAATAACCTTCGAAACGAAACTCGCGGATTACCGTATTGAAATACACGCGCCACTGAAAAGCAATGGCTTTTACAGCGTTGTAATAAAGGAGAATCCAGATATGTCTATTCTGATCCTGATATTAGTTGGAGCGGCCATAATAGGCGTACTCGGGATGGCAATTAAGGTTGGTTTAAAGGTGCTCACCCTGGCAATCATCCTTGCCGCCATTGTCTTCGTGTTTTCCTATCTATCCCGAACCATCGGTCACATGTAAACTCGCTTGCTGTTACGCATTTATCACTCCACCGGTATTGACAGCGCATGCATTGTAGCCTACAATGCATGCATGTGCGCATAGCTATGCGCACATGCGTGCACGGAGGAAATCATGGCTAATCAGGGATTCGATCGTGGAGTGACGCGTGTAGGTTTACTTATGATTACTGCCGCTGCCAGCATGGCAAATTACAATCTTGCTCATGCTCAAGTGGTTCCGGTAGGCAAAGGTTCCTATGCAGCGCGCGTGCCACAGGGTGCCGACCACTATTTGCGGGAGTTTGAAGCGAAACCGGTGTATACCATGCCCGGCGAAAAGCGGGCACTGCCTTCAAACAAGTGGTGGACTCAGCTTCTGGTAGATAAGTACGCAAAGTCGCTCTGGAGTATCCCTCTTCGAGTCGAGACCTCCGAAAAAGGTGCCGATGTGTGCTTCCCCATTAATTGGAACGACAGCGGCAGCGATCCCGTGTGTGATTATCCGATAACGCTCGGCGGAGTGGATTTCAAGCCTGAAAGTGCCGTTGCCGCCAACTGGTCGGATTGGCTGGTGAACTTCCGCATGAGCAGCAGCACGGCGAAGCACATAGATTTTACGCTTGGTGAGGGCATGCCCAGTGTATGGGCAGAGTATCAGGGCGTTCAACCGTTCATCCGCATCCCGGCAAATCTTGCCGATCCACACGATTGCCGCCTGTTTAGCCTCAGCGGCACCCCTGCTTCGCTTCCGTACACCGCAGATGCCATCGGTATTGAATTACAGGGCCGCAGCTTCGGCCTGTTTGCACCAGATGGCACACGTTTTGAACGCACAGAAGGTGGGCTGCGGGCTGCATTCTCAGGTGCCAGCCGCAATTATCTGGTGCTGTGTGCCCTACCCCACGCAACCGATATTCAAACATTTCATAAATATGCCTTTGCCGTACCGAGGTCCACAGAGATAAGCTGGAAGTGGGAACCATCTAAGGGCAAGATCGATACCCTCTGGAATATACAAACCGAGACGCTCAAAGGCAGCAACCACTCCGTAATTCAGGGCTGGATTCCGCACCACTACCGTGGAACCACCGCCGATTTCA
>CAIONQ010000036.1 GCA_903859705.1 uncultured Chthonomonas sp.
AACGATGATCCCTGATCGTTGCACCACGCATCTCAGCCGCAGCCCAGTTCTCCATTTAACATCCCCCTAAATCATATCCGATTAAGAAGGAGCAAAGATTCCCCGGTATGAGTTAAAAGATATGAATCATTGTTAGCCCTGTGCGCTCTGCCAAGGTGGCCTGCATGCAAGAAAGCTACAGCCTGTATACCACTTTGGGAAACCTCGATGCAGCAAACATTGTGCGTGCCAGCCTTGCCGGCGTATTTACGCAATACGAACAGATTTCTGAAGCTGTGCCTTTGATAAACGAGTGCCTTCAGTACAATATTCAAACCCATAAAGACTGGGATGCAGCGAGGGTACAGTTTGCGTTGGGGCAGATTGCCTATATGCAGGGACGTACGCCCGAGGCAAAATTACTGTTTGAAACGTCCCTACGCTTCTACACCGAGGTCGATTTTCGATTACTTAAGCAGCTCATCCGCTTCTGGCTGTCTGCCGCGTTAGCTGATCTTGGAGACATGCCTGAAGCTCTGGAGCTTATTTCCCCTGAGCTACAACCTTTTGAGCAAGATGGCGATATATCAGCAATTCGCATAGGCAGTTTCATGATGGGCAGCACTTTGATATCTGTTGAACGGCATGCAGTAGCTTCCGAAATCATGGAAAGGGCAGGCAGATACCACGAAGCGTACCAAACCAGATGCAACCGAATACGAGCTGCCCTGGAAGCAGGAGCTTCAGAATTAGCCAGCGTGCTTCACACGGGTTGGGAACAAGCTTCAGAAAGTCAGATTGAAGGGTGCCCGAGCTGCGAATGGCATGTGCTTGGGTTTATTCTTGCTGCACAGAAGGCAAATACTCGCATGGCAATGCACCACCTTTCGTCCGCCCTGCACGAAGTGTGCACCAACGTAAGGCGGCCATTGCTATATCGAATGTTGCCCGCCGCAGTTGTGTTTACCATCAATAACGGGCGGCCCGATATCGCTGGGCAGTGTCAAGATACGTGTAAGCACCTGGAACAGTGGATGGGATTTGTACCGGGATCCTGGATGCGTGAGCAACAGAAGGCAGCTCTGAAAGCACTTGCTGCCTGCAATCAAATGGAACAGGCGGGCACGGACCACTCAATTTGTGATGGTGACATAGCCCCGTTATGCAATCTGCTTATGGAATTTACCGCAGCAGGAATAACCGGGTTGTCAAATTGAGAGGAATCCGGCGTGGCACTGTCTAACCTTTGGAGAAGTGTTATTACCACGTCAGATCCATTAACGTTGTAAGGAGATTCCGGTTTTATGTCGATCGGTAATGAGTGGCAGCAGGAGCTAATCTTCCCGCCAGCCCCAGAATTTACTGCGCAGGCCAATGCTGGCGATGCGTCTATATACGCCACGGCGGCGGATGACTACGAGGCGTTCTGGGCTTCCTGGGCAGACCGGCTTGAGTGGTTTACGCCATACAATACCGTGCTGGAATGGAACCCACCCCATGCCAAGTGGTTTTTGGGCGGCACACTGAATGTAAGCTACAACTGTGTAGATCGCCACCTTAGCACGCACCGCAGAGATAAAACTGCCATCGTGTTTGAGGGAGAGCCAGGCGACACACGTTCCTTAACCTATGCAGAACTTTCGGTAGAGGTTAATCGGTTTGCCAACGTACTTAAGAAGCTTGGCATTAACAAGGGCGACCGCGTAACCCTGTACATGCCGATGACGCCGGAAGCTGCTATTGCCATGCTTGCGTGTACCCGCGTTGGGGCGGTGCACTCCGTTGTATTTGGTGGGTTCTCTGCCGAAAGCCTGCGAGAGCGCTCCAACGATAGCGGCGCTAAGCTTATCATTACGGCGGATGGTTACTGGCGACGCGGACACATTGTTCCGCTGAAGAAAACCACCGATGAAGCAGTCGCAGGGTGCCCTACCGTTGAAAACGTTATTGTGCTTCAGCGCATTGGCGTTGATGCCGGCATAACCATGGTGGAGGGCCGCGACCACTGGTGGCATGATCTGGTTGCAGGCGTATCGGACGAATGCCCCGCGGAGCCGATGGATGCCGAGGATCCCCTATTCATCCTCTATACATCCGGCAGCACTGGCAAGCCCAAGGGAATTCTGCACACAACGGCAGGTTACCTCACCGGTGTAACCGCAACCACAAACTACGTTTTTGATATTAAAGACACCGATTTATATTGGTGTACGGCCGATGTTGGTTGGATTACGGGCCACTCTTATGTGGTTTATGGGCCACTGGCAAACGGCGCAACCGTGTTCATGTATGAGGGTTCGCCGGATTGGGGAAGAACCGTTGGTGAGGGGGCGGGCGCAGCACCTGGCCCGAACCGTGCTCGCCTGTGGGATATCATAGAGCGACACAAGGTAACGATTCTTTACACTGCCCCCACCCTTATCCGCTCCTGTATGAAATGGGGCGAAGTCTACCCGCAAAAGCACGATATTTCATCGCTGCGCTTGCTGGGTTCGGTGGGTGAGCCCATTAATCCCGAAGCATGGCTGTGGTACCACGAGTTTATTGGTGGCAAGAACTGCCCCATTGTGGATACCTGGTGGCAAACCGAAACCGGCGCCATTATGATTTCGCCACTGCCAGGCATCACAAATACCAAGCCAGGATCGGCAACAAAGCCCTTCCCGGGTATTTGTGCAGAGATTGTGGATGAGCAGGGCAACCCGGTGAAGGATGGCCAGAAGGGCATTCTCGTAATTCGCAAGCCATGGCCATCCATGCTGCGAACTCTGTGGGGCAACGACGAACGCTACAAGCAGGTTTACTGGAGCAAGTTTGAGGGCCTGTACTTCCCTGGCGATGGCGCCGTGCGGGATGACGATGGCGACTTTTGGCTGCTTGGCCGCGTAGACGACATTATGCTGGTTGCGGGCCATAACATCAGCACAATGGAGATGGAGAGCTCGCTTGTAGAGCACGCTGCCGTTGCCGAAGCAGCTGTCATTGGCAAATCTCACGAGATTAAGGGGCAGGCCCCGGTTGCATTCGTAATCATTCGCGAAGGGTATGGGCCAGCTGCGGGGGATACTGAAGCAGCCGATAAGCTGCGCGCCGAACTCAAAGAGTTTGTGGCACACAAGCTCGGTGCTATCTGCCGCCCAGATGATATCATCCTCTCTGCAGAGCTGCCCAAAACCCGCTCTGGCAAAATCATGCGCCGCCTGCTACGCGATGTTGCAGAAGGCCGAGTAATGGGAGATACCACCACACTGGCAGACCCGGCCGTGGTTGCATCGCTCCGCGAGAAGTACTCTTCAGACGAGAGCTAATCTCTCTTAACCAAACCTAAACAGATTGGGCCGCACCAAGCATCTGCTCGGTGCGGCCCAATTTGTGTTTGTTAGTTGGTGGTAGGGTTAATGAGATACGGCTTTGCCACAATGCGGGCAGAACTTCCAGTCGCCTGCTTCGGCAGGGCGCTTAGCACCATCATTGGGGCAAAACTTCCATTCCTTCTGAAAGTCCTTACCACACGTTGGGCACTTTGGTGCAGTGTGCTTCCGCAGTACCGTTATCTGCTCTTTGCAACTGGGGCAAGTAAATGTGGAGCGTGCCTCGGTGGTGGTGATATCGTATACCAGTGGCTTTTGCGTTAACACCGATTCGAGGGCTTTTGTAACTTGCAGGTTCGCATCGTCGTGTGCCCGCTTTGTTGCTATCTGAACGTCCCTACTCACCCCGGCTGGCAGCGAGATAAGTGCGCCGTCGTCCTCGCTGGGCCTTGTGGGAGTTGCTACCGGTGCGGCGGCATCCTTAGCAACGAGTGAATCCTTCAGCATTCGCTGTTTGTCCAGAGCCCTTTCAAGATATTGCTTTGCCTGCATCAAGCTATCATTGTAGTACAGGTAGCTATACGGAAGGCTATCAGACTGCGCTCCCCAGTAGGGAGGGATGCCCAGTTTTTTTGTGAAGTGGTAAACCGAGCCAGTCTGTGCGATGGGCTTGGTTGTGCCGGGCAGTGCCATACCAGGATCGGCTGAAAGATGGGCGCCGATGCCAAGTGCTTCAGTAATTACAGTTACCACCGAATTAAGCCTCACGTTTGTGGCTTTCAGTGAGATGGTAAGGCTATCGGGAACATCTTTATCTATTTCGAACCGCTGGCCGGTGCCCGCAAACAGCTTTTTCAGCGCATCCCGCAGAGATTTACCCTTTATGTCTGCATTCACCCTGGGTGAGGTGGGCAGTGGCCAGGTGAAAGATGCGGGCGGAGCATTGGCCGGTATGTACTGAGCCGGAATGGTAGCAGCAGCATCAATTGCCGCATTTACTGCAGGTGCAACGGTGGCTACAGTGTCTGCGCTCGTTCCAGAGTTGGCCGTTTTGGTCTCTTGCCCGGGGAGTTTTGAATTGGATGCCGGAGCAGACTTGCTTTGCGCCGGTTGGGAGTTACTGGCAACGGGAACAGGCGGGATTACATCCTCGCCACCAACGGGAGGAGAATCCTGTGCACGGGCTGCAGAAAGGCTGCCAGCTGCTAGCAGAGTTATGGCGGCCGCACGGATGGTGGCAGTTATTGGCCGGTTGTACAGTGGTTTCAATGCGTGGTTCTCCTTCAGTTATCTGAATGCACACTCTTTGAATTCGGAGGAAAGTCGCCCGGGATCTGTTTCAGCGTTACCTGTGTCAGCACCGGTATGGTGGCCATATAAGGATCATCACGGGATTCCGTCGCATCGTTGCCGACGGGGATATTTACTACAATGCCGCTATGGCGGCTGGTTACTACTGTGGTGGTCCACATAGGAGTGGAGGATATTCTGGCTGCAGTATTAGCGATGACGTTGCGGCGTTTGCGCGTACGGAGCGATTGGCTGCCCGAGCCAGGATGCTGATTGGATGCGATGGTTGAGGCAGGCTGAACAGTTGTTGGAGCCACCTGCGGGATTTGCACGGCTTGAGCAAGTTGCTGTGGAAATGCTGACTGCGGCTTACCCTTTGGTCTGGCCGTTGCGTGAGGTTGCCTGATCATCGCCAAAATGCAGAAGCAAGCAGCAGCGCACACAACAACACCGGACTGGACTGCGCGTCTTCTAGCCAAATTGCGCTGACCGCGAGCCATTGCACGGGATACAAACCCGGCTGGAATATCGGAAACATCTGTCACATCGGCTGCCTTAAGCAGGATGCCTTCCAGATGTTCGTAATTATGATTGTCCTGGTTGTTATTAGATTTCATTAGACCTCGCAGTCTGAACCAGCAACTCCTCGTTGGGAGCGTTCAGATCCTCCAACACAATACTGAGCCTTGCAAGGCCAACCTTCATCCTACTACGGATAGTACTTTCCGGCGCATTTTCTATCTCCGCAATCTCTTTCAGGGTGAGGCCCTCAAAGTAATGCAGCCAGATTGGCACACTCTGGCCAGGTGGGAGCTTCATAACCGCCTTGCGTACTCTCATCACTTCTGCGCGCCGTTCGGCTACTACTGCTGCCGCTGGCACTGTTTCGGTTTGTACCGGGCCTCCGGTCACCAGCGATACCACACGGCGCTTCCATGCCGACTTCAGATAATCGCGCCCGGCATTCACTGTTATGCGGCATATCCAGGCTTCAAAGGTAATGGCATTGCTACAGGTGCCAATGGCACGCCAGCCTTTGATAATCGCATCCTGTGCGATATCTTCGGCATCTGGGCCAGTAGCGATGGCGTTGGCAATCTTCCAGACGCGCGTAGCAAATTGCTCGCACAACTGTTCATAGGCCGCCCTATCTCCTGATCGGGCCCGCACAACCAGCGCAGCACAGGCCACGTAATCGGCCAAATCCGTACCTCCATACACAAGACGATATAGAGAATTAAAAGCGCGAACTAAGGTAAGAAAATTTTCTGGACTGAATCGGTAGATGAAATGTTTGAGTACCCGCATCCAAGACTTCATCAGAATAGTGGCACAACATACAACTCCACCCACAATCCATCAAACGGCGGATGTGCGTTTGCGCTCCATCTCTTATGCTGTGAAATCTGGCATGTGAATTATCTGCCGGCGATGCCGCCGGGATGAGGGCTTAATTATGCTCCGCTTGGATAAGTTTTCTGGTAATCGCCTCCTGCTATCTGTTGCTGCAGCAGCAAGTCTGGCAATAGCATGCGATGTGGCTGTATTTGCCACTCCGGCACCACCGACTGCATTTCAAAAGTGCTTTGCCTTGCCACCACCGCAAGCTCGCCCCTGGGTTTACTGGTTCTGGTTGAATGGCAACATAACCCGGGAGGGAATTACCGCAGACCTGGAGGCGATGAAGAAAGCTGGCATCGGTGGCGCACTCATAATGGAAGTGGATCAGGGCACACCCGTTGGCAATGTTCCATTTGCTGGGCCACAATGGCGAGAGCTGTTTAAGCACGTTTTGCGCGAAGCATCTCGCCTTGGCCTTGAGATCAATATGAATGGTGACGCTGGCTGGTGTGGCAGCGGTGGGCCGTGGGTTACCCCTAAAAACTCGATGAAGAAGGTGGTGTGGAGCGAGGCCGAAACAAAGGGCGCTGGCACCACACATATAACGCTACGGCAGCCAGAATCCGTTGCAGGGTTCTATCGCGATATCTGCGTGCTTGCCATCCCATCCGTGCCGAAGGGTGTTATCGAAGATCTGCCTGGCAAAACGGCCCTCGTTCGCCGTGATGTTCCGGAGAAGACACAGTATAGGCAGCTTCCACCCGAGAGTTGCATAGGTAAAGATAACGTCATTCGCCTGGACGGGCGAATGACCCCGGATGGAGTGCTAACGTGTGACTTGCCCGCAGGTAACTGGACCATTTTACGCCTTGGCTTCACCAGCACTGGCGCTGTTAATGCCCCGGCGCCCGCCAGTGGTCGTGGCCTGGAATGCGATAAATTAAGCGAAGCCGGTGCCGACGAGGCGTTTGATGGCCTGATCGGCAGAATTCTAAAAGACTCACCAGTTGCTGCAGGTAAATCGCTGGTATCCATGCATATCGATAGCTGGGAGATGGGCAGCCAGAACTGGACAGATCTGTTTCCTCAGGAGTTCGAACGTCTGCGAGGATACTCCATCTACCAGTGGCTTCCGGTGCTAACCGGCAGAGCCGTTGGCACTCTGGAGCAATCAGAGCGGATTCTCTGGGACTTTCGGCGAACAATTGCCGATCTTGTTGCGGCCCGTTATGCCGGCCACATGCAGCAACGCGCTAAGAAGGCGGGCATTCGGCTTTCGATAGAAGCGTATGGCGATGCTGTGTTTGATGACATTCAATACGGCGGTATGGCAGATGAACCGATGACCGAATTCTGGTCGTGGCCAGGCAACTTCACAGCGGGCATCGCGCATCAAATGGCATCGTCTGCGCATGTTTATGGTAAGAACATTCTGGGTGCCGAAGCGTTTACTGCGGGCGACGGTGAGAAGTGGCTATTCCACCCGGGCTCTGTAAAGCCCCTGGGAGACTGGGCCTTTTGCAGGGGAGTAAACCGCTTTGTGTTCCACCGTTTTGCCATGCAGCCCTGGGTTGGCCCTGGGAGATCACCGGGCATGTCTATGGGGCCATGGGGTCTGCACTATGAGCGCACTCAAACCTGGTGGCCACTCTCCAGTGTCTGGCATACCTACCTTAGCCGCTGCCAGTATATGCTGCGCCTTGGCCTGCCCAGTGCAGATATTCTGTATCTGGAGCCTGAGGGTGCCCCACGCAGTTTCTCACCGCCCGATGCCCCGGAGAGGCACGGATTCCGCAGCGACATCTGCACGCCAGATGCGCTCTTCAGCCGAGTATCTGTAAAAGAAGGACAACTGGTTTTGCCAGATGGCAACAGCTACCGCGTGCTTGTGCTGCCTGCCGTTAGAACAATGACACCGCGATTGTTAAGGCGTATTAGTGAGCTGGCCCGAGCCGGTGTGAAAATAATAGGAACGCGTCCGCAGGTTTCCCCAGGGCTCACGGGGTATCCACGCTGCGACGAGGAGATCACAGAGATAGCGGCAGGGCTCTGGGATAATCGTCTGGTGCATGAAACCACAGACCTTGAAACTGAGCTCAAGCGGATGGGGATAGAGCCAGATTTCACCTCCGACAGATTGCTGGATTTCACGCATCGCAGCTCAGCAACTCAGGAGATCTACTTTGTATCTAACCAGGGTCGGCATGCCGTAAACGCGCGCTGTTCGTTTAGAGCTGCTGGCGAAAATGCCGAACTATGGAACCCGGAAACCGGCACCGTTACGCGGGCAGCAAGTGCTGTGCGCAAGGGCAAACATCTGCAGATAGACCTGAGGTTGGAAGCCGGCGGTTCCATTTTTGTGGTAATTCCACACAGTTCAGCTTCGGCAGTAGGCTCGCTGCTGGCCCTCACCCATACTGGCACCAATGGCAAGACTGTGGATCTGCAAAAGCCACGTGCCACAGCGCAAATACATGTTTTGAAGGCGATGTGGGGCCCGGCGGGCGATGCTGCGCGCACCATCGATGTAACAGCCGAGGTGGCGCGCAGAGCGAAAACAGGAGACGGTTCTTTCGTGGTGGCTGAACTGGCAGCAGGTGGCGACCCGGCAGTGAATGTTATCAAAACGCTCACGGTAGAGTATCTAACCGAAGGAAAACGCCTGCATGTTACGGCAACGGACCCTGAGACACTGCAGTTTGAGATGCCTGCCGATGGAGCGCGCCCTATCCGGCTGGAAGGGGATGCAGTATCCGGCGGCGTGCGAGCCATAGTAACTGCGCCGGGAACCTACCGTCTAGGCTCAAAACGCGGGCACACAGTTGTGCTAAATGTGAAGCGCGGCGCTGAAGTGCAGGCACTGACATCGCCATGGAGAGTTGTTTTTCCCAGTGGAACCGGGGCACCTGCGGCCATCGTCATGAAGTCTCTTGCGCCACTCAGCCATTCAAATATCGAAGGTGTACGCTACTTCTCTGGCATCGCGACCTACACTACAGATGTGCAGGCTAACGCGGGGTTGGTTGCGGCAGGCAAACGGATTAGTCTGGATCTGGGAGAGGTTGAGGTTTGCGCCCGAGTAACTATAAATGGCAAGCCCGCAGGCACTGCATGGCACAGCCCCTATGTGTTGGATGTAACCGGTTTGCTGAAACCCGGCAAAAACAGCATAAGAATAGAGGTTGCAAACTTGTGGCCAAACAGGATGATTGGCGACGAACACCTGCCCGAAGACAGCGCCCGTCGGCCGGACGGCACTCTGGAGCGCTGGCCGGATTGGCTGGATGCTGGCAAAATGCCCCCAACTGGAAGATACACCTTCACAAGTTGGCGCCTTTGGAAGGCAAGCTCCCCGCTGCCACTATCCGGGCTAATTGGCCCCGTGCAGCTGGTGAGTGAACCCGTGATAGTGCTGAGAAAGAGCGGGAACAGCAAGCAATGAACTGCAGGGAACGGTTTGTTAACACGCTTTGTTACCAGGCAGTAGATAGGCCACCACTAATTGCAACCGGAGGTTGGCCCGAAACGGCTCAGCGCTGGCGGGAAGAAGGATGGGATGGCGGTTCGTTGACAAAACGCTTTGGTGCCGACAACTGGATCTGGCGAACACAGTTGCTATTTCCCTGTCCGCCGTTCACGGAAGAAGTGATAGAAGAAAACGCGGAAACGAAGATCATCCGAAACCATGAGGGCATTCTCATGGAGATCCCCACTTTGTGGCGGGAGAGCTCCATGCCCCGCTTTCTCCGGTTTCCGGTAGAGGTGATGGACGATTTCAGGGCATTTGCAGATGAACGGCTACAGCCAGATCGGCAACTGAGACTTGGGCCAAATTGGGCTGCAGAGTGTGCCGCATGGAACACCAGAACGGAGCCGTTGATTGTATTTTCCGATAGGTGGGGTGGCTTCTTTGGTCCCCTTAGAAACCTTATGGGAGTTGAGAACTTATGCAAAGCCTTTTATGACGATCCCGGGTTGATTGAAGCAATGATGGATCATATCGCAGACTTGATCATCATGGTAATGGACCGGGTGCTTACCGACACAAAGATAGATATGTTTGCCTTTTGGGAAGACATGGCGTATAGAGGCGGCTCTTTAATATCCCCTCGTCTGGTGCGCAAATACATGCTGCCGCGATACAAGCGCGTGATTGAATTCTTGAAATCACGCGGGGTGAACCTGATTGGGTTAGATAGCGACGGAGACATCAATCAGTTGATCCCAATCTGGATGGAGGCCGGAGTAAACTTGCTTTGGCCATTCGAAGTGCAATCTGGAATGGATGTGTGCTCCGTGAGGCGCGAATTTGGCAGAGAGTTGCGGATACTCGGCGGCATCGATAAGCGGGCACTGGCATGCACTCATCGAGACATCGAGTTGGCTGTGGATGCGGTAATGCCGGTGGTTGCGGATGGCGGTTACGTGCCGTACCTGGATCACTCCTGCCCGCCAGACATCTCCTGGGGTAACTTTTGCTACTATATGGATTATCTCTCGAGGCGGCTGGTGTGCGGGTAATTTCGGGTGTGGATAGGAATTCTCAATGATGAACGTTCAATTTCGTTAACGATTGCTGCCGCCGCCCGTGCGCAGTTCACACGTGGCAGAGCCAACGCTAACATCCAAGACCGAAAAGTTGCATACCAGCATGAGTCGTGTTGTGCTAAGCATGTTCCAGTAACCGGGTCCGCGCGCGTCGAACCTAAATGCGGAGGTGGGCATACTGAGCGAATAGGTACCAGAGGGCGTTTCGCCAGGGGTTTTTCCACCTATCGCGCACAAACAACACTCAACAATGCTCCACACAGGGCACGGAATCCTGTTAATCCACAACATGTTGCCCACGTGATGCGTTGAGCGTGCTGCACTGATTCCAGGTTGGCCGAATGGGAAAAGCGGCGAGGAGGTATAAAATAGCAACGCTCAGTGAGGCTGGAAGCTTTTACTACACTCCCCTCCTGTTGCTAAGCAAAATGCCCGGCACAAGAGGGGAGTGGTGTTATTTTACGAAGAGATACCGCCCTACACTGTCTCATTAATCGCTTAGTAAGCTGTATACCCAGACTTTTGCCGACAGTTCCGACACCAGATTGCATCATATGGCAGCATAGAATTAGTCATAGTTTGACAAGTCAATAGCACAGGATCTTAAATTTCTTGCAATTGTTGTTGTCTAAATATCACAGCAATCTCGGTATATCAGCTAACATTATTCCCTGTCAATGACGAAAAGAAAATACCTAAGGCATTCATAATGCTTGCATTACAATCCCAAAGCGTCTATACCCCTACTCACTCTGCGAGGTAGGGCAAACCGGAGATGGTCCCCGAAAAAGGCAAACACTAACCCAACCGCCTTTAATAACAGGCCTACTGCAATCCTCCTGTACATAGTGCACCAAGCCCATCCCCTTCGCATAATCACACCCCTGTACAGGTAATCTATTATCATGTTAACCACTCCTTCTACACACGGGCGATTTGCTGCCTCCATAAGGTTATGCTTTATGATGTTGGCTGGTTTTGTCGGCGCTGCCGCTTACGGCCAGGGCCACACGGATGTTGTATGGGAGCGCACCGGCACTAATGGCCCACGCCTCATTCAGGAAGGCGCGGTTTACGGCCGAATTATCCGGTTGCGAAGCGGCGCCCTGCTGTGTGGTTATGAACGCGATGGCAGATGCTGGGTGAAGCGCAGCGAGGATGAAGGCAGAACATGGGGACAGGAGCTGCTGGCAGCACAATCTTCCGTGGGCGGTGCCGCCAATCCGGAGGTGCTTTCTCTGGCAGATGGCCGTATTCTACTATGCATTAATGAACGGCCTACCGATCGCCGCAGTCCGTTTCGTATACTAACTCGCTTTAGCCGTGATGAGGGCAAAACCTGGACCGACGGCTCCGTGATTTACACAGCAGACTCCGATCCGCGAAATGGCTGCTGGGAACCGTGCGCACGCCATTTGCCAAACGGTGAAATCCTGCTGTTTTTTGCCAACGAAAGCCCTTACAGGCACAGCGACGAACAGGAGATTTCGGTGGTTCGATCGCGGGATGGCGCACGTAGCTGGTCTGCCACAGAAACAGCCGCCTTCCGGAAGGGACACCGCGATGGCATGCCTGTGCCTCTGCTACTGCCAGATGGCACCTTGCTGATGGCGATAGAAGACAACGGAAACGGACCACTTCAGCCCGCTGTGATACGTTACACAAAAAGCGATTTGAGTGCTTTTACAGCCGTTGGAGGCGAAAGCGATCAACGTATATTCCCCGTTCGGCCACCGCTTGCAAAGGATAGGTATGCCGGGGCACCTTATCTCTGCCTCTTAAAGGATGGTACCGTTCTGCTCTCCAGCCAGAGCGATGAAAACGGGCACAATCAACGCATGGTGGTTTACACTGGCACCCCACCCTACCGCACATTCTCCAACAGAAGCGAGCCCTTTCTGCTGCCAACACAAACCGCTGGTAACTGGAACAGCCTGTTTGTTCTGAATTCCGATACGGTATTCGCTCTTTCTTCTACCGCCATCGGCGGCCGATTCGGATTGTGGATGGCTACCGGCCACTTAGTATCTCGTCCCTGATCGAAACTCTTGAATCCCGGGTTATTACGCATGAACCGAAAATCTATCCCCGCACTACTCACACTTGCATCCCTTGCCGCCGCTCCCTCCTTTGCTTCCGATAGGTCGCTCGAGTCTGCATGGAAGCGCGTGGATTACACCGGTGCTGCCAGTGGCAAGCTGAGTTTGCCGCTGCTTCCCGGCACCAGCGGTTTTACCTTTACCATGTATGGGGCACCGGGGTCAGCGGCAGCTATTCAAGAACTTGCTGAAGTGATGAAGGCGAACGACCTTGGCAACGGCTTTGACCCGGCGGGAAGTTCCGAAGCGGAGCTTGCAGATGCCTGCCGATACCTGTCCCAAATAGGCTGGCCCAGCATCTTCTACTCTGGAGCAGAGATGCAGATTAAGGGCGGGCGGGCTGTTTTCGGAGAGAAAACGCGCGCCGCACTGGATATAATGCGTAGCCGGCCGCTTTACGCAGCTTATCAACTTGGCGAGTGGGGCTACTACCTTCATAACCTCAGCAATAATGAGGGCTGGCTAAAGGACGTATACGGCCCAGATTTCGAGAAGTACCGATTTGTGGTGAAGCCAGCTGGCCTTGCCGGGTACGAACATATGCCGGCAAGCAAGCAGGAGTGCTACGATTACGTTAAGGACTACTACACAAGCCGCCAGAACGACCTTTGTGGAAGCGTAATCAGCGTTACAGGGCACAGCCAGTATGAGGCATATGCAGCCGAGTGGGGTGCATCGTGCGTGGGGCTGGAACTGGGAGAAAACATTGGGTTTACTCAGTGTAAGCTGGCGTTTGCACGTGGGGCGGCGCGCCAATGGAACAAGCCATGGAGCGTGCAGGTTAGCCCCTGGTTTGGCCCCAGTTGCACAAGTAGTGGCCCCCTGCGAACCGAAAGCGGGATTGTGCGCGGCCTGGATGCAGGGCATTCGCTCAGCTTTTACCGGCGCCTATGGACCCATGCCTGGTTTGCCGGCGCGGCCATGGTAACGCCAGAAAACAGCATCGCAACCGCATTTGATACGCCCGCTCGCCCCTGGAACCTCACCACGTATGGCAAACAGATGCAGCTGTTCTTCCGATTTACGCGCAGCCATGATCGGGGAGTGCCGTACACGCCGGTGGCCGTGGTGCTGGATCATCTCGCCGGTTACAACGCCTATATGGATAAGCCATGGGGAACTCTGAAGCCAACCGCAGGAGACAGGCAAGTGAGAGACCTGTTCGATAGCCAGCTATTTCCCGGGGCAGACCACGTGCATGTACGCACAGAGGAGCTTAAGGCAAACCCCGAAGCAGGGTATTTGCGGGCAACCCCGGTGGGCGAGATTTTTGATGTGCTTTTAAGCTCTGCCACCGCAGATACCCTTTCGGCATACCCGGTGATAATGCTGGCAGGCGATATGGAGTTTGCACCTGGGTTCGTTAGTGCTTTAACAGCGGCTGCAAAGCATGGCAGCCAGATATGGCTGAGCCGGGCCCATAAAGCGGCCCTGGGTACCGCCTATCCCGAGCTGGCGCATTCTGGCCGTGTGGTGGTGTTGGAGGAAGGAACCGTAGGAAATGCGGGCCGCTCATCGGCAATTAGTGATGCCCGGCTGTTAAGCCTGAAGGCGCTGCTTCCCTTCGAGGTTTCGGGTGATGCCGTGGAGTACCAGGTAAACAGAACAAAGAGCGGCTGGGCAATAGAGCTTATCAACAATCAGGGTGTGATTAAGAAGGGCGATACTCCGGCGATAGTCGATAACAGTGCCATGGCAAAGATAACCCTCCGCCCGAAGTTTAAAGCGGCACATGTGGACGCCTGGACCCCGGAAACAAAAATCTCCCCGGCACGCAATGCGCTACAAGTGCGCATCGGCCCCGGGGAGTCGGCTATTCTGGAGTTCCGGCTGCGTTAAGCCAGCGCAGAGATCAGAACTGCTTCCACAGCTTTTCAAAGTTGCGCAGGCACTTCTCCACACAAACAAGCGGCGGTTCGCCGTAACTCTCCTGCTCAACAATAAAGTACTTAACCGGGGCTTTCGTCTTAAGGATGGGGATCACCTCATTCCAGTGTTCGTCGCCTTCACCAAGCAGTGCGTTCTTGTTGGTGGAAGAGAAGTCCTTTACATGTACCGTCTGGATCTGTTTAGGGTGTTTTAACAGATATGGAGCGGCCTGAATACCTGCCGAAAGTGCATTGCCCGTATCGAACTGCATGGCAACGGATTTGTCTGCGTTGTTCCAGAAGATGTCCCAGATGGGTTCCCCATCAACCATTTTCCACTCGTAATCTTCATTGTGCCAGCCAATGGCAATCCCCCGCTCGGCAGCCTTTTTTGCAACATCGCCAAAGAAGTGGGCCGTGTCTATAATCTGTGCGCGGGTGCTGCGCCTGTTATCTGGTATCCACGGCACCACAACCATCTTGCAGCCAATACCATCGGCATAGTCCAGGGTTTTCTGCAGGTTGTCGCCGGTTAGCGCATTCATATCCACATGTGTGCCGTAGCACTTTAAGCCCGTATCATCCAGTAACTTCTTTAGCTCTTGTGGGGTGTGGCCGTAGTAACCGGCAAACTCAACCCCGGTAAAGCCCATCTTAGCAACGGCTTTCAGAGTACCAACCAGATCCTTTGCACAATCGTTGCGCACAGAGTAGAGCTGAAGGCCGACTTTGATTGGGTGCCCTTTGCGATCTTTGAGCACATCCGCTTTCGCGGTTAACGACGTGAAGGTAACCGCAGCAAGCGCAGCTGCAGCCATGATCACATTTCGACGATTGATCATACTGGTGGTATACCCCTTCCAGGCTAAATATACTGGCATTGCAAGCCCACAAATTAGGGTTATGCACAGCGTGGATATTTAGAGTACCACGGCGAGCCAAATTAGCGTGTATACTGCAACGTGCTCTCCCCCGTCCATCGCCGTGCGGTACTTTCTCCAGTTTGTGAAAGGCAATCCATGAAATCCAATCGCTTCAAAGCATTTACGCTAATCGAACTCCTCGTTGTCATCGCAATTATCGCAATTCTTGCTGCCATACTGTTTCCAGTGTTTGCCCGTGCGCGTGAAAGCGCTCGGCAGTCTTCCTGCCTTTCCAACATGAAGCAGGCAAACACGGCCACGCTTATGTATGTGCAGGATTATGATGAGATGTTCCCCACCCTTACACGTGATTTCACTACATCGCCAGTAACCACAACGGATGTCTCTACATTGCTTCAGCCCTATATAAAGAATACGCAGGTGTTTTTCTGCCCGGATCGCAGCCAGACCGGCTGTTATGCAGATACAACTCTGAAGTGTATGGGCGTTGGCTACAACTGGGGGCCCATTCAGTTTAACGGCGGCGGGCTCTTAAACCCGAACTCAGGCACCGCTTCGCTGGCGATTTACGGCGGAGTGAGCCTGGCATCCCTATCGGCGCCGGCAGATACCTTTGCGTTTGGCGATACTCAGGACACACCGTTCTATACCATTACAGCCAACAACATGCTCTCGTTCTTTAAGGGAACTTCAAATAGCTCCCTCATTCATGCAGGGCGTTATAACATGGCTTACACGGATGGCCATGCAAAGAACATGAACTGGCATGCAGGCAAGAGCGGCCTGTTTAGCGGCCAGATCTTTTCGGCGCCACGTAACACTGCGGATCAATCGAAGTGGTGTGCAGATCCCACGGCTGTTATTACCAGCCCAACCGGCGGAACCCTGGCATGTGGGCAGGTTGTGCCGGCCGTTATAAACAATGGGGTAACCTGGCTGGCAGATTGATGCAAGGCAGCGAGGGTACTTCGGCTAGCGAGGATAGGTAGGCAGTTAGGGGTGCAGCTCTCCAATGCATATCGCCGTAGATTGCCTCTGGCTGCGTCCATCATGCTGCACACATAAGTAACGAGAGCTCCCGGGCGTTTGCCTGGGAGCTCTTTTTTGATTAGTTGTGAGCCGAACTAGCCCTCAACATCTCGCCTGGAACCATTGCCAGCTCCCCACTATTGGGGCGCAATAGTACTGTTGGATCCACGGCCGCACAGGCGCTGGAGCTTCTGAGTAGCGTTTCTCTCATTTCCAGCGCATGGGCATTCACTCCAATTTGCGTAATTGCTTCCTGGGCGTACTGGCGTGCGTAGGGAGATTCCTTTGGGTTAGATACAATGCTCTTAAGTGCTGGTATTACGGTAGCATCGCCAGAACAACGCATGGCTCTGAAGATATTCAATCTGAGATGCCGGCCACCCTTTTCTGCCGCTTTCATCAGTTTTCGAGACCCATTGTTACCAAAATCTAAACGGCCATTTGTTTTCCGTATCTCCTCACTGGTGAGCAACTTGTTCAGCATTTCAGTAGCCGCGCGCGTTACGGCCGTGCTACCGTAACTAACAAACTCCGCAAGCGCACCGGCAGCCACTGTTCCAGGCAATTCAGCAAGGATGCATACAGCGACGTATTGAAGATTATCTGGTTGACAGGTAATCGCCGCCCAACTTCTGCTGTTGCTTATGCCCGTATGTTCCAGCTTCTTCTTGTCTGGGCCTCTAGAGAACAACCAGGACAGTGGGTCGATAAATCCACCAAGACCCACAATAATGGCGATAATTGCCGCTACAACAATTGAAACAAGGGCTACGGTTCCCACCTTTTTAAAGGCAGCATCACGCCGGTCCAGCGCAATTGCCTGGACGATTGTTTCTACACCTCGAGGATCGCCCCAGCGTGCCAGCGCTTGAAACGCCGCCACCTGGTCTGTGCCTTTGCTCTGCAAAGCGGCCGTAATAAGCGCCGAATATGCTGGCACCCCAATGGATTTCAGTGCGCTAAGGGCTGCCTCGGCAACCGGAATTCTTACAGCATTTAACGAAGCTGTCAGCACTGGCAATCCGAGGGTCGGGCAACATCTCGCAACGGCTATTACCTCGTCCACAGATATGGCAATGCCCCGCTTCATGGCACGCCGGGCATCTTCCATACAGAAGCTGTCATCGTAATCATGCATACCACATGGTCTCCGAGAAGGCGAAGCATCACTCTATGAACACGCTAGTAAACGGGGATATCGTGAAATTCATGTTACGTTAACATATTTTGGGGCGTGAGCACGATATACTGAGTCACATGTTGGGTGCGGCAGATTTCACACTGTGCCCTCCCATAGATTTGCTTTCAGAGATAGGACTCGAGAAATGACACCGAAACCCTTACTCGCGGGAGTAGCACTGCTGCTGTTAGCCGGTTTTGCAGCACCACCGCTGTTGAAAATGGGAAAGCAGCCCGATGGCAGCCACATCGTTTCTACAGGGCGTCGAATAGAGCCAGCATCCTTCTCGTTTGATAGCCGACCGAAAGACCTGGCGATGCATCCCGGCGGAGCCTTCTTCGCGGTGCTCAACCAAAAAGAGGTGTTTCTTGCAGATACCAGTGGTGTAATAGCAGGCTCGAAGTCTCCGTTAGAGCACGCGGCAGCACATAGAGGCGCGCTCTGGTCGCCCGATGGCACACGACTATATGTAAGTGTGAGCGAGGGATACATACAGGAGTTTGCCCTGGAAGGCAAGACCCTCAAGCCGGTGCGACGATTGAAACCTGGAGATGCCGAGGATAAAGAGAACGCTCGGCCCGGCGGAATGTGTATTACCCGCGATGGCAAAACCCTAATTGCAGCGGCTCTGGATAGAAACAGCGTGGTTGCTTTCAACACGGTGGATGGCAAACAGATAAAAGAGTATCCGGTAGAGAATCTGCCCTTTGAAGTAAAACTGAGCGAGGATGAAAGCCGGATCATCGTTTCCAACTGGGGCGGACGCAAGGTTAAGGATGACGACGAAAGTACCGCTGCAAGCGGCAACACGCTCATCGTTACCGATCCGCGCGGGGCGGCGGCATCTGGCACGGTGAGCATAATCTCCCGAGCAACAGGGGCCGTATCTACCTTTGCTGCTGGGCTGCACCCGTGTGCACTGGCGGTAAAGGGCAATACCGGCTGGGTCGCGAACGCTGCCAGTGATGATATTACCGAGTTTGATGTTGCCGCTGCAAAGCCTGTACGAACCCTCAAGCTAAAGTGGAATGGGCTCAACCTATTTGGCAGCATGCCATGCGCGCTTCAGCTTGTTGGCGGCAAAATGATGATCTGCTGCGGTGGAGATAACGCCGTATGCCAGCTGGATATTGCCAGCGGCAATATAGAAGGCTTTCGGCCCGCCGGTTACTTCCCCACCGCTCTCTCTGTAAGCGAAGATGGTGCGCACGCGGTGGTGCTGAATACCAAAGGCAATGGCTCTGTTCGCAGAACCGATGCAGGTGAGGCCGGCAATGCGCATGATTTTCAGGGCACGGTATCTGTTCTGGATCTGAAAGCAGATATTAAAGAGGCAACGTTAAAGGTGGCTGCTAATAATAGCTGGAACAGAAACCGCGCAGACCTACAGTCCGATCTGGCCGTTTACCATGGAGCCATCAAGCATGTTCTGTATATCATTAAAGAGAATAGAACCTACGACCAGATCCTGGGTGATATGCCAGAAGGCAATGGCCGCGCATCTCTTTGCATGTTCGGTGAGCAAATAACCCCGAACGCCCATGCGCTAACCCGGCAGTTTGCTCTCTTTGATAACTCGTATGTAACGGGCACCAACAGTGCGGATGGGCACCAATGGTCTACCCAGGCACTCGCGAACGACTATCTGGAGCATTTTTATGATGGATATCGAACCTATCCGGATGATGGCGACTGCGCGATGTCCATTTCAGCGGCAGGCTGCATCTGGGATGCGGCTCTGAAGAAAAGGAAATCTCTGCGGATATATGGCGAGTTTGCAGATGATGAGCTCGCCGTGTTCACCCCCACCGTAACAAGCTGGCTGCAGGTTTGGAAAGACAGGGTTGCCGGAACGCATCACATTCAAAAGCACATTGGATCCCGCGTTGTCGGCATCCGTCCCTACATGCACCCGCAGTATGTTTACTGGCCCCTGCTGCAAAGCGATCAAGAGCGTGCAGACCTATTTATAGGCGAATATGCCCGTTTGAGCCGCGAGAACAAGGTGCCCAACCTCATGGTGATGGCTCTGCCCTGCGATCATACGGAAGGTCGAGATCCCAACTACCCAAAACCGCAATCGATGGTGGCGGATAACGATCTGGCGTTGGGCAGAATTGTGGAGGCAGTTTCTAATTCACCGCAATGGAAGGACACATGTATCTTCGTAATTGAGGACGACGCGCAATCCGGTATGGACCACGTAGATGGCCACCGAACCGTGTACATGGCTATAAGCCCTTACACCAAACGGAAGTTTGTGGACTCAAACCTGAACACCACGCTTACGATGCTGAAATCAATTGAGATGATGCTGGGCCTGGACCCAATGAACAGGTTCGACGCGCTCACGCCACCCTTACGGGATTGCTTTACGAATACTGCAGACCTTACCCCGTACAAGGCAGTACCCAGCCGCTTGAAGCTGGACGACATGAACCTGCCGCTGATGGGGCAAAAGGGGTTGGACAAGTTCTGGACTGAGAAATCGCTGGCTCTGGACTGGAGCGGGATGGACAGAGCGGACCCAGTTGCACTCGATCAGGTACTGCAATACACCATGACTGGCAAAAGTCCCGTCACGCACTGAGAGCGGAACCATACGTATTTACTACAAGCAAGGAGTAATTGGTGAGCAAGGTAGACGAGATTTTTGAGCTGTTTGCTATGCGTGGTTCCGAGGAGTACTTCGGAGAGGCAGTATCTCAGCGTGAGCATGCCCTGCAGGCAGCTGCACTGGCCGACGCAGAAGGTGCGCCCGATAGCCTTGTTGTGGCCGCGCTATTGCACGACATTGGGCACCTGGTGCATGGTAAGGGCGAGGATATTGCAAATCAGGGGATTGACGGTAGGCATGAAATCGCGGGCGAGGCCTGGCTGAGTGCGGCGTTCGGCCCCGAGGTTACCGAGCCAGTTAAGCTGCATGTGGCTGCAAAACGGTACCTTTGCGCAACGCGAGATGGCTACCTGGAGCTGCTTTCACCTGCTTCTATTTTAAGCCTTGAGCTGCAGGGCGGGCCATACACACCGGATGAAGTGGCGGAGTTCGAAAGCAATCCGCACTATGAGGCTGCCGTAAGGCTGCGCCACTGGGATGATGAAGCCAAGATTGTAGACCTGGAAGTGCCAGATCTGGAGCATTACCGGGCAAAGATTGCGGCAGTGCTCGCTGCCTTCCAATAATAAGAGGTCGGCTGCCCTAACCACTGTGGGCAGCCGACCATTAACATTAAAGTTAGTTTTCTGAGGTTTCAGCAGAAGCCGGCTCGGCGTTCCACACCTTCACATCGGTGTACCAACCGTCCTTACCCCCTACCCCAAATTCGATTTTTGATTTTGTAACATGCCCGATTCCTGCCGATTTGAGATACCCGGCAGGTTTGCCATCTATGGTAACTCGCATCTCATCCTCAACTGTCTCCACGCAAAGTTTGTACCACTTATGCGCCACCAGCTTTATGGGATAAGAAGCACTATGCTCGGCGAGCAGGCGGCTGATAGCTGCCTTATTGCGCACGGAATCTTTGCGCAGTTCAATCAGCTCATTGCTCTGGCTGCCATCTCGCTCATCAACCATGATTACGCGGTCTAACTTAACCTGTGCGCGGCAGAGGTGACCGTAATGCGAGCCCGTAAACTTCCGATCGTCAAACTCCACATCGATCAGGTTGGCGCCTTCAAAGCGAATTTTGCACTCGATAACCGTGTTGTGCGTTGGGATCTCCAGGCCATAAACTGCGGCATGTGGCGTGCTGGTTACCTTGCCATCTGGCCCAACAACATCGTGGTCGCGTGTTTGTGTGCCCTTCAGGTAGCCTTTCTCAAAGGAGAAGGTTTCTACAACATCGTGCCAGCGCTTATCATGCACGGCACCCTTGAAGTTGTCTTTGAAGAGCAGCTCTTTCTTCTTTGCGATAGGTTCGGTAGGAATGCTTGAGATATCGGCAGCATGCGCACCGATGGAGAGAATGGATGCATATAGCACAGCAACAGGCAGAACAGCAGAAAAACGCATTGCACAACTCCGTGGCGTAAGGGTGAGAACAGAATACCTGAAGTGCGATCTATGTAATCCATGCGCTAAGTGTAAATTGTGGAAAGCGGCCTATTCCGGTGTGCAGGAGTTTGCGAGCCGATGCCAGAAGTTTGCATGTGGGTTCGAACGAAAATTGTGAGAGGCAGACTGTGACAATTGGATGGTGTTTATGTGGATTGCTTGGCCTCGCAGGAGTTTTAGCCGCCGTGATACCTGCTACTGCGCTAGCCAGCGCGCAAGCAGTACCCTCCGCCCCAGAACACGTTAAGGTGTATTACAAGCCGGGCAGGTTCGGCGGATGGCCCGCCAACCATGGCATGTGGATTTGGGGCAACGAGATACTGGTTGGGTTTAGCGCGGGCGATTATAAGGACCTGGGGCCAGACAGACACAATATCGATAGAGACCGCCCAGAATCCCATCTGTTCGCACGAAGCCTGGATGGTGGTGAAACCTGGAGCATTGAGGACCCATCAAAAGATGGAGTATTGTTGCCAGAAGGCAAGATGCTGCACGGCAAAGAGTTGCCGGGCATCCCAAAGCCTGCGTGGAAAGATTGCACGGGCGGCATCGATTTTACTGCGCCAGACTTTGCGATGACCCTGCGGCTAACCGATAACGATAAGGGCCCGAGCCGGTTTTTCACATCTACAGACAGAGGCCACCACTGGAATGGGCCATTCCGATTGCCGGATATGGGCACGCCCGGCATTGCGGCCAGAACGGACATGATCCCTACGGGCAAACATACGTCTCTGTTTTTCCTGACGTCCGCCAAGAGCGATGGACAGGAAGGGCGTCCATTCTGTGCAAAGTCTACTGATGGGGGCAAATCATTTCAGTTTGTATCCTGGATTGGGCAGGAACCAAGCGGATACGCGATAATGCCTGCAACCGTTAAACTGGGGCGTAACGAGCTGTACACGGTAATTCGTTGTGCTGACGAAAACCACAGCTGGCTAACTGCCTATCGATCCAGAGATCTTGGCAAAACGTGGGAAAGTGAAGGCGTGCTTGCAGAAACCGGTGAGGGCAACCCGGCATCAATGATCAAGCTGAAGGATGGGAGACTGAGCCTGGTGTATGGCATCCGGAAGAAACCGTTCCGAATGGTTGCACGGCTTAGCAGCGATGGTGGGCACACCTGGAGCGCTGAGCGCATACTGCGAGAAGATGGCTCCAGTCGCGACATCGGGTACCCGCGCAGTGTTCAACGGCCAGATGGCAAAGTTGTATCGGCATACTATTTTAGTGATGCCGCAACCGGCCCGGAGCGCTATATCTGCGCAACCGTCTGGGACCCCGGAAAGAAGTAAGATCAGGAAAAACATGAGCCGATTGCAGGCGGCGATCGGCTCATGTTATTACTCTTTAACGGTGAGGTACTTCCCTGTTTCTGGATTATTGAGGGTGGTTACCGTACCACTGGTCCAACGAATAATTAGCTTGTCGGGCTTTGTTCGATTGCCAAGCCCAAAATGTACGCGCGCATCGCAAGCAGAAAGGTAACTGCGCGCCGTGCCAGCACATAGGGTTTGCTCCCATCCTGGCCCAGATATCGTTACCATTGCGCCAGAGCCATCCTTAGGGCTCTTCGTACCCACGAGCTTCACGCCCAGCCATTTGCCAACCGGCGGCGTATCGTTGTGCCACAGGCGCACTGGCCCACCATTTTCAAAGATGAGCAGGTCCTGCCGGCCATCGTTATCTATATCCGCTACGGCCAGCCCCCTGCCAATAATGGGTTTGGCAAAGCCTGCACTCTTGTCCGCGTCGGCAAATTTACCATCTCCAGTGTTCATGAATAGCTGGGGCAACTGGCGATATGGCACCTGCCCATTGCCTATTCGTAGGCTGGGGTCGTCATCTATATGGCCATTCACAAGCAGAAGGTCCGGGTAGCCATCCAGGTTAGCATCAAAGAACGCAGCACCAAAAGTTGTGCTTGCATGCGTTGGGTCTGCCAGGCCGGCTTCACGCTTTCGGTTCTCGAATAAGAGTGGCCCATCGCCGGTTGACGTAGATGCGAAGAGGCTGGCTTCCTGAGTGGCGAAGGTGCCGATGCCAATAACGGCCTTGCCATCACAGAAAGGGGTGGCAACATCTACCCCCATGCTGCCCGTAGCTCCGCCCTGATCTGCCAGTGCCACCCCTGCGGTTAGCGCCTGATCGGTAAACGTGCCGTTCTTATTGTTAATAAGCAGCACATTGGCAACCGTATCATTGGCGAGGAAAATATCTGGCCACCCATCGTGATTAAAGTCGTAGATGGCGATGCCCAGGTTCTTGCCCGGATGCCCAAGTACGCCCGCTTTTTCGGAAACATCTTCAAACTTGCCGTTGCCAAGATTATGAAAGAGGTGCGGAGCAGAACCCTTGTACTGGTTCGGCGCACAATACTGGCGGGCTGATGGCGAACCACATGGCAGATCCGTTTCGGCGGTCCACTCAACATAACTTGCTACAAACAGATCCAGCTTGCCATCGCGATCGTAATCAACCCAGGCTCCCGCCGTGCAGAACCCTTTAACCCCAACACACGCTTGCGCGGTTACATCTTTAAAGTGGCCGTGTTCATTGTGATACAGTCGGCATCCATCCAGAGCCGTGATAAAGATATCCGGCCAGCCGTCGTTATCATAGTCCCCCACAACGGCGCTAAATCCATAACCTTTAAAATCTAAGCCGCTTGCAGCGGTAGTATCAGTGAATGTGCCGTTGCCGTTGTTGTGGTAGAGCGCCAGCCTGCCGGGCTTGCCGGTATAGCCGGGAAGTGGGCCGCCATTGATGAGAATGATGTCCTGAAATCCATCGTTATCATAGTCAATAAACCCGCCCCCACCACCAACCGTTTCTGGCAAAAGCTTTTTGCCAGTTCGGCACGGGTTATGCACCCAATTTATGCCTGCCTTATCCGTAATATCTGTAAAAAGAGCGGCCGGCACAGCTGGCTTAACCTGCTGCGCAGGCGATTCTGTATTCACTTTGGTGGGTAGCTTGCCCCCACATGCTGGAATCAGCATGCACATGAGTGCGGCACATAGCAGGCTAAGCGGAATGGGCTTCATCTGGCGCCCTGCTGCGAAAGGAGCATAGACTCCAGGGCATCATCAAACATGCCAAAGCGCTTCTGAGCGGATGCAAGGCTTTGCCACGCCGCCGAGTCCGATGGTTTGAGAGCGGTCCAGCGGCGAGTGGCGCAGAGTGCAATCCAGTTTTCGTGCCTGCTTAGCGCTAGCTCTGCAAGGGCCTTCCATGCCGCAGCATCGGAAGACGGTGCCGCCTGCCTCATGGTCTTCAGCACAGTTGGCCACGGATCTTTCAGTTGACGTAGGCGCTGATACCACATGGCCTCAAAGGCCACTTCAGAACTCTTTTTATCTGCCTGGTACAGCTTGATCAGTACCGCATTAGCGGCCCCATCCAGAACGCGTGGATTAAGTGAGAGTGAGTGCAGAAGCGTATGCTCTGCATCCACATTTCGCTTCAAATCCGCCATTATCAGGCCGCCATGGGCAGCCGCCTCGGCGTTATTTGGAGCCAGCATGCCTGCACGCTCATAAAACGATAGGGTTTTCTTGAGTGCCGCAGTGTCTTTACCCTGCTTGGCCAGCATTTCTGCCTGGTGCAACAAGGGCATGGGCTCGGAGGGTGCAAGCTGCAGTGCCCTATCCGCGTTCGCGGTTACGAGATCAGGTTTATCGGTATCCAGGCCAATTCTACACAGCAATTCTGCTGCCTGTGCCTGCTTCTCTTGCGGGGCATTCGCTTGAAACTTCTGTGCTGGTGCCAGAGCCTCTGAGGGCTGGCTCATGGCAAGCAGGGTTTCAGCATACAGCCTGTTTGTTTCAGGATCTGACGGCCACCGCTGTGCTCCAGCCTTTGCAAACTTGAGGGCGCTATCCGGGTCTTGCCTGCGCAATGCGCAGTTTGTGGCCGCGATGGATGCCTGCAGGGCCATGCCTGGGTTGCTGCCTTCGGCTATTTTCCCCCAGATCTTCTCTGCTGCCCAGGGGTCGCCAGAATTGTACGCCGCGTAGCCAAGCATCATCTGAGCAGCTTCGGTGTGGCTGCGCTTCTGGGCCTCACGGGCCGAGGTTTGCCAGTACTGCGGCAGGCGGCGATCTGAGCCCTTTATCAGATTCAGCGCGGCATTTGCCTCCTCTGCCTGATTGTGAGTTAGCGCAACGTCTGCCAGCAAGATGGCAGCCTGAGGCGGCGAATTCGGGCTTTGAATAGCGGCGCGCAAATCTTGATACGCGGTATCTGCCTGGCCAGTTTTTAGCTCTGCCTTCGCCAGTAGATAGCCGGTCCACGGATCTTTTGAAATCTGGTAGGATCGCTTAAGCGCCACTTCGGCGTCCTTCCAACGCTGCTCTGCTAAAGCGAGCGTGCCTTCCATGGCAAGCATTTCTGGATCTGTGGAGCCCTTTTGAATTACTTTTGCAGCCAGCTGAGTCTTACCAGCAAGCAATAGTGCTCGTGCGAGCTGAGCAGGTGCAACAGTTGTGAGCTTCTGCATTGTTTGTGCAGACCGCGAGAAATCTCCGGCCTTAAGATAGAGCCCAGCAAGCTGCAGCAGGGTTGCATCCTCTGTGGGAGCCGCCGTCAGTATCTCTGCTGCGCGCTCCGTTTCAGAGAGGCTATCGTAGGCGGTTGCAAGTTCTCGCAGGATGTCGCTGTTTTTTGGTGCCAGAGTACGGCCGACCTCCAACTGCTCTATTCCTGCGAACGTTTCGCCCTGAGTGCCGTACTCCTTGGCAAGGGCCAGGCGAGCAAGTGGGTCTGCAGGATTCGTGCGTACGGCGGTCTCTGCCGCAGACTCTACTGGCCCCTTTTGTGCCGGTGCCGATTTGTTTGCCAAGGGCGTGGTAGGAGGCTTAGACGAGCAGCCGTACAGACACAGGGGTGCCAGCAAGACAGCAGTGGCACCGATGGTCCAGATTGGCAGCCGCATCGCTGCCTTAATTTTAGTTCGTAGGTTCATCAAATCTATATTACCTTCGGCAGCGGATGCAATTGGTACCGAAGTGGCACAAAAGTAAACGCCCCACGCTGAGAGTAATGCACAGCGCAGGGCGTTTGGATCTATGCTCCGCAGTGGATCTGCGAGGCCCCGACCCTGGAGGTGGTGCTTACGGGCAGGGGTCGCCGCCGTCGCTATCTTCAGAGTTGGATACGTGGCGCCACCACAGCAGCCCCGGAACGGGCGGCTTGGCGCACATGTTGCCGTATGCGCCACCCCAGGTGGTTAGGCCAAGGGAGGTGTTGGAACCACCGGGGCCGGTGGAATCCAGCTTGTAGTACTTTACGTGACCATCGGAGAAGCCGAGGACAGAACCGCCTGAATGCGGGTTATACCAGTCGGCCCAGCGGGCTGTGCGGTAGTAAACTGGATCCTGGCCGAAATCGGCATCGAAGCCGGCGCGCAGGCGGCCCGTTTCGAATACGATAGCGCGCTCAGCAGGAGCATCTACGGCTGCAGCAGACTGCTGACCGAAGTCACCCTGGAAGGCGTAGGAGAGCGCATTCGGGCGAACATGGCCATTGCCTAGGGAGTCTGTAAGGAACTGAGACGTGCTCGGAGCCCAGAGGGAGGTATCCTGGCTATTCATGGAGCTATTATTTGCGCTCGGGCAGGTGAATACCTGAAGGCTCTTAATATATGGATAGATACGTGCTGCGTACGTTCCGGACCCATCGCTCCCGATACACGGCCATCCCCAGCAGTTGGCGTACGGAGCGTTTCCGTACTGCGTCATCGCGTTGTTATACATCAGATAAGGACCGCCAGGAGCGACCCCTGGTGCCGAGGTACCGCCATCGTTGTTGGCCATACCACCGGGCACATAAGTCTCGTCGTAATCCTGCAAGTACATCATGATAGCAAGAGTGATCTGCTTGAGGTTGCTTGTGCAGCTTGCCTGACGGGCTTTCTCTCGGGCCTGTGCGAACACAGGGAAGAGGATTGCAGCCAGGATTGCGATAATTGCGATTACAACAAGCAGTTCGATCAGAGTAAATCCGGACCGAACGCGGCGCTGACGCATGTTTGTCTCCTTTGCTTTTCCGAACATGGGAATGGTACCAGTCATGCTTACCTGGTTTGCGACTATCCAAACTGCAGGCCTAAACAGCGTTTGGCCTTGCTCGGTTTGAACACTTAGCGGGAGCCCTTTACGGGTGCGGCGCTCATGTTAACAGGATTGCCCTGAGCGTCGACAAAATGACCGTTTTCGTCCCTATGAACATTGCCGTTCATAATGGCGCCACGCATGGCACCAACGGCTTTCACCTGTTCAGGAGTGGCGGTCTGCGCAGCCGGATCTCCGCCAAACACTTTGTAGGCGGCAAACCCAATAATGCCAAGCAGCGCCACTGCTGCTACACCAATTGCAACCGGAGATATCTCTTTCTTCATTCAATCGCTCCTATCATCACGCAGTTCCAAGCTGCTGCGACTCTGGCTGCATCCCTTCAGCCCGGTTGAAACTACTCATCCTTCAGGACGCATTCCGCATAATCACGGGGGCATCCATAATCACACTTGTGTACTCATCCGATTGTGGATGGCGCAGCCGCTCCAGCAGCAAGTCTGCCGAGGCAACGCCAATTCTTTCGAAGGGCTGCCGTACCGTAGTTAGCGTTGCAGGGCCAGGCCGCCACCTTTCCAGATCGTCGAAACCTGCAACAAGCAATTGCTTTGCTGCGGGCACCGTGCTTGCATCTGCGGCGGCGCGCAGGCACAAAGCCATATAATCGTTCACCGCAAAGATAGCGGTTGGCGGCTGTGGCAACTGCATCAGCTCTCCGACGAACTGATGGTACTGATCCTCTCCCGACTTCTGGAATGGCGCCACCCGAACGAGAGCTGGATCATACGTTAGTCCTGACTCCTGCAAGGCATCTTCGTATCCTTGCCGCCGATCTGCAACCGTGCAGGCAATTTCATTGTTGGTTACATGGGCTATGCGAGTGTGCCCCGCCGTTATCAGCCTTGCAACAAGCTGGCGAGCCGCCCGCCGATTATCGATGCCAACGAAGTCTGCCTTCATGCCAACAGGTGGCCGTCGATCCAGGAACACCAGCGCCTTACCGCCTTGCCTTGCTTTCTCCAGCAGTTCGCGATTCTGTTCTCCACCCAGATACCAGAGGATGGCTCCTGCCACATCGGCATCTTCGGCCAGCCGCACCAGAAAGGCGGCCTCACATCGAATGAGCTCCTGCAGATCTCGGCCTCTTGGTGAGGCAACGAGCACCCGAAACTGATCCGGATTGAGTGCAGCCTGAACACCCTGCAGCACAGAATAAGCACCTACATCATCTGGCTCACCGGTTATCCACACGGCAATATTTCGCCGTGCCACCAGGCCCGCATCCGGGATAGCCGGTACCCCGGCCGCAACGGGCCGACATCCCACACCGCGCTCCAAACATCCTTCTGCCTCAAGTATATCGAGCGCCATCCGAACGATGGTTCGGCTTACTCCGTACTCTATCGCGAGGGCGCGTTCAGCGGGCAGCCTTCCGCCCGGGCCAAACTCTCCCTCTAAAATCCTTTCGCGTAACCGCTCTGCCACTCGCGTTGCCGAGGGCGAGGTGGGCACCGCGCTTGCTATCGATCGCCCCATTCGTCAACTCCACCAATAGAAATACCAAATGAACCATTAAGCACCCGATAAATGGCATGAGGGTATACCATTACAGGACCATATATACCAAGTATACCAGTGTGCCGCAATGGTGTCAACATTTTCTTAATAAGCCTTAAGGTTTATGCAACCGGGCTTAGTTCGAGCTCGAATCGGAACTGCTGATCCGGGTTGGTACCCCCAGCAGGCGCACTTCGAACTTCGCTTTTCCACTCACCTTCACTGATGTTTGTGTGGGGCCCGCAGGTACAGCAAAAAGCGCGAGTTGCACTGGAATACGCAACACCTCTTTTTGATCGCCGTTGTACACACCAACAAAGGAACCACCATCGTAACGAACGCTGCCGCCGGCCGGTACCGACGCTGTAGCCGGCAGTGTGAATATGCCACCGTGTGCCCGCACCTCGATGTGGGTTAAAGGTTTGTCTCCGGCCGATATGCTCCACCGCAGTTGCTGGCTATCCGCTGAGTTGTGCAGAGAAATCGTAACCGGTGCGTCTGTACTCAAATCGGTACGCGCGCTGAACACCTCATAGAGGTTCCAGGCATTGGTGTTGCGGCCACCGATGGGTTCCATGTGGAATTCACGCTGATTGTCTCGGAGTGCGGCACGGACGTCGGCAGGAAATACATCCAGCCTGCGTGCGCGTTCCCACTGGTTAATTGCCTCCAGGATGGCTGGCTCAGATCCATAACGCTTTGCGGTTTCTGCAGAAGACGGATCTGCTGCAAGCTGTGCGGTGCTTGCCAGGCTGGCAGCTAGGGCAAAACCCGCTTTGAAGCCAGCAGCCCGTGCAAGCAGCCACTCTGCATCCTCTACCGTTGTGTTGGCACCCAGGGCAAACCACCCGAGCATATGCGGCATCAGGTTACGCTCAAAGTAGACCTGGTTCTTGAAGCGATATAAGGTCTGGCTTTCTCTGAATCCGGCGTACCAGGGCTCCCCCCAGTTCATGCGAGTTGCTATATGCCAGTTGAAATGGCCCGGATTACTGGCATCGTTGATTACGCCGCCCTTAATTGCTGGGGCAAGAGCGCGGTACCAGGCATCCGTAAACAGGGTTCGGCCATATTGCCCGTAGCCACTTGCCCAGTTGCCCTCCAATCCATCAAAACTCAGCTGCCTTGCACCTGTTTCGTTACAGAACTTTGCAACGGTTTGCGCTATCTCTTCTGAAAGATGTGCGTCTCCCAGAAAAGTGCGGTAGTCGTGATCCAGCAGTTTGCTTACAGTTTCTGATGCGGCATGTGGGGCAGCGGCCGTACCCCAGGCGCCGCGTTTGCAACCAGTTAACTTGTACGGGGCTTCTTCAGTAACCTTTTCGTATGTTATCATTTCGCTCCCGATCTGCACGGTGTTGAGCGTGGTGTGCTTCTTGAAATAATCGGGGGCTTCTACAGTAATTTCTGTATCTGAAGATGATATTGCAGCCTCCAGTTGCGTGGTGCCAATTTTTGCCAGCCGGCCATCGGGGCGTGGAGAGGCGTAGGTATCGTTGGGTGTTATAAAGTTGGACAGCGTGTGGAAGCCCACCCGAATTCCCTTCTTTGATGCCTTATCCACACAGGCTTTGAAACCAGCCCAACCGTTGGGGAAAAGCGATTTCTTGAGCACAAAATGGCCCCAGGTCTCAAAGGGAGAGCTGTGGTACAGAAACTTCAGGCCGGCTTTACGGGTCATGGTGATGGCATCATCGATGCTCTTCTCACTGAAGTCCACTATCAAATAACTTGACGTAGAGGTCGGCGATACTTTTGCCCATTTGCCATCCAGCATTGGGTGTGGCAAACCCTCTTTCACCTCAATCTCACCTATGGTTTCAAGTGCACGGGCCTCTGGCACAGCAAACAGGGCAATTGCGCTACCAGTAACGCCGCCATCGGTAAAGGGTGGCACCATGTATTTTTCATGCCCCCAGTTCGGGATCACTCTCTCGGTATTTCTATTTCGGCAGAACGCCTGCAGGGAGCTGCCATAGGGTGTTGGACGTGCTGCATCAGATCGGTACCCTTGCCCTTTCAGCAGTTCTGCGGGCAGATCCGGGTAGATGCCCTGATCGTCACCAGAGCTTTCTGCCTCAATGTCGTTCTCATTGGTGGGATATCCGCCCAGTGTCTTCGCGTTAAGTGCCTGAATGCCGATTGCAAAATCCTGACTGCGCACAACACCCACTGTATCGCCGATAGTTTGGCCAATTGTTGTAGGAAACGGCCCCCACAAAATAAGCTCTACATTCAGGCGCGTTTGCAGAGAAACAAGTTCAAGCCTTACATAATCCCCTTTTGTGATAACAACAACTTGGGCCTCAGCACCTGGATAACTTAACCTGGCAGTTTTGGATTTGGGATCGTAAGTGCAGCCCGTTGGCGCAATCAGCTTGCCATCAACCCTTATGCTTAGAAGAGGGGAAGGAACACCCGAAGCCAGGAAGTTACGACCATCAGACCGGCGGAGTAAACCCGATATGGCACCGCTGCTATCCAGCACGATTTCTGCCTGCGGCGTACGGAAGGAAGCTAACCGGGTGGAAGGCGCGTTGGCTGCAAGAGCGTTGCTGCTTATGGCCGCAGCAATAACGGTGGCGATGATAATCACGGGTGAGCCTCCTGTGGCTTACTGTAAATGCATTTCGGAACACTGATGCAGATGCAAAGCTTCTGCGGCCGAACGTATAATTTATTGAGGGTAATGTACCCGGAGTGGAGGAGACAAAGCGTGGACTGGCTAATGCCAATTGGATTTCTGGCAGTATGGATACTGCTACAGCGGGTTATATTGCCGCGTATGGGAGTTGAAACCTGAATGAGCCCGAATGCGCACGAGGGTTCGTGTGCGGTTCCTAAACCAGATTCTGCAGCATCAAATGGCTCGAACGATGGCAAAAAGCCACCATTGGAGTAACTGCGCACAGCCGCCGCCCGGGTGTTTGGGGCGGCGGCTGTTTTACTGCTATGGTTTGCGCGCTAACACCTGCACCACATGGGCAGAGCCGGTGTGGTATCGCCCTTCAATCACATCTCTGGTAATCTCCTGGCCAATCTCAAAATCGAGGCCCGCCAGTTCCCCTTTCAAATCTTCAAGCTTCATCAGCAAATCTCTATTGGACGGGCCGCCGGTACCACTCTCCGCTTGATCCGGTGTATACGCCTCCAGCAGAAATACTCCCCCAGGTTTGAGCCCCGCAACCACCGCGGCATGCACGCGCCTCCGCAGTTCTACCGGCAGGTGAGCGAATATGGATACAATTCCCGTATAACACTCCTGCTCTATTACATAATCGGCGAGATCAGCAACCACTGTTTCGATGGATACATCGTAACTCGAGGCCAACTCTTGCGCTTTAAGCAAACCAGCTTCTGCGCCATCCACCCCGGTTACAGAATAGCCCTGACGAGCCATAAACACCCCGTTACGCCCCTCGCCTTCTGCAAGAAATAACGTGTTCCCCTGCGGGATTGACTGCCAGTTGGCCGCCAGAAAATCGTTTGGCTGGTCTCCAAACGCATAGCCTTGCTCACTATAACGGCTGTTCCATAACTCTGCCGAATACACCGGCCGGTTCGCATTGTCTGTCATCATATACCTCTTCGCACAGTTTGTTAAACTAATCCATCCAGAAACTGCTCTGCAGCATTCATCAGGTGGGTGCGCCTCTGAATATCCATTTTATCGAACATTGCGGGCGCAACTCCAAACCGCTGATTTGTGCGAAAAACATCGCGATGCCTATCGATAAACCGCCAGTAGAGCCCATCCCAGATATCGGTCCATGGCCCTGTTTCCCAGTCTCCCATTTTCCGCAGGTAGGCGCTGCCGCATATGTAAGGTTTTGTAGACATCAATCCACCATCAGCAAACTGGCTCATTCCATAAACATTGGGCACCATCACCCAGTCGTTGGCATCCACAAATAGGGTCATAAACCACCGGTAAACTTCATCCGGGTGTATCTCACACAGAAGCATCAGGCAACCAAGCACCATGAGCCGCTCTATATGGTGGCAGTAGCCCGAGTTTAGCAGCCGTGATATCACCACATCTGCCGGTGGAAGTCCCGTTTGCGCATTCCAGAAAGCCCGTGGCATCTTTCGCGTAAATCCAAAGGTATTCCTTGTTCGTTGCTGCCTGCCGGCGTAAACATAAACACCGCGGATAAACTCTCGCCAGCCTATTACCTGCCGAATGAAGCCTTCAACCGAGTTCAGCGAAACGTTGGCCTCATCAGCGGCTGAAAGCGCAGCATCTACCACTTCCTGCGGGGTGATTAGCCCGGTGTTGAGCGCAGGAGTAAGGCAGGAGTGAAAAAGCAGACCATCATCTGCCGCCATGGCATCTTCATAAGGTCCGAATAGTTCAAACCGATTAGCAAGAAAGTGATGTAGATGGTTACGGGCCCCTGCATGCGTCACCTGGTATGTAAATTCACCGCCCAACCCCGGCGCATTAGGGAAGTGTGTTTCAACCCAACGTCTGGCATCCAACACGGTTTGATTTGTTGCGGGCATGAGCGGCTGCGGAACCGCAATAGAGCGAGGAAGGCGCCTGCGATTGTCTTCGTCGAAGCTCCAGCGCCCGCCTGTTGGCTTGCCATCGGCATCTACCAGGATGCCCATTCGGGTTCTCTGTTCCTGGTAAAAGGCCGCCATCCTATACCGGGTGCGGTCCGCAAAGTAGGCCTCGAGTGAGGCTATCGGGGTAAGAAACTGAGGGGTCGCAGCAAATCGCAGGCCAAGTACTCCTTCAAATGCTGCCCTTATTTCGTGCTCGAGCCAATCATCTGTTACATCGTAACACACTACATCGGTTACGCCCTGATCATAAATCCATCGCGCCTCGGTGTTGAGCCCTGAGTACTCGTTTATCGACACATACCGAACGATTGCCCCGGCCTCTCGAAGCCGTTGTGCGAAGCAACACATGGATGCGCGGTGCAGTATCAGCCGGGAAGCATGAAACTTAAGCTGTGTAAAATAGAGCGGATGTTCGATAAGCAGCACATGCCGCCCGGCACAGCGCGGCAGAACATCTTCAAAGAGTTGGTGTGGAAATAAGAGAATAGCCTTCAACGCCAGTATTATCCCGTTAGCCGAATTCTAACCCTAATTACGCTGGAGCTGAGCGTTTATATCCTGGTGCACTCGCGTTACTAACAAACTGCAGCGCCCACCTGGTTAACCGGGTGGGCGCTGCCATCACTCTTACTTATCTTTCGGGTTAATGCCCATGCCCCGTTTATCCGGGTATTCCGGGCGTTTCGGCGGGGAGTACGGGTGCTTTTTGAGCTCGCCAAGCATCTCTTTAATGGCCGCATCCAGCTGTGGATCGCCGCCATCTACCATTAAAGCCGGGTTATCTAGCACTTCAATGTCTGGCTCAACACCGTTGCCTTCGATGCCCCAGGTTCCATTCTTTTTGTAGAAGCCAAAAGAGGGCGCGGTTACAACGGCCCCATCTATTAGCTCCGGATTGCCAGATAGGCCAACAAGCCCACCCCAGGTGCGTGTGCCGATAAGCTTTCCAAGCTTAAGCTCTCGGAAGTACCACGGGAAGGCATCTCCTCCGGAGCCAGCTTCACCGTTAATTAGCATACACTTGGGGCCCTGGTGTGATATCTGCGGCCAGGTCCAGTCTTTGCCGTCTCTCGCACGGCCCAGTAGTTCAACACGGGGCGGTTCAACAGTTCTATAAACCTGTCTGGTATCTGTCCCCCACCATTCCAGCGCTCATCAATAATAAGCGCTTCTTTACCCGTCTGGCTCAGGAACTGGCGTACCAGATCGTTCTGGCCGTTTACGCCTGTATCTGGCACATAGATATAGCCAACCTTGCCTCCAGTTTTTTCTGAAACGTAGGCACGGTTTCGCTCTATCCAGGCACGGTATCGCGTCTTTTCTTCGTTGCGTGCCAGGGTAACGGGCATATCTTTTGCGGTGGAGTCTACGGTAGGCTTCTTGCTTACCGTTAGCGTTACCACCTTTCCTGCAAGGCCGACAAACGCTGCCCAGGGATCCTGTTTCGTATCCAGGGGCACACCGTTCACTGCCAGCAGGTAATCGCCTTCTTTAATGCCGAGGCCGGGCTGAGTAAGTGGGCCACGGGCATCCACATCCCACGGGGCCACCTTTGCAATATGAGCAATGCGGTAAGCACCATTCTCAAGGGTGAAGTCCGCACCCAGCATACCAACAGATACAGCTGGACCAGAAGGCACATCTCCCCCGAAGTAGTAGGCGTGGCCAACGTTCAACTCGGAGATCATTTCACCGATGATGTAGCTAACATCTTCCCTGTCCGCACACTCGTCCAGCAGCTTCGCATATCGATCATGCACGGCCTGCCAGTCCAGATGATGCATGTTAGGATCGTAGAAGTAGTCCCGCTCCATCCGCCAGGCATCGTCAAACAGCTCACGCCACTCTGCCCTTGGGTCGATCAGCGTTTGCATGCCGGCTGTAGATACGCCTTCTCCGGCTCCGCCGGGGCCAGCATCCTGTATGGTGGCGCTCTGGCCACGAATTACCAGCAGTTGCTTACCATCGGCAGTGATATCGAAGTTCGAAGCTCCGGGTGCTACTGCCTTCTCAGTCCGTGCCTCATCTGCGATATCAAACAGGCGGATACCCTGATCTGCCTCTGTGCCCGGGGCACTCATGCGGACAAAGATCAGCTGGTTGCGGTTGTTAACCGCCAGCGTTCCGAAGCGGCCAGAGCGGACCGGCAACAGAATGGATCGCGCCTCTATGTCGTCAAAGTCTATCGTCACCTTAAGCGGCGTTTGAGCAGCGGCAGGCGCCGCGGCAGCAGTAGCACCGCCGGTAGCGGGTGCCGGGGAAGCAGCACCTCCAGACACTCGAGTGGCTGTGAGATCCAGGGTCAATCCCTGAACGGTGGCTTTACCGGAGAGCGTGGTGCCATTGATAACGCCAGCGATGGTTACTTTTGTACCGCCGCCAACAGCTATCGTAATTTTTAGCTCATGGGAAGCAGGATCGTAAGTGCCAGATACACTGCCATTCCCCTGGCTGGATTCCAGGGTGCCTGTTACGCTGTTATCCGGGTTTAGTTTGAGGTGGGCAATAAAGTTCGCCGGGCCCGCAGAGCCCTTCCAATCGCCGGTTACATCGTCGGCGACCACCGTTGCGGTGCGCTCCAACAATACTTGCGTACTGAGCGACGTCTTTGGCGCAGACTTATCTGATGCTGTAGCAGGCTCTTCATCGCTCTGCGGCAGGTACGGTGATTTTACATCGGCACAAAGCGGCATTGCAATCAGCACTTCGGTGGCGTTGTATACCCACGTGGAGCCGGCATCGTCATATTGCGGCAGTTCAAAACTCCGGTGGCTGCTAAAATACAGATAGTCACCTTTTCTATCAAACACAGGGTTTGCATCGGCATACAAACCACCGGTAACTTCCCGGGTTTTACCAGTTTGAACGTTGTAGATCCAGATCGAAGAGGTTACTGATGATGCGGCGATTCCCTTAGAGTAGGTTATCCAGCGGCTATCTGGCGACCAGTTAATGCTCATCATGGCGCCATGAGGATCCTGATCCACAGTTACCGTTTTACCAGTATCTACCGTTGTTAAACTGACTTTGCCAGATTTATCGGTAAACGCGATGTACTTAGAGTCTGGCGACCACACCGGGTTAACGCGAAAAATCTTACCTTCGTGCGTTATCTGCTTCGGCTGCCCTTTGCCATCTGCCGGAACGATGGTGAGCTGGTATTCGCCAGAGGCGTCTGAGAAGTACGCAATGCTCTTGCCATCCGGGCTCCATGCAGGGTAACGCTCTGCCACACCGCTTGTGTGGGTAAGGTTACGGCCAGAACCATTCTTTGCCGGTACCGACCAGATATCGCCCCGGGCACCAACCGCAACCCGCTTGCCGTTTGGAGAGATACTCCAATCGGTTATGAATGGCGTTACATCCACCATTCTCTGCCGAGTGGGGGTTCGCTCACCGGGTATGCGCACTTCAACAGCGTGAGACTTTGCTGTAGAGAGGTCCAGCAGAACCAGCTCCGGGCCGTGCTCAAACACAATCTCGCCTTTGCCATCTTCCCCGGGACCCTTGCTTGGCCACTTCACATCAAAGTCTGCGTATTTTGTAACCTGTGTGCGCTTTCCAGATTCGGTATCGTACTTCCAGATATTCAGCCTGTGTTCTTGCCCACCATCTGAGAGGTAATAGATGGTTTTGCCCTGCCACATGGGGATGGTATCGGTGCCTTCCCAATCCGTAATCTTCTTTGCTGCCTTGTTGCCGAGGTCAAATAGCCAGATATCCTGTGCCCAGCCGCCCCGGTAACGCTTCCAGGTGCGGTCGTTTACCGAATCCGGAGTGTACGCAAGGGTTTTGCCATCCTGGCTTATTTGAGCATCTCGGCCATAGGGCACCGGCAGCTTTTGTGGCAGGCCGCCGGTGGCTGGCACAGTGTATAGCTGCATGGTGCGGGCAATGCCAGAACCATAATTCGCGCTGAAAAGAAGCTTGCCATCTGCTGTCCAATCGCACAAGATTTCGGAAGCAGGATGGTGAGTAACGCGGAACGGAACTCCGCCGTTAACCTGCAGCGTGTACAGGTCCAGATTGCCATCATAGTTTCCACTGAAAGCAATTTGAGATCCATCAGGGGAAAAGTGAGGGAATACGATGTGGCCGGGCGGGCTGGCCAATGGGCTGGCGGTGCCGCCGCTCCTGGGAACAAGCCAGAGCTTGCCAGAATATACAAAGGCGATCTGCTTAGAACTGATTGCAGGGTACCGCATCAATCCAACCGATGGTTTATTGGCGAGTTGGGCAGATGCCGAAATTGTAGAACCAGCACACAGTGTTGATCCAACCAGCATTACGTGCACTGCACGATTGAAAGACACGAACATTCACACTCTCCTGGATGAAAGGATTTAGGATAAAAAGTACCGCAGGTCTGCTCTATCAGTACGGGCATGTTCTGCCCGGGGTTTCCTGTGAAATGTGCAACTGCATGCCGATGCCATCATCAGATGCTTTTTGGGTTTACACAAACTTATTGTGTAGTTAACAACAGCTATATAGACTCATAACAGCCCCATAATGCGCCGAGCTTATTATTTTGCACGATAGACACCGGCGCCAACATGCGTGTCCGCGCCAATTCTGGAGGCTGCCTTATGAACCATTTACGTTTGAAGAGTGCGCGAAGCACAGGCTTCACGCTTATCGAGCTACTCGTTGTTATCGCAATTATAGCGATACTCGCTGCAATCCTGTTTCCTGTATTTGCTCAGGCCCGCGAAAAAGCGCGCCAAACTTCCTGCCTATCTAATGTAAAGCAGATTGGCACTGCGGTTATGATGTACACACAGGATTACGATGAAGTTGTGCCGCAAACAGGCTGGCAGGGCCCCTGTACCAACCCGCTTAATGTCTCCCAGGCGAGCGATAACTACTTCAGCGGGCAGTTCGCATTCCCTATAGCTTCTGCTCCCTATATCAAGAACTGGCAGATCTTTTCCTGCCCATCCGACCCGCTAAAAGGCGGCTGGGCAAAGCTGGGCTCTTATTGCTATGAGGAGCAATTGCTCCAAGTGCATATGCCGGGAGCCTACGCTGGTATGCGCAGTGTGCCGAAGGCAATGGAAACGGTTTTCCCGCTCTCCTACGCTGGCAACTACTGGCTGAACAAGGTGTACCTGGGCCGTGGCACGGCAGCCACCATGGTTAACCTCGCGGATATTGCTGCCCCTGCAAACTGCTTCTTCACAACCGAGGTTGGCAGTTATTTCGACCCCACCACCGGCAATGCATTTGCTGGCTGGTACATCATCCCCGCGTATGGCAACACCACTAGCCCCGTGCAGCGATGGGCCATGGGTGGCAGGCATGGCGGCGGCCGCAACTGGAACTTCTGCGATGGGCACGCAAAATGGTTTAAAGACCCGCCATTCGTAAATCCGGATGGTACCGCGATGAGCTCCACGCAAGCAGTGGCCGTATACCGCAGAATGGGTGTTTACACAGACTACATGTGGGATTCCCCCCAGTAGAGTATTTCGAACGTGAGAATTGTGCTCCGGAGCACAATGGATGAGGGCCGTTTGAGTCAATGGCGACTCTTACGGCCCTAATCCGCTTTAATATAGGTACGAAATCAGATAAGTGCTTGGGGACGAGATGATACTTACGGCAAATCGATTGAAGCGGGCAACAATCCTATCCATTAACGCAGCCATTGCAGTATCGGTAGCGGCGGCGATGGCTGGCTCTCAGAAACCTGAGGCGGCTACACCGGGGAAAATTGCGGGTTCTGAAACCGTTCTGCTGCATAACGGCTGGCGGATAACGCCGACCGGAACCAAAACCGATACGTTCGGAGATTTGCTGATGGGTGCTACGCTTAGCCCCAACGGCAAGTGGGTGGCATTTGTAAACGCAGGGGCTGCCGATCACCACATAATTTTGAGCGATGCCAATACTGGCAAAACCATTTCCAGCAAGCCGGTACCGCGCGCGCAGAGCGCAAGTGGGGTGGCATTTTCGCCGGATAGCGCAACAATTTATGTCTCTGGAGCCAATGCCGGGCGCATCTACCGTTACGCGGTTTCTGCCGAAGGATCTCTCACCCCATTAGAATCCCTGGCGATCCCCGGCCTGCAAACGGTATTCGGGAAAACTCCCGATCCCGGAAGCGATGCTGGTCGAGACCCGGCACGGCAGGACAAAACAGAAGAGAAGTCCTATCTGGCAGGCATCGCGGTGCCTGCCACGGGCAGCCACCTGTATGCAGCAAATACGGCTGGGGATTCGATTTATTGCCTGGACACAAACACTGGCAAAGTACTAACAACACGAAAGCTGGAGCAGATGTCCCGCCCGGGCGCCGTTGCCATATCCCCGGATGGGAAGAACATCTATGTGGCACTGCTCGGCTCAGGGTCTGTAGCGGTGTTGAATGCAGCCGATCTGCATACGCTCGCCATTTACAGAACGGGCAGGCACCCCAATGCTCTAGCCCTTACGAAAGCTGGCGACCGCCTGTTTGTAAGCTGTGGTAATGATGATATTATTGATTGCTTTGATACCGCCACAGGCGCCATGAGAGATACCGTAAACGTACGGATGACCGCGCAGGCGGTAGCAGGCTCCACGCCCTCTGCGCTCTGCCTATCTCCAGATGAAAAACTGCTATATGTAGCCTGCTCCGATAACAACACAGTAGCAGTTATCGATGTTCAAACCGCGGGGGCGGCACATGTTTCAGGCTTCCTGCCCACTGACTGGTATCCCACCATGCTTGCGGCATCTCCGGATGGCAAGCACCTCATCACCGGATCTGGAAAGGGCGCCCCCACCGGCCCGAATGATAGGAAACGGCCGATTGATGCCGTGGCACCAGCAGGGTCACCGTACATTGTTAGCCTGTTGCAGGGAATAGTGCGTTGTGTAGAGCTTCCTGATGCCGCCGAACTGGCGCATTTTACAGAGCAGGCACGCCTGAATTGCCGGTTTAAAGATCGTATGTTGGCGAACGCGCCCGGAGCGGTAAAAGGCTCCCCCATCCCCGCAGTTCCCGGCGCCTCAAGCCCTATTCAACATGTGCTGTACATAATCAAAGAGAACCGCACCTACGATCAGGTGCTGGGAGATTTGAAGAGTGAAACCGGCAAACCGCTTGGAAATGGCGATCCCAACCTGTGCCTTTTCGGCGAAACGGTTACCCCCAACCACCATGCGCTTGCACGCGAGTTTGTAACTCTAGATAACTTCTACGCAGATGGTGAAGTGAGTGTAGATGGTCACCATTGGAGCAACGGAGCCTATGTGCCTGAAACTATGCAGCGCACCTGGCCATCGGAGTACGGCGGTAAAGGCGGAACCCCCATTCGTTATGGCGATTTTGGCGATCCACTGGCAGAGACCCCGAACGGACGCATATGGGACCTGTGTGAGCGCGCCGGTGTAACCTACCGAACCTACTACTACCACGTTGATAAGCACCGCAGCGATGCCTGGAACGAGGCCCGACATGCGAATGTTCGGGATTACATAGCTGCAGATATCTTTGTAAAAGATGTTGAACGGTGGAGCAAAGTTGGCGGCATGCCAGGCTTTATGGTAATGGCGCTTTCTGAGGACCACACATCGGGAACTCGCGCCGGAGCCTACACCCCTAAAGCTGCCGTTGCCAGTAACGATCTCGCGCTCGGCAAAATAGTGGAAGCTTGCTCGCACTCCCCATTCTGGAAAAACATGGCCATATTTGTTGTGGAAGATGATGCCCAGAATGGCCCCGACCACATAGACGCCCATCGAACGGTAGCACTCGCAATTTCACCCTATGTTCGCAAGCACACGGTAGATAGCACCATGTACAGCACGTGCTCGCTGTTGCGCTCTATGGAACTCATCCTTGGGCTGCCACCAATGACGCAATTTGATGGCGCGGCAACACCCCTTTACAAATCGTTCACTTCAAAACCAGACCTCACACCCTACAAATGCCGCGAGGCAAAGATAGATCTGAACAGCAAGAACACAAGATCTACATTTGGTGCGGCCCGCTCGGCACGTATGGATCTCTCAGAGCCAGACAAACTGACTGTGAACGATGAAATCGCTCTCAATAAAATTCTCTGGCACAGCATCAAAGGGCTGAACACGCCATATCCGGCAGTTCACTCTGCACGCAAAGTGGTTGATGAAGATGGAGACTGAACGCGCTGGTTAGCGAGCAAGGTAGGAAGGTGAGGGTGCTATGCGTATTGAGCGAGCGAACCGGCGTGGTACCGCTGAAACCGCGACATAAGATAACTACACCCACGACAATATAAACCACGAATACCCTCACTTCCGGTAGAATATCTGCATGAAACTTTACTCATGGAATGTTAACGGCATCCGCGCCGTATTGCGGAAGGAACTGTTTTTGCCGTTTCTTGAAGCGGCTGCCCCCGATGTTTTGTGCCTGCAGGAAACGAAGGCACAGCAAAGCGAAGTTAAGGTAGATCTGCCGGGCTACGAGCAGTTCTGGTATTCTGCAGAGAAGAATGGCTATTCTGGCACGGCGCTCTGGGCTAAAAAAGCTCCGCTAAGCGTGCAAAATGGCTTTTCTTCGGAGATAATTTCCCAATTTCAGATCGATGACGATGGTTATGGCAACCCGGCAAATGAGGGCCGCATCATCACCGCCGAGTTTGATCAGATTTATGTGGTAACCGTTTACACTCCCAACGCCAAGGATGACCTTTCGCGCGTTGGCCTTCGCCACGAGAAGTGGGACCCCGCGTTTCTTGAGCATTGCAAACAGCTCGAGGCCAAGAAGCCTGTTGTGTTTTGTGGAGACCTTAATGTTGCCCACACCCCTCTTGATCTTGCAAACCCAGGGCCCAACCGTGGCAAAAAGGGTTTTACGGATGAGGAGCGAGTAGGCTTTCAGGCTTTTGTAGATAAGGGTTTTGTAGACACCTTCCGCCTGTTTACCCAGGGTAATGGGTACTACACCTGGTGGTCTATGATGTCTGGTGCAAGGGCACGCAATGCCGGTTGGCGCATAGACTATGTGATGGTATCCGAGGCGCTAAGAGCCAGCGTTAAACAGGCAAACATCCATCCGGATGTGATGGGCTCCGACCATTGCCCGGTTAGCCTGGAACTCGATATCAACCTGTAACTCTTACGGTAGCCATACAAAATGATTGGGCCGCCACTCCCCCTAACTGGAGGATGTGGCGGCCCATTACCTTTTTACTTCGCTATTGCAGTCGGGTTAAACTCGAACGTTCACTACTTCGATGCGCGAGCGATCTGAGATACCTGCGTTGTAGCGAGTATCGGCCAGCAGGCGGTGGTGATCTGGCGGAAGCTCACCATAGGTTTTACAGCTCTTCAAGAACACATCCATCGCAACCATATCGGTTGCAACCGGATCCGTACCGAAGATTAGGCTCTTCTGCCAGAACTGCGGCCCACGGGTTGTCTCACCAAAACGCAAGGCATCCACAACATAAAGCTGCTTCATATGCCCGAATTCGGGGACAATTACTGAGCCAGAGGTTTCCATAGCATTGGCATGGTGCGGCTGTGGGCCACCTTTGCTCATGGTGGCAAAGTGCTTAACAATTCCGGAAACACCGGCAATGCTGTGGCTCTTTAACGTGGGAGACATTATGAGGCTGGTGAACTGCTGCTGATGGTACTTGGAGCGGATGGTGTAGATGGAGCCATCCAGCACTTCCTGCGGTATGGATGCATCCTTCAGGCCAGATTTCAGCTTGCCCATAAAATCCAGATGGCCTTCGTCCAGGGCGCAGTAGGTAAGTTTGGCAGCGCTCGGCCCCGCCAGCGTAACGCCTCGCATAATTTCTATCAGTACTTCCGGCACGTTCAGCAGCCAGGTGCCTGCATCGGCAACCGCCACTTGATCCGTGGGCTTAATAAACGTTTTCCATGCCTTCGTTACATCAGAGGTGCCAGCCAGGCGGGTTACGCCGGTTTCCATCATCTTGCGTACTGCGCCTGGATTAACCGGCTTATCGCGGTCGATTACGTCTGGGCAGGTTACCACAACAACTTTTGTCTTTTTTGCGCTTTCGGCCAACGCATCTGCAGACAGGCCAGCGGCAAGTACACCGGCTGTTGCGGTGGCAACAAATTGCCTTCGGTTCATATCAGTCATTTGTAATCCCCCACTTCCACGCGCCCTAAAACTATCGATAGTGAATCATACCACGCAATACATACACATCGGTATATGCCGTAATAACGCTTGCGTTATTTGCCAACCTGTTCCACAGATGGCCCCGGGGATGCTATTGATTTTTTCAATCGGGTCACCAGTCCGGCATCCGCTTGCTTACCTACTAGCGACCACGCCGCCCCCACCACTCTTCCGTTCTGCACAAAGGTTAGGGCCTTCAGATCGGTAGATTTGCTGGCAGCGGCAAATACCATTCCCGCCTCAGATGTGGAGCCATACCGCAGTACCATGGCTCGAGATTGTGGCGCAGTGTAGGTGGCAACAGCCACATCCGGGTGAGCCTTTAGGTGGAATAGATCTTCACGTACAAACTTAACGGTATCCATTGCGGCTTTGCCATGAAAGTACTTAACAGTACGAGGAACAACCCCTTGCGAGGGCAGCAGCTTTAACAGATCCGGCAGGGGGCTGGCATCTCGCACCTGGGATGCAATCAGCTTTGCGATTGCCATAAGGTCGGCATCGGTAACTTTGCCACTATCATCCGCAAAGATGAGCACCATATACTTTCCACGATGCAGCAATAACTCATGGTAGCCACTCTGTGCCTGCACAATATCAGTACCGATAGTAAGGGCCACTGGCTTGCCGGCGGCCAGTCGCTTCATGCTGTACAACCCGAAGGCATCGGCAGCGTTTGCAAACTCATAAAGTTCTACCGAAATCATTCCCCCCGCAGATTTGCGTGTGTACTCGCCCACAGCAAGCGCCTTATATCCGCACGCTATCGGTATCTCCCCGGCGCCATCCATGTAATCGTAGATAGCAGTGCCGCTAATTCTCCTGGGCTCCGCTTTAAGCGCCCACATGGTGGATTGCGCACTCGGCGGCAGCAGGCGTGCCGGGCCATTTTGTTGGCCAGATACAGCCATTGGCAGCAGAAGTGTACATGCGATCATTGGAAGCGGGCTTAGAGATTTCATACATCTGTTTTATTCGGCGCAAACCGCATTTCCTTCGATTCAGTGCAGAAGAAACAGGCACAGGGCCAGAACTTACGCTCTGGCCCTGTGCCACGTGTTCAATTCATACTAGTTTCAGGCGGTCGGCATTGTGCTGAGATCCATCACAAAACGGTACCTTACCTCGCTCTTGAGCATGCGCTCGTAAGCCTCATTGATCTTATCTACAGAGATAATTTCAATGTCGGAAGTTATGCCATGCTCTCCGCAGAAATCCAACATCTCCTGCGTTTCAGCCAGGCCGCCGATCAGGGAGCCCGCAAGTCTGCGGCGACCGAATATCAGTGGCAAAGCTGCCACGGGCACCGGTTCGCCAACAACACCAAGCATCACCATGGTTCCATCACGATCGAGCAATGAGATGAGTTTGTTGACTTCGGAGGCTGCGGAAACAGTGTTCAGAATGAGGTCAAAGCTGCCAGCAGCAGCAGTCATCGCTGCATCATCTTTCGAGATCAGGAAGTGCTTCGCGCCCATCCGCAGTGCATCCTCGCGCTTACGATCGGATGTAGATATTACGGTGACCTCTGCACCCATGGCTGCCGCAAGCTTAACGCCCATGTGGCCGAGGCCACCCAGGCCAACGATAGCAACACGCGTGCCTGGCCCGGCACCCCAGGTTCGCAAAGGAGAGTAGGTGGTGATACCCGCACAAAGAAGAGGAGCCGCGCCATCCAGCGGCAGCGCTGCCGGTATATTGAGAACAAAATCCTCATCCACTACAACAAGCGTCGAGTAACCGCCCTGCGTTGGTGTGCCATCACGATCGATAGCACCATAGGTGCCTATCATACCAGGGCAGTATTGTTCCAAATCTTCGGCACAGTTTTTACAGGTTCTGCACGAGTTTACCAGGCATCCAACCCCAACCCGATCGCCGGGTTTACAATTGGTCACGTCACTACCAACCGCTTCAACAATGCCCGCAATTTCGTGGCCGGGCACCAGTGGGTATTTGCTGAATCCGAGGTCGTTTCGTGTGAAGTGAATATCTGTATGGCAAATACCGCAGTATTTGATATTGATTACAACATCATTCGGGCCCGGATCCCGGCGCTTCAGTGCGTATGGACCAAGTGGAGAGGTGGCGTCGAACGCGGCATAACTACTGGCAGAAGGCATTTTTTAACCCTTTCAGCAAACAGGCTGCAGTTTATGGATGCAGCATAAGCAACTGACAGCGGGGAACCGACATGTGTTCCGCTGAGTACTAGATCACTATTTGTTTACGTCTGCGAACGGAAACTTGCTTCAATACTGGGCTGATTGGGAGACCATCAGTAACGAATTCTGGACCCGTTAACGGTGTTCCAACCGCTGGAATAACCAATGCAACAGAAATAGTCGAGTGAGCCTCAGCCCGCAATACCTACGTTGATGCTGCCCCGAAGAAACGTTTCTGGAAATAGAGAGCCACGCTCACCAGTGCGATGAGCGCTGGAACCTCTACCAACGGCCCAATTACAGCAGCAAAGGCGGCTCCTGAGTTTATACCGAACACCGCCACGGCCACTGCTATTGCCAGCTCAAAGTTGTTACTTGCCGCAGTAAAGGAGAGGGTTGCCGTTTTCGAATAGTCTGCCCCCATACGCCTACCCATGTAGAACGACACCAGAAACATTACGATAAAGTATATGAGCAGAGGAATGGCGATCCTGACGACGTCCAATGGAATTTTGACGATATACTCCCCTTTAAGGGAGAACATCACTACAATCGTGAAGAGCAGTGCAACAAGCGTAAGCGGGCTAATGCGCGGTATAAACTCAGCTTCATACCATGCCTTCCCTTTAACACGAAGTAACACAAATCGGGTTAGCATCCCTGAAAAGAATGGAATTCCCAGATAGATAAGCACGCTCTCAGCAATGCCCAGCATCGTGATCTTCGACAGATCTACATTGCCAAAACTGCGACCAAAGAGGTGAGGAAGTACCTTCACAAACAGGTAGGCATATGGGGAAAAGAACAGCACCTGGAAAATTGAGTTGAAAGCAACCAGGCCGGCCGCATACTCCGGGTCGCCCTTTGCCAGATCGTTCCAAACGATAACCATGGCAATGCACCGTGCAAGCCCAATCATGATCAAACCGATGCAATATTCCGGCTTATCAGAAAGGAACGCAAGCGCCAGAGCGAACATCAACAACGGGCCAATGATCCAGTTTTGAACCAGTGATAGTGCTAACACTTTCTTGTTTTGAAATACTTTACCAAGCTCCTCGTACTTTACCTTTGCAAGAGGAGGATACATCATTACGATCAGGCCAACTGCAATTGGTATAGATGTGGTTCCAACCGATAACCCTGTAATGCCTTTTACTACCGCCGGGGCAAAATAGCCAAGCGCCACACCAATCGCCATTGCGAGAAAAATCCAGAGGGTGAGATATCGGTCCAAAAACGACAATCTACCACTGATCGTGGGATGGCAGGTTGGTGCGCCAACCGTTTGCGGTTTACTCAACAGAGGTCCCTTCCAAAATACTTGTATTCAAAATCGCATAAATCACAGGTAAACAGCTCAGCTAACACCAGGGATGTTACTTAGCAAGTAACCAGGTGCTCATCCCTACGCGCTCATCTCATCCAGCATATGCTCAACGCGTACCCGGATCTGATCTCTAATCTCGCGAACACGCTCCAGGGATTGCCCCTTAGGATCATCCAGTCCCCAATCTTCCGTAACCATGAATCTGGCGGGGCACGATGCCGCATCCACACCACACCCCATCGTGATTACTCGGGATGCCTTCCCTGCCATCTCTGTGGTGATCAGCTTTGGTTTCTGATCTGCCATCGAGATTCCAATCTCATCCATTACCTGAACAGCCACAGGGTTGAGTGTTGCCCCACCCTCAGTTCCAGCCGACTCCGAAATGACACTTAGACCACGCTCGGCGGCAAGATGCCGGGTAAACGCCTCTGCCATCTGTGAGCGGCCCGCATTATGAACACAAACAAACAGGATTATTTGCACTTAAGCCTCCCACTTAGCACTTCTCTGCAGAGATACAAACAGGTGAGCGTAACCTCTGATTACGGTAGATTGCGCTGCCCCGCTCCGCTGCAGATTCACCAGGTGATCAGCAGCAGCTCTCCGGTTTAGCGGGTTCAGCCGCATCGCAACAACAGGTCAGAAACTCAGTAAGCTGTGTTACTGCTTCGGTGTTTGCAGCAAACACCGAGAATTTGCCGCGCTTTTCGGTATGAATAAGGCCAGCCAGCCTCAGCTCTTTCAGATGTTGAGACACCCGCGAGTTGATCTGCGACTCCCCGGTTACATGGCAGCACACTTCACCAGCCGTTGGGCCATCGGCACGGCGAACATCGCCGTTATCGTCTACAGAAACGGCGCCGCTGCATGCCGCCAAGAAACGAAATATCTTTAGCCGAGTAGGATCTGAAAGCGCACGAAACATCGTTGCAGCTTCTGCATCGCTCATTTCAGCCATATGTTTCCTCATTTCATGAAACATTAAAATGAATCTACCCCATTTTTGATCCTGAATTCAAGTGGGGTACAGGAGTTTATATTCGCTTCAGGGCAGGACAGTATCGTACACCTGAACGCGCGACCAAACATGCTTGCATGCCGCAATAAACGCCAGATGATCGGGATGATCCTGATACACATCGTGCGCAGCCGCATCGGCAAACCCCACCGCAAGCCCAACGCCGTAACTGTTATCCACAACGTCCCTGTCTGTACCTGCCGGAATGCCCGCGCCCAGGTATAAAACACCCGGAATGCCACTCAGATGCTGATTAATGCCTGCCAGCAGTATAGAGGTGTCGTCCTCACTGCCGGGGTTGGCAAGCCAGAAGTACACCATGTGAATGAACTTAATGTTGTTCGGCACTCTTTTCTCCTTTGTTTCAGTCGCTGCCCTGTGCGGGGCTTAGCTACGGCTGCGCAGTGGTTGAAGTTTGTTGATAAACACGCACGTAATCCACTTCAAATTTACCCGGGAATGTTGTGTTGTCCGGGTTACCTCCATTGGCACCGCCAATGGCCAGATTGAGAATCATATAGTGTGGCTGCTTGAATGGGGAAACCCCATTGCTACCAACATTGATGGCCCTTTCAAGGGGTACTTCATTCAATAATCGATTGTCCACAAACAGCTTTATTGCCTCGGCAGTCCAATCCATGCGCCAAATATGAAACTTCTTCGCCCAGTCTTTATCCGTCTTGTTCAGGTCCGTTAAGGGGAATTTATTTGATGCCCAAACGGCCTGCCACCGCTTTCCGCTGCCCCAGGCAACATTCGCCAGCAGATTGCCTCGGTAGTACTCCATGATGTCTATTTCGCCATTGGAGGGCCATTCGCCATCTTGCCCAAGAGTCCAGAAAGCCGGCCACATTCCGGGGCGTGTATCGATTCGGGCACGCATTTCAAACCTTCCATAAAGCCAGCTGTGCTTGCCTCTGGTGGTAATGCTTGCCGAAGTAAACTGTGCGTTGGCTCGGTTCTTGCGCCAGTCTGAACTGCCAGGCACATAGTCTGGATTGGGCTTCTGCTCTCTCCGTGCTTCTATTACCAGGTTGCCACCCTTGCAAACAGCATTTGCCGGCTGGTACCACTGATCCTCTTCGTTCCGCACAAAGCCGTTTTCGTATTCCCAGTCTGCCGGGTTTGGCGCTCCCTGCTTGTTAAACTCGTCGCTCCAAACCAGCGTCCACCCATCCACCGCAACGGCATTCGTTGGGCTGAAACCGAACATCGCACATGCCGCTGCAACTATTGAGACGATCATAGTTTTCAGATCCTTCTGGAGATACGAAATCAGCCTTGCGCTTGCTTGCGCCAACCGGGATGGATATACCGTTTCCATTGCGCCTCTGTGTTGGCTTCCGCGTGTATCGGCGCATATTTATAGATTATGAATGCTGCAAGCAGATGAATAATCACTGCTACAATGCTCCCCTCTGGGCCGGCAGTTCCTCCGCTCAACCAGGCTGGCCCATGTGGGAGAGAGTTCAACAGGTAGCCAGGAACCTTTGTTCCACTATCCGCAACGCCGAATAGAAAACTTTGCCCCCAATCCCACGATGCATGCAGCCCAACCGCAAGCCACAGTGATCTGGTTTTAAGTATGCAAACGGTAAGCAGAATAGCGGCTGCAAACACATCGATAATACCGGCAGGGTTTTCACCCGGATTGTGCATATGAGCCATAGAAAACAACAGGCTGGTGATAAACACCGCAAACTTTAACCCGGCTGCATCGGAAAGGTTCTGCAACAGATATCCTCTAAAGCAGAACTCCTCAAACAGGCCAACACATAGAAAGCCCAGCCCCATAATCGTGCCCCACTTCACGGCGGCGGGCAGGCCCTCATTAAACCCGGCAAAAGAGTAGGCGCCGCAAATCCGCAGGAGTGTCATGGTTATGCCGATAAGAACAACGCCAATTACAAATCCGGCACACAATTCCGGCAAAGTCCTGTGATGAAAAGGCAGCCCAAGGCTCGATATAGGGCGCTTCTCTATTGCAACCGCAGGTACCAGAGCAGCAGCAAAAGCAATAGCAAATAGCACTGCCATAGCAACAAAGTTTAAGTACAGCGCCATGCTATTGGTGCGGGGGTTGAAATTCCTCAATGCTGGCACCATGCTGAGCAAAAAACTGAATGCAAGTGCCCCAGCGCCAGTAATTATCAGCCAAATCAACAGGCGCCAGCCAGAGCGCACACCCCTGGCGTTATGCAACACTCCTGGCTTAATATCTCTGGTATTCTGCTGGTGGCGCATTTTATCGCCAACGTCTATCTTGGTGCTATGCTCTGTTTCCAAGCTTCCCCTTATTCATCCAATCAACCGAACAGTAGTGTATAGTATCAGAATACGCCGTTGTTGTGCCCGGGTTTCTATAGTAACGTGTGACATTAACCACTTTCCGTACTGCGCCACTGGCTGAAAATCTGTAATATTTTATCTTTCAAGCCGTTCGTTTGGGCATTCGGCTCAGTGAGTTAACCTGCGCATAAACATCCTGCGGTATCATTTTCTTCAAGATGAATACCATGTGCGAAGCATGCGGTAGCAATGTGAATACGGACTGGACCATTACAAATGAGAAGTGTTAAGAGATCACTGGCATTATGTGCGGTTGGCGCACTGGCCGCTGCGGCGGCAGCCAGAACAGGGCATGTACACCAGCCTGCTGCGAAAACGCTGCCCGGTTCGCGCACCCAGGATGGCGGGCTTGTACTGCCGAGCGGGTGGAAGCTTACGCCGGCAGGGCGCCACATTTCGCTTGCTGGGGATATGCCGTTGGGATTGGTCTTTTCCCCGGATGGTCGCAACCTGCTGGTTAGCACCGCCGGCTTTCATGATCATGGCCTTGCAGTTATCGATGCTGCCACCGAAAAGGTAACAGATACAGTGTCCCTTTACAGGGCATGGAACGGACTGGCGATCTCAGCAGATGGCAAAGATGTGTACGTTGCTTCAGGCCAATTTCCCAGGCCCGATTACAAAGCAACGCTTGTAACGCAGGTTGCTACCTCTCAAATGATAGACCAGCTTACAACGCCTGTTCACCATCTTACAGCCTCGGGTGGTAAGTTAGCCCTTGCGGCCGGTGTGCCGGTGCGTGGTATGGGCGAAGGCAGATACACGGCAGGAGTTGCCATTGGCCCTAATGGCTCGCTGTATGTGCTCGATATTAATCACGATACGGTTTACCACGTAAACCGAACCACCGGGCAAACAGTGGCACAGCAGGCAACCGGATATCGCCCCTACGCAATTGCTGTATCGGCAGATGGCAAAGAGGTTGCCGTAGCAAACTGGGGAGGCGGCAGCGTGATGTTGCTGGACCCGGCAACCCTTGAAGTAAAATCCACCATCGAAGTGGGCAGCCACCCGAACGCGCTTCTGTATGCGCGCGATGGCAGCCTGTTTGTTGCCTGCGGCGGCGAAAACCGCGTTGCGGTGATTAGAGGCGGAGCAGTTGTTGAAAGCATCAACACGGCACTGGAACCGAAATCCCCCATTGGCACCACCCCGGATGCGCTGGCCATATCTCCAGATCAATCGGTACTGTTTGTTGCCTGTGCCGATATCAATGCTGTTGCCACAGTAGCGCTGAACAAGCATGGTGCCAGCAAAGTAAGCGGGTTTATACCCACGGGCTGGTACCCCAGTGCACTCACAGTATCGCCAGATGGCAAGCGCCTGTACGTCGGCACCGGCAAGGGGCTGAACTTCCGCAGCAATTTCCCTGGCCTGGGCCATGATCAAGAGACTACCGACGACGGTAAAAATAAGTACGATTACATTGGTAATGTTCTGAATGGCACCGTATCTGTGGTGGATATGCCTAATGCAAAACAGCGCGATGCGTACACCGCACAGGTTCGCAAAAACGGGCCCGGTAAAGGTGTTGTATCTGCCAGCCCGGAGCAAGAAAAACGGGCAAAATCCGCATTTAGCCACATCAAGCACGTGGTGTATATCATCCGAGAAAACCGAACATACGATCAGGTATTCGGTGATATACAAGGCGCCAATGGTGAGCCAAAGCTAACGATGTATGGCGAGCAGGTTACACCCAATGCGCATGCGCTGGCTCGGCGCACCACTCTGCTGGATAACCTGTACTGCAGCGGGGAAGTATCTGAAGATGGCCACCAATGGTGCAATGCCGCCTATGTAACGGACTTTAAGACGCGCGCCTGGATTGCCAGTTATAGCGACCATGGCGAGCCCGATGCCGATGAGCGCCTGAGCACCAGCCCTGCCGGTTACCTGTGGGATAACTGTGGTAAGCACGGCAAAACCTACAGGGCATATGGTGAGGCAGCGAGCTTTAAGTCGACACCTACCACCGCACCAGTTTTCACCGGCCCCGCAGCGCTGAAAGGGCACAGCAGCGAAGCGTGGTACCTGGCAAGTAAGAAACCAGACGTACGTGATTACGAGCGAATTGATGCCTTTATTCAGGAACTGCACGATGCAGAGCACACGGGTAAATGGCCAAACTACATGGTTATGAGCCTTGGCGAAGATCACACCCACGGCTTGAGTGCCGGTGCGTATTCCCCATTTGCATGCGTCGCTTCTAACGACCTCGCACTCGGCAAGCTGGTGGAGGCTGTATCCCACAGTAAGTTCTGGAAGGAGACAGCCATCTTCGTTATTGAAGACGACGCTCAGGATGGCCCGGACCATGTGGATGCACACCGTACCGCAGGGCTGGTGATATCCCCGTATACCCGGCGTGCGGCAGTGGACAGCACGCTTTACACCACGGCGGGCATGATCCGCACAATGGAAATGATACTGAGCCTGCCACCCATGACAATACACGACAAGCTGGCGACGCCAATGTACGGCTGCTTTACTTCGGAGCCAGACTTCAGCCCTTACATCGCAATAACGCCGAAGGTGAACCTGATGGCGAAAAATGCAAAGGCCGGCGAGCCTGCCCGAATATCGGCTACCCTTGATTTTAAGGGATACGATAGGGCCGATCCTGCAATCCTGAACAAGCTGCTGTGGGAAGATGCCCACCCCGGCACTCCCGTACCCGCGTCTGTCCGGAGTGGTGTACTTACCCGATAACTTAGCTCAAGCGGCCCGGAAAGCGCCTGCTGACAACCGTCAGTAGGCGCTTTCTTTTTTACCGCTCTCTTTGGCAGGCGTAGATGCCGTGGACTCCGCATCGGTAGCCTGCGGCGGCAGCGATGCCTCAGTGGCCCTGCCCTGATGCACATTATCTACAGGCGTATCTGCGGTGGCAGCTCCCTTTACAGGCGCGCCATCGGAATAATCCACGTTACGTTTGCAACCTGCAAATGTGCAGCAAACGACTATTGCTACAACTGCCGCAAGGCGCGAGGTGGTGGTGTTTGTAATCATTTCCGGTCTCCTTATCCTGGCTAAAAAGTAGGCGGGCTGTAAAGCGCCAGTGTTCACTTTACAGCCCGCCTATTAAGCCGAGGTTAGGAGCCTGTTAAATATTGGTTCGGCTACAGGTGCCATCCCTTACGATACGTTCGGTGGATGAAATGATCGGCAGAGCGCGTGTTAGAAACCCGTAATTTTGCTGAATCCCATATCAGCTTTTCGCCTGCTCTAAATGCCACATTGCCAAGATGATTGGCCTCTGTTAGCTTGCCAGCGTATTCAAAGTTGCAGGTTGTGGGGGTGCCATTGATGCAGGCATTTACCCACTCCTGATGGTGGCCAACACTCTCTGGAATCGTTGGCGCAGGTGTGGTGAAGCCCGCAAACTGCTTCTCTGGCAACAACACATGGTTGAAGTAATCCGAAAGAACCATTCCCTTGTCGCCAACAAAAAGTACTCCGCTGCCCCACTGCGGTATCTCTTTATCGGTCCACCTTTTCGGCTTCATTTCACCTTGATAAAATGTGAGGGATACGGGTGGCAAAGAGCCACGTTGACCGTACTCATACCTGGCCAGCATTGTTGCCGGTGCAATTTCGGGGTGTGCTGGCCCGCCCTCTGCTTCCACAGAATGAGGCGCATCCAGCTTAAGCGCCCAGAATGGCAGATCGTTCCAGTGGGAGCCCAGATCGCTCATGGTGCCATTTCCGAAATCCCACCATCGATACCATTTTGGTCCGGGGAAGTACACTTCGTTGTAAGGCCGCTCTGGCACCGGTCCAAGCCACAACTCCCAATCCAGGTAAGGCGGCGGTGTCTGCGCCTCTCGGGGCCGCTCCGCAACATAAACTATGTCGCCGTTCTTTTTCGCGGCCTCCGGGCTCTGCAGTCCCCAGGCACGTTCCACCCACACATGACACTCTCGAACGTTACCAATTACCCCACCCTGCACAAGCTCTACAACGCGTCGATAGTTGGAGCCAGCGTGGATCTGGGTTCCCATCTGGGTAGCAACACCTGCAGAGGCGGCAGCATGGCGGATCTGCCTGGTTTCCCAGATGTTATGCGTCAGTGGCTTCTCGCAATAAACGTGCTTCTTCATCTTGAGGGCGGGCATGGTTGCAAACGCATGTGTGTGCTCACAGGTGCTTACAGCAACCGCATCAAATGCCTTAAACTCATCATAAAACTTGCGAAAATCTCGAAAGGTTGCTGCAGTAGGAAACCTGTGTGCCGCCGCATCCAGGTTGTTCTTGTTCACATCACACAGTGCCACAACGTTTACGCCACAGGCCGATATCTCCTGCAGGTTGCTTCCACCACGGCCACCGCAGCCAATAAACGCCACATCCAACTTAGAATTAAGTTGCTGCCCACGAACTATGGATGGAAAGCCAGCCGCGGCAATGCCTGTGGCAGCCGCCTGAATTACCGTTCTTCTTGAAACACGCATCTGTGTGGTTCTCCTGATTCCGCGAACTTATCTGCGCCATATCCGGTGATCCGTCATGGTTAACGGTATCTCGGTGCCTGGCAGCACTTTTCGCTGTGGCATGTGGCACGGTATGCAATCTCCGGTGGGTTTTACGGTGCACTTCTTCTGGTTGGGAAGCGTGCCATGGCACGAGTTGCACTTCGCAGCATAGCTGGCTCGATTGTGGCTGGCATCGGTGTGTGGATCGTGGCACGTCACGCATGAAATACCGCCGCCAGTTGTCTTGTAGCACTTAGAAAGCTCTATCCCATAGGGCTGAAAGCGAGCTGTGTTTATCGAATCCAGGCCGGCAAGGGCAATGTCTGAGCTGTTTCGGTGGCATGTTCCACACCGCTGATTCTTCTCATGCGGGGTAAGTTGCTTCCACCCAACAATGTCGTTCTTAACCGATCCACCAGATCGGTTTGCCACATGGGCCCCGCCTGGCCCGTGGCAGGCTTCGCAGCGCACGCCTTCGCCGCCCGGCACGGGTCTTCTGGATGATGGACTCACCGCGTCGGAATGGCACGCCACGCAACGGCGCGCGATACCCGGCAGGTGTTTTGCCCCCAGTTCCAGATCGGCAAAAGTCTCCTGCCCCGGAGTGATGTACCACCTGTGCTGCCCGGGGTTGTACGACATCCGAAACTCAACCAGGCTATGTGCACTGGTTTGGCCAACGTAGGTGATATTTGCAATACCAGAGCCAAGCGCGTACTCAATGGGTGCGCTTAAAGCTCGCTTTCCCGGCAGTATCGAACAGAAGCGATATTCACCCGCACGCTTTTCTATATAGTACGGCGTGCCAGCAATTGGGCCGGTGGGCGGCGCAATGCCGCTCTGTTCCAGAGTGGCGGCAGTATGCAGTGTATTGGCATGGTGGGATCCGGATTGAGCAGAGAACTCGGCGGGATGGCAGGGCTTACAAGCAACACTGCCCGTGTAATACCCGGCAGTAAAATGAGCAGATGCATTCAACCCGGTAACCGGCTGGCGATTTTGCGCCGTTGCCCCGGGGTTCAGGTACAGGCTGCCTGCAACGAGGCACAACACGGGCAGCAAGCCCATCGCCACTTGCAACCAGCGTGGCGTAATCATTGGGCAGCCCCTCCACTCATCGATCGCTCCATTAGCTGCCGAGCGCGTTCAACCATCTGTTGGATGTCTTTCCTGCCCGGAGCCAGCTGGCCCGCGGCCAGCAGTGCGCGGTACGCCTCAGGATTTCGCCCGATGCGGTGAAGTGCCTGAGACAATTGAAACATCAAATCTGCGTTCTGCGGTTCCATCTGGCAGGCAATCTGGAGGCGAAAAACGGCGTATTCGGAGTTATTTATGGCATCAAAGCGCTTCTGTGCCTCTGCCAGCTGCGTGGCATCTGGCTTCTGATGGTGCTGCAGATAATCGTACAAAAGCAGCCATGCGGTTCTATCTTGCGGAACCACCCGCAGATACTTCTTAACAAGGTCGGCTGCGCCCGTTACATCCGCAAATCGATAGTGCAGCCCGGCAAGAAGCATAATCAGCCTCGGATCATCGGATTGCTGCTCCATCACACTTTTCAACGCGGCATCTGCTGCCGCAAACTCTGCGTCCGAAGATGCCATTGATGCCAGCAATCTTGCGGGCAGAGATTTGATCTCCGGATTATTGGGAGCAAGGTTTGCGGCCCTATTGGCAGCTGCAATAGCTTCTTTGTCCTGCCCCAACCTGTGCAGGGCCTCCGCGAGGGCTGCGTACACCGGTGCCGACTGGTCCGCCGGGAGCCCGGCAGCAGCTTTGGAAAGCGCGTCTGCAGCTTCTGGATCCAGGTGGGCATTGAGTGCTGCCAGCCCAGCCTGCCTGTACGCAAATGCCGCATCCGCCCTGTGCTGCGCCGAAGCAATAAAGTGCGTGTACGCCTCCTCCAGATCGCCGTTAAGCCTGGCAATAAAGCCGGTAGCCACCTCAATATCTGGATTTGCAGGCACGATAGCGCCGGCGCGCTTAGCCCAGGCTTGAGCCGCTTCGGCATCTCCCTGCTCCGCAGCGGCAACAGCTGCAAGGGCAAGGTAGTTGCCCGTGGATACAGTAGAATCGCCCGGCTTCAATTCCCGCGTAACGCCCCTCGAGCGGGAGAGCGCCTCCGAAAACTGATTCTCAAAGCACAGGCGTTTAAGGGTTATGAAGTGCGTAGAAAACGGAGCCTCTGGCAGGGCATCCTGCCGTTCGAGATCTGCAATAGAGAGGGAGTTTAGCCACAAAGCCTGGCGTTGTTCCCTGGCAGAAGGTCGGTAGAAACTCACAACCGTACCCACCACGCACAATCCAACAACGGTGGCAGCAAGCTTTACACTGGATTTATCAACTGCCACCGGGCCACTCCTCACAGCAGGCAACAAAGGTAGCCGATTTTAACAGGAGCGATCGATCCCTGTCAAATAGAGAGGCAAGAAGAGGCCCGCATGGCAGGGTAACCAGAACTGCCCGCCATCTGCAAAGAGGCAAGAGCACGCTTCGAAGCAAGCCTTCCAACTATCATTCCACAGCTCAGCAAGCTGACAAAAGGCATACAGACCATCTTCCGGCAAGAAGGCGCACCGTTGCTAACCATATCCCACGCACCAGATGCCTTTGCCGCAAAGTGAATCCTCACCAGCGTCATCGGCAAGCCAAGCAAAAGCAAACAAGCCAAACGCCCGGCAGGCACGCATTTACGTCCTCCCCACGTTGATCTCACCCTATGCCTTCACCTTCGCTGGCGTGAAGCGGCACAGAAAACCTGGGGGATGGTAGTTTTCGTATCATACCAATCAACCGATAGGCGCGTATTTACGTCCTCCCAGGTTCCATTCGCGTTGCGATAGCAACTACGGCGAAGGGGCGGGAGGATCGAGGAGGGGGATGGTACCGGTTAATGCTACCAACAAGCCAACCGTCCGAAGGCGGCATCAATTCCTCTTCCCGCGAGCTTGCGAGCAAATGTGGGCCCCTTCATGCTCCCCCGCTTCGCGCGCATGAGGGAACCTGGCAAGGAGAGGGGGCGGCACGTAGTGCCGGAAATCCTGCCGCCACCCGCCAAACCTCTGATTCTGTTCGCCTGGAAGGCTGTACCTGAGCATTGGGCACCTCGAGCAGTTCCAGTTCCCTCTTCGGTGCATTGTCTTAGCGCAACGCATAACATGATGGTTATGAAAAGCAATTCCTACCGCGCTACGCGGGCTTGCGCGACAAACGCATTTCTGCACCTGGGCTCTTGCCGGATGGATGCCTGTGCTAACCGGGAGCTTCTCACTTAGCGAGCGAAGGCCGCGAAGCAATCATCTGGTAGTGTCGGATGAAAGCTGTGCTTAAGCGGCGAGTATCTTGAATGGAACCAGTTCCCTCTTGGATGCATCTCTTCGCGTGCTTTGAATTTCCTTAGCGCGACAATTGCATTTCAGAACGTGGCTGTATCTGAACCTTGGTTAGCTTGAGCGGTACCCGTTCACTCTTAGCTGCATGTCTTCGCGTAACGCAGAAGCGGATCCTCATGAAAAGCAATTCTACAGCGCTTCGCTTGCTGATGTTTATGAAAAGCAATACCTACCGCGCTACGCTTGCTTGCGCGACAAATGCATTTCAGAGCGTGGCTGTACTTAAGCGAAAGGCAGCTTGAAAGGAACCAGTTCCCTCTTCGCTGCATCTCTTCGCGTGCTTTGCATTTCCTTAGCGCGACAAATGCATTTCGAAACGTGGTTGTGCTCAAGCAACGGGCCACTTGAGCAGTACCAGTTTCCTCTTGACTGCATCTCTTCGGGCAACGCAGAAGCGGATCCTCATGAAAAGCAATTCTACCGCGCTTCGCTTGCTGATGTTTATGAAAAGCAATATCTACCGCGCTGCGCTTGCTTGCGCGACACATGCATTTCTGATCTGAGGTTTATGATGGATCCAGGGCGGCGCTAACCGTAGGCTTTTGATTTTTCGCGCGAAGGCCGCGAAGCTATCACGTGTTTCTGCTCCTTGGAATCTTGTGCTTTAGCGATGGGCATATTGAGCGGAGGCAGTTTCATCTTCGTTGCTTTTCCTTCGCGCAACGCATAACATGATGTTCATGAAAAGCAATACCTACCGCGCTACGCTTGCTTGCGCGACAATTGCATTTACGATTCGCCGCTCAGGGCGACGGAAGAGTGTTGTAGCGGGGCCCGGAGTCAGGGGTCGGGAGTCAGGGACAATGCGGCGCCTACCGGTAAAATGCCGAGTGCATGATGGACGCTTGCGGGCACGGCAAGGATCAAGGTGAGGTACCTACGGAAGTAAGCCTGGTCCCGCCCATTTGGCCTGATTGCTGTCAAAGGCCACAAACCGTAGCGTACCGCCAAGTCCTCTGCCGCGCCATGGGGCCCATGCTCGCCCTGGGGCCTATGCTCGCCCTAGGGCCCATGCTCGCCCTGGGGCCTATGCTCGCCCGACGCAAGGAGGGATAGAGAGCATGGGAACAGAGGAGGGATGAAGCGGTAGAGTAAGAAGCAACAATCAAGGCTCGGTACTCACCAACGCATAGCCTTCCCGAACTGGTTGCTTTCAGAGTTAACTTTGGCTGGTTGAGGCACCAACAGATGGAACCGCCGTTAGCATGGAGTTGGCGGCATTGAAGGTTCGGGTGCTGGTTACTCCACCGTTGTTCTCAGTTACACGGTTTCCGAGGGGTACTACTGCTCTTGCACCCTCTGCAACGTGACTATTCGCTCGCGCTTGAAGGCGGCAAGCTCATTTATCGGTGAATGACTTCCATTCTCCTCAGGCATGTAGAGCTTTCTTGTGTGGAAGACTTTGCCACGTCCTAGCAATCCACGAGTCAGCTTGAATCTTGTAACACAGTAATGCTGTGGATCGTTACGGGTTTCGCCATCCATCTCACCGCTACTTATGTAGACTGCTGCATTCGTTATAACTATGTTTCCGCTGTCATCACAGGAGACAAAGGGCAATCGATCTATTTCGATATGCCAGCGTCCATTTCTATAAACGTACAAAGCATAGCTACTATAGTTGAATGTGCCCGAGGCGGTAGCCAACTCTAATACGATTCCTGGATTGCTGTTTATTGTCCCGACAAGAACCCGAACCAATCCATGGTCACAATTTAGATCCGGCAACCAGTTCCGTGGCACTGCGATTTTCTGGCTGCTAATCTTGCGCCCGCGTGTCCAACGCAAGTACAGATAGCGGGCGGGTAAGGTCACGCAACAGGTAGCGGTCAGCGGCGCATATCCGGGCGTTACTATGCGGAATAGCCGGGGTATGAGGTTCTGTCCGTTCGGACCAGCGCACTCGTACAATCGAAAATCTGAGTTTTCGACAGATTTCAGGATTGACCTCAAGCTCTCAAATTGGCGGCTATTTGCTGACAAATTGAAATCAGCAGCGTTTTTCAGCAGGGATTTTCTTGAATCAGGGATACCAATTGTATAACCATCGGGAACAGGGTTCTGAAACCGAGCTCGCCAGGCGAGTATAGCCGACAGGCGAACCCGCCAATCTTGATCGCGCGATAGAGCTGTTAGCAATGTTCGTGGTGTGTCACCATTGCCGGACGTACCGATTACTTCCGCTGCCACGTAGCGGGTACTCCAATCTTGCGATGTACACCAGGAGCTTAGCACTGCTGAAGGATCGGACACCTCGGCAGCACGACCCATTAATTTGCCCGGTGAGAGTATTTTGGGCAAACCTGACAGTTTCTCGAGCGTATCGTTCTTTACAGAACCTCCTTGCCGAGCTCTGATTGGTATTCTTGGATTGTCATCCGATTCGCAGGCGCCAGAGTGGGCAATGATAGCCCCAATGAGAAATAACGACAGCAGTATCGATGTTTTTTTATTCATTTTGCGGACCTCATTAATCTTCTGATCGCGTTCGCGGTTTGTCATGTCCGTAATGTACCGTTATCAAATCCATACACCCTTTACAACCTGATTCAAAATCGCCGGCCCAGATGAGCAACGTGGTGATCGTAATCTCAGTTTTTTGCGACCACTTGTCAATGAAATCGACAATCTCGTCGCGAACTGTGCGGGAAACCCAGCGGCCATTCAGATCTCCCCACGCTGCTTTTTTAGCTGGATGTGCTCTTCCATTAACTCCGAAAGGGTCTCATGTTTGCGGAGCAACTTCTGTTCCAGAGCCGCAATGCGAGCGGAGTCACCAGTACCAACTGGCTCCTTAGCGGGAGCTTCAAAGGCGGCAGCGCCGTTCTCGAAGAACTGCTTCTGCCAGCTGTAGAAAACAGTAGGCTGAAGATCATACTCGGTGCATAAATCAGATATCGGGACAGAGTCAAGCAGATGACGGCGTAAAATGGCTACTTTTTCAGTGCCCGTAAAGTGTCTGCGATTGCGTTTCATGAGATATCCTTCCCATACGAAGTGTACCTAACGGTGGAAGGCCAAATGTGTGTTTCCGACTGAAGCAGCACAATAGACTACTGAACTGCCTCCGCTCTCGGCAACGCCAACCCGGATGTTGGCGGCATCGTATTGGTACGAGAAGCTGGGTGCTAAGGGAGCATCGGTGTTTGCGGCAATTGTACAGCGACTCCAATGTGCGAAACGCTTGTTCTATACCTGGTCAGTAACCGATAAAATGACTGCAGATGCACCAATCCGAAGCATAGCGTCATTCTCGAAGCCCCATACTAAATGGTGATCATCCAGATCCGCCCATCGCAAACGGCCATCACCGGGGTAACTGCCATTTTTCCAGTACAATCGAAGGTCATCATCAGCTGAAATGGACGATATACCAAATGTACTGATACATTCGTACGTTTCCGACTGCGGATCACCTGGTAAGAATTCGAAATGATTGACATCTTCAAATCGAAACGCTAATGACTGTGCTATTGTTTCCTCATACCCCTTCAGCCGCCAGTCGAAATAGGTAAACATTAGCTCTGCAGAACGTTGCCTTATATCAGTCTTAAGGCCAACAAAAGTTGAAAAGCAATCCATCCGCCACCATCTACCGAGTGCAACTATGTGCAACCCGAAGCCGCCTGGATGAATTCTGAAGTTAGCATTCAAGTTTGTGTTTCCGATCTATTAAAAGGCGAAACCAAAAGTAGATTCATCCTACGATATCGCAGGAAAAAGTCGCTTCGCATGCACCAATGCGTATCACAGTACCGCCCCGGAACAGCCAAACGTGATGCAGTTCCTTGCTGTCATTCAGATCGATTGGTGCAATCGATGAACTTGAATCGCACCACCGATATATGAATAAATCGTCATCCGGGCTCATAAATGAGGCACTGAGGGTATGCTCATCATATTCTGTTGGTGTTGCTGGGTCACGTGGTCCGACCTCAAAGTAATACACGTCGTTATACGTGACATGTACCACCGTTGAGTTTTGATCTCCATTTTCTAATTGGGTTGTTTCCAAAATATTCCAGCTAAGAACAACCCTTCTTCCAACAGGGTTGTAGTCCAAGCTAACAAACCTTGACGATTCGTCTATCAGCCAAGTCTTTCCGAACACATTAATCTCTATGTGCCCAGGACGAGTAGCGCTTATACTGAATGTGAATTTCATACGAGTTAGTCCCTCTTTTTTGCCGGTTTCCCTTGAGCCCACCAGCAGGGCCTTTGCCTGGCGGCCACATTGATGGAGGACATAGTTTTTCGCAAGGGGCGACAACTGGTCCCCATGGGACACGGCAAACGGTTTTCGTTTTTCTTACGAGCGAAGCATTCACAATTTGGTAATGGCACCTGATCTCACAAAATTTCCTGTGTGTGTGCACCACAACAACATCGCTTCACAGACTTGTCGAAGTGAAGACCCGACCCTGGTGGAAAGTGGTACAAAAATATAGGAGGAGGACACGGGGGAACTTTCCATTCGGTTCTGGTTCTTCTTCAGGGATAGGGACGCATTTGTCTGCGATCTTTTGACCAATCCCGGTAAACACACCGCTCGGATGGCCGGGAGTGTATGTGCATAGCTCGTACACGGCTCCGGCAATCGAGATGCACGTCCTTCCCAGCACCAATCCACCACGTGCAGGCGCAGTGCCACGTTGGACTATCGTCAAACGAACCGGCGGCTCGACAACAGGCGGTATCGGTGAAGGCATTGCCACTTGCATAAATGTACCCCTTGGCGGTACGTATCCGGGTGCCCCTCCTCCCGATTGTCCGCTATTACGCCGAGCTTCACCAGAGCAGTACATGGATTGCAAAGGCAGATAAGGTGATGACCCAACGAACAGTGTGCTGGAATTTTCCGACAACACGAAATATAGACCTGCAAAGCGAAACTGGTTTTGCGTGGTGCCTTGCGTCGACAATGCTACACCAAATACGCTGAAGTCATATTCATCTGTAATCACACCCGCAGAGTTTGTGAGGATGCGAACCGTGCCCAGGTTGCCGTATCCGTAAAACGAGCTTGCTCCATTTCTGTTCTGGCTGTTCAGTCCGCTCCAAATGTACCCATTTGGCCTTATTGCTGTCAATACGCAAAAGCTGTACAGCGCCGCCGCAGCGCAGCAAGGATCAAGGTGAGGTACCTACGGAAGTAAGCCTGGTCCCGCCCATTTGGCCTTATTGCTGTCAATACGCAAAAGCTGTACAGCGCCGCCAAGTCCTCTGCCGCGCCCGACGCAAGGAGGGATGAAGCGGTAGAGTAAGAAGCAAGGATCAAGGTGAGGTACCTACGGAAGTAAGCCTGGTCCCGCCCATTTGGCCTTATTGCTGTCAATACGCAAAAGCTGTACAGCGCCGCCAAGTCCTCTGCCGCGCCCTGGGCCCCATGCTCGCCCTGGGGCCCATGCTCGCCCTGGGGCCCATGCTCGCCCGACGCGAGGAGGGATGAAGAGCATGGGAACAGAGGAGGGATAGAGAGCATGGGAACAGAGGAGGGATGAAGCGGTAGAGTAAGCAGCAAGGATCAAGGCACGGTACTCGCCAAAGCGCAGATTCCCCGAACTGGTCGCTTCTATAGTTAACTTCGGCTGGTTGAGGCACCAACAGATGGAACCGCCGTCAGCATGGAGTTGGCGACATTGAAGGTTCGGGTGGTGGTTACCCCACCGTTGTTCTCAGATACACGGTTTCCGAGGGCATCAAAACTGTAGGAGATGCTGTACGGGTTGGTGCCCGTTCGGATCTCACTTACTAACTGGCTAATGGCATAGTAAGCGAAGCTGACGTTGCTTCCTCCAGATTCTATCGCTCCAACCCTGTTGTTCACAGCGTTGTACTGGTAAGAGAAGCTGGGAGCAAAGGAGTATCTGTATTAACGGCAGTCACTCGCCCTGCCGGATCGTAGGTAGTACTTACGGTTGCTCCAAGCAGATTAACCTGCTTCTGAATTGCACGACCAAGAGCGTCCCGCACTATGGTGGACGTTATGGGCACCGCAGAGCCGAATACACGAGATGGATAAATTGAAATGAAAATAATATCACCATCCTTATGATCTACCTACAGTTTTCTTCGAAACGTTTCGCTACGTCTGGGCAGAAGTGATAGAATAGCGTTGTCCCTGTTCGCCACTGCGAGGTCGTATGCTGTATTGCCCCTACAATCCTGAATTAGAAGGTTTGCCCCAGACCTTATCAGTTTCTTCACATTTGTGAGGTTGTGAGCGGTTATTGCTTTCATGATAGCTGTCTGTCCAATGGCATCTTGTGAATTTATGTTGGCAACTCGCGGAAGCAAATAATCCAGAGTTGCATTATCTCTGCTTGCTGCCGCAGCCATAAGCGCTGTCTGGTTGAGTTTACCAACAGTGTTGACGTTTGCCCCGGCAGCGATGAGTTCTCTAACAGATGCCACCTTGGCCCAGCGTGCGGCGAAAAGTAGCGCGTTGTCTCCATTTCGAGCCCTGTGTGCTGGATTTGCGCCCAGATGCAGGAGTGTCACGATTGCTAAATCATCACCTCGCTCAGCGGCGGATATGATCGGCGTGTAGCCGTATCGATCTTGGTCGTTAACACGTGCGCCATTCCGCACTAATAGTGTAATACACTTTGTACGGCTGTTAAACAGCGGTGTAACCCCAACATTGTCCGATTTGTTTACATCTGCACCATGTTTGATTAAGGTTTCAACAGACCATACGAAATCACGTTCCACCGCAAGATTAAGTGTTGTTGTTCCGTTGTCATCTGAAGCATTGACGGATGCACCACATTCGAGAAGCACAGTAATGAACCTACGATCCTCTATCACCTTCTGGCTTTCAATGTCTTCAAAGATGGCGTTTAATGCTGGCGCGCGAAATCCCGTGTATACCGGCTTCCCAAAATGGGTGAACATTCGAAAGCAGTGGTCCATAGCATCCTCAATATTTACGGACACAGAGGATTCTCGGCTCCGAATGAAAAGTGGGTGTTTGAAGTCGCGCGCATTTATGTCAGCACCTAATTTCACGTACCGTTGAGCAAGCTGGTATTGGCGGGTCTTAATGCAGTTGATCATCATCCACGAGACGAACGTATAGTACGTCCGCCAAACCGTCAAGAGTATCGCAATGCTGACCATTATTCGTCTTATCCGTCTTATCCGTAAACTACGTGACATATTAGTCAGCCGATTAGCGTGGGCTGAGGTTTGGGCGTCAACCATAAGCAAATGCCTCCTTCTATTAAAGGCTATCACAGTCGCACGACTTTGCAGACTTATGAGTAAACGGAATTCTGTAGTAACCATCACACGATGGAAAACCTTTGGATGTTCAATTGAAACATTTGCAATCTTGCGTTACATTTGAGAGCTTTGTCCCACCTGAAATCAGGGACTGATCGTCGGGATGGCTTACACCACAGCTGTGAATGGCCTCATGTAGCAAGACGCACTTCAGATCAGAACAGGAAGGGTCCCTTGGCCCTCCGCCAATCGTCTTATCACGAAGCATGGTTTGCATATGACCAGGCGTTCCACGGGTAACCGCACATCCTGAACAGTTACCGCACTTGTAGTCCTGTTGTTTGTTACACCAATCACTTATGCATTTACCGCGATCATCCTTAAGAGAACAGTTTTCTGAAATACACTCATCCACCAATGCAACGGCATCAACGTTGCGGCAGATCTCATTTTTTGCTTGGTCAATGGCCCTCTTTTGCCGGCTAGTGCAATCTTGCATAGGTTTACAAAACAAAATACAAAACAACTCCAATCCAGTCAACGTAACAAGAAGGAAAGCACTGCGACACATTGAACAACTAAATAGACCCGCCGGGTCAATTGCCGATAATGGTGCATCATTTACATACGTAAACTTGTTCCAACTTCCCATATCAAACCCAATCGGATCCCTGCTATCCCACCTTCCCTTCACTGTGTCCAGCCATCTCGCCCGGACATAGTACAGATTAATGAAGGTCATGTAGTAGCCGTAGAGGCCAACATATCGGAACGGATTAATGGTGCCGCTGCCATTGAGGAGTTCTACACCGAAGGCAGTGTAGATATAGCTATCCGTTACTGTACCGGCAGAGTTTGTGAGGATACGCACGGAGCCCTGGCTGTCGTATCCGTAAAACGAGCTTGTGCCGCTTCTGTTCTGGCTGGTTAAGCCTCCCCCAATGTACCCATTTGGCCTTATTGCTGTCAATAGCCAAAAACCGTAGCGCGCCGCCAAGCCTTCTGCCGCGCCGAGCGCGCTCGGATGAAGCGGTAGAGTAAGCAGCAAGGATCAAGGCGCAGTACCAGGCGGTTGCCAACCTGGTCCAGCGTTGAGGTAACACAACTCCCGTGGCAAATTGTGTGCCTATCGCAGCAGGGCCACAAGTGCCTCCTCGATGTCTATTTGAAGTTGACGGCTGTGCCCATGCCGCTTCTTCAGAGTTATTACATCCCCACGGAGTTCCTCAATATGGCCAGATCTCACTGCAGACAGCCCGGCTGTTACATCATCTTCATCTGGGGACTGTATAAAGTGCCGGATCACTTTAATGGTTTCCTGGTTTGGACAATATCGTGCGGGATGACTTAGCTGGAGCTCATTTGGTGCAAGGAATTCGCCTAAGGACATAATGGCCCAACATCGCGATTCATGTGTATGGGCCGCATCCATAGCGTACCGTCTTAGGTATTCGGCGGCTGCATCAACTTCATAGCAGTGCCCCAAGATATCCAGGGCTATTTTTGCATCATTGCCGTATAGATGGTTCTCGGTGACAATGCCAATCACGATTGAAGACAAGCGCACCAGGGTCTTTTGATCAGCCAGATTAAAATCAACGTCGCATAACAATTGTAGCCTCGCTCTGACACTACCGCGAAGCGCAGATGCTTTCAGCTGCAGTATCCCTTCCTCAAACGACGAATCCTGAACGAATAGGTCAAACCCTTCATAATTCCAAACTCCTTCATTTACTTTGAGACCGGCCGCGACAGGAGGTGTTTCAGAAACGATCGGATGTACGTAGCGCGTTGAATTCATCCTCTTGCCAACAATCACAGCTACTGTCACTATCATGGTGACACTTGCAAGAACCAGTATTAGTTTCGATCTACTCTTCAACACAACACCTCCACTTTTAGGACCTGATCAATCTGCGATATCGATTGAATTACAGGTAAACCTTGCCACTGAATTGACTGACGGTGATTGAATCAAACTTCAGATGTAAAACACCAGTATCAATCTCCTACTAACCTCACACTTGCACGCTATTGTAAACTGCAGTCCTAAACCTTCGCTAATGCTTCCCGTTGAAGTATAGGTACCAGTCGCCTTAATACTTTCTGCAAACTGGTTAGTGCCACAATCGGTAATTGAATAATCACCACCTGGTTCTGGAGCTGTGATCTATAGATTGCATTGAGGGCAACACATGGAACCTCGTTCACATCAAACAAGCCGGCGGGATGAATTCTTTGTAAAGCATTATTATTCACATATTTTATAACATTTACGGCGCTGTAGTCGCGAGCTTGCGAGGGGCGTATAACAGTCCCAATCTACAACGAAAAATCGTCTCGTCAACGTTTACTTCAATGGGGCATAGCAATCTCGATAGCACCAATCAGCAACCCGCCGAAACAACGAAAAACCATAATTGCCTCGAGGAGGCGACGGGTAACTGTTTGTTTTAACGCCGAAGCGTACTGGCGCCGTCGCAAGGGGCACTTGGTCCGTCATGTTAAAATCGCAAAGTGCGCCGCGCCGATGGTAGTAGCGTAGTGCCGGGTTCCATGCGCCGCCCGAAGGGAGCCAAGGCGTAGGGTGGAAAATCTTCTGGGGGCTTGTGGCGCGCAGACAGCGCCCCAACAGGGGTGTGGGGACTGGTCCCCACATAAGAGAAAACTTATTCTGAAAAGCAGGCAGAGACGACTGCTTCAAGCCAACCCGTTTATTTCAACGGGGCATAGTCAACTCGTTAGCACAAGCGGCGATCTGCCGCTAAAACACTAACAAAGCAGCCAAATCAAGCCGCGCTGTAACCATGAGCCTGCGAATGGTGTATGGCAGCGCCAGCAGGCTCAGAGTTGATTCCCGCTCCGCCGATACAACGCATAACCATCGAAGCCCCGAGGAATCGACGGGTAACTGTGAACTGCGTAACCAAAGACGGAGGCTCGAGGACCCGGTTTTGCGGCGCTTCTCAGGTCTAAATAAACACAGCCAGCGCCGCAAACACTGGGACGAGCCGGAGGCCCTTTTTCAAATTTACGGGGGGACTGGGGGGCGTAACCAGCGCCCCCAGCGGGAGCGCGAGGGCTGGCCCTCGCAAATAGAAAACAAAATAGACAACTAAGCAGAAAATTGCTGGTGGCTGGGACTATTGTAAATATAATCAATACTGCGAGGTCAGACACAAAAGGAGAGACCAACTGGTCCCCACAGAGAAGAAAAGTAACTCATTAGGGCAATCATTGTGCAACAAAATCAAACAAGAAAATCCCCGGGGTCTCCGCCGCGCCCGGGGGGATCAAGCGGCCGGGTAACGGTGTGTACGGCTGGCCCCACGACAAACAAAGCTTACTCTGGAAAGCAGACAGAAAACAGAAACGACGACTAATCAAGCCAACCCGTAAGTTTCAACGGGGCATAGCAATCTCGATACGACAAGCGGCGATATGCCGTTACAACACTAACCTGGCCGCCAGAATTGTGACCCAGCGCGGTAACGGTAAGCCTGCGAACAGTATAGAACAGCACCGGGTCTAACCCCACTTCAGGAAACCTCACATGTACCGTGGAATACAACCCCTAACGCTATGCTCCAGAAATCTGAGGTAGGTAATGAGATACTGGCTAAAATTGTGCGCTGCATTTATGGGCCTGTTAATGTCCTGCTCTATTTTGTGCCCGCGAGGGATTGCGATGCCCCTGCAGAACACACAGGAGCAACAGCCCGAACTCAAAATTACGCTGCTTGGCACTGGTAATCCAAGGCCCACGTCGGAGCGCTCCGGGCCAGCCATTCTGGTGGAAGCCAACACGCAGCCCCCTACCCGCCTGTTGATTGATGCGGGCCGAGGTGCCGCAGAACGCTTGTTTGAGGTGGGAGGCAGAGAAGCGCTCAGTAACATCAACTGCGTGCTGCTTACGCATTTACACTCCGACCATGTTGTTGGCTTGCCAGACCTGTGGCTTACTGGCTGGATTTTTGGCAGGGCGGCACCACTGATGCTACGTGGCCCTGGTGGCACATCAGAGATGATGCGTCACCTTGAGGAGGCATACTCTTTTGATGTGCATATGCGGCGCGATGTGGATGAGCACCTGCCAGCAGAGGGGATTGCGGTAGATACCATGGATCTGCAGCCGGATACCCCATTAAACATTAACGGAGTGCGGATTACCCCATTTCTTGTAGATCATGGCCCGGTGCAACCGGCCTTCGGCTGGAAGATTGAGTTTCATGGGCGTTCTGCGGTGTTTTCCGGCGATACCCGTAAGTGCGATAACGTTGCGAAATACGCAAGCGGCTGTGATGTGCTGGTGCATGAAGTGATTGTGCCAGAGGTAGAGAGACGCCTCTCGTTAATGCGGGATCCGGCAGCAACTCAGCGAGTTATTGACCATCACACTACCCCGGAAGAGGCCGGCGATGTGTTTGCACTGGCAAAACCGCGCCTCGCGGTGTTCAGCCACATCGTACCGTCTCCCGCCACTTCCCGCGATGTGGAGATTGCCGTCCGCAGGCGTTACAAAGGCCCTGTAGTGGTAGGTGTGGACAAACTGGTTATCGAAATTGGAGATCAAGTAAAGGTAAGGCACGCGGGACATCGACACCACTGACCGATCACCCCATAACAATCCCACAGGATGCACTGCTCCGGAGATATTCATGCTCTCACTCACTCTAATTTCCCTTGCGGTTACTGCAGGTTCTGCCATAGCATCGGTTCCAAAACCCCCAGGGGTGGTGATAGACCACAGCCCGGTTTCCTCACGGCAGTACATTGGCTCGCCGAGCATCGCCGTTCTGCCAGATGGTGAATATGTAGCAAGCCATGATCTCTTTGGGCCGGGGTCTACCATAGACTCAACCGTAGTATTTGCCTCGAAAGATAAGGGTAAACACTGGCAACGCCGTGCAGAGCTAAAGGGGCAATGGTGGAGCACCCTGTTTGTGCACCATAATGCCCTCTACCTGTTCGGGGTAACGAAAGAGTACGGAGCCTGTGTTATAAGGCGAAGCACGGATGGCGGCAAAACCTAGACCACGTCTGTGGATGCACGTTCTGGAGTTTTGCACAGCAACGGTATGTACCACTGCGCGCCCGTGCCGGTTGTGGTACACAACGGCCGGGTTTGGCGTGCAATGGAGGAGTATACAGGGCCAACCTGGGGCAAGTTCAAAGCCTTCATGATGTCTGCCCCAGAACAGACAGATCTGCTTGATGCCTCCAACTGGACCTCTACCAACAGAATTGGCCCCGGGCCAGACTGGCTTAACGGAACGGCAAGTGCTGTGCTGGAGGGCAATGCCGTTGTTACGCCAACGGGAGCGATAACCGACATTCTGCGTGTGCACCAACCGGATTTCAACGAATATGTGGCGATCATGCATGTGAATTCAGACGGATCTGAAATTACATTCAATCCAAAATCGGATTTTATCAGAATGCCCGGCGGAAGCAAAAAGTTCACCATTCGGTGGGATGCAGCCAGTAAACGGTATTGGAGCCTGGTGAACTGGATACCAGATGCGCATCAAGCACGCGCTGGCAGGCCAGACCAGGTACGTAACACACTTGCCTTGGCATCATCTGGAGATCTGCGCAGTTGGACCATAAACTCAATAGTTCTTTATAGCGAGGATGTAAGCAATACGGGCTTTCAGTATGTGGACTGGCTGTTTGATGGGCAGGACATCGTTGCTGCGGTGAGAACTGCCTTCCCAGAAGCCGACGGCACGGCCGCACACAACTTTCATGATGCCAACTGGCTAATATTTCAACGCATAAAGGGCTTTCGAAAACTGAAACTACAGGTAGCGCATGCCAACCATTAACATGCGGCACACAGTGGAACGGTTTCAGCCAGTTTTGCCACGTATTCGGCGGAAGAATGCTCTCACCTCGGGTGCGTTTGCATACCCTTTCATAAGTAAAACTCCCGGGCTGTAACGTGGCGCAATCATCAGCCGCCAGGTAGTTCGGCAGGCTGGCTGCCAGCGATGTTTGCTGTCTTCATCGCCCTTCAAAAAGTCGAATTCAGTGGCACCTGTGGAAATTGCATGCTTTATCGCCTCGGCAATTAGCATTTTGCCCGGGCTATATTTGCAGAATTTGTTAGAGAAGCCGCCCTGATAGTAAACAAGGCTGTTGCCCTGTCGAAAGCAATACAGCGCAGCAACCGGCTCCGAGCCAGCGCGCAAAGTTAAGAGCACAAGCGTGCCAGTTTTCACAAAGCGATGTGCCAGTTCACAGTGAAACTGTCGATCTCGCTCGGAGCCAAAAGCGCCGAGCTCGCCACGCGCAGTCCACTCTGCCTGGTGCAGATCAAAGAGCATATGCAGATCATCCGATAGAGTTTCAGTGTTTGCTAATCGGAGGCTGGCCTCAGAGTGCTCCCGAAAAAAGTGGCGCTTATCATAAGCCAGCTGCCAGGCAAACTTTTTTGCAAGGCCCTGTTCATAGCCCTGCCAGGTATCCGGCAGCGGCACAAACGGGTACCTTTGATGCGGCATTGCCATTGCCCTGAGGCAGGCAGGCACATCTTTGCGCACTCGCAGTTTTGCCTCTTTTTCGGCAAGATGTGTATCTGTTGCAGAGGCCAGAACGCCTTCTGCACGCAGAGATCGGAAATCTGCAAAGTTCCAATTACCACGTTGTGTGGCCAAATAGCTGTACAGGGCTTTAATACTTTCAGATCTATCTTCTGGAGCGCAAACCATATCCAGATAGTCGCCACCTATAGGCATTAGCTCTTTAATAACACGTGATAGCGAACGAACAATTAAAGGCAGAATACACCTTACATTGCCGGTACCATCTTTGCCAACTAACAGGCGGGTTTCTGCATTTGCTCCATAAATCTTACGATAGGCTACAGCCCAATCGTAGCTCTGAAATACCGTTTGAGAGGGGTCTGCATTTAACAGTGCCTCCCATTGGCTCCTGTAACACTCCCACTCACCCACTTCGTTAAGGGTCAGCATTTGGTATCCCATTGGGGAGGAATAAACTTAAGAGTTAAAGCAGCACTGTTACGGAAGATAACTGAGCCGGATTATTTGATTGATTAGCAACGGATATGCTGGAAAGACGATAATCGGCCGCACCGATTACGCACACTGCTGTTCTGTAAAACAGCACTTATATCCTTCGGACCTTTTAGAAAGAACAATATGTAGTTAATCCCAATTAAAATGCACATCCGAACAGAGATCGGATTTTTCAATTTTTAAGCTCGCAGTAGGCAACGCCACCTGCGAGCTCGAGTGTCGCTTCAGTCTCATCGTCTGCAGGTTCCTGGTCTGCAGGCACCTGTTCGGGCTCTGGCATCGGTGGGTGCCGCCATGCAAACAGCTTCCAACCGATGCCTTTTTCTGCGAGGCGCCCCAGGCAGCCAACTGTTATGTCCTCGGCAAGCTGCAAGTCTGCCGGATCAGGTGCCTGCCCTACAGGGAGACCGATGGCGTCAACCCTCACAATTGCCTCTCCCATACGGGTAAGCAGGCTAAAACTATTCCCAGTCCGTTTCTTGTTTCCAATACGATGCCATGCCTCATTACCAAATCCATAGCCAGTAAGGCTGCCCTTTTCCAATTGCAGCAGGGTAGCTTCTTTGCTGGCCAATTCCATCGATTCCTGAATAGTCTTGCTGAGGGAAACGTGAACTTTCAACCTGAGGCCATCCCTATTGCGCCTGATCTCGATCTCACCGTTGCCCGCTTGCCTCTTCTTAATTGCACCGCTATAACCTGGAGTTTGGGCTGTGGACGAAACTACTTCGCGAAGTACATCCGCTACGCGTGGCCCCGGAACAGGAGTTGCTTTCGCCATCGTACCAATGCCTCTGCTGGCAAGGCGCTGTAGGCATGTGATAGTCAAATCTTCTGTGAACCTCAAGTCTGCCTCATCCATAGTCGGCAACTCGTGCCTGCTGTTTTCCTCCACGTTTTGTGAAACACTCACATGAATAAGTGCCCGCCCCATGCGGGTTATGAGCGTAAAGGAAGAATGGACTGGCCCACCATCGGTTTCGACGGTGTGCCACACTTCATCTCCAAACCTTCTGCCAGTGTGGCTGCAAGGCGGCAGGTTTCCTGCTTGAGACATTACCGCTCCCTGAGCAAACTTGGCCGCCATCTCTTCGGTCTGTGCGATTGATATCCGTAGGTGCAGCCGCAAATCATCGGTATCGCGCCTTGCGGAAAGCGAACACCCACGGTATCCCTTACTATCTTCGGAAGAGTCATCCAAATAAGTTACCGTGTAGTTCTTGAGATCGCCAGGGCGAGGAAGAGCATCAAATGGATCCACAGTTTCGACGAACGCGTGCGAACGTGCAGCGGTGAGCGAAAGAAGCAGTACCAGCCCGATGATTGGTCTGAAAAATGCCGCAAGAGTCCGTGCGCTCAATCTGTTTTCCTTTTTCTGAAGCAGCAGGCCATTGGCGATAAGCCGCGAATGGCACTGGCTAAGCAGTTCAACTAACGGGTCACGCGTTGGTTAGTTTTTAAACCCTGTAGTCCGTAGGAAGTGCCAATCTAATGATCTGCAATTACATCTGGCTCGAATGGAGGCTTGTGGTGTGAGCGCTGCAAGGATGCATCCCATTGCGTACCCATGCCTTTCGCCGCGAGGCGCTCCAGGGTGGCAACCGCTATCCCGTCCACAGTCTGCAGGTCGGCTGGATCATGGGCGCGCCCTGCAACCGCGCGGCCCTTTACGTCTATTGTCAACACGGCCTTACCTAATCTTGTTATCAGTGAGTAGTTATTGCCAGCCTTTTCCCCATACTCAATGCGGTGCCATGCCTCCTGGCCAAGCCGTTTGAATGTCAGGGTATCTGGCAGCATTGTCTCTCTTTTTGCACCGCTTTTGACCAGGTCAATGGCCTGCTGTATTGTTGGACATATGGTAAGGTGCACTGTCAGCCGCAGTCCATCACTTTTGCGTACAAGCCTGATCTCATCGTTTCCCATCGGTCCATGCTTGTATCGAACATCACCAAAGCCTGGAGTTTGCTCTATCGGGGTAATAACTTCCCGCAGCACATCCGAAACTGGCGGCCCGTCGGTGGGCGTTGCCTTTGCTACGCTGCCAATGCCCATAGCGGCAAGGCGTTGCAGGCAGCCAATAACAAGGTCCTCTACAAACCACATATCCTCCTCGTCCAGCGGCTCCAGTTCCTCGGGATCAGCACCCATGTCTTTCCGATCCTTAAACTCCGCCATTACCACGGCACGCTCCATGCGGGTTACTAGATGGAAGGATGGCCGCATCACCAGGTCATCGGATGCGGTGGAGTGCCAGGTCTCATCCCCAAACCGCCTGCCTGTGTAGCTGAAAGGCGGAATGTACCCATTATTCGTTAAGATGAAGCTTTGCATATACGCTTTGGCTTTATCTTCCGTCGTTGCAATTGCGATTCGAAGCTGGAACCTCAAATTGTCACGTGTGCGCACTGCCGAGAGCGACCGTGCATTAATTACTCTGTCTTTCGAGATATAGTGGCTCGGCCGTATTGCGTTAAAGCCCTTAAATTCCAAACGGCCCGGCAGAGCTCCGGCAGGATCGATTTCCTCAGTTAACGCCTGCGCTGCGGCATTCGCAGTAGACAGCAGCAACAGAACCAACCCGATAAGCGATCTCAAAAAAGCAGTGCGATTAAGTGTGTTCATTCCATTCACCTGTTCCTGGGTCCACGAGCTTTCGGAATGCGAATACAAGCGAAAATCACACGGCCGTCGTTGGTGCAATCAATGCCGGCACAACCCAATCGGGTAAGTGGCGCGGATACAAACAAACCAAATAGTATCCACTGCTATTACCATCTCTGATGCTTTTCGCAAACTCCCCGCACCCCGGCGGAAAATTGCATCACATTGACAGCGAACCAACCGTTCTAACTATAACATCACAAATAAATGTGTGTCAACAGGTTCTATTACGGTTAATGCCGCGCTGCTTCCCACACTCATGACCCTCAGCGGGTACCATAACCAAAATCCCAGTTCCGGGTATGGAATAGCCATGAAACCAATCGTCTTTCAATCAATCGTTTGCGCGCTGTTATGCCTATTTGCTTCGGTAACAAATGGCCAGGTAAAGCCGATACAGAAGCGTGCGGCCAACCCGATTATATGGGCAGATGTTCCAGACACTTCCATTTTACGCGTTGGGGATACCTATTATATGAGTAGTACCACCATGCATATGAGCCCTGGGCTGCCAATAATGAAATCCACGGACCTGGTGAACTGGCAGCTTGCCGGATATGCCTATCAAACGCTTGCAGACAACGATGCACTTACTTTGAAAAATGGGCAAAACGCCTACGGTGCGGGATCATGGGCAAGCAGCCTTCGCTATCACAATGGTGAGTTTATAGTATCTACATTCTCAGCCACTACAGGCAAAACCCACATCTATAAAACAAAGAGTATCGAAAGCGGGCATTGGACGGAAGCCAGCTTTCGGCCAGCATTCCATGACCATTCTTTAGTATTTGAGGAAGATGGGCATGTGTACCTGGTGCATGGCAGCGGAGATGTTCACCTCACCGAGCTACTGCCAGAATTAACAGGTATTAAGCCCGGAGGCATAGATAAAATTATCATCAGGAATGCCAGTGAAGTGGCTGGCTCAAATGTTGGCTTGCGTGCAGAAGGATCTCAGATACATAAAATAAATGGCAAGTACTACCTGTTTATGATTACCTGGCCACGTGGTGGACTGCGAACAACGCTTGTGTTCCGGGCAGATCACCTCGAAGGCCCATACGAAGGCCGTGTGGCACTAAAAGACCGGGGAATAGCACAGGGCGGGCTGGTAGATATACCCGGTGGCGAATGGTATGCACTTCTGTTTCAGGATCACGGTGCTGTGGGGCGCATCCCCTACCTTCTCCCCGTGAAATGGGAGGACGGATGGCCAATTCTGGGGATAGACGGTATGGCACCCCCGGCACTGGTTGGCCTACCCCACCAGAGCAGCCGGGTACCGGCAATTGTATCTTCAGATGAATTCAATAGAAAGCCCGGCGATGCAGCCCTCCCACTGCAATGGCAGTGGAACCACAATCCAGACAACAGCCTCTGGAGCCTTACCCAACGGCCCGGCTGGCTGAGGCTTACAACCGGGAGAACAGATACCAGCCTGTTAACGGCACGCAACACCATTACGCAGCGCACTTTTGGGCCGGAATGCAGCGCGGATACATTAATTGATGTTTCCCATATGAAAGATGGCGACACAGCGGGGATTTGCGTTTTGCAAAAGCGGTTCGGCTACGTTGGGGTTCAGCAGAATGCTGGTAAACGCAAAATAGTTGTGGTAACCGCAGACCAGGCGACAGACGATGTTGCCAGGGAAGTGCCCGTAACCACCAGCACGGTGCTCCTGCGAATCCACTGTGATTTTAGAGATGGGCAGGACCTTGCCAGCTTTGAATATTGCGAGCCAGGCAAAACCTGGCAACGCATTGGCAAAACCATGAAGATGGTGTACACCCTGCCGCATTTTATGGGTTACCGTTTTGGGTTATTTAACTATGCATCGCAAACGGCTGGCGGATATGTCGATTTTGATTACTTCCGCATCTCGAATTGAGGAACGAGTACTTTGGTATGCACAATAAGTGCCTAATTAACAATGGATGTATTGGGGTTGCTGTACTGCTTTAGCACCTCCAGCAACTCCTTCTTCCAGGCGCCATCCACCGTTCGAAGTCCCCACTTTTCGATTGGCGTGTCTTGATAAGCCCACATCCACCACCCGCCAAGGCCGTACTCACGGCACTTACTCAGATGCCACTTCAGCATCTGAGCTCCGGTTTGCTGGCTGACTCCAATAATGGAATCCCGGACTTCGTGCTCGTGGCCAATGCCCTTCAGATCTGTAGATATGAGCTTGTGCGCGTTTCGCAGGCCAATAATCTTTAGAACCTCCCGAATATAACAGGTGCCATCTGGCGCAGGATCGCAGTTCGGATAGGTGGTCATTATCCAGTAATCTGGCGGCATCTTCAAATCCTTTACAAGCCACCGCTGGAGATTGTGCATCCCGCTCAGCCTGTCGGCAACAGATTTGTTGCGCCAGTAACTGCTGCCGGAGAGTATGGGCAGCATAATGGGTGCCGCCTTTGGCCGTTTGCCAGCTCTGCAAAAGGCGGGCCAAACGGCCTTAATAAACCTCTCGGTCCATATTATCAGCTCATGCGGTTCCACACTATCCCACAACAATGGCTCGGCGGCACCATGAACATAGTTGCCCATCATGCACCAGTATGCGATGCTTTGCGGATGATCAAGGTGGCTTTCTACATAGTTTATGACCTGTGCATACCACTCTGCCGACGCTTTCCAGGGCTCAGCATCCGCTGTGGGCCACCACTTTGAATTGGGTGAACCTATATGATGCTTGGGATCTATTGTTGCGGGCACCCATCTATTATCGGCAAGATCAACCTCTACCCAAATACGCTCCGCACGGCAATCTTCTATAAACGTGCATACATTATTCAAGTAATCCGTATTGGCCCATGCCTCCAGAGGTTCCCCTGGGAGGTTGCCGCGTGCTGGCTGCTTGAGGGTATTGGGGATCATTACAAACACATCAACCAGGTTCACGCCGGCTGTGGTCCGTAGCTCCTTGAGCGCGGTTTGGACCTGGCTACGGCAAGCAAGGTAATTCAGCAGCCACGGATAATTGGGGTCTGCATTTAACTGTGGATTGAAGTACACACCGCGGTAGCCTGCAACTGGATCTACCAAGATGCCCTCTGCCAGGCAACTGCTGCCCGTTGCTGCAGCCAACAGCAGAACAACAGCAGCGCACATCCAACTAATGGATCGATCTATTTCGCGAAACCAGCAGTAGGTAAACACTTACCTGCCGTTTGCTTTGGCGGGCTTGCTGGTGGGTTTTGATCCCTCTGTGAGCTCCCGCAGTTCTGCAGAAAACTCCTTTTTCAGGCGCGTCATAATACGCTCTGCCAGCAGTGCATCGCCTTGTTGGATATGAATGCCTGGCATGGCATCTGCAAATCGCTTAGTTGCAACGGCAAACTCAAACCGGGTAAGTACCCGGCGCCTGTTACCGAAGCAAGCAATAGGAAGCAGCTTGCACTGGGAGATGTGTTCAAGTGTTTGCACATCCCTGTAAAACGCCGTACTGAGCGGTACATCTGCAATCATTTTCACCTGGTAATCTTCGGCACTGCAAACCTGGGCGCAAATTGCTGCCATCCCAAGCATCAATACTATCAGCAATCGTTTCATAAGCCGTCCTTTTACTGCTACGCGCGCAAACTGATACATTATATCCCTGCAATCTGTTGCGTTGCTGCAATACCATTGGAAGGTAGCCTGTTTTACCAATATGCAGACAACCAGTTAAGGATTAGCACAATACCCAGAATCATAAGGAGCGATGGCAACCAGGGATTTTCTGCATAGGGTGACGGTCGATTTGGTGTCATTCGAAAGGTTCCCTTCTTATCCGATCGGGATGATTCACTCCTGTATGCAGGATTAGACACTAAGAAGTTGGCAGAAGTGACATATCACCCCTGCCAACCCGTTGCGGATGCAATGGCGAGCCTGATCAGCCCCCTAATGCCGTCAGACGTGCCTTGATGGCCCCGAGTGTTGCCGGAATACCACCCGATGGAAATGTAAATGGCGGTGCTGCTTTCAAAGTGGCATCTCCGTCTTTACGTGGCATCGCCACCAGTGCTTTTGCTTTTGAATTAATGCCAAACATCAGGCCAATAGCACCGCCCGCCGCCGCCTGCCGATCTGCCGGGCTTACGGCCGAGAGTGCGATGCTCAGCAGAAGTTTCTCATATACTACATCAAATTCATTAGCCCTGGCTACAGCATCGGTCTGTGATATCAGGTATGTATTGGGATCGGCCCCGCCCACTTGAACTGTGGTTGATGGGTTTACAGGGAACGGCGATGGCCCAGGATCCGGTGCTGTAACCAATGACGAATAGAGATCGTGTAAGCGGGCAGCGTGAGACTTTTCTGCAAGCACTTCTCCCGGGCTAACGGGCCCCTCACCCTGCCCTGCGATGGTAAAGATAGTTTGCAAAGCAGCAAGGCGAAGCTTGCGTTTGTCGGTCCCCCAGTTATCTTCAGGAATCACAAGGATGTTCAGGTCTGCACCTGTGATGGCCGTTGCCGCGCCCCAATCTGCGGCTTTGTTAATCATTCCAGAAACGCCAGCAGGATCTGCCAGGTCTGCATCCGATAAGTGCCCGAGCTCTGCAAGTGAGCTTACATCACATCCAAGCGGAATTTCCCAATCCCCCAGTGGAGAGTTCGGATCCTGAAACAGCCAGTAAAGTGCGGTATAAATGGCACCCACATGCTTGATATGATCCAACGTGAGTCCCGCAGGAAGGTGATCGGCGATGTCCGCCGGTAGCGTTGCAAGGTCTGAGCTCTCTGCCACAAGAAACCGGGCAACAAACGGAAGCGAGTATGGCTCCAGGTTAAACAGGAATGGCTCATCAGACGGATCTGCACCACCTGCTCGGCCAAAATATGGGGTTTCGCCAAGCATTGCAAGCAGGTTTTGCACCGAGAGCATATGCCCCATCTCTTCCTGTGCAATATCAAACAGCTCACGGTGAGCGCTGCCACCGCAGTAAAAGGCATACAGGTACTGAACCACAAATTGATGTTCTACCTCGGCAGCCGCCTTCAATAGCTGCACGGCCCTGCTTTTCGGGGTGGTTCCGGCATCAAATTGCGGTACGAGGCTTAATTCTGGAGAGTTGGCAAGCACAACGCCGTCTGCCGATCTTGCCACTCTACTGTGATTCCACTTCAGGCTTTTGTATATGCTCATAGCGTGCCTTTACTCCTTCAGGAAGTGCCGCAAACAGGAAGAAAGCTGCAAGCAGCACCCTACTAACAACTCCGCATTAATACCGGATAGGTTACTTCCGGATAAGCGTGTTGATTGAGATATGTGGCCACTGAATAAGGCCACTCGGTGTTAATGTGCTCTTGAAGAACTCCAACAATACCCGCTGAGCATACTGCAGCACAAAGTGTGTATGCCCATCCCTGGTCTCAACCTCCTGGATCCAGAAAGTGGCGGTTACCCTGGTTGCATTCGCCTGGCATTGAACAAAGGGAATGTTGCTTACGCTGCCCTTAGTATCCGTATCTACCGTGAAGGTACTGGTGTTCTTGATAGTTGATCCCGGAAACACGCCCGCAATTGCCCCATCCAGAAGCTTAAGCGGGTCGGTAGGATCAAAGCCTGGAAAGCCAGCAGCAGTTACGTTGCCTTTAAAAGGCGCATCGTGAAAATGCTTATACGGGCCGAAGTAAGCATTGTTGATATCTGTGCTGCCTAACCCTATGGGCATCGGATCGAATAGTGCAAGCAGCGCGGGATTTCGCAGATCTGGTGCGTGCAGAAAGGGCGCAACACTCGTTCCCATCGCCAGAACGGCATCCCCGTGAGGGATATTGGCGAGGCGCGCAAGATCTGGGCCGGGTTGATTCAGATTTGCGCATGGCCCGGCCAGGCTAGCAATTGCCAAAAAGAGGCCCGGCTCCCGGTGGATGCCAACTTTGCCGCCACCAATAAGCGTGTCAGTTTTTGGCGTATCGTTCGTATTGGGAGTGGCTGGCTCTTTTACTGTGGCGTCTGGATTGCTTACCGCATCGGTTGCTTTCAGCTGATCCAGTGCCTGTAGGTAGCGGAGCGAAGCAAGGTGCTGATCTTTTCCAGAGGCACCACGGTTTGGTACTCCGAGGTCAACCAGGTCGAATTCCAGGGTTTCATTCGCCTGGTTCAGCAATAATCGGAAGTCGCCAAGGCTGCCCGGATTGCCAAACGGTAACGCAATCATGTTCCAGGCATGCCCCTCAACCCCATGAGCATTTACCCACGTACCGGGCAGTTCTTTTAAAACACCCAGTTTGGCATCGCCTCGTCCTTCAGCACCCGGCTTTATTACTCGGCCGGCATCAACCATCTGCAACAGAAGATCTGTTCCAACTAACACGTGTTTAACCTGCCTTTCGATAATCGAGCACAATGCCCTGTGGCAATATGCATCAACTCAGACAGCTAAACTGTACTTGTTTACATATTACAAAAATCGTTATAAATAATGCGTTTTTGTGCAAACATCTGAGGCAATGGGATGATTATTTGATACGTAACATATGAAATCCGCGATGCGGACTTAACAGTGTTGGGGCCAATCAACATGTTTTGATGGCAGCAAAGGAGTTTATCGGAAGATATGGAAGAAACAGATACAGCGGAACTTCTCGGCGAGGCAGATGCATTTAATTGGGCTGCAGCCCAGTGCACCTCGCTATTGCCGGAGCTTCCTGAAGCAAGCATTGAACCATTCGGGACGCACTATACATTGAAAGTGCGTGCCAAAACCTTTGCGTACCTGCTGCAGAACCATCATGGCGATGGGCGCCTTGCACTCTGGCTAAAGCCAGAGCTTATCAACACGGATCTGGTGGCATCCAACCCTCTGATATTCTTTATTCCACCTTATGTGGGCCCGCGCGGATGGGTGGGAATTCGGCTGGATGTAACAGCGCCAGACTGGCAAGAGCTTCGCGAATTTATTGTTGAAAGCTACTTACAGCAGGCACCAAAGTCTCTCACAAAGCAGATCAACAGACCTTAGCCAGCAGCGCTTTCCTGTGCGAGCCGCAGCCACTCAACTATCTGGCCCGTGTGGTAACCATCATGCCCGTACATTAGGCAGAGTAGATCATCCAGGCTGAGTGTGCCAATCATAGGCGGACGTTGCCCCGTTCTGTTCCAGGATTCTTCAGGCACGGCGCTGAGCAGATTCATCACCTGTGATCGGCCGGCGTTAAAGCGCGCAATAGTGGCAGAGGGTATGGCACCTGCATAGTTATTATCAATTGCCACCTGCTCTTCATCCACGTCGGCAAGCACCGGCGAGTCTTCTTGCAGGATCAGCGTTGCACGCCCGTGCCACACCTCTTCCCAATCCGCAAGGTGTGAGATTACTTCCCTGAGAGTAAAGCGCTCGGGATCTGGTCGGAAATCCCACACGGTATCCTCGTCTGTTACTCCATTCAGTAACTCTCCAACTACGGATGGGCTGGCCGAAGCACCTTTAAGCACATAGGTTCTAATAACCGGGTTCATTCTCTGGTCCTTTCCATTTACTAATCGGCCAGCATGGCAGAAAGTTTTAAACACAGACGAGAAATGGTATTGAGCCCGCGAAACGTAATCCGTTTTCCGATTACTTTCTCAAGCTGTTTTAGGGTGAAGGCCGGTTCGGATTGCCGATTTGCGGAAGCCCAGTACACAACCCCAGCATCTGCAGTAAATAAATCTGTTTCGGTTGCGAATGCTGCTAAATCGGCTTTTTGCTCAGGGCTCATAAAGTCGCAGAAGCCGATGCAATGGGTGGGCAATGAGTCCAGATAGTTGTTATAGGGGTAGCCTTCCAGCATATCTGCCAGTTGGTTAGCGCTTACTATAAATACCTCCGACTTAAATCCACTGCTTTGTTCGATAGCAGCTTCCAGATCTTGCCTGAGATTACCTGGGAGAACGGTGCCGCTTGAAAACAGCACGTTCCCGCTTGCAAGAAATGTGGTTACCCGCTGCAATCCACACGACTCAAATGCCGTTACCAGTTGAACTGATTTTACATTTCTTCCACCGACATTTACTGCCCGCAAGAATGCCACATAATGTGCCACGCGCCACCTCTTTTCTGTAAAACAGACTTGAGCAATATGGAAGATACCTGACATGGCTGTAAACAGCCACAATCGGTCAACAACAAGTTGCATCATTCCGTGCAACTTGTTTGGCAGGTATCCGGTCTGTATATGTGTAAGAGCAAACACGTTAGGCCCTGCGGCTATGTGGACGCTTCCTTCTATCCGTTCATCAAACCGAAATCAGCTTTCACGATCTCCGCAGGGTTTATCAATAAATTGATTATGTCTGTATCCTATGTCAATAAGTACGCAATTTCACTATAACGAAATCTATATCAGGCGGCGTAATTCGGTAATCCTGCCACCCAGCATGCCGGGCGCTTTTGTACCGATGAACGTGGTGATGTCTCTGGCTAAGGAGCTGGAGCGCCTGGGTTACACCCTCTCAAAAGAGTTAATTGGGGCGTGCAGCGGGATCACACTGGATGAAATTACAGCCCTCTATTTCGAGCTTGTTTCTGCACTCAAGGCGATGCGTGGTGATCACGTAGTTCACCGGCCAATGTATCCCAATTTCCCTCACATTGTACTGAGTATGGATGAAGGGCAACTGTATTTTAACGCCATTGCGCACTACCTTTCTGGCGGAAAACTATATCCGTCCAGTGAAAAGCGCTATCGACTTCCGCTGCAGCATGCCATAGAGCCGGTAGTGTTAAAGCTTGGAACCGAAGAGGAGTTTGAGCTGCTCTTTAAGCAACTCACAGCCTCCACGCAGGCGTGGTCGGAACAGGACAGAATCGACATCGGCTGGTTTGTTGAACAATATCATGAGCACATTCTGCAGTTACTACCGGAAAAGATGCCGAGCCGTGAAAACCGAGCCCACCTGTGTGCACGGCTATTAGCGCATACCTCTCAGGGTGAAGTATTTGCTGCTGCAAACCTAACCACTGCGACCGATGTTCTGAGGCTGGCTGCCGCGCTCAGCGGAACCGATGCGTCGCTGGCATCGCCCGGAAAATTCAATTCCTTTAAACGGCCAATGCGCAAGCTCTTACTGGGACTTCTGGAGAGCTGCTCAGATAGAAACGAAGCATTTCTAAAGCGCCGTGAAGTATGGTTGCGCCTTGGCGAGCGCTTGCACCCAGGCGAGATGGCAAAACGGTATCCACAAACTGGCGATGCTTTTAAACGTCTGCGCAATGGTCTGCGGCTGATAACATTTGGCAGCGAAACCGAGCGATTTATCAAAGGCGGAGATACGGCGGCGGCCGCCGGTTTTCTTGCAGCGAGGCCGGGCGTTCTTGGTAGAAGGCTGGATCACTTACTTCGCCTGGATCCAGAGAGTGGAAGTTCGGTAGTCGGCATCTTTGATGCCGAAGCAAGCCGCATGTCAACGCCCTTGCTGCTGCAAATTCGGCAACACTTTCTTAATAGGATTACCGGCAACACGGTTCGCCTCGCATTCCCAAAAGGGAATACCGCCAGAGCCTATGTTCTGCCTCCGCTTGCCGCAGAGGTATCGCCTACGCTCTGCACACAGGCTGCAGCAATCTGCCAGAAACACCTCAAGAACAAGTTTGCCGAACGTGGCCCGCTGGGCAAAGTGTACATCGATCCAGAGCTACGAAACTACATGGTTCCGTTTGCAATGCGCTCCGCATCCCGATCCCTGCGTACTGTTGCGCGCGGGTCAAGATTATCGCTGCCTGCTTACTCCGGTACGTTGCGGCTTTTTCTATGGTGGCAGAACGGAACGAACCGTACAGATATCGACCTTTCGGCCGTGATGTACGACAGCAATTTTGCACCCGTTGGCGAGATTGCTTATTACCAGTTAAAGCACCTGGGTGCGTGCCACTCTGGTGACATAGTAGATGCGCCAAACGGTGCAAGTGAGTTTATAGATTTACCGATACAAGAGCTGTTGCAAAAGAAGATCCGTTATATTGCAATGACAGTGATCTGCTACACCAGAGAGCCATTTTACGAACTGCCAGAGTGTTTTGCCGGATGGATGGCGCGGCAAGCCCCGGGATCTGGCGAGATTTATGAGCCCAGAACGGTACAGGACAGACTGGATCTCACCAGCGATAAGAGAATTGCGATCCCGACAGTTTTCGATCTGGAACGCGGCGAGGCAATATGGCTGGACCTTGCCTTAACAAAACGCCCAGGTGCACAGGCAAATGTAGCAGAAAACAGCGCGAGCATATCAAAGGTGCTTCAGGCAATGGTAGAAATGAAACGCCCGAACTTGTACGATCTGTTCTTACTGCACGCTACCTCTCGAGGTAAGCTTATCGAAACTCCAGAAGCAGCAGACGTTGTTCTATCGGTTGCTAAGGGTACACCTTATAGGCTGGAAGAGATACTGGCCGACTGGCTCTAACTCGTAGCACTGCCGTTTAGCATGGATCTGAGAACCTCAATTGTTGGGTGATGGCGCAAATTCTCCGTACATAGTCAACAGTACACCGCGCAATACAGTGCATAAATAATGAACAGCCTAAATGCCGGGTACTCCGGCACACCACTCGCAAAGAAGCTCGGGATAAAACCCGGGGGAAAAGTTACTCTTATCAATCCGCCGTCAGAGTATTTGCAGTGGCTACACCCTATTCCGGACGGAGTGGTTTTCGCAAGCACAGTGGGTACAGACGTGGCTGTGGTGCATCTATTCACAGTGGACCGCAATGAACTGTCTGGATGGTTAGAACAGTTACGTTCAGAAATAAACCCGGATGCCACCGTCTGGGTAAGCTGGCCCAAAAAGGCATCCCGCGTACCCACTACCGTATCGGAAGAAACCATTCGCGAGCTTGGGCTTCCAATCGGATTTGTAGATGTTAAGGTATGTGCCGTTAGCGATATATGGTCTGGATTGAAGCTAGTGGTTAGAAAAGAGCTGAGGGTAGCCCTTCCACAAGGCTAATCCCAGTATAAGGAAGCGTTTGAGTACGCCCGGAGCGTAGAACTACGTGCAACAGATCAACGGATCTGGTTAATGACTATAATTGATACAGGAAATTTTTATGCCCGAACTCTTCAGCGAATTCAAAATCAAAGGAGTGCGCCTTAAGAACAGAATTGGCGTATCCCCTATGTGTCAGTACTCATCGGTAGAAGGTCATGCAAATGCATGGCACCTGGCGCACCTTGGTGGATTTACGATTGGTGGTGCCGGCCTGGTGATTGCGGAGGCTACAGCAGTATCCCCGGAGGGCCGCATTAGTCCAAGCGATACCGGATTGTGGACCGACGCTCAGGCAGAATCGTTTGTGCCAATCACAACATTTGTTGAGAGCCTGGGAGCAGTGCCAGGAATACAGATTGCGCACGCCGGACGAAAAGCCTGCACACCGAAGCCGTGGGAAGGCGAACGGCAGCTCGAGCCAGATCATCCCGATGCCTGGGAACCAATTGGCCCTTCCCCTATCGCCTTTGGTGGCAGCGTTTGGCGAGTTCCCCATGAGATGACCCTTGAGGACATTTCTCGCGTTCAGAAAGCATTTGCGGATGCTGCCACCCGTGCTCATCGAGCGGGCTTTAGATGGCTGGAACTACACTTTGCTCACGGGTATCTGGGCCAGAGCTTCTTCTCGCCTCTCGCAAATAAGCGCACCGATGCATACGGTGGCAGCTTTGAAAATAGATCGCGCTTCTTGCTCGAGACGCTTGCCGCAGTTCGCGCAGTATGGCCACAAAACCTTCCGCTTACCGCCCGCCTCGGGGTAATCGATTATGTGCCGGGCGAACAGCCGCTTGAAGAGGCCATTGAGCTGGCAAAACTCATGAAGGCAGGCGGGTTGGATCTGCTGGATGTTAGCCTGGGCTTTAACACTCCAGATATTTCCAGAGTGCCGTGGGGTGAGCCAGCTTTCCTGGCCCCCATTGCTCACCGAATTCGAACTGAGGCCGAGATTCCGGTGGCTACATCTTGGAACATATCTGATCCACAGATTGCTAACGATCTCATATCTAAAGAAAAGCTGGATGTTGTGCTTCTTGCTAAAGGCCTCCTTGCCGATCCGCACTGGCCGTACCACGCGGCAAAGGCACTTGGCATAGACCACCCTGGGAATGTGTTGCCAGCACAATATGCAGGATGGTTAAAGGGCCGGTAGTGTAAGAGCACAGTGTTGACTGTGTGCCCACAAAGGGCAATGGGTTGCAGAACGTACTGTAGGCCTGAAGCAATAATTGGCCGGCCAGATTGTCTGAGATAATTGCTGACACAGCTGCTGCTTCTACATTTTTCGAGATCACCTACCAACCAGCCGAGCTTCATCCCTACTTTCTGGCCTTTTAGCTTCGGCATGCCTGTTGGATAGACATACGGCGCACATTGGTGTGGCAGTTTTTGGCAGTTGTTTGGTGTTTCAGGCCGCATGTAGCCAGAGTATAGTTCTCGTTAAGCTCCGAATGTTGCCAGATATCAGCTATGGAGTGTATCTCTATGCGTGGCCCATTACCCAGCTGTTATTGTGGCTCAATGTTAGTCACTGCTACATTCTACTATTACTCAGCACTGTTCTAATTGCTGCTGGAATTGGTACGGTTAGCTGGTACCTGGTAGAAAAGCCAATGCTGGCTTTAAGCAGCAAATTAAGCACGAAGCACAAAACATAATGCAAACGATTTTAAGCCATATTGGCATTAAGCCAATCTTTGGCGACAAAATGACAGAGAAAAGATACAACTTGGCTCAATATACGCTCGTGTTAATCAGCACAAAAAAGCAACGGCCCACCCGCTTAGGAGGGCTGCTTGTGCTCAGTATCTGTTACTGCAAGAACTACTGTTTTTTCCAGTAAGCGCCAGCAAAATCGATAGGAATAATCTCCTCTGTGATACCGTTTCTTTTTCTGTAATCGTCAACAGCCTTTCGGCATGGCTCCAACATAACATAGTCGTCTAGAATGATGAAGCCACCTGGCGAAAGCCGCTCGTAAAGGGCCTCAAGTCCGTCCATTGTAGACTCATACATGTCGCCATCCAGGCGGATAACAGCGAGTGGACCAGTGTCCGCTGTAGGAAGCGTATCTTCAAACCAGCCCTTCAAGAATTTTACCTGCTCATCAAGTAGCTGGTATCTTTCAAAATTGCCCTGGACCTCGCTCAACGATATCTTAAGCTCATCCATCTTGTGATAGTCTATGCCGATGTCCTGTGGGTACTTATCCGCATCCGGGGCAGGCAGCCCTTCAAACGAGTCCGCAACAAATACTTTGCGATCTAATACGTTATGGGCCTTCAGTACGGCGCGCATTAAGATGGAGGCACCGCCCCTCCACACTCCCGCTTCAATCAGATTGCCAGGCACGTTATTCTTTATGGCTTGCTCGACACAGTACTGAACGTTCTCAAGCCGCTTCATACTCAGCATCGTCTGGCCATCGGTAGGCCAATCTCGCCCGGATTGCCTCACTTCGGCATCAAATTGCTTTCTGCGTACTACTTCTGCACCCTGTGCGCGCACCGCGGCAAACACCATGCGTTTAACCGGAGAGGCTGGGTTTGCATAAACCACTTCACGGTCTCCATAGATGAGGTTGAGTAGCGACCGCTTCATGAGGTCGAGGTAGAGATCGCGAGGGTCAGACATTCAGTGTCTCCAGATACGTTAATGTGCGTGTTGCACCAGACAACTAATTTCGTAAGCCCGACACTTTTATCAGCCGGTTCTTCAGGTAGACATTTTCGATAGGCATTGAAAATGCCCGTAGGTTTGTAGACCTTTCTGCGTGTCATGGCGCATATTTCCAGTTATACCATAACTTATGCATCTCAGGAAAACAAATAGATTACATTAACTTCCCTAACAGTCACCCCTTCATAACAGGTGCCAGGGCGTATAGCGCTTACTACCGATAAACCTGAGATCCGAGAGCGTGATTGGTTATGCTCCGACGCCACCCGTTACAGCCCTTGAGTTTAGCGCCATGCGCAGCTTATAAAGGTGAGCGCCGAAGCCATTTGTTAGTCTCGATGCCTCAAGATGGCTAACCACTCATTAAACCGAACAGTATCTTCCTGAGATGCCGTTACGATTTGACACCGAAACCCTATAGCTTCAGCGGCGATAGCAATATCGCAGGCATCGTCTGCACTGTTACACAGAGCTACAATCTGATCCACCTGCTCCCCACTGGAATCTTTCAGCTTTTTGGCTAAGGCAACATCACTTACAAGCTGAAATATAAATCTCAACAACAGAGGGCCCTGCATGGGCAATGTGGAACTCAGAGCCTTCCCCAAGTTAATGGCGCCCTTAGCATGTACAGCAACTTCACAATCGTACGCAGAAACTTTGAACATCTGGCCCTCCTGTGTTTTCAGAGGCACACCTTGTGAGATCAAACTATTCCACAAACGCTCTTTTCACGGAACCGGACACAGGAATATAATATACCGGTAAGCAGATCCAGTGGTCTCGCAAAATCCCCTACCGAATTTTAGTGGTTAGGAGTTCGTATCGTGGCGAACGGTGGCATTCCTCCGGAGTTTAAAAAGTGGATCGATGCTAAGAAGCGGCATCGGCTAACCCAGGCTCATATTGTAATGGCTATGGAGTTGGGGATGAACCCTGGCAAATTTGGCAGTTTGGGCGCGAACCCACACGAAAAGTGGAAAGCTCCGCTACCGGAGTTTATTGAAGAGTGTTACTACAAACGGTTTAAACGCGATCGACCGGAAGTTGTATTGAGCTTTGTACAGATGGCAGAACCAAAAAAGAAGGCACATAAGGCAAACAGCCTGATTGCCAACGGTAAGGAAGCGGAGGGTGCCGCGAGCGTAGGAAAAGACAACGCACTTCACCCGCCATCTGAACCTGAGTTACCTTCTGAGCGTGAGCATAACGCGTGATGTGATAGCCTTATAGCTCAGAAGCAAGCTGCTGAGCGCGCTTGAAGCCAGCAACAATGGATTCGCGTGCGCCCTGTCTTGTATTGACGGCAAGAGGCGATGGATGGCTTGTTTCGATGATTTCGAGCCCGCTTACTGTTCGAAATTTGCCTGTGATCCAGCCCTTTTGCGCCTTGCCCCCCATAAGCACCACCGCGCGGAGGTTTGGAAGCAAATCCAACAATATCTGCAAATACGGCCTGCTTTCATCCATGTCGTTCTTACTTGCAGGTGCAATTCTGGTTCTGGTTTCGTTACCAACGTACCAGGGCACAATATTCCAATTAACCACGAATTTCTGATCAAGCCCGGCCTCAATCCGCATTTCACGCATATTCTTTGCAGTTTGTCCACCGTTTTCAGGGGCGACAAATTGACTGTGGATAGCCGTTGGTCCAGGTGCCTCTTTTAAAATAAGTACCCTACCATGAATACCGCCGTCATCCGTGTCAAAGAATGGAACGCTTTTGCCGGGCGCTTCTTGCCGCATTTTGAGTACATAGTTTGTTAGTGGTTCCATATGTGGCTCAAACAGGTGCTTTGCTTTCTCGTGCGCCCAGGGCAAATGGAAAGTGCCGATGGCCACACTTGTTGTATCCACATTATCTGAATTGTTCACTTAGGTCCTGCCCATTGTTTTCGATATATCGAACTTTTATACGAGCAATAAGCCAACCTGCCGGCTGCTCATTAGTAGTCCAGATTTAGCTCTTCATAACTACCCTGGTTAACTCCTTCAATACTATGGAGATGTCTGACAAAAAGCGTTTATCATTCAATTGACTGCAAGCCGCGCAAAGTGCCAGAATAAACCAGTTGTAAACCAGTTTAGAGGTATGTACCGTATTTGAGCAACCCAGAAGCTGGAAATCGATTGCGTTTAGTTCTGCGAGAAGGCAGTTTACGCCCTGGAGATAAGCTTCCCGGGGAGCGTGAGCTTGCCGAACTTGTTGGCATGGGCCGAACGGCTTTGCGCCCGTTGCTAGAGGCACTGGAGATGCAGGGAATTGTGGAGCGCCGGCCACAGAGTGGCACCTTTTTACTTCGCATTCCTCCGCCCGGCGTGCACGGCAGCACCATCGCACTCATCGCGCCTTTCCGAGGCACCGGTAACAAGAATAGCGACAACGATGCAGCATGGCTACACAGAGTTGCCTCTGCGTTTGAGCACAACGCAGCCCCTGCAGGAGCACGGGTGGTCCTCATGGATCAATCGGAGCACATCCTGGATACCTGTTCGATCTCAAAACTTGCATTGGAAGCGGTAAGCGAAGGGGCAAATGCCGCTGTGCTGCTGCACCCTTTCGGTAGCAGGGCAAAAATTGCGCATGCCCTCGCGCTGTTGCACAACCGTGGAGTGCATCCCATTGTGGTCTCTTCACGCTCGTACTCCGGTCTCGCTAGCCAGGTCTACTTCGACTCTGGATGGGGTGCCTATCTCGCCACGCGTTATCTCATCCAAAAAGGGCATGTGAACATTGGGTTTGCTGGTGCACCAGCCGGGCATGAGTGGCTGCAAGAGCGCCTGGCTGGGTATGAAAGTGCGCTGGATGCCTCAGAGATAAGTGTAAACAGAAATCTGGTATTCCTGCCAGAACACACAGAGCGCCTCGCAGCATACGCAGATGGCGTGGAGGCCTGGCACCGCTGGACGGCGCTGCCAGCAGCAGGGCGACCAACGGCGATGGTGGCGGCAAATGATGTAGTAGCCATGGGACTACTACAGGCGGCGAAAGAGTATGGAACCGAAGTCCCCGGCACGCTGTCTGTCATCGGCTTCGATAACGATCCGGGAGCGTTGCTCGCCGGCCTAACTACGATGGAAAGACCAACCGAGGCGCTGGGACAGGCGGCCGCGCAAGTTACGCTGGAGAGGATTGCGGCCGGGCAAGCAGGTGCGGCCGTAACAGTTCGCCTGCGCCCGGTTTTGATAGAACGACAATCAGTAGCTACCTTGCAGTAATCCCCACATGGGAGATCTGTGAGGAGTATTACAGAAGGGACCTTGCATGAAAGTACTTGTTACCGGAGCAGCAGGCAACGCTGGCCAGGCGGTATGCCAGGCGCTTGCACAAACGGGCGCCGATATCCGGCTGGCTGATGTAATTGCGCCACCGCCAGCCACCGCCGTTGCCGGGGAGTTTGTTCGCTGCGATACCCGCACACCAGATGATGCTCGCAGAGCCGTGGAGGGGGTGGATGCCGTGGTGCACCTGGCTGCATGGCATTGCGCCCACGTGCCGCCGGTAAGCGATGCAACCATTTTCGCGGTTAACGTTGATGGCACGTTTAACGTTCTGGAGGCGTGCAGAGAAAATGGCATCAAAACGCTGATCTATGCCTCCTCCATGGCCTACGGCCTGGGCGGTGTATACAGCGCGACCAAGGTAATTGGCGAAGACCTCTGCACTATGTACCACAACATCACAGGCGCTGCGGTAGCCATGTTACGGTATCACGATTTTGTACCCAAGCCCTACCTGGCATTCGGCGCGAAGCTGCTGCGCAATGGTGTAGATAGACGAGACGTGGCGGATGCTACGGTTGCGGCCCTCTATGCTGGAGCGGAGCGCCGTATTGGGTTGTTTAGAACCATTGTTCACACAAACCATGGGATGCCGGCAGATGTTCAAGCAAACTTCTCGTCCCTGGGTGCGGCCTGGTGCGAAATGCAGGTACCAGGGGCCGAAGATCTGATCCGCCGGTATGAAATATCGCTGCCAGATCATGTGGAACAGCACAATCTAACCGAAGCCAGAGCTCTGATTGGGTGGGAACCGAAGATAGGGTTTCTGGACTTCTTGCGAGATCTGCAACTGCGGGATGCCAACGGCGAAGACTGTTCTGCACTCTTTACACCATCAGATCTCTCCTGCATCGCCTGATTTTGCTCAGAAAGGGATTGCAGTGCGCATATTAATAACGGGTGCCAATAGTACCGTAAGCAGAGGGATCATACCCATACTTAAATCGGCAGGGCACGATATCGTTTTGCACGATCTGGTGCGGCTTCCAGATTCGGATCTCTTTCGTGGCTTGCCTTTTGTACAGGGGGATATTCAGGCGGGCATCGGGTTAGATCGCGCGGCCGATGGCTGTGATCTGGTTCTGCATACGCCTGCCTGGCATGGCATCCATTGGAGAGAGAAAACCGAGGCAGACTTCTGGCGGCTGAACGTAGATGGCACATTCAACATGTTTCAGGCTGCGGTATCTGCCGGAATAACGCGGGTGGTTTTCCTATCATCAATGGCATGGCACGGCCACTACGATAAGTATGGCTTTACCAAGCAGATTGGTGAAGAGCTATGCGAATACTATCGCCGCAACCACAAAGTGCGCTACGTATCCATTCGGCCACACGATTTCACTCCCTGGGGCGCCGATTATGTCAACCATTACGGCTCCCGCCTGCTATATGGCGGCGTTGCCTGGGAGGATGTGCTGGATTGTACCAATCTGGCCATTAACAAGCTTGCTGCTCCGCTGGATAGTGATGCGGAAACAGAATCTATAGTGGTGCAGGCAGTGCGTGCCAATGCATTCACCGAAGACCAACTGGAAGGCTGGGAATCAGATCCGATCGCTGCCTGCGAGCGGATATTCCCGGGTGCCCTACCCCTCATTCAGCAATACGGTATCCGCGTAACATCCAAACCTGCCGTTGTGGATGCGGGCGCGGGGGCCGCCCAACTTGGATATGCACCTGTTCACCATTTCGGCACCTTTCTGGAGCACCTGCGAAAGCTGGATACCGAAGGGGGCAACGGTGCAGTAGCGGCAATGCGGTGCCCATACTGAAGATTTGTTATGCAACGAAACAGGCCATCAAACCGCGGGCTGAACTGATTTGGAGAAAAGAGACCGAACATCATGAACCGAACGCTTGGTAGAAGCGGAATTGAAGTGAGCGCTATTGGCCTGGGATGCTGGGCTATTGGCGGGCCCCATGCACGCAACGGCAACCCTGTTGGCTGGGGTGTTGTTAATGATGAACAATCCATAGCTGCACTGCGGCGAGGTTATGAACTGGGCTGCACGTTTTACGATACTGCCGATGTTTATGGCTGCGGCCATAGCGAAAAGATACTTGCCGAAGCCCTGGGCAACGTGCGCGATAATATTGTTATCGCCACGAAGGCTGGGTACACCTACAATGAAGAAAGTCGGGAGGCGCCGGGCTCGGATGGCTCGCCAGATTACATTCGGCAGTGCTGCGAAGCCAGCCTGCGGCGCCTTAAGACGGACTACATTGACCTCTATCAATTTCACCTCGGTGGCCACCCACTGGAGCAGGCCGAAGAGGTGCGCGATGTGTTTGATGAGCTAGTGAAAGCAGGCAAAGTACGCACTATCGGCTGGAGCACAGACGACCCGGAGCGCTCCGAGTTATTTGCACAGAGCCCCAATTGCACCGCTATTCAGCAGGCATTCAATGTTTTTGGCGGCAACGAAGCCACACTGGCAGTTTGTGAAAAGTACAATCTCGCCAGTGTTTTGCGTGGCCCTCTGGGTATGGGAATGCTCACCGGAAAGTTCTCTTCAGAAACAAAGTTGGCAGATGACGATGTGCGACGCGGCTGGAACTTCAAAGAGGGCGGGCAAGCAGATAGGCTGAAGCAAGTAGATGCACTGCGCCAGGTACTTACCGAAGACGGCAGAACGCTGGCGCAGGGAGCCCTGTGTTGGCTGATGGCACGCAGCCAGCAGATGGTTCCGATACCGGGGTTCAAAACCGTGGAACAGGTGGAAGAGAATCTTGGCGCTCTTAATTTTGGCCCGTTATCCGATGCGCAGATGGCACAGGTTGAGCAGATACTTGGCCGGGCAAACTGACCCCCATCGATAACACAATCCAACACCGAACAGGACGATATGCCATATATGAAATCGGGGATTAAAACCAGAATAGCATTGCTTTCGCTCGCCACCCTTGCAGTAATTGCCACATCGGCACTGGTAAGTACCGGCCACGCAGATGCACGGAAAGACGTTGAGCTGGAGCGTATTGATCAGAAGGAGTACGCCGGCTCCAAAAAGTGTGCCACCTGCCACAAAGACTATTTCGATACCTGGAAAGAGTCATCACACAACAAGATGATCCGGCCAGCCATTGCCAGAGGTCGCAACAAGACCATAATGGCCGATTTCAGCAAGCCAGATCCCAACCGTCCATTTGAATTGAAAGATGTGAAGTGGGTAATTGGGCACCGTTGGAAACAGCGGTTTATTGGCGTTGTGGATGGGCAGGAAGTAGTATTCCCGGGGCAGTGGAGCATAAAGGATCAGAAGTGGCAGCCCTATACAGGGAAATCCGACTGGTGGTATCCGCAGCACCCGGATTGGAAAACCCGCTCTAACTTCAAGCTTTGTGCAGGCTGCCACAGCACGGGCGTGGATGCTGGTGCTCAAACATGGACAGAACAGAACATTACCTGCGAAAGCTGCCACGGCCCGGGTAAAGCGCATGCACAGTCACCCACTGTGGCCAACATAGTAAATCCGGCACGGCTCAGCACAGAACGCTCTATGGAGGTATGTCTTGCATGCCACCAGGCAGGTAAGCCATCCGGCGATGTGTTTGCATGGCCCGTGGGCTACCAACCGGGTAAAAACCTTGCCAATTACTGGCATGGGTTTGAGCCCCAGCCTGGCAAACAAACAGCGGAGTTCTGGAGCAATGGCACGGCGCACAAAAACCGGGTACAGGGCAATACGTTTTCCCAAAGCGTGATGCACGCCCATGGTATCCAGTGTTCTAACTGCCACGATGCGCATGGCTCTAAACACCTGTCGATGACGATCAAATCGGCATCCACCAACGCTCTTTGCCTCACTTGCCATGGCCCGGGCAAAACATCTGGCCCTAACTACAAATCGATCGAAGAACATACACATCACGGGGCAAGCAGCACTGGCAGCCAGTGTATCAACTGCCACATGGCCAAAACAGGTGAAAATTCGGTAGGAGCAGAGGCCAGAGATCATACCTTCAACTTCGTATCGCCAGCCGTATCTATCGGGACAAAGAACCCTAACAGCTGCAACGTGTGCCATGTAGACAAAACAGCAGAATGGGCGCTTGGGCAAACGAAGAAGTGGTATCCGAACCAGAAGTAACCTTTCTGTTAATCACCACGTGCTACACGAATAGTGACCTGAGCCCCTTCGATTAACCGTGCATGCCGCCGCAGACAGTAAAGTTTGCGGCGGCTTTTTAGTGAGTCACCAAGGGGAAACCTCAGTAGCAGGAATAAGCAGGAAAAGTTTGCATTGCTAACCAACATTGTGAAGCCAGTCGCGTTTCAGCACCGTCTCCATATCTGGCACTTATGCCAGTGCCATTCATATCGAATTTGTAATCACAGTTTCCCCGGGGGAAACCCATATATTGAGGGAAGGTGCGCTACGATGAGACAGAGCAATACATCTTTTGGTACGCAGGCGGAAGAAACGCCAGCAGTAACCGTGGCTCCCGTGACGGAGCCGGAGGTTATTAGAGAAACGATAATTCATGAGAGAGTAGTGGTTGTCCAGAGCAGTACAGAAACTCCTGTTGGGGCTACCATCTCTAGCGCTGATAAGGTTGCTTCTACTGACAGTCAGTTAGGTGCCATCATTGCCATCATCTTTGTACTGGTACTGGCCGCAGTTGGCATGGCATCGTTTCCGAACAGTGCTGCATACTCTGCTTATGGCCAGATGGACCCTGCAGACACCGTGGTTGTAAATGGCCCATACCGCCAGATGCAAGTACATATAGACAATACAACACCCGTAAAGCCCGTTGCTCCGAGCACACTAGAAAGCACAGCTCCTTCAACTCCTGTTGCCGGGCAGTTCGTTACAAAAACAGGCACGCTCACGAAGTTTAATAACTCTTCAGGAACGCTTGTGTTTGTGGTGGATAGCTCCCACAGATATACCGATTGCCGGCTTCGCGAAGACTACAAGGGGCGGCTGGATTCCATTACTGCTGGCTCTCACATAGTTATCAAAGGTCGCTTCAAAGAGATGCAAAATGGCATCCAGGTGCTCACCGATTGCAGTATTGAGTAACTATCCACATTAACCCAGGTCGGATTTCAAACAAGTTGCTCTTACCATGACAAATAGTTGCGAAATGCAGGCAGATTAGTGAAGCCGTTTGTTAACTCATTCCGTCGGATAATCTGGCATACACGGGCAATGCCAATAATTGAGAATTTGTAAACCCGAGTTTCCCCGGGGAAACCCATTTTGATGAGGGGAGGTTAGCAGTTATGAGAGTAAGCAACACCTCGTTTGGAGTGCAGGTTGAAGAAGAGACCGTGATACCCGTGCAGGAGCGGCAGGTAATCCGTGAAACGATCATCCGTGAAATAGTGGTTACGCCACAAAAAGAAAGGGTTGCTCCGGCGATGGCTCAGCCAACTATCAGCCCGGCAGATCAACAGCTGATGGACGTATTGGGTCCTATATTCCTGGTCCTAATAATCGGTTTGGTAACTTTGCTGCCGCTTTCGCCAGGGCTTTCGAGAGGTAGCAACTCGCCTTACGATCAGACATACGGCAACAGATATAACACAACTACCGGTACGGCATATCCGTCAAATGGGCAAACAACCTATTACTACAAGGGGTATATCCGCCGACCGTAGATAACCTGTATTGCCAGATGCAATAACCGGGCTATATACAGTTCAGGGTGCAGCCCGGGTCAACCGCTTCTCTCCTCCACACACAATTACTGAGCGTGGCCATGCCACCAGGCATAACCTGCCAATGCGAGCAGAACAAAGAATAGCAGCTTTACAGGTAACGGAGCAGTCCGAAATCTTATGCTGATCCTCCACACAATGCGGCGCAGCACACTGCGTTTGCAGGCTTCTGGCAAAACGATTGAGTGTTTTGTGGCCACAAATACCAACCTTTCAAGGTGAGTACGCCTCACCTGGTTTCGTACTATCCACAGGCTGTTTGCCGGTTAAATCCGTTCGGCGAGATATTTTCATTGCTAGCAGATGTGCTCAAACGTAGCGACTGCGTTTGGAATGTGCCATTTGCTACAGATGAATTTGAGAATACAATTTTACCAGATATCATCAAGACCACAGGCAAGGGATTGGGACTTACCGGCATGCAAACAGAATTAACGCGGCGGACGTTTTTGGTATTGCTTTGCCTCATGTGCCTCAGTGGCCGATGCGCGCATGCAGCCCCGCCCAACAGTGTGCAACAGCAGGAGAACCGCTCCGAAGCAAAACGGCTGACATCCCAGGCCCTAAGCGCATCCGGCAAAATCGGTGATCCCTCTCTTTTGGCAAATGTGCGTTCACAAATCGCGCAGGTGTTGGCGAGGGCTGGAGATCTGCAGGGTGCAAAGGTAATTGCGGATACCCTGGATGATGATTTGAAGGCAGAGGTTCTGATTGCCATCGCCGCAGCAAAGTCATCTGCGGGAGATCTGGCTGGTGCACAGAAAGCTCTTACAGACGTGGCAGATGGCCTGAAACGAGTGAAGGCTGCATGCAAACTGGCTGCAGAGCGATTCCAGGCCGGCGACAACAAGGGCTATTTACTGGCAGTGAACACCGGGCTGGATACCGCAGGGAAGATTAAAGATAACCTGGAGCAGATATCTGCCCTGTTTGATATTGCCGGTGTTCAGGCACACTCGGGTAAGACTACTCTCGCTGCTGAGCTTGAAAGTGTATTCAAAGGGAACCCCCTGTTTGAAAACCGGGCGGCGATGATTGTTGCCATCGGCAAAGCGTATGGCAGAGATGTTGCTGGCGCGCAGCGCAAGCTGGCAGCGTTTACCCTGAACGATTATAAAGTGCCAGTGCTGGAGGCAATTGCGGACGTTCTACTACGATCGGGCGATAAGAGCGGCGCAAATGCGGCAATCCTGAAACTCCAGAGCTTTGAACAATTTCCCCTGTTCCGGCCAATCGCCATGGCCCGCATCGTACAGATACTGGCAAAGCACGGCGACGCTGCCGGAGCAAAGCAAACACTAAAGCTAATGCTGAAGCTTGCACAAACTGATGGCGATGAAATGGAGATTGAGCAGGTTGCGGAGAGCCAGGCTGAGGCGGGCGATACAGGAGGAGCAACGCAAACCCTGGCTCTGATTGCGAAAGCAAGTAACCAGTTTGAACCTCGCAGGAAAATTGCCCGAGCAAAAGCAAAGGCTGGAGACGCTCCCGGAGCCCTTGCCATGGCCCCACACGATCCGGACCCGTACGGCAAAATACTAGAAGCCTGATGAAGAACGGGTATTTTCCGGCACTCATGTGAATAATTATCAGGTTATCCCGGCATTCATCCCAGGGCCGCTAAAATTGCTTAATCATCGCCCAGAAAGGGTGTAGTGCCCTGCTACGGCGGTGTGT
>CAIONQ010000037.1 GCA_903859705.1 uncultured Chthonomonas sp.
GCGAAGGCGTTCGATCTCTCGCTGGAGCCGAAAGAGTCCTACGCTAAATACAATACCGGCCGATTTGGGCTGGGCTGCCTGCTTGCACGCCGGCTGACCGAGGCCGGCGCGCGATTTATTGAAGTGACGACCGAGTATGTTCCCTTCTTCGGTTGGGACACGCATGACAACGGCCATTCCCGCCTGATCGACATGAAGAAGATGATCGATATGCCTGTGGCACAGCTCGTTCGGGATTTGGAAGCGCGCGGCTTGCTGGACCGCACACTGATTGTTTTGGCCAGTGAATTCAGCCGCGATATGATGATGGAGGGCAAGCCGGCGAACCTGATAAAGAACCAGGTGGTTGTGCCAGATGTGATCAACGAACCGAAGTTCTACGGCATGCACCGGCACTTTACCGATGCCGGCAGCATTCTGATCTTCGGCGGCGGCGTGAAGAAGGGGCATCTCTACGGCAAAACCGCAGACGAGCGCCCGTGCAAAACCATTGAAAATCCGGTTGTCATTGAGGATCTGCATGCCACGATCTATAGCACCGTTGGCATCTCTCCAAAGCTGAGCTACGAGATAGAGAAGCGCCCATTCTATGTGACGCGCGATGGCAAAGGTGTGCCGGTTACGGGTGTACTGCGGAAGGGGTAAACGGAAGTGAAGCGTCTGCACTGTAACTGCATAGTTCCCAAATTATAATCTTCAATCTCGTTCGTTCTATAACAGCCCCAAAACAAAAAAGTCTCTCACATATATGTGAGAGACTTCTATATTTAAGCGGGAGACGAGATTCGAACTCGCGACATCTACCTTGGCAAGGTAGCGCTCTACCACTGAGCTACTCCCGCAAACAACCACACCCTACTGCAACCGAACCGAATGGGCAAGAGGGGAGTTGAACCCCTACGCCTTGCGGCACTGGAACCTAAATCCAGCGTGTCTGCCATTTCACCACTCGCCCGGTGACTAGCGTTAAGCGCGTCCGTTGGTGGAAATAAATATATCACAGCACACTTACATTGTCAAGGTTAGTTCCCTCAAAAAAGTGGGAAATTGATACAAGCCCTCTCCGAATCCAGATGCCACAATCGTGATTTTGGGGTGCTTTACACCACAGAGCAAACATGATAAACTATAACAAGATAAACAACTCCGTTTATCGGTATTTATCTTACAGATCGAACTGCGCTGATGCAGTGCACAGGAAAGGTTGCTGAGAATGACGTCTTCTCTTTACGAATCCCTGGGTGGCGAAGCGGCCGTAAACGCAGCTGTCGAGAACTTTTATCGGCGAGTACTTGCCGACGACACCATATCGGATTTCTTTGACGATGTGGATATGGAACGCCAGGCTGCCAAGCAGAAAGCCTTCCTGACATTTGCATTCGGCGGGCCGAACAACTACTCTGGCCTGGACATGCGCCGTGGGCATGCCCATCTTGTAGATCGCGGGCTTAATGATGCGCATTTTAATGCCGTTGCAGGGCACCTCTCAGATACACTTAAAGATCTGGGTGTTCCCCAAGATTTGATTGCCCAGGTGCTGGCAATTGCCGAGAGCACCCGCACCGACGTGCTGGGCAAATAAGCCGGCAATTCATTCAGGCATGCAGGAGGGGAAATTAATAAAGTGGGTACCATACGCTTCCGAGGCACAGATTACCTGTGTAACAACGGGGAAACGGTTCTGCAAACGCTCATACGAAACGGCGCACGTATTCCCTCCTCCTGCAATGCCGGTGTGTGCCAGGCATGCCTGTTGCAAGCCGCAAATAACACCCCACCCCAGAAATCTCAGGCGGGACTATCGGATGCCATGCGCGTGCAGGGCTGCTTTATGTCCTGCATATGTGCGCTCGGCACAGATGAAATGCTGGAGGTAGATTTGCCGGGCCTGGCTGTGCGCCCTACCGCGCCGGCTATGCTTGTAACCCGCAAGGCGCTGAATGCAGACATTTTCCAGCTAATTTTTGAAGCAGAGATGCCTCAGGCCGTTCGGCCCGGGCAGTTTATTAATCTTCAACGCGATTCAGATGGCCTCACTCGCAGTTATTCTGTTGCCGGCATCTGTTTTGATTCCATTGAACTGCACGTAAGGCGCCTGCAAGATGGCCAGATGAGTGGCTGGCTTACCGAAGAAATGCAGCTCAGCACTATGTGTACATTTCAAGGCCCCAACGGCGCTTGCTGCTATAAGCCCGGCAACCCGGAACAAACACTGATACTTGCTGGTACGGGCTCCGGATTGGCACCCCTGTATGGCATTGTAAACGATGCGCTTGCTTACGGCCACATCGGCCCTATCCACCTATACCATGGCTCCTATGCACCAGAAGGGCTGTACCTGGTTGATGAACTCCAGAGCCTTTGCGATAAGCACACGAACTTCTATTACAATCCCTGTGCAGATGTTGTGCAGCCGGGCAACAGGATAAGGGCCTCCCGCGTAGATACCGCGCTCTCTGTCGATTTTCCGAGGCCAACAGATAGCCGCGTGTACTTATGTGGCCACCCCGCAATGGTTAAGAGTGCTCATAAAAAGCTGTTTTTGGCGGGCGTTCCACTTGCCGAAATCTTTGCCGATCCTTTCGTAGCCTCTACCCCCACGCATACCCCGCCAGCTCCGGTTTAACAATTACTACGCATCCCCCGGGCTGCGTGCATCCCAAACGAGGAATCGAAGGGTAGGTTATCGAAACTCTGCCCTGCTTCTGGCGCGCTTTGTTTGCAGCGCGCTACACCATTCCACATAGGGAGATCCTTTATGTCCCTTCGCTCTCGTTCCGCACATGTGCTGGGTTTGTGCGTTGCCCTTGCCGCCACGGTTGCCATTGGCAGATCCGCATCTGCCCAGGATGCCGCCGGGCAGGTAGGCAAGCCGCATCACTTTCTGTTTATGCAGTATTCGCCTGGCAACAAGATAATCGAGCTTTCTGCCGATGGTAAAGTACTGTGGGAGCACCCTGTACCCGGCCTGGCCGTTATGTTTGAGCGCCTTAAAAATGGCAACATTATCTATGCCTACGGTGGCACACCAACCGGTGTTCAGATAGTGAATAAGGACCACAAAATTGTGTGGGATTACCGCGCAAAGTGTGAACAGGTTCTGGGCTTTGCCCGCCTCCCCAACGGCAATGTGCTGGTGGGAGAGCAGGGACCCTGCCAGGCTGTTGAGGTGAATGCCGCCGGTGAGGAAGTACGCATTACGCCACTTACCACGCAGGAAAAGCCCGCACACAGGCAGCTGCGCAGCATTCACAAATTGAAGAATGGCAATTTGCTGTGCTGCCATGAGGCGGATGCTACCGTGCGCGAGGTTGAGCCGGATGGCAAAGTAGTGTGGGAATACCCGGGCTGCGCCAACGTATTTGAGGCCTCCAGGCTGAAGAACGGCAATACACTGATTGCCACTGCAGACCGCATTATTGAAGTGACAAAAGACAAGAAGATTGCCTGGCAGTTCACTTCAGCAGATGCGCCTGAGATGGAGCTTTCCTGGGCAACAGGAGTTCAGCAGCTAAAGAATGGCAACCTGGTGGTGGCCAACTTTAGCCGTGGCCATGAGAATAAAGGCGCACATGCCTTTGAAATTACACGAGATAAGAAGGTTGTCTGGCAGTTCACCGATCATAAGTTGAGCACGCTGGTAACTATGGTGCACTACCTGGATGAAGAATAGCGCAACAGATAAGCCGAGTGGCAAGGGCCTGATCCGATCAATCATCGGGATGCAGGAGGTGGGTGTACTTGTTGCATTCATCGGGATATGTGTGTTTCTGAGCCTCAATCCCCATTCGGCATCCGCCTTCCATACCTCTACCAACCTGCTGCAGGTGGCCCGCCAGGCCAGCTACTACGGCATCATGGCGGTGGGTATGGTGTTCGTTATCTCCATGGGGGATATCGATCTCTCGGTAGGATCCATCGTCACCCTAACCAACGTAGTGGCAGCGGTTGTCCTACGATCTGGCCATAGCGCGCTGGAAGCTGTGCTGGCAGCGCTTACGGTGGGTGGGCTTTGTGGCATGGTGAATGGAGCGCTTGCAATATTGCTGCGTATCCCCATGATCATTGTTACATTGGGCACACTCAGCGTTTTCCGAGGATTGGCGTTGATGGAGTGTGATGCACAACCCATCAGCCGTTTTTCGAAAGATAGTGCGCTATTCACAGTGTTTGGTGGTGATATCGGCGGTGTGCCGGCCAGCGTTGTTGTGATGGTGGTTGTGGGTGTGCTTGGCTGGATTGCCACATCCCGCTCTGTACATGGCCGCCGTATACAGGCCATTGGCAGCAATGCCATTGCGGCACGCCTTGCAGGTATTCAGATCGACAGGTACCGCCTTGGCGTTATGACCCTCAACGGCATTTTCGCGGCGCTTGCCGGGGTACTTGCGCTTGCATTCCTGCAATCTGCTGATCCCAGCACTGGTCTTGGCTTCGAGTTGTGGGTAATTGCCTCGGTTATTATCGGCGGCACAGCACTTAGCGGTGGCCACGGTTCCGCCCCGGGCGCGGTTCTGGGCGCACTCATTATTGCGGTAATCCGCAACGGCCTGGTTCTTCTGGAGGCCCCCACCTATGCGGGCACCTCCGTAACAGGTGCGGTAATCATACTGGCGGTAGCCGTAGATGCGTTCGTAAAACGCAAAAAGGCCGCCCGCCAAACAAATAGCAACACCGGTTCCGCGTAGCGGTGCCTGCCAAACTCTCTGGTTTCAGAGATGCATTCAAAGGAGAATACCAACCCATGAGGCATTTCGTTCCCTCGCTGCTCGCGCTCAGCGCGCTCGCACTGATACCGATCGGCTGTGGTAAGAACGGCGGAGAGCCGAAAAAAGACACCCCCGCAGCGGGTGCAGGGCAGCAGGCTGCCGAAGGCGGAGCTGGCAAAGTTAAGATTGGCTACGTGCTGCACATCCTTAACGATTTCTCCGGAGTTATAAAACGCGGAGCAGAGGATGCGGGCAAGGCAGAAGGCGTAGATGTTGAGGTAGTTGGTCCCAGCAATGGAGAGGCCACCGAAGCCATCGGCATGTTTGAAGGCATGATCCAGAAGAAGAAGGATGGCCTGATTGTGGTGCCAATGCCCGGCGATGTGTGGGTAAAGCCGATTGAAGAGGCAAACAAAGCCAACATCCCAGTAATGACCGCCAACATGACCAGCCCCGGATCCAAGGCAGATGCATGGTTTGGGCAGGACGAGTATCAAAGCGGTGTTATACTTGCCACCGAACTGCGCAAAGCGCTGGATAAGGCTGGCAAGAAGAACGGCCAGGTACTGATTGGTAACTGCAAGCCAGGCGTTGCGGTGCTCGAAGAGCGCTACAAAGGCTTTAAAAAGGGCATGGAAGGCAGTGCCTACACCCTTTCTGATCCTAAAGACGTTGGCACCGAGAACACCGCCAACTACTCTGCATGGGAGAACCAGACAGGGCGCGCACCCCAGATTGTGGCTGCCGTTGGCCTGTGCTCACTGGATATTCCGAACCTTGCTAAGCTGAAGGCCCGCACAAAGGCAAGCTGGTTAATTGTAGGTTACGATCTGAACCCGGACACCCTGGATTCTATCAAAACTGGCGTAACACAGCTCACCCTTGGCCAGCACCCATACCTGCAGGGCTACCTGCCAGTGCTTGCTCTGGCTCGTGCCCTCAAGGATAAGAAGGCGCTGCCAAAGGGCTGGGTTAACGTAGGTACCGAGATTGTTACAAAAGAGAACGTAGAGAGCCTCTACTCTCGAGAAACCGACCACGCAGCAGAAACCAAATGGTATGCCGACTACGTTACAAAGAACTTCACAGATGTAAGCACCATGGGCAAGCCTCTGCCGGGCCTGCACTAAGCCAGATGCAAAAACGCCCCGGAGCATTCGCTCCGGGGCGTTTTTTGTCAATTTCAGTTGGCCAGTGCCGCCAGCAATCCCTTAATGTAACCAATAGCGTAGGACCGCCCCCGGTGCGCATACGGAGTATCGTTTACAATGTGTGGCACATGGTCGTCGAGTATAAAGCCATTAAAGCCCACCGCTTTCAGTTTCTTTACAACAGCCAGTATATTGCTCTGCCCTTCGTCAATAAAGCACTCTTCAAAATCATCGGCGCAGCCATGCACATCTCGCAGGTGCACATAGAGAATGCGGCCGCGGGTACCAAAGTACTCAATGGCATCCAACACGCCCTCTCCGCCCTTCATCTCACTCCAGCAGCCGTTGCAAAAATCCAGGCCATGCATCGGGCTGGGATGCCTCTCCATAGCGCGCCGAAACCCCTCAAAGCCTGTAAACAATCGGGCAACGCCGCCAAGCATCGGCACGGGCGGATCGTCTGGGTGCAGCGCCATGCAAACATTGGCCTCTTCGCACACTGGCAGCATACGGTCCATGTACCAGTCATAGTTATCCCACATCTCATCAGCAGAGAATACGCGCCCATGTGTGGGTGAGTTATCCTTAACATTTTCCATACGGAACTCATTGGAAATTGCGCCGCCGCGTACCTTCGTTTCAAACGATGTTCGCCACACTCCATTCGGCATCCAGTGGTAACCCAGGATGGGTATTCCCGCATGCCCCATATTCCGCACAGTGGCCTGCATGTTTGCCAGCTGCTGCTCTCGCCCATCCTGCCCCAGCATAATCTTATCGTAAAACTTCACCGGCACATTCTCAAGGGCAATAACTCGCAGCCCATGCTGCAGAGCGAGCACGCGCAGTGCTTTCAAGTCTTCCAACTCCCACCGCTCCTCACCGGGCAGGCGGGGCGTGTTTAACTGAATATCCTGCACGCCAAGCTGAGATGCAAAAGCCAATTGCTCATCGGTAAGATCGCTAAACTGCCCAACGGCTACCCGCAGGGTTAGATCGGTAAGATGAATGCTGAGTTCAGAAGGGGCCGCGCTGCTCATTCGGTTTCTCCTGGGGTCCAAACCTGAATTAACAGGTCCTGAAGATGGATGCATATGATGTTCACCCGTACCTGCCAAGGAACCTGCGCGGTTTACTTTTGCCTAGTTGATTGAGCAAATGACGTATATACAACACAACGCGCCGCGAGTACCAACAATTCGTCGGTATTTCGCGGCGCACGTTTCAGGCAAAATACGCGCTCAGCCCATTTATTTATGCCTGGCGATGGCGAACTCGGCGAATGCCTAGGAGGGCACCAGTAAGCCCGAAGCCAGCAAACAAAGCCAGTGATCCCGGCTCTGGAGTATCGGTAACGGTTACATCCTGCGTTGCAGAACCAGTAAATAGCGTGCTGGGGCTGGATGCATCGTGTCCATTAACCGTAAGCGTGAAAGGTGTTACTCCGAAGTTTTGATCAACTTCCCCCGGGTCGGCAGGTGTTGTGTAATCCACCTTGAAAAACGCCTGGCTCAAATAAGACAGGGTTTTATTTTCTGCACTGCCGGGCCCAATGTACGATACGGTGTACCCGTTGATGGTATCGCTCGCATCTCCCGTGGTAGCACCAATATTTAGATTGTAGTTATCGATCACAATATCATGCGAATCGATGTTGAAGTTGGTTGCAGTGAACCATAGAGTGCCGCCGCGCCCTTCTGAAACATGCGTATCGCCAACAAAGTACGATACATCCAGATTTCCATCTGCCCGCGAATGCTTCGGGAGGGCTGTAAGCAGTAATACAGCAATCAAAACACCAAGAACCCTGGTGAATTGTATGATTCGAGACACTGTGTCAATCCTGTTCTGACGCACATCAGCGTGCGCCTGCACAAACTGGTTGAACAACGACTGAGCGCGCATAAGGCTTACTTCAACCTGGCGTAATCTAACTGGCCGGGTAGATGGAGTGCCCTTAACAATGGGGACGTATGTAAACAGATTAATGATCACCTGTTTGTTCCCAAGCAGCCCTGTTGCATGTTAAGTGCATCATTCGCCCACCTGCGCACAAAACTCCGCCTGCTACTGTCTAACATGTAAATCAACGGAGCACGCACTTTTATGATGCATAAGCAGCAGCACAAATTTAACGAGAGAAACGCGTCTACACCAAGAAGCAAACGGCAACAACATACGGCCTCTGTTGTGCCAATTGGCTTGTCAGCATGGGTACCAACTAATCCAGAGGACTTTGCAGCCTGGGCGAATGTGGTAAACCACGTAATCAAGGAGCATGGCAAGGCGTTTCATGAATACCATTTCGGGAGCAAGAACGAAGATGGTGCCAACAGAGCTATCCTGAAACAGAATATGGATGCCGCCTATGAACTTGCATGCACCTGCTTGAAACATGCCTACCCGCCTGGCTTTTGGGAAAATATGGATGCGCTAATCGCAGGAAACGCGCCAGACCTTGAGCCGTACATTCGCTTTATCGAAGCAGATTTATTCTTCTTCCGATCTGGCTATGCCAGGGCAACAGTACTCACCGCTCTTAAAAGGCACCCGATAACAATCGCACATCGCTACCGATTGCAAGAGGTTATCTTATCCGTAGTTGACAGTAATTGGAGAACAGAGTTCAAGTTCTACTGCCGGCTTGCGCGGTATATCCAATCAGAAGAGTTTGTACAAGAGCTTATGAACAGAGCTGCTTACGGTACGTACGAGGTTAGAATCCGTGCAAACCACGTACTTAAGGTGTGCTGGCAACGGCCACAACTGCGTGCCAACGTTATAGACTTGTAGGCGCATAACCTAACATACATGGGGATGCCAGTGGCCGCTAACTGGCATCCGAATCCCATTTCGAAGCAGTGCGGCAGGATTATCCCCGAGCGTTAATGAACAGCAGGCCAGACCTCATCCCAGGGGCCACCGAAGGCTCTCGGAGATCCTATTCATGTTCTCACTTCTCGGTTTGGTTGCCATGCTAATGATGCCCTCAGATCTTCCCGTTGGCTCTGCCCAGTCTCCCGTGCCCACTCCTCACTTTCCAGATGCGTACCATGCCTATGTTTGGCGCAACTGGCAGGTTGTGCCTTTGCCCCGCATTGCGGCGGCCATTGGGGCAACCACTCGGCAGGTGCATGATACAGGCATAGCGATGGGCCTGCCGGAGCCGCTGAAGGTTTCAGCAGATCAGCAGATGCGCTCTCACCTAACGGTTATTCGGCGCAACTGGCACCTGCTGCCCTACAGCCAGATGCTAAAGCTGCTGGGTTGGAGTGCGGATGAACTGGCCTATACGCTACGCGAAGACGACTTCCTATACATCAAACTCGGTAGCCTCAAACCAAACTGCGCCCCGGTTCAGTATGTGCCAGCAACACCGGAAATTAAGAAACGCGAGCATGAAATTGCCGCCACCGTGCACTCTGCGTTTCCAATTGGAATGCCGATGGCCAGCCTGTTTGATTTCGTTCAAGATCTCAAGAGGCCAGATCCATACGGCCCGCTGCCGACAAAAGGCAAAGGGGCACCCACTAATTCAGCGCCGCGCTTCTGCTACTCGTACTTTGCTCTGTACGGCGACCCCCTGCTGGATAAGCGTGCCGATCCCTACCCAGAGGGCTACTTAAAGCGCCTGAAAGCCGCCGGTGTTAATGGAGTGTGGTTGCAGGGAGTGCTTACAAAGCTCGCGCCGTATCCGTGGGATACTCACCAGAGCGCACAGTATGAGCAGCGGCTCGCCAACCTCAAAACCCTGGTGGCCAGAGCCCGCAAACACGGCATCGGCATCTACCTTTACATGAACGAGCCGCGGGCACTGCCATTAACCTTCTTTGCTGCCCATCCGGAGCTTACAGATGCCAGAGGAGTGATAGAGGGCGACCATGCAGCGCTCTGCACATCGGCTCCACAGGTTCAAAAGTACATCTCAGAATCCGTGGCTACAATCTGTAGGGCCGTGCCAGATCTGGCAGGTTTTTTCACTATAACAGGCTCAGAAAACCTTACGTCGTGTTGGTCTCACGGGGCAGGCAAAAACTGCCCACGCTGTGCACCACGTGGTGCCGGCACAGTAATCTCAGAGGTAAACGGCCTGATACAGGCGGGTATCAAGCAAGCCGGCTCAAAAACTCGCCTTATCGCGTGGGATTGGGGCTGGCCAGAGGATGCCGCCCGAGATATCATTTCCAAACTGCCAAAAGAGTGCGCGCTTATGAGCGTAAGCGAGTGGGATTTGCCCATTCATAGGGGCGGGATAGAGAGTGTTGTTGGCGAGTACTCGGTGTCCGCAGTTGGCCCCGGCCCGCGCGCAACGCGCCACTGGCAAATAGCAAAGGAGCTTGGGCTGCAAACCTTTGCAAAAATCCAGGCTGCCAATAGCTGGGAGATGTCTGCTGTGCCGTACGTGCCAGCGCTGGCAAATACGGCAAAACATATTGAGAATCTGAAGAAGCTTTCGCTCAATGGAACTATGCTGGGCTGGACCCTTGGCGGATACCCTTCCCCCAACCTGGAAACGGTATCTGCCGTATTTGGTGGGGCCACTGCCGATGAGGCCCTCAAACAGGTGGCACAACGCCGCTTTGGGCCAGCTGCCGATAATGTTGTGAAGGCATGGAAGGCTTTCAGCACGGCTTTCTCCGAGTTTCCGTTTCACATTGGGCTTGTTTATACCGCACCCATGCAGCATGGCCCTGCGAACCTGTTGTGGGAAAAGCCCACAGGCTATCATGCATCTATGGTTGGTTTTCCGTACGATGATCTGGATGGATGGCGGGCCGTGTATCCGCCAGAGGTGTTCTCCGGGCAGTTGCAAAAGATAGCCGATGGGTTTGATGCCGCCATTGCGGCGATCAAAGTCAGTACCGAAGGCATCTCGCTCAACGACTCCCAACGCAGCGCTTTAGATGCCGAACTTCGGATTGCAGAAACCGTGGCCATACACTGTGGCAGTGTGGCAAACCAGGGCCGATTTATAACATTGCGCGCCGCGCTAAATGGCAAATCGCTTACTCCAACCCAACGCAGTGCAGCCGTTACTGAGGCACGCTCTATTTTGAACAGCGAGATCGAGAGTGCCCGTAGAATGGCAGAGCTCCAGAGCCAGGATGCAAGGCTGGGTTTCGAGGCCTCTAACCAGTACTACTACGTAGGGGTAGACCTCGCAGAGAAGATCTTGAACTGCACCGATCTCAGAGATAGGTGGCTCCCTGCCGTTTCTCGCTGATGCGCGGCTTCGCCGGTATTTACCACCAATAAGCAATTCCAATGGGAGTGCAAAGGATGCAAATTGCTTTCCGGTTCCGTTTCGACCTGCTGTTCGCATGCGCAGCCGCTCTGCTGCCCATTTTGAGTGCGCGCGCCGACCCTCGCGAACATCAAGGTTCAAGTTTGCCCAACGAAGCCAGGCCCGTTCAGGTATTTGTGCTTATGGGCCAATCCAACATGGTTGGTATGGGCGATATCAGCCCAGAAACAACCCGGGGTACGCTCACCTACCTCACAAAAACTGAAAAGAAGTACCCGTTCCTGGTAGATCCTACAGGCCAATGGACCACCTGCCCGGATGTTTATTACTACGATGCCCGCGTAAAACGCGGGGCGCCCCTCAGCGCTACGGCCAACAATGGCAGATCCATTGGCCCGGAACTTGGTTTCGGTTACACATTGGCCCGCTTAAAGCTTGGCCCAATACTCCTGCTCAAATCCTGCACTGGCAATCGCAGCCTCGGCTGGGATCTGCTGCCTCCTGGCAGTCAGCGGTTCACCACAGAGGGCCGTACTTATGCGGGTTACAAAGACACCCCCGCTTCGTGGGTGGAAGGCCAGCCTAAAGAACCTGTGAACTGGTATGCTGGCAAACAGTATGATGACGACCTGGCGAATGCGCGCACGGCCCTGGAGCACATTGCAGATATCTACCCTGGCTATAAAGGGCAGGGCTATCAAATTGCGGGGTTTGTGTGGTGGCAGGGGCATAAAGATCAAAACCCGGTGTACGCCTCGCGCTACGAGCAAAATCTACAAAGGTTAATCCGCAGCCTTCGCGCCGACTATAAAGCACCTAACGCAAAATCCGTGCTCGCAACCATTGCATTCGATGGCTGGAAGCTTGCCGAGCCTGGCAAAACCATAGCGCAGGCACAACTCAACATTGCCGATCCAAAAAAGCACGTAGAATTCACGGGAACTGTGAAATGTGTAGAGGCAAGGGATTTCTGGCGAGATGCCTCCGTTTCACCCAACCCGCGGCAGGGGTATCACTATAACCGAAATGCCGAAACCTACATGGAAGTTGGTATTGCTCTTGGCAACGCCATGATAGATCTATTTATGACAAGCCATCCGTAATCACAGCCCAACGCAAGATATTGCAAACTCCTGGAGAACCTGCGTGATCAAGCTATTTAAGTTCCACAATTCACTGGCCATCATGATTGCCGCGGCAACCTGCATGGCTGCCATGCTGCCCGCAACAGCTGGCCCCATTAAGGTGTACATACTTGCCGGGCAATCCAATATGCAGGGTCATGCCAATATCTCAACCGTAGATTCTATGGCAGACGATCCCATAACAGCACCGATACTCAAAGAGATGAGGCAGCCGGATGGCAGTTTCAAAACCTGTCAGAAGGTTTGGATTGCCTCGGTAGGGTGTGCAGGCAATGGCTACTCGGATGTTATAGAACAAAAGGGAAAGCTCACTGCCGGGTTTGGAGCGTCTCCATCAGAAATTGGCCCGGAGTATACTTTCGGCCTGTATATGGAGAAGCTCACTCATGAACCTATCCTGATTATCAAAACCTCGTGGGGCGGGCGTAACCTGCATACCGATTTCCGGCCACCCAGCGCCGGCCCAGAGCAAATTGGCGATTATATGCTGGAACAGTGGCGCCAGCGCAAACTAAATGCAGACGAGGAAACCGCGAAAATCAGGAACAATGGCAGTGTTTTCTACCGCGAGATGATAACCTATGTTAAAAAGGTACTGGCAGATATCCCACGTGTGATGCCGGGTTATGATCCCAAGCTGGGCTACAAACTTGCTGGCTTTGTGTGGTTTCAGGGCTTTAACGATTTGGTAGACGACTGGACCTATCATGATAGGCGCAAGCCCGGTGGCTATGATGAGTACGCACGCCTGATGACAATGTTAATCAAGGATGTTCGGAAAGACCTCTCTGTGCCAGATCTGCCCGTGGTTGTTGGGGTAATGGGCATCGGCGGATTAAAAGAAGATCAGCGCCCGCCTCAGTGCTACTTTCGGCAGGCGCAGGCCGCACCCGCCACACTAAGAGAGTTTAAAGGCCGTGTTAAAGCGGTACAAACCGCCCGCTTCTGGGACGATGATCTGGAGGCATTGCAGGCACGCATGGATCGGTTTAACGATTCTATGAATAGAGAATTCAAGAAAGATCCTGCACTTACACGGGAAGCGAGAGATGCAAAATACTCAAAAGCAAAGAGTGAAGCATTTCCCCCGGAAGAGCTAAAACGCCTGAAGGGCATATCCAACGGTGGCTACCACTATATGGGGGCTGCAAAGATACTTGCCCCCATAGGTAAGGCCTTTGCCGAAGGCATGCTCGAGCTTCAGAAGCATAAGCGCTAACAGAACAACGCTAAAGAGGGTGGCTGGCCATACGGCTGCCACCCCTGATTATGCAAACGAAGGCCGAAGTGTTATGCTACTTCGTACTTCTGAAGGCTAACATCGCCATTAAGCACACCGGCAATAGCTGCCTGAAACACCTTCATGTGCTCCGAGTTGTTGTGGTAATCCAGGGCATCCTGATCTTTCCACTCTTCATAAACAAAAAACGTGTTAGGATCATCCAGTGGCGAGTGGAAGGTGTAGCGCAGCACCCCCGGCTCTTTGTGCGTTTCGGCGGTCATCTGCAATGCGATGGCTTTCGCCTCTTCGCGTAGCTCCGGTTTTATGGGCAGCGTAACGGCAAGAATAATCACGGGTTCCTCCTGGCGGGGCTCGCGCTGCGGCCCCTGCCGTTTCGATTCCGTACAGGGCATCCGTTCTCCTTCCACGGTGCATCAATCTGGGAACAGAAGGTTTTTCAGTACCCGTTGTGGAACCGAGCGTCACGCATAGATTGCGAGCGAACAGGCGGCCAGTGGTTATAACCCCGTGCACGCCAGAGGAGAAAGTATGAAGTTTCGAATGCTCCGAGGAGGCGCCTTGCTCCCCGTGGCTGGCCTGGCAGCCATCAGTTTTACAGCCCTGGCTGCGGGCGCTCAGCAGTCCGATAAACTCACTGTAATTTCACCGGCATCTCTACCAAAGGCTTACGCAACGCCCTCTGCAAACAATGGGGCAAAAATTGTGAGCAAACCGGCAGATGCGCACCTGAACCTGCCGCCAGGCTTTAGCGCCGAGGCAATAGCCGAAGATTTCAGCAATGTACGTATGGTGGCGGTTGCGCCCTGTGGTGATATTTTTACTGTGGAATCTGGCCCGGGCCGAATATCAGTACTGCGAGATACAAAGGGCACCGGAAAGCCGGACGTTCGTGAGGTTTTCGCCGAGGGGCTGCGTCAGGCATTCGGCATTACCTTCCACAAAGATGGCCTGTATGTGGGCACACCTACTGCCGTGCTAAGATTTGATTACAAGGATGGCCAGCTGAAGGCAAGCGGCGAGCCAAAGGTAGTGGTGGCAGATTTGCCTACCGGTGGGCACTGGACCCGCAGCGTTCTGTTTCACCCAAAAACCAACAAGATGTATGTAACTGTTGGTTCTGCCGGTGATTATGGCGATTCGGTGCCGAACCGTGCCGTAGTGATGGAGTACAACGAGGATGGCACGGGCGGACGCCCCTATGCCGAAGGCCTGCGGAACGCGGTTGGCATCGATTTTCAGCCTGGAACTGGCACACTGTGGACCGCTGTTAATGAGCGCGAAGGTTTGGGTGATGACCTGCCACCGGATTATGTAACCTCCGTAAAAGAAGGCGCACACTATGGCTGGCCAAACTACCTTGGGGCTGGCACGTTGGACCCTCGCGCTAAGGAAGATCCCGATATTAAGAAGCGGTTTGCTTTGCCAGATGTAATGGTTACAGCACACTCCGCAGCGCTCGGCATTGTGTTCTACACCGGTAAAATGTTTCCCAAAGAGTACCAGGGCAGCGCTTTTGTTGCCTTCCATGGCTCTGGCAACCGCTCCAAGCGCACGGGCTACAACGTTGTTAATATTCCGTTCAAAAACGGCAAGTGCAGCGGTGGCTTCCGGGAGTTTGTTGGTGGCTGGGTAATTGGCGGCGAGGATGGCAAAGAGGCATGGGGCCGCCCAGTTGGCCTTGCTGTTGCTAAGGATGGCGCTCTGCTGATTGCAGATGATGGCGGAAACAAAATCTGGCGCGTAACCTATAAAAAGCCCTGATCTCTGTTTTGCGAACTAATAAAAATGGGGTGCTGCAGACTATGCCTGCAGCACCCCGTTTTTATTTAAAGGCCCGCTATGCCTACAAGGCCACTGCCCAGCCCGCCAAGCACCGTGGTTAGGGTTAGGCTGCCATTATCACCAATTTTATAACCTGCAACGGATTGGGTACCAGGAAGCAGCACATACAGAAACCGGTGATTGCTGTCTGTTGCCATGTCAGATGGGTGCGCCCCTTCGCCAGGCACACCTACACTGCTGCCGCCGCCGGGTAAGGTTGCGAGGGTTAGCCTGCCATTGGCAGATATGTTATATACAGAGATGGTGGAAGATGCCGCGTTGGTAGTCCACGCTATCTGGCCATACGTCATGAGCCAGCATGCTGCCGTCTGGCCATCCGGGTAAGAGCCCGTTATTGGCAGGGTACCAAAATCTGAGATGAAGTACGATGATACAGAAGCTGCCCCAGCCTGAGCTCCGGCTGCTTCTGATACTATGGCATGCCCTGCCCAGTCAAAGGCAAAACCGTAGGGGGTTACGCCATGAGATGCCGTAATTACCGCGGGGCCGGCGGCACCATTTATTCCAACCTGAAATACATCAATCTTGTTGGTGTTCTTCTCCGTTACGGCCAACTGCTGGCCATCCGGTGTGAATGCAATTTCTGCTGCCCCTGTGCTGATGGCGGTGTTTATTTGAACTGTGCCACCAACTCCGTTGCTCAGATTCTGATTGGATCCTGGGATGGCCCTCAAGCTGCCATCATCCAGAATTCGGAAACCGGCAATGTTATCGGAACCTGCATTTAGTACATACAGCAAACTGCCGTAGGCGGTAATGCTAACCGGCTGTGTGCCGCCAGATGCAAAGGTGCCAACGCGGGTAAGCGTTTCAGAACCGATGCGGAATACCGCAACATCGTTGCTGCCAGCATCTACTGCATACAGGTACTGGCTGGTTGGGCCAACAATAATCGCGCCCTGGCTGCCCAGGCTTGCCCCGGTACCCTGTCCACCGGTATAAAAAGCCTGCGGTGCGGTAAGGGCTCCGTTGCCCAACCGCTTTATGCGAATAACCGCGTTACCTGAAGTGCTGTTTGTTGTGGTGTATATGGTGCCAACTGCGCCGCTGCCCTGGGCACTGGCTGCGTATGGCAACACTGCCACAGCCGCCGCGAAAGCAGCCAGGGTGAGCTTCTGGGCGCACCGTGCCCGCCGGGCAATGCTGGTGAATGCGTTCTGTTCGGTTCTCATATTTTCTCTGCTCCATACACTGCTGCGGATTGCCGCAGACAAGTCAAATTTCTGTTTACAGTGGCCGGCGCCTTTGGCCGCTGCACAAGTGTAAACGCTAACTATTGGGGTTCGGTTCCCGAAAGTTGCTGACACATATGAGTTTCTCCGTGTGCAGGCGCGGTTGAAGCGATTATGAAAACTAAAAACCCCATCACCAGGATGGGGCTTAGCGTAAAGAACCGATGCTACATACCGGGCCAGGTTATTAATCATCGGCCTGCGCAAGTCTCACAGATAGTCTCTCCATAAGGCCTTCCGGCAGTGCCTCTTCCTGAACGCGCCCCCTCACAAAACTCACCAGTTGGCCTTCAAATGCAAACTTCTTACTGCACTCATGGCAGATTTTTAGATGTCGCTTCACCAGCAGCGCTTCCCGATCAGATAGCTCATGATCCAGATAGTCTTGAAGGCGATCCAGCGCCTCGTTGCATGTATACAGGTTGATTATTGGCAGCATGCTATTCTCTCTTTCGCGCTTTAGAACCTGAGGCCATATGGGGTTCTGCAAGCTCCCACAGTTGCTTTTGCAGTAGCTTTCGCCCTCGGTGCAATCGCGATCTAACGGTACCAACCGGGCAGCCAAGTATTTCGGCTATCTCGGCATAGGGCAGCTCATCCACAAAGTAGAGCCACGCTGCAAGGCTAAACTCCTCAGGCAGGCTATCTATCGCCTCGGCAATCTGTGCAGTGCTAACACGCTCCAGCAGGGTTGCTGCCGGGTCTCCGCCACCCGGTTTGCAGCCCGCCCGTTTGGCCATGCTGTACATGTATAGGTCCGTTGCATCTTCTATCGGCGTGGTGGCGGGTTCGCGTTGCTTGCGCCTGCGCTGGTTAAGGAAAATGTTTGTAAGCACTTTCAAAAACCAGGCTCTGAAGTTTGTGCCAGACGTATACGCGCCAAAATTCTTAAATGCCTGCACTGCCGCCTCTTGCAGCAGGTCTTCCGCATCATCACGGCTACCACAAAGTCGTAGCGCAACGGTGTAGGCCACGCGTAAATTCTCCTGCAATAGATTCTCAAACTCCCGCACGGAGCACTTGAATTCCACACTGCGGTGTGCGGCATCATGCTCCTCTGTTGGTGGACTATGTGACATGGCCAATCCTTTGCTATGGTTTTCGGTTGCCAGCGGCGGTACCCGGCCAGCTTTATCTGCAAAAGATACATGTATGAAATCGGGTATGAAGTTCCCCGCTGGCAATATTGTTGCCTAAACATGTTACAGGGACTTGCATAACAGTTTTGTTTTGAGATAATATAGGCACATTAACAATAGAATATTTACGAAATGCTTGTCTGCATGAACATCCCGATGGTGGGGAGGAGCAACCGGTTTGAAGAACTTGCCATATCGATGTGTAAAGGGTGCCACCGTGCACACTTCGGTTTTCGCAAATTGGAAGCAGCTGTTGCTTTCTGGTACGGTGCTTGTAATGCTGGGGTTGCTGGCATCCTGTGGCGGCGGCGGTACGCAGGCTCCCAGTTTGTCCTCCGGTCCTGGCAAAGATACTCTGCTCCTCTCCTCAACTACGGGGCTATTCCCTCCCTACGAGCCTGGAATCAGCGAATACGCAGTTTATGAACGCCCGGGACTAACGGTTCCAATATCCGTTCAGGCTGGATCAGATGTTCAGGTTTCCGTGGATTCTCGCGCTGCCAGATCGGGCACCTTCATAACGCAGGTACCAGTTTCTGCCGGGCAGAGTTTTAAGTTTACGGTAACGGATGCGGGTGTGATCCGTGTGTGTACCGTGCGGTGCCTTCCTGCCGATTTTCCCCATTACACCGCTGAAAAGCCCGGCACACCGCAGGCAGAATTCACTATTTTCACTCCCAACCTTGCCATCGGTACAGGGCCAACCAATCAGTATCTTATTATTGCGGATGCCAATGGTGTGCCTACCTGGTGGTACAGAACTCCGGCAGAACCACGCGGCGGCATTGTTACAGCTGCAGGCAACATAGCCTACATGGTGGGTGGTTCTGCAATTGAGATTCGGAGCCTCGCGGGCAGCCTTGTGCACAATTTCCCAGCGCCTGGTGGGCCATCGGCAGCACTGGATCTGCATGAGCTTCAAGAACTGCCCAATGGCAATTTTGTGATAATTGCCGACTCCATGCGATCTGGCATCGATCTCACCCCGGGCGGCGGCAAGGGTATAGGTTCGGTGACAGATAACATCATTCAGGAGGTAACACCTACTGGTTCGCTAGTGTGGAGTTGGTCAGCTCTGGATCACATACCGCTTTCTGAGTGTGAACCTGTATGGCAGCCCATAGTGGTGGCCAGCCAATCCCCTGCAGACCCATACCACATGAACTCGGTTGCGGCCAGCGGCGACGGCTATGTGGTTTCGTTCCGACATCTGGATGCCGTTTACAAGATTAACCGCGCAACAGGCGCAATCGAATGGAAGCTGGGCGGCACGCCACGCCCTGAAAGCCTGGCGATGCAGGCAGATACGTTCGGCAATTTTGGTGGCCAGCACGATGCGCGCATGCTTGCAGATGGCTCCCTTACGGTGCACGATAACGGTACCATGCGGCTGCGATCCCCCAGAGCGGTGCGCTACACACTGGATACCGTTGCCAGCACAGCCACCATGGTTGAGCAGGTAACCGATGTGGATGCCTCTGCAGCTGGCTGTTGTGGGAGTGCCCGCAAACTGCCTGCCGGCGACTGGGTAATAGATTGGGGGCTAACCCCGTATATCACAGAGCTTACGCCTGCCGGAAGCCGGGTTTCGCGTATCACCATTGCCAATCAGTATTTCAGCTACCGGGCAGAACCTGTATTACCTGGTGTACTGAAGCATGATGCTCTTGTGGGTGCAATGGATGCGCGCTACCCACGCTGATGGCGCAAACCGGCATCACTCAGAAGCCCGCAATAGCTCTTCTTTTTCTGTAACGCTCCCAGGATGGCTGGCAGGGCGCAGGAGTGCTTCTCCAACCTGTGGGGCCGAAGATGCACGTAACAGGGATTGGCGGAGCCTCAACTCTTCTGCCCTCTCATCCATAGTTCGCAGAGCGTTCCGCGCAGCCTCAGATATTTCTCTCGCATATGCAGTTGTTGGCACGCAATCAGCAACACCCTTGACACATTCTCTATCTCGCCAACGTGGCTCGGGAACTGAGAACTGCGCGATAGCCCGCAGCACATAAAACGGCCGTTTGCTCTGATTGTGAACGTGAGCCGAGATATTGCGAAAGGTGTTACGCGCACTTTCATCCAGGCGTTCAAACCCTTCGGTATCCAGCGTTTCAAGGTCTTGATCAATTCGCCGCGCCGCGCTGGCATTGACATCCGGCATGATAACGACGACACCGGTTCCTGCTACTCCGTTGTTTAGGAGTGTGTTAAGCGCCGCAGGATCGGTGCAATTCTCGATTAGTGTACACAGGCCATTGAGTGCTGCCTGCGGATTGCGATGCAGCCGGTCTCCAGATGCCCTGCGCATAACCCACAATGCAGCGGACAGCAGCAGATAAAATGGAAACACAACGGCTGCCGTAAGTTTGAAGATTCGTTGTTTCCTTGGATGTGTTTGAACGGCATATAGCGGGTTCAGAAACTCCCTCAAAGTTCTTACGAGCTCCAGGAGTTGGCGCATACTCAAGTCAGAGGCATAATGCAACGCCTCTTGCCGAATGCCCTCATCTGCCGAGTTCAAGCGTCTCAGTAGATCAAGGTTGGGGGTGCGCTCAATTATCCGCTCTTTCACCCGTTTAAACCAACCCTTTTAGTGGCCCGGTAGAATCGTTGAACCGCGGCGCATTTACTCCCATTTTCTGAATTACTGTTAACAGCACGTTGGATAGCGGCGGGTGGTTATCCGGGTTGTGCGCCAGATGGGTGCCATGCTGCAGGCCCCATGCGCTGCCTCCGGCCATCACCAGCGGCAAGTTTTTGGGAGAGTGGTCTCCCTTTTCTCCGCTGTTCATGCCAGAGCCCAGCAGCACCATGGTGTGATCCAGCATTGTTCGCCCACCCTCTTCGGTGCTCCGTAGGAAGTCCAGAAAACGATTGAGGCGAGAGACATGGAAGCGGTCTATAGCGGCCAGTTTGCTCAGCATGCCCGGGTCACCGCCATGGTGAGATAGCTCGTGGTGGTTCTCACCGCCGCCGCCAAATCCGCCGGCCTCCCGGCTCCATTCAAAGGTGATGACGCGGGTGCTATCGGTGGCAAATGCCAGGTAGCTAAGTTCCAGCATCACATCCAGCCACATGGGCCTATCGTGCGCATTTTGTGGCTGGCTATTTATCTGCAGGCCCTGCGAGGGTACATCCGGGCGGGGAACATCTATCCAGATCTCTTGCCTTTTTACCCGCGCTTCAGTTTCTCGTACGCTGGCAAGGTATTCGTCCAGGCGGATTCGGTCGGATTTACCAAGATCTTTCTTCAGCGTAAACGCATCCCCGGAGATAGCATCCAGAATGCTGCGCTTTTCGGCGTAGCGCTTAAGGGTCGCCGCTCGGGATGCTGCATCATCCGGCACAAACAGCCGCTCAAACAGCCGCCTCGGGCTGTTCTCTGCCGGGAGTGGCGTACCGTTTTGGTCAAAGGCAAGGGTGTGGCTGTGTAGAGCGCTGCCGGTGCCGCTCATATCCCCAATCTCTATGGACGGGAACCGTGTTGCGCGGCCGATGGCGCTTGCGATTACCTGATCTGCCGAGACGGTATTAGCGTAATCTTTGCCGGGCACCCGGTTCAAATCTGCGCCAGTTAACCAGGTATCCGCGCCAGAATGCCCGCCCTTTGCCAGCGGATGCCCCAGGCCGCTAAGTACCGTAACATCCTTGCTATGCCCGGCCAACACACTCAAGGTGGGAGATAGTGCCCCCGGGCCCGCCTGTTTCGGCACCCACTCCAGAATATTTACCCCGTTGGGGATGTAACAGAAGATTACACGTGGAACCGGTTTGGTGCGGGAGTGAGGCAGCGGTTTATACGTAGACTCCGAGGCATATGCCTGCGGCTCCAGCATCGCCTCCAGCATGGGCAGGGCCACGCAGGCACCCAGGCCGCGCAGCATGGTTCTGCGGGAGAGAGGCCGACGGTTGTGAAACGCAAAGTTATGGCTCATGGCGGCGGCTCCTATTTCGTGCGGAATGGGTCGGAAGCAACAATAGAATGAATAAGAGAGCGCAGCGTGCGGCCATTGCGCCGCATGTTCGCCGTTTCGGCCTGTATTGCGGGCCTATCCGCAAGGGTAACTTCCCGGCCAATAGCGTAGGTGGTAAGCTGCCCGGCAAGCACGGTAAAGAACCTGTCTTCCTGTTTTAGCAGCTGCTCTTGCAGCCCCTCTACACCGCTGATTGGCGTACCATCCGGCATCAGGCTGGCGGCGTCAATCTTTGGGTCATCCTTTTCTATACGCCCATTATATCCGTGGCCTTCCTGATCGCGCCATTCGCCACAGGCGTTGTAGTTTTCAAGGGCAAATCCCAGTGGGTCTATACGATCATGGCACCTTGCGCAGGATGGGTTTTGCCGGTGTATCTGCAGCCGCTGCCGCACCGTGGCTTTATCAATTCCGGGCACCTTGCTGGCAATTTCGCCCACATTGGCAACCGGCAGCCCGGGATCCTGCCCAAGCAGGGTTCTCAGCACCCACACTCCCCTGGATACTGGCGATGTGCGCGTTCCGTTGGAGGTGATAGAGAGTATGGAGGCCTGCGTCATCAAACCACCACGGTGCATCTCTGGCGTAACCGGCACACGCCGAATCGCATCTCCCTTAACGCCCGATATTCCGTAAAAGCGCGCCATCCTCTCGTTCACAGTTACAAAGCTGCTCTTAATCAGGTTGCGAGCATCCAGATCATTCCGCAGTATTTCAGCAAAAAAGCCTTCTGTTTCCCGCACCTCAGAGGTTTCCAGATGTCTGTCGTATTCTGGATACAGGTTTTGTGCGGGTGGGTTGGAGCCCACTTTGCGCAGGCCCAGCCATTGCCCGCAAAAGTTCTTAATCAGTGCTTCGCTCCTGGGGCTCTTGAGCATTCTGTCGGACTGTGCCTGCAGCACCTCCGGCTTTTGCAGATCTCCGCTGGCGGCGTGGCGCATCAGCTCGTCGTCTGGCATGCTCGACCACAGAAAGTAAGAAAGCCTCGAAGCAAGCTCATAAGCGCTCAGGTGCTCGCCAGGTTTGCGCTCTGCCTCAGATAAAAACAGAAATGCGGGCGATGTGAGGGTTGCCGTTAGCGGAACCTTAAGCCCCTCTATAAAGCTGCTTTTATCGGCCCTAAACCGGGTAAACAGGGCTACCTTTGCTTCCACTTCGGCGGTGGTAACGGGCCGTCGAAAGGCGCGGGGCATAAACCGTGCCAGTATTCGGCGGGCGGCCGCCTTTTCTTGCTCTGGAGTTTGTGGCAGTGGCTCATTGCCGATAATGGATTTGTAGGAAGCTGGGGGCCAGGTTGGCAGAATAGGGCCTTCCAACTCCACCCAGTCCACCAGCAGTTCCGGGCGTGCAAACTCATCTCGGCCCTGAAACCAGAAGTTCTCCAGCGCATGCGGAATTTCGTATGCATAGTGCATCTCAATTCCGGCATCCTGCCGGTTAAAGTGGCCACGCACCTCGTAGGTTGCCGGGGCGCTTACTGGCGCATCCACATCCATCTCCGAAAGTAGAATGGGCGCACCGCCCAGGTTCTCTACCAATTTAATGCGGGGTGGGCCATAGCTGTACATGCGATGCTGGCGCATATGCTCCAGATCGCTCTGCATCTGCTCGCGGTAGTACCGTTCGCCCTTCGAGTTCTGGGCCATCTGCTCATCGTAACGTTTGCGCAGTATCTTTTCGGCAGAGCGCACTACCGCGGCGCGGTCTGGCACGCGAGATGCGGCCCGAAACCGGATGATGTAATCGCCCTCCTCCGGCAAAGTAAACCCGCGAAAATCGATGGCTTTGTTCCAGCTATCATGTTGGATTACCGTGAAGCCATTCTCAATCGGATTTTCGCCGCAGTTAAGCAGTATGTTCTGGCCATCGCGCTTTACCCGATAGCGGTCTCCGCCCAGCGTGTTCTCTTCTGGCTCAAAGTGCCACTTAATCGTTTGCGGCTTTGCCCCCTCAGGCAGGGCCATATCCACAATCTGGCGCGCCGCAGCGTAGTACATCTCCAGATGCATGGGCGAAACGGTGAGGGCGCTGCCGTTGTTATCAAAGCCACCGGCTGGTGGATCTTCCGGAAATTTATCGGCGGGGTGAAAATCCAGCCCAATCAAATCTCGGATAGTGTTGTTGTACTCCGCCCGGTTTAGTCGCCTCAGTACGACATGTGTATCCCGCTTTGCCGCCTCTGCCCGGCCAATCTCTCCCTCCAGCCAGTCCAGCACACGGGCACTCTGCGCGGGTGGCGGCTGAACTGCCGAAGAAGGCGGCATTTGATGCAGATTGAGCGCACGCACCACCTCGGCCCACTTTGCCGAGTTTGCGGCCAGTTGAAACTCCAGAGGCAGCGTATCCAGGCGCAGGCCACCGGCTGGTTTCTGCGCCCCGTGGCAAGATACACAGTATTTATTAAGGTAAGACCGTGCCACTGATGCATTGGCTTGCGCTGGATCTGCAGCGGTAGCTGCCGGGCGCGCTGCCAGGGCAAGCAGCGCAGCCACCGGCGACATTAGGGCAAGAGCAACCGTTAACGGCGAGCGAAAAGAAGAACGAAATTTGTTAAATGGGCTTCTGGCAGGCACGGTTACACTCCGGTCAGAATTAGGGGCGTTGCAGTTGGGAACTGCATAATTATAGGCGGATTCTGTCCTGCTGCGCCAGACGCCCAATTTATGCAAACGGTTTATTTCGTTCCGGGCACATCCACCACAAAAATATGGGAACTGCGGTGGCCGCCCGGCGTATCTTCCAGATGGCGCAAGAATGCAATCTGCTTACCATTTGGCGACCAGTCTACGCACTCTGCCCCCGGGGCATCCAGTGGGTCTGAGCGCTTTGCGGTAAGTCGGTCTGTTTTGCCAGTTGCCACATCGGTTATGCAGATGCAGCCATCGGCGGCATATGCGATATGGGATCCATCCGGGCTCCAGTTAAATGAGGAGGTGATGCTGAAATCATTGTGTGTAATCTGCACCGGCTCGCCCCCGTTGGGAGAGATGGTAAACAGCTGAACAATCCCGGCATCGTCATGCATCATGAATGCAATACGGCTGCCATCCGGCGCGCTGCGCAGCCACTGGCGAGGCGTGCCGCCCAGGCCGGGGAACTTACGATCGGCGGTGTGCGTTAGCCGGCGCTGAACTGTGCCCTTTGGTGGCAGGGGGCGATGTGTTTCGGTGCCTGCCAGCGTGCCATCCTCCGGGTTAACGGTAACATCCTCCGGCAAATCGGCAACAAACACTTCCGAAATGCGCTTGCCATCTGCGGTATACAGATCCCCCTGAAAAGCCAGGGCCCTCTTCTGGCGCGTTCCATCTGGCTTGATGTAGCCATTGTGGCCAATCCAGCCCTCTTCGTACGCCTTCTCAATCTCATCAGAGCCCGGCTTCGGGTGATTCACCGTGCGGGTTGCCAGAATGGTGAAGGCGGCGCCATCGTGGTTGCGGATAGATGTTTTCGGAACATGCACTGGCCCCTTCTTAAGGAAAGCCACACCCACATTGCGTTGATCTATCTGAGCATCGGCAGGGGCATCCGGCTTAAGCTCCAGCGGCAGAACATGGTCGTTATAGGTAAAGCTAACGCACTCGCCATCCGCGCTAAACACATGCACATGGGAGCCGCCTCGCAGCGAGCCAGGGGTGAACGGCGAGGTGATATTCCGGGCCTCCAGGTTAACGGCTTTGCCGGGGTGATCCGCATCCACCATTACGCCCTGCCGGTGTGCAAAGCCATACTTCCAGTCCGGGGTTGGGTGCTCCGGGCCAAGAATAAACACCAACGTGTTTTTGGTTGGGTGAAAAGTTACTACCAGGCAGCCGGCGCCATTTTTGGAGGTGTAGATATTGCGCACATGGCCACTATGTACATCCAGCAGCTCAATGCGGGTGCCATCGTAGCCAGAAGTATCCTTCTCGCCCCGGGTATCAAACGCCAGGTACCGGCTATCGGGCGACCACGGATGGGTATTGGTAAGGACGCGGCCACCCGGGCCGTGGGTCAATTGCTTTTCAGCAGGATAATCCGAAATGGCAGCACCGGCAACGGTAGCTCCAAGCAAAAGCAGAAAAGGCGTAAGAAACATAGCAGGTCACGGCTCCTAACAAATCTGTTCTGCGCCAGGCAGATAGCATAAACTTCCACCAGGGAGGGTGGAAATCATTCCCGTGGTGGTGAGTTGGCTTTGAGCGTTACTGTTGATTATTGAATGGCTTCTCGCCGGATTGTTGATTTGCGTACGTGTTGGTAACCTGAAGTGGTGCGGATGCCTCCTCTGCAGCTGCCCGGAACAGTTCTTCGAGTGTGTGCATGGCATTTGCAAGGTTGCTGTGTTCTTCTCCGATGTAAATGGATTGAACATGGTTGCCGGTTCTTACTTTTCGGTAGTAGTATTTGCGGTTTTCTCGTTGTTCCCAGGGCATGTGTGGTTTCTTTCTTTCTTCGAGGGGCAGCCCTCGAGCTGATTTCTTGCTTGATTTCTCTATGCGAGGGACAGACCGGTTCTGTTTTCTGTCTAGTTTTCAGATTTAGTTGCCTTTATTGCAGGGCTCTGCCCCGCGCCCCGCTACCCCGGGGATTTTCTTGTTTGATTTAGTTGCAGAGTGATTGCGCTAATGAGTTGCTTTTCTTCTCTGTGGGGACCAGTGCGCATTCTCTTTCTCTATCTGGTTTTCACATTTAGTTTTCTATATTGCGGGGCTCTGCCCCGCACA
>CAIONQ010000038.1 GCA_903859705.1 uncultured Chthonomonas sp.
GCGCGACTAACAGCTTCAAGTACAACGGCAACGATCTGCGCGTGCAGAAGATAGACTCCTCTGGCACACGCAACTATATCACCGATGGCGATTCCCCGGCAGCAGCCGTGCTCTCCGACGGACTCGCAACGTTCACTCCCGGCCTCTCCGAGCACCGCAGTTCAACAAGCAGCTTCTATCACGGGGATGCACTCGGTTCTACCAGAAGCCAGACGAGCTCCAGCCAGAGCGTAACGGACACCAAACGATACGATGCCTTTGGCATGCTGGTAGCTTCTACTGGCAGCAACCCCACTCCCTTCGGGTTTGTGGGCGGCTCACAATATCAGACAGACGCCGATAGCGGCCTGATGTTGCTCGGGCACAGATACTACGATGCGAGCATCGGGAGGTTTATTTCCAGAGATCCAATCTACGCCGGCGATAACTGGTACGCCTACTGTGATAACAACCCGCTGGATCATGATGACGAACAAGGATTCGAGCCTGGCTCTCAGGGCAACAAGAGGCAAGGCAATCGGCCAGGTGAAAGTAAGAACAAACAGAGAACCATACAGAAGCCCGGTGCTAAGCCCGGGTCTCCTGCAAGAGGTTCTGGACCGCCGTCACTAGGTGAGGTCGAAAAGCTATTGGTGCAGGTTGAAAACGCGATGACTCAACAACTGCAGTTCGACATCACTTACGCAGGACCAACAAAAGGAGGCTATATTGACGTCAAAATCGACCTGCAGGTAACGAAAGGTATCGATCCAAAGCAAGTAACGCCTGCTCGTCCCGATCCGAGTAACTGGGACATCATCGGTAGGTTAATTGAGATTGGATCTTCGGCTGGCGGCTTAGGAGTTCAAGCTAGTATTGATGTAATTTATACGCCAGATAACAACGGCAAGCCAACCAAATTACATATTGGTGGCAAATATGGTGGTCCGGGAAACAGTCACAAGTAATGCCTGATAGCCTGAGCCTATCGCTACTGTAGCTTGGTTGAATATATATGGTACCTGAGTTCGCTATGTGAAATATATCGAACTCAGGGACCATCATGCTTGGAGACCTACATGAGACTATTTAAGTTCACGAACGTCATTAAGATGCTTTTAGGCACATCGGCACTTTTCATGACAATCAGCATCGGTGCCCAGAGTGTACACACCGCAAATTCGAAGGAAAACTCAAGAGTGCACATCAAGGATGAACTTTCCGCGCTTTTTCCACCTCTCAACAACATGAGAGCTGTTGCTCTATGCTGCAATAATTGCACAACAAAAATACACAGTCCGTTAGGAAAAGGATGGGAGTTTGATTATGATATCTCAGTGAATAAAATGAGTGTAGCTGACAGCACGAGTGCGACAGAGTTATCATCAGGCGTTCACATGCCAACAAAATTCGAATTAGTGTCAGCATTCAAAAATGTCCGCGGCTCTGGTTACTTGAGGTATTGGATAACGAAGAGCAGACAACAAGTCTATAAGATTGATATCTCACTAAGGGCGCACGCGAGACCATCTGTGAAAGTCTCACAAAACATATCTGACAAGTCGTTATCCGAAATTAAGCTTAACGTAAATGAAACATCAGTTTGTGCGTCGGGAGACAGTAGCGTTGCCTATGCCCTCAACAAGCTTGCTTCTATCCTGTCAATAAGGTCAAACTGGCGAGGCTCTGATATTAATGTCCAGGCACCATCTTCCGCAGTTACAGGAGGGTATCTTGACGTGAGGTTATATTGCCCGGATGTGCTTCAGAATGGCGAATCAGATCCACCTCAAGCAAATTCGGGAGCAAGTATCCTTTTTAATTCTATGGCACTATCGGGGCATTTACGTAAACAATTCTTGGTAGACGTAAACTATACCTACAATGACAGACCTGTATACAAGATCAAGGCAGAAACTAAGATCGTGCAATGACCCGGTTGGTATCCAGAACATTTATTTATGATGTTTGGAGTTGTCAGTTGAATGCAATCAAATACGAATTGCGCGTTTAACCTGTTTCGACTCTTTTGAGAGACGTTTATTTACTGCGGCTCAGAATGAGCGGTCAGTGCTAATTTGACTTCAATTTCTAGAACAGAGGCTATTATGCGCCGCCGGGTGGCCGAAAACTGAGTGGTGAAGGAGGGTACAAACCAGAACAAAACCGCAAAATAAAACAACGCGCACAAGACGTTTAAAAGTGCGCACACGCCAATTCTGGACAACACCGCAACACCATTTTAGTGGTACACCCCGGCGGCTATTCACACTTCGATGCAGATTCGAATTTGACATCGTTCACAGATGCTACCGGAACCACGAGCCGGAGCTATGACAACGACTGCAGGTTGACATCTGAGAGCAAGGGCGGTTCCACGGTAGTATCCTATTCTTACGATGGTACGGGCCAGCTTGGCCTGCTATCCGGTACCACCGATTCCAATGGGCGCACAATCAGCCGGGGATACGACAGCCTTAACAGGTTGACAAGTGTGGCAGAAACGGCAGGAACAACCTACTACTCTTACGATGCCGGTTCGAACTTGACAGGTGTGACTAACCAGAATGGCACAACGGTAACCCGTGTTTATGACCATGCTGGCAAACTTACATCCATCACAAACGCGTCTGTAATCAGTGGGGTAACTACAACTCTCTCCTCGTACAGCTACGGATATGATGCCACTGGCCGAAAGTCGAACTGCACCGAAAATTCTGGCGATACGGTGAGCTGGGGGTATGATTGGGCTGGCAGATTAACCTCTGAAGTCCGAACAGGCAGC
>CAIONQ010000039.1 GCA_903859705.1 uncultured Chthonomonas sp.
AACGATGATCCCTGATCGTTGCACCACGCATCTCAGCCGCAGCCCAGTTCTCCATTTAACATCCCCCTAAATCATATCCGATTAAGAAGGAGCAAAGATTCCCCGGTATGAGTTAAAAGATATGAATCATTGTTAGCCCTGGTGGGCGCAAAGCCCCGGCACAATGCAACCCTGGTAGATCACCTGATACTGGCGGGATGCGTAATTCTGGGTAAAACCAACCTCAGCGAATGGGCAAACTTCCGGTCCACCCACTCTGTAAGTGGCTGGAGTGGGCGCGGTGGGCAAACACGCAACCCCTATGCTCTGGATCGCTCGCCTTCCGGCTCCAGTTCCGGTTCCGGTGCGGCAGCAGCCGCCAACCTTACTGCCATTGCGGTAGGCACCGAAACCGATGGCTCCATACTATCGCCCAGCGCAGCAAGCTCACTGGTGGGCATCAAACCCACCGTGGGGCTGGTTAGCCGTACGGGAGTGATTCCGCTGGCACATTCGCAGGATACGGCCGGCCCAATGGCACGCTCTGTGGCCGACGCTGCGCTGCTGCTAACGGCCCTTGTTTGCGCCGATAAGCAAGACCCATCAACAAATGCTTCGGGCAGAAAAGCGGCAGCAGATTACGCGCGGGCGGTGCGCCCGGATGGTTTGAAGGGCAAGAAGATAGGGGTGGCGCGCAAAGGCTTTACGGGCTACCATGGCCCAACCGATGCTATTTTTGAAGAGGCCCTTGCAGCCATGAAAGCGGCAGGGGCAATAATCATCGATCCCGCCGATCTGCCAACTGCGGGCCAGTTTGATGGGGATGAGCTCACCGTGCTGTTGTATGAGTTCAAAGCAGATCTCAATGCCTACCTCGGGGCACTGGGGCCAAACGCTCCGGTGAAATCTCTAAAAGATGTCATCGTTTTTAACGAAAAAGTGAAAGCGCGCGAGCTTGCATTTTTCGGGCAAGAACATATGCTGCATGCCCAGAAACTGGGTGGCCTCACCACACAAACGTATCAGAAGGCGCTGGAAAAGTGTCGCAGGCTGTCTCGAGCCGAAGGCATTGACGCGGTAATGACCAAATATGCACTGGATGCCATGGTGGCGCCCACTCAGGGCCCGGTTTGGTTAATCGATCTGGCAAATGGGGATGCAGGCTCTGGTGGCAGCAGCACCTCGCCGGCCGCCGTGGCGGGTTACCCTTCAATAACGGTTCCGGCAGGCTACTACTTTGGGCTGCCTGTAGGAGTATCGTTCTGGGGCAAAGCCTGGTCGGAGGCCACCCTTATTGAGTGCGCCGCTGGTTTCGAGCACGCAACCCGTGTGCGCAAGCCCCCGAAGTTTCTGCCTACAGCACACTTTGCCTGAAGGCAGCACCATTAAAAAAAGTCCAGGCTGCGGCACGTGCCGTGGCCTGGACTGGTTTACGGCTAAGTACCGCAAGTGATCAGGCGAACGTACCCGCCTCGAGATCTCGCAACGCATCGGCCATCTCATCAACGGTGTTCATCACCAGAGATCGGTACTGCATCACAGGCTCCTTTAGTGGGGCAGCGCTTACGAATAGAATGCGCGCCGGGTCATCCGGGCAGGCGCGAACGTGCACCACTCCGCCAGAGCCGTAAACCACCAGTCGAGCTGGCCCAATAGCTTTTGTGGGCTCCGAATCGCTGCATATTGATCCAGACACCACGTATACAAACGCGGTTTCGCCCTCACGTGATGGCAGCACAGCCTCTGCCCCGGGGGCAAGATCCGCCACAAAGATGGTTGGGGCAGCCGCAATTCCATCCACCGGCCCAACCACGTTTGCAACATTGCCAGATATAAGGTGTACCGTAACCCCATCGCCGGTTGTTACCGCTGGCAAATCAGGGGCCGCGAAATAGGCGGCAGGCTTTAGTTTTTGCGCAGCCGGCAGGTTGAACCACAGCTGAATGGCCTCGCAACCGTTTTCGGCAGCAGCAAAATACTCTTCATGAAAGATGCCATTTCCAGCAACCATCCACTGCGCGCTCAGCCCTGTTACGGAGCTGTCGTTACCAAGTGAGTCTTTGTGGTGTACTAATCCCGCAAACACCACAGTAATGGTTTCGATTCCCTTATGTGGGTGCCTCGGAAACCCGATGGCTCCGCCTTCTACCTTTTCTGGGTCCAGCGTTATTTGATCCAGCAAAAGCACCGGGTCCAGCATTATCATGCGTTCAGCGCCAATCGTTCTGCGGATCAGCACTCCCGGCGCCTCCGGCGCTTCCGATGGTTCCATAACAATGCCCTGTTTCCTGTAACCCAATGCGTGCCTCCTATTTGGTATGTGGGGTTTTATACGCTCTGGAGGCCTACGATGTGTTCACTTGCGTTTTCGGTTTGTACCATAAACGTAAGTTTGCTCAAACGTAACGGCAATGTTTTAGAAGACACCGATGCGAAGGTGGTGGGAGATTAGCGAGGGAGCTTTATCTCGCGACAGGTTATTATATTGAGCCATTTAACCCGTTATACAAAACAAACCAACTCGCGACACTGATTTGCCAATTAAGGTATTTATCACATTTGTGAAATGAAGGTTAGGATTCATCACTCTTTTCCCGATCATCGAGAATCCCTGAAATTAAAGATCCTACGCTGGGAATTAGGCGCGTTGCAGTTGCCCAAATTTCGTCCGAGCTAAGCTTTTCATATGCATGCATATAAAAATTACGTAGTCGAATGAGTTTTCTCCAGGGAACGTGATCATGGACAGCCTTACATGCATCAGTAACTTTAACAGACGCTTCACCGATTATTGTGATCTCTCGCTCAACCGCGGCCCGTGTCTTCTCATCGTAAACAAAATCTGCACGTGTAACGCCATCAATGTATCTGGCAACCCTTACGCATGCTGATTGGATATCTTCAAGATATGCATCATCTCTTCGCAAGTATTGGCTCCGCGTGCTTAAGAATCTCGTTGATGTAGAAACGGTTGCCTCGTTCTTGAATTGCGGACCGACTTACAAGATCCACATTGCGACCTACAATTGAAGCAAGCTCGTCTTCCATATCCATGTGATCAAACGCGTCTGGATCAGCATCGTCGTCAAAGTCAACAAGGAAGTCAATATCACTATCGACCCGGAAATCATCACGAATAATTGAACCAAACAAGCTCAGGTCACGTATTTTCCATCGATTGCAGAATTGGGCAATTGCTGCGTCGTCAAAAACTATTCCGTGCAGTTGCATGAATTGACCTCCACATCTATTATCGCATAGCAACATGCATTCGCATCCGTTCTGTCGAATATACGTTCAGTCCAATATTCCAGAGGCCATTATGCGTTACTATGACCGGCTGCTCTTTTTGGCGATCTTGAGCATTATCGGTAGTACAGCCAGTAGAGCACAATCCAATTTGCCAATGTGGCAGCCCACCATGCTTACTAATCCAGCTGCATGGTCGATCCATATGAACGACGGACTCGTCACCACTTCGAATACAGGGCTGAGGGTGCAGATAGCACCGGGCAAAACCTGGTCGATTGCTGCAGCTCCTGGCCTGATACTTCCTCCTGCGCCGGCATCCATAAAAGTACATGTAGCAAATATTACTCCGGGTGCCCACTGGCTGGTTCGCCTTTATGGTAAGTTTCGGGGCCACGAAAAGGCCTTCGATTTCTCACCGTTCAGTGGCATGAACGGCGCAGGTACCTATGTGATGGAGTTAGACCCACGGCTGCTGCAGGGCAAAGAGGGGGCACCGGATGTGCCGGGCGGGGTTATGGTTCAACTCGGACTGGAGGGGCCAGCGGGTGCCCGCGTTGAGTTCGACAATGTAGAGTTTGTTGGGGCCGCACATCGTCGCTCTACCGTGCACATCCCGGGGCAGATATCTTTGCCCACCGTGGATTTGATGCCGAACCTTCCCACACCTTACAAAATGCTGAACTGGAAAGCGGTTACTCACAACCTGGATAATCTGCTGTTCAACACACAGGCAAAGGGCGAGTACCTGCCATTTGTCTGGATCGATAAGTCTCACGTCAATATGCCTTTCGATACGTTTGGGGTGCCGAGTTATGTGGGCGACGCACGTGAAAAGGGCGGTGGGCAGGAGGGCGTTACATGCATCGGTGCAGTGCTTGGCCCATCGCTTGTGGGTATCGACAAACGCCATCAGCAGTTCGATTGGGTACGGATGTGTGAAGGATTCTGGAACACCGCAAACGGCAGCAACCTTGTGCTTAACCTCCAAAACCAGCCAGCTGGTGGCTCATTCTGGTACGAAATCTGGCCACATATTGCGTTTTATGGGCTTGTGGATCGGTACCCAGGAGTGGGTAGGTTAGATGAGATTATGCGGGTAACGGCAGGCAAGTGGGCCGATGCCGCAGATACAATGAACTACGATTTTAACCACACGGCCTATAACTTTGCCACCCGATTGCCCGTGAATAATGGCCAGTGGAAAGAACCAGATGCTGCGGCGGGCATTGCCTGGATGGAGATGGCCGCGTGGGAAAAGTTTAAAGACACACGCAGCCTGGATTGCGCGCGAAAGTGCCTGGATGCACTGAACGCCATGCCCGAAAACCCATATTACGAGAACCTGTTGCCCTGGGGCGTGCTTGCCGCAGCACGCATGAATGCAGAAACAGGGGCACAGTACAACCTGAATAAGCTAATTAACTGGTGTTTTGATATCAGCGATACACGCGGCGGGTGGGCAGTGACTGTGCAAAATTGGGGCGGATATGATTGCCACGGCTTGTTGGCAGGGGTGGATAACCGCGGTGGCTATGCCTTTGCCATGAATACCTATGCTCAGGCCGCCGCCCTAACGCCCATTGCCCGTTACGATGTGCGCTATGCGCGCGCACTTGGCAAATGGCTGCTAAACGCGGCCAATGCCGCGCGCCTTTTCTACCCAAAAGAGCTGCCTGCAAGCAAGCAATCCTCTGTTCAATGGAAGGGCGATCCACTGGGATGCATCGCTTACGAAGGCTTGCGTAGAGAGTGGGATGGCAAATCGCCCTATGCAACCGGGGACCCGGTGTTGATGAAATGGGGACCAAAAACCGATATCGGTATCTACGGTTCTGCGTATGTGGGCATGCTAGGGGCTATTGTTCAAGAAACGGATGTGCTGCGCATACTCCAGCTGGATTGCCTTGCCACAGATTTCTTCCATGGCAAAGCCTATCCCACCTCGCTGATTTACAACCCCTACCCACAGGCAAAACGCGTAAAAATACATATGCCAGGTGTAAGAACCGACTTATATGACGCGGTTACCGATACGCTTGTAAATACTTCTGGCCGCGGCACCGTTAACATCCCGGCAGATCATGCGATGGTGCTGGTGGCGGTTCCACATGGGGCAAAACGCACGGTGGAGGGTGCAAAGGTGCTGTTCGGCGGCATCCCGGTTCGGTTCTCACACTAAAGCAGTGCCTGATTCATGAAAACAGACAGCGATCAGGTGGTCATCCAGCTGCCGCCCGCAACCGGGATGGTTATGCCAGTAAGGTAATCGGCTGCGCTGCTGGCCAGAAATACCGCAACACCGGCAACATCGTTTACGGATGCGATGCGGCCCAGCGGTATCTGTGAAACAATATCCTTCCACATCTCGGGGTCTTCCATACCCTCCCTGGCCATGGCTGTCTCCACCCAGCCCGGCGCAATGCAATAGGATAGGATGCCGTTGTGGGCCTCGGCCCGGGCAAGGCAGCGTGTGAGGTTAACCATGCCGGCTTTGCTAACGGCATATGCGGGCGCGGTGGTTTCTGCACGAAATGCGGAGCGGGATGCAACATTTATTACTTTGCCGCCACCCTGGCTGCGCATTACTGGCAATGCACAATATGTGGCATTTACTGCGCTCAGCAGGTTGGTATCCAGCGTGCGCGTCCAGCCTACAAGCCAATCCGAATAATCGGCTGTATCAAAAGGAACGTGCTCAAATATACCGGCATTGTTCACAAGCACATCCAGGCGGCCAAGTTGGCTGGCAGCACTTTCCACCATCTGCTTTACCTGTGCGGGGTCCGATATATCTGCCGCCAGTGCCACATGCCCTTCGCCGGGTAAATTGGCAAGCGTGCGTTCTGCGCCCTGTTTGCTCGTGTTGTAATGCACTGCCACTTTGTAGCCTGCCGCAGCAAGTGCAGTGGCCGTTGCAGCCCCAATTCCATTGGAGGCCCCGGTAACCAGAGCGGTTTTTATTGCATCAGTGGGCATAGTTAATTCCTTTTCTTTCCGGGGCATCGAGCCGCCGCAGGCTGTCTGTTCGATCTGGGTTCCAGCATTTCCTGTGCGGTAAAGGGTAGACTGTTTCCTGGCACAACGAACAAAATACGCCACAGGGAGAGGGCATTGGGCAATTCGGCGGTTGGCAGGGTTCTATGGAAAGCTGTAGATGACGCTGCTTTTCGGCGCAGGTTGCTCCAGGATCTCGGGAATTCTCTGGCGGAAGAGGGGTTCATTCTCTCCGACGATGAGATGCGTACCTTGCGGAACTGCTGGGAATCTGTGAGCGGCCTATCGGAACGCCGCGCACTGGAGCAGATTGCTGCATTCGCAAGGGGCTATGCACGAGATCTGTATTGAGCCTCGATCTGTTTATATAGGTAGGAGTAGTAACATGATCAAGTACGGTAAATTCGCAATTCTAATATATGCACTGTTGATGCTGGGCGGTGGCGTTGGCGGGTATGTAACCAAAAAGAGCATTCCTTCGCTTTTATCCGGCGTAATTAGCGCTGGTCTGCTTATCGCTGCCTTCACAATGCTTGGTAGTCAGCCGCGTAAGGGTTACACCCTTGCCGCAGGCACAGCCGGTGTGCTGGTGCTGGTGTTTATCGAGCGCGCCATCCGCACCGCATCCGATTCGCACTCCCTGATGCGCAACGTTGGCCTTGCCGTGCTCAGCGCTGCATTTGCCGCTTTGTTTGCAACCTGCAAAAATGGCAGCAATAACTGATAGTCTTACGGCTGTTGGTATCAGCCTTACTACAACAAGAAATAGCGCCCGCATCGCGGGCAAATACGGTAGAATGAGGCACTTTTCGTCAGACCACTGAGGTCCAATTTGCACTCTGTTTGGTGTGGCCACCGGAGCCTGTGAGAGACGGCTATGCGCACGAAACCTGCTTCCACCCGGAAGCCTGCGATCAGCCCAACTAAGCTCAGCACCTATCTTGAATGTGCGGTGAAGTACCGTTACATATATATAGATAAGATAGGTCGCTTCTACATGAAATCTCGAGCGGCCTTTAGCTTCGGCTCTACTCTTCACCAGGTGCTGCAGCAGTACCATGAGCCCGGGGCCGAGAGGTCGCTAACGGGCATGCTCTCCCGGTTTGAAGAGGGCTGGATCTCCGCCGGATATGCCTCTGCAGCGCAAGAGCAGGAGCACCAGGCCGCTGGAGAGCAGATACTGCTGGCTTACCATGCCAGTGCAGAAGCACGGCAGGAGGAGCTGGGGCCGGTAGAAACCATTGCAACCGAGCGCACTATTTCGTGCGATATGGGGCGGTTTAAGCTAACTGGCCGGGTGGATCGTATTGATTTGCATGTGGATGGCACCCTGGAAGTGGTTGATTACAAGAGTGGACGCCTCACCGTTACGGAAGAGGAAGTTGCAGCCAGCCTTGCAATGAACTGCTACCAGCTGATCCTCAGCAAGATGTACCCGGGAGCACCGGTATGTGCAACCATCTACTGTTTGCGCTCTGGCGAATCGGCCACTGCAAGGCTTACGGAAGAGGGACTTGCAGAGTTTGAAAGAGATATTCGGGACGTTGCAGACGTAATACTGGACATGGATTGGTTGGAAACAGCGCCTGTGCGAATAGAGCATTGTGCGGATTGCGACTTTCTGAGCAGGTGTGAAGGCGAATGGCGACGCCAGGAGCGCGCGCGCCGGCTGCACGAGGAACCTGCAGAAGATGAGCAGGGCTTTTCTGAATTTGGGCTGTAAGCAGGGGCATAGCTTGCCCACGGCTTTATTAGCCAGAGAGTAAGAACAATGAAGACTGTTAAGGATAGTGCCTCCGGTAGTAAATCGAAGCCCGTTACGGTTCCCGATTTTGTAAAGAGCAAAGCTGCTGGCCGAAGGTTGGTTATGCTCACTGCATACGATTTTCCATCTGCGCTGCTTTCCGATGGAGCTGGCGTGGATGCCATTCTTGTTGGTGATTCGGTTGGAACCACCGTGCTGGGCTACGAAACCACCGTACCCGTAACCATGGATGAGATGCTGCACCACGTTAAGGCAGTACGCAAAGGGGTTTCCCGAGCGCTGCTGATTGCAGATCTCCCTTTTGGAGCGTATCAGGCAGATCCGGTTGAAGCTTTTCACAATGCCGCCCGTCTAATTAAAGAGGGGGGAGCCCACGCCGTTAAACTGGAAGGCGGAATCTCGATAGCGCCTACCATTAAACTACTAACCGAGGCTGGCATCCCGGTAATGGGGCATATTGGGCTAACTCCACAATCTGTATTTCAATTTGGCGGGCACCGGGCCCAGGGCAAAACGGCCGAGGCAGCAACCAGGCTGTTGGAAGATGCAGCGGCGGTTGAGGCGGCGGGCGCATTTGGAATTGTTTTGGAAGGCATGCCCGCCGAGTTATCGGCACGAATTACGGCACAGGTATCTGTACCAACCATTGGCATTGGCGCTGGGCCGGGCTGTGATGGCCAGGTTCAGGTGTGGCACGATATTCTTGGTTTGCTGCCGGGCAAACCGTTTAGGCATGCAAAACGCTATACAGAGCTTACTCAGGTTATCCATAACGCTATTGAAGAATATGCCGAAGAAGTGCGATCGGGTGATTTTCCAACGAAGGAGCACAGCATTTAAGCATGCGAATGTTCGATGATATCTCTTCTCTGCGGGCCTACGTTCGAGGTATGCGAGCAGAGGGTAAGCGCATTGGGTTTGTACCAACTATGGGGGCTCTTCACGAAGGGCATCTCAGCCTTATTAAGAAAGCAAAAGCGGATTGCGAAATATCCATTGCATCTATCTTTGTTAACCCAACCCAGTTCGGACCAAATGAGGATTACGAGCGGTACCCGCGTACCCTATCAAAAGATCAGAACCTGACATCAACGGTTGGGTTGGATGCCATGTTCCTGCCTGATGTTCAGGAGATGTACCCGGGCGGGTATCAAACCTCGGTACGAGTGCATGAGGTTACTCGCAGGCTGGAAGGCGAAGTACGCCCCGGCCACTTCGATGGCGTTGCCACCGTGGTGCTGAAGCTCATGAACATCGTAATGCCGGATCGCTGTTACTTTGGGCAGAAAGATTACCAGCAGGCGGCTATGATCCAACGGATGGTGCGCGATCTCAACGCGGCATGCGAAGTTGTGGTGTTGCCCACCATTCGGGATACGGATGGATTGGCACTCTCCAGCAGAAACGCGTATCTTACGCCGGATCAACGCGCTGCCGCACCCGTGCTTTACCGCGCCCTTACGCTGGCAAAGCAGCTTGCCGATGCCGGTGAAACAAGCGCCGCTGCCATACAAAGTGCCATGTGCCAACTTTTGGCGCAGGAGCCACTCGCTGAACCCGAGTATGTGGATGTGGCCCATGCCGAAACCCTGAACCCACTGGAAACCATTGAAAACACGCCTGCTGTGGCTCTGCTTGCCGTTAAGGTAGGAACCACAAGGCTCATAGATAATATTCTGCTGGGGAACACAAAGCCATTTGCTACCCGGTAGCCGCCCGCCATACCATATCGTAAACAGGGGGATTTGCTGGTGGATGTCCGGCTGGAGTGGAGCGGAAAACAGCAGTGGCAGGCATCGGCTGCCCCCATTGGTTTGTTTCGCCCTGGCTCAAATGTAAAGGTTAACCCACAGCCCGGCACGCTAATAAGCGGCGATAACCTTCTGGCAATGGAGGCGCTGCTGCCTTCGCACACCGGTGCTTTTACCCTCATTTACCTGGATCCACCGTTTTTTACAAATAAAGACTGGCACCTTGCTGGAACAGATAATAGCAAGGCCTACACCGATACATGGGACACAGGCCTCGCGGGATATTTACAATGGCTATATCAGCGGCTTTCGGTCGCCCGGCTGCTCCTTGCGCCAACAGGCACCCTCTATCTGCATCTTAACTGGCAGGCTGTGCACCATGCCCGCTTAATTCTGGATGAAGTGTTTGGCAGCGATAATTTTCAAAACGAACTGATATGGTGCCACCGGGAGGCAATTAACTCTCGCAAACGCTGGAACCGCAAACACGATACGATATTGATGTATTCCCGCACCGGAGATTTTTATTTCAATCCGGATGCTGTATTGCAGCCCTATTCTGAAACCACAATCAAGAAATTCCGTCACTCAGATGAGAAGGGGCCCTATCGGCTGATGGGCCGGGGCATTACCGATAGTCCCTTGCGCAGTAAGCGAGACATCTCACCTGAGATGGAGGCCAAATTTCCCGGGTTAACTTATCGCCATTACATGGGCAAGGGCACCCTGCCCGTGGATTGGCTTGTGATCGATATCGAAAACCAGGCGAGTGTGCTTCGCACTGGCTACCCAACCCAAAAGCCAGAAGCATTGCTGGAGAAAATTCTACTGGCTTCCAGCAAAGAGGGAGATCTGGTTGCGGATTTTTGCTGTGGCAGCGGCACAACGCTTGCGGTGGCACACAGGCTGCGGCGCAAATGGTTTGGGTGCGATTTCGGTGAGGCCGCCATCAACATCGCATCGCAGCGGCTGCTTAATGCCGGTGCAGATTGCCAGGTGCTGGTTCCATTTATATCCGGGTAGGTAGTTAACCTGGTCCGCGCCCATCTAACAAGGTGCGGGCTCTTGCCTCTGATAGCTTCAATACGTAGTATGCAACTGGTGCAGTAACCGGAGCAACAATTTTGAAGAAGCGATTTCGAGCCGCATTATTTATCCTCTTTGGAGTTGCCATTATTGCAGCCATTGCTGCGCTTTTACTTTCTCGGCGGGATCCGTTTCCGAATTTAATAACGCGCTCTCGCCCGGTACGCGGTTTGCAAAGCAGGTTTAATGGTGAGCTGCTGACGTGGGTTTCCGACCATGAACTGCTGATCAGAACCATGACAACCACGCCAGCACACTTTAAACTTGCAATGTTCGATACGAATACTGGCGTTCAGAGCGACCTCGACAAGATAAACTCGTTTATTGAACACGGCTCGGCAGAGATACACCACAGGCCAATGGGGTTTTCGAGATCTCCAAATGGCAAGTGGCTGGCCTGGACCACCAACGGCAGCATGAATGCCCTCACATGGGGACAGCTGATTGCAGTGAATATGGATGGCACCCAGTGCCGAGTGATTGCGCCACAAACGGATCATAGCATGTACGGCGGCTGGAGAATTAAAGGCTGGGTTGGCCCGGAAACGCTTTTGGTGGAATGTTACGACGGCCGTTCCAGAAGGCGCGGCCAGGTAGATCTGGTAAATGGCAAGGTTGTGTTTACCGGGAACTGGGAGGCAGATGGGTACGAGCTCCCAACCGTGGGTTTTGCCAGGCTGCAGAGTGGTGCAATGAAAATGGAGATTGGCTGGCGCGATGCAGCTACATCGAAGGGGCTGGCGGATCTCGCCCCAATGGCACGCAATGCAGCCAACAGCAGCGGGGTACTGCTCTCCGGGGCTCCGATACCGCCAGATGCGATGTTTACGATCGCAGCCTGTGATAAAGCAGCCGGAGTTGTGCTATGCGCCTACCGCGACAGGCAGATCTCTCGGCTGGATGCAATCCTTGCTCGATTTGTTCGCCGGTACCACCCGCCCCAGCATCCGGCGATCCGGCTTGTAGAGATAAACCTTAATACCGGCAAGACAATCGGTATAGGGCAAGTTCCAGATGACAGCCCGTCTGCCCGAAACACCGTGCTAATGTGGCTGGTGCCACTGCAGGGCCTGGAGGTTCTTCCAGGTGGAAAGCGTGCAGCATTCGCGTACAAGGGGCATTTGTACGTTACCAATCTGCCTACGGTAGCGCAGCGTACTGCCAATTGATCTCGAGTAGGTATGTGCAGGAGATCCTAACGTGAGTACTAAACGCAAACGGGCTGCATCGATCATCGGGGTAATATTGTGCGCTCTGCTGATTTCCGTTTTGGTTCTCTCTGGTCGAGATGACGTTGGGCCAAATCTGAGTACAATGGCTACACGTTTGGCGACAATATCCAATGTTGATAACTACGCGTGGATTTCCGATCATGAAGTTCTGGTGTGGGATTCTGGCCCCATTAACCGGCCACTTGCAGCCATTAAGGTGAGACTTTTTGATGCCGTAACAAACCGGGAAACACCCATGAAACTGGATGCCGTCGGCGGGGTTGTTCAGATTGAAGGCAGGATTACGCCGCTTGTTCACTATGCGCCGGACAGGTCTTTCCTAATATGGCAGCCTGAAAATGGGAAAATAACCGAGCCCGATACTTTTCAATATGTCTCCATGCATGGCGGAACACGCGGTTACTTCCACATTCACAACGAAACGGGCGATGTTTATCTACGGCAAGAGTTTATGCGCTGGGATGGGCCAAACGCATTCTTGTTTAGGGCGTGCAAGCGTGGTGAAGTGGAAACCTGGCGCTGCGAGATTAAGTGGAGTGCCCCGCACTTGCGGTTGATAAGTAGAGCATCTGTGCCATCCGGGGAATCGGTTGCACCACCATCGATGCCTACCACGTACAGCTACTTCTGGCATAAAGCCAAACCCACCGAATTACATGTTATGGCCAACACATTTGTGCAGGGCAAAGTAAACGGCAATTCCATATCGGATATTCATCTGGCTCCTGATGCGCACATCCAGGTATCTGGCTGGATAGAAGGCCCGGGCAATCTGCCGATTGAGTACTATGACCCACGCCGGCCACTGATAGAGAACCTGATTCATAAGGTGTTCCCTGGCTACAAACGGCACGCGTACCCCATCAGCCGATTTGGACTTTTCAATACCGATACACGAGTGTATAAGAATATTGGGTACTTGCCTCTCGAAACCAATTACGCTTCCAGGGCCAATCCCGGCATAAATCCCGAAATCGGCATCTGTTGCGGCGGCAAAAAGCTATGGTTTGTTTACAATGATGCGATCTACACAATACAGTGCCCATAGGCGGCAAGTAAACCTACAAGTGCGAGCACTTAGCCAACCGACAGGCTGATTGTGAGTGATGTATTGTAACCAGCTCATGGTTTGACATGCACGGAGAACCTGAAGTGAAGATTCCACGCAAACGGATTGCCACCACATTGGCATTGCTCTTAATTTCCCTTACCGTAACGATCATAACGATAGTGGGCCGAGACACCTATGGGCCAGATTTGCGCGAAACTTCGACACTGCTTGCCGGCCTCACCAGCCAGGACCACTTCTCCTGGATTTCCGACCATGAACTCTTGACCTGGGAGTTGCGATCCGAACATGTGAGAAGCATTGCACCCCAGGTCCAGCTTATAGATGCCAATACAAATAAGGCCACTATCCTAAAGGCTGGCGCAGGAGTTCCAAAACGGCAGGGCACCATTGCCACCCAGCTTCATTACTCTCCAGATGGCAGATATTTGTTGTGGCAACCGACGGATGGGAAAGCCCGGGAGCCCGGTACCATCTTTTACATCGATCTTAATTCGGGGTCTCGAGTGAACTTCCATCTAACCCCAAATGCTGTCGGCATTCCAGGATGGCAGGAATTTGTTGGCTGGGATGCCGCCCAGGCATTTACATTCCGGATGCATCGGCAAACGGCTGTGGAAACCTGGCGTTGCAGCTTCGGTGCCGCGCTCATTCCCAAATTTACGAAGCTGAGTACATCACCTGTGGGTGTGGCAGCAGGGCACTCAACAGCCCAGCCAGTTCCCACGTACTACGCAAGTTGGGATCCAAATGCAGCACAGACCATTCATATCGTTTGCACAACAACAGACGTACCCGCTGGCGGCAGGGCATCGGTCTACCAGCTACCCACCGATACGCATGTTCAGTCATCCGGTACATCCGAAGGCCCCGGATTGGTACCAATTCAGTATTTTGACCCCAGGTACCCTGCCATTGAGAAGCTGATCCATAAGTTCGCCAGAGGATATGTGCAGCACGCGTACTCGATTCAACGTTACGCAGTCTGTAATAGCAAACAGAGCACATTAAAGAACATAGGTTACTTGCCAGCCGATGCGGACTTGACGCACCTGGCAGTTGGCACCACGCACACCGTAGGCCTCAGTTGCGGCGGCAAGAAGCTATGGTTTGTTTACAACGATGCTATCTACACAATGCCATTAGATGGCAGGTAGGCCGAGAGCGAATAGTGCAGCTGCCATGTGGCTGACTATCGAAGTTGCCAGGAACCGGGTAAATCTCCTGTTTCAAAGATGCGGCACTCTCTACACCGTGCCAGTGCCTGAAAATTAGCTTCGACCAGGCATCAGAATCTGTTTAACGAATATCCAATGTAGATTCAGAAGAATATATCTGTATAGTCTATGGGGCAAATATACTGTTAATAAACAACAATAGTAGCGTACTGCATAGAATAACTGATAAATCAGAAGCCAAAACTAGCCTGCCTGTTTCGAGCCTATCGCCGGACAGGCTGCCCGCTGAAAATAAACCATAATCATTCGTTAATCTGCCCTTGACACCCCGGGAATGCTGGAGTACTATACTGAGGCTTTGAGATGAAGGCGCTGAAGTCGAGCGCTGAAGAGAGTTGAGGAGAGCGGCGGAAGCCGCGAACTGAGATCTCTGAGGTGGTTCGGAGGCGGGGTTTTTTAATCGAAGCGGACCGGTTATCCCAATGTAGGTAACTGCGTTCTGTTTGATCCTTGAGAGTCGCGTGTGACGTTTGATAGAGTTAAACCGAGCATCTGCTGTTCTGCAGTGGATGTTCAAGCGAACACGTACTAATAGTAACTTTGAATTGCACGATAATAATCGTGTGATGATGAGCCAGGGATTTCAAGTTAACAAAGCTCTCAGCTTTCGGGTTGAGAGATTATCATCAGTTTTCTGATGGAGAGTTTGATCCTGGCTCAGGACGAACGCTTGCGGCGTGCCTAAGAAATGCAAGTCGAGCGGGGAGCAATCCCAGCGGCGAACGGTCGCGTAACACGTAAGCAACCTGCCCGAAAGACCGGGATAACGTTCCGAAAGGGGCGCTAATACCGGATGTGGCCACCGGGGGACATCCCCTGGTGATTAAATCATTTATGGCTTTCGGAGGGGCTTGCGGCCTATCAGCTAGATGGTGAGGTAACGGCTCACCATGGCGTCGACGGGTAGCTGGTCTGAGAGGATGGTCAGCCGGACTGGGACTGAGATACGGCCCAGACTCCTACGGGGGGCAGCAATTAGGAATCTTGCGCAATGGGCGAAAGCCTGACGCAGCGACGCCGCGTGGAGGAGGAAGGCCTTCGGGTTGTAAACTCCTTTTAGGTGGGAAGAAAAAAATGACGGTACCACCAGAATAAGCCCCGGCTAACTCCGTGCCAGCAGCCGCGGTAATACGGAGGGGGCGAGCGTTGTCCGAAGTTACTGGGCGTAAAGCGCGCGTAGGTGGGTTGGTAAGTCCGCTGTGAAAGCCCGGAGCTTAACTCCGGAGGGTCGGTGGATACTACCAGTCTTGAAGATGCTAGGGGGAAGTGGAATTACCGGTGTAGCGGTGAAATGCGTAGATATCGGTAGGAACACCAGTGGCGAAGGCGGCTTCCTGGGGCATTCTTGACGCTGAGGCGCGAAAGCTGGGGGAGCGAACGGGATTAGATACCCCGGTAGTCCCAGCCCTAAACGATGGATACTAGGTGTCAGGGGTATCGACCCCCTTGGTGCCGCAGCTAACGCAGTAAGTATCCCGCCTGGGGAGTACGGCCGCAAGGTTGAAACTCAAAGGAATTGACGGGGGCCCGCACAAGCGGTGGAGCATGTTGTTTAATACGTCACTAACCGTAGAACCTTACCAGGGTTTGACATGGCGTGAAATGCTATGAAAGTAGCCTTCCCAGCAATGGGACACGCACACAGGTGTTGCATGGCTGTCGTCAGCTCGTGTCGTGAGATGTTGGGTTAAGTCCCGCAACGAGCGCAACCCTCATCCCATGTTGCCAGCGAGTAATGTCGGGAACTCTTGGGAAACTGCCGGGGTAACTCGGAGGAAGGTGAGGATGACGTCAAGTCAGCATGGCCCTTACACCCTGGGCTACAAACATGCTACAATGGACGGTACACAGAGGGATCCGAGACCGCGAGGTGGAGGCAATCTCAAAAATCCGTTCTCAGTTCGGATCGCAGGCTGCAACTCGCCTGCGTGAAGCTGGAATCGCTAGTAACCGCAGATCAGCTAAGCTGCGGTGAATACGTTCCCGGGCCTTGTACACACCGCCCGTCACGTCACCTGAGTTGTCTGCACCCGAAGTCGGTGGGGTAACCGCAAGGAGCCAGCCGCCGAAGGTGTGGGGAGCGAGGGGGACGAAGTCGTAACAAGGTAGCCGTATCGGAAGGTGCGGCTGGATCACCTCCTTTCTAAGGATGTG
>CAIONQ010000040.1 GCA_903859705.1 uncultured Chthonomonas sp.
CCAGCAAGGAAGTGCGTTTGTATCACACCAAGGCTGGAATTGAGTTTGTATACGGTTGCGCCGCCCTGAGTTTGAGAAACACCCCACACGGTGCCGTTCTTATCTACCGTAACACCGTACATCTCCAGGATTCCAGGGACGGTGGAGGTATAGGTGGCTATGATGGTTCCCGAGCTATTTAGCTTATGAATACTGTCCGAGGTAGCCACATACACGTTTCCGCTTTTGTCAGTAGCAATACCAGTGACCTCACTGCCAAACTGGTGGATGCTACCCTGCAATACTCCACTCGCATTGAAGTAGTCTACTTTTCCGCTCGTGCCGCCGACATAAACGGTTCCTGTAGACGAAACAGCAAGGCCCTCAAGGTTGCCATTAGTGCCATCGTGCAGAGTGGAAATCAGGGTGTGCGTTGCATCGAATACATCGATGTTAGAGTGGTTGCTATCCACCGCAAACAGAGCATTTAAGGTCCCGTTTGCTGAAGCGGAACTCATGGCACAAGCAGTACCAAGAGCGGCAAGTGACAGACGAAGGCCCGTTCTCAAGGCAGATCTTTTCACTTTCTTGCCCTTTCTCTCCCAGCAGATTGGGAGGCGTGAATAGGAGTTTTGTGTGCCGTCATTACGTTCTGAACGAGAGCCAAGTATTTCGTGGGTTTTCTGGTATCAGAAGGTACGAACAAGCACGGGGAGGCTTTGCGTCGCTGCGAAACAAAGCGAAGTATTACGTGCTTGAGTAAATGTTATCGGTTTTCTTACTACCGGCACGTAACGGATTTATTACAATAACCCTTGATGCACTATACCGAATGTTGTTTTTACATCGCATGCTTCGATATCATCGCTCGTAAAATATCATTAAGTATTAACTAATTAATTTCTATGCTGTTAAGCCTGGTTGAAGCATACGTGATCCGTCATAAATCCATCAATAAACAGTCACACATTGTTGTTGTGCTAAGTCGGTTTGTGAACAGTATTCTAAAGCCCCCACCTCAGGCGATGTTGAAATAGTACATGTTTCATCCATGTTGCCCATATGCTATAATATTGATTGAATGTTCAACCAATTACTTATGGGTGGTACCGATGGGTTCTGTTCGATCACAACAACGCGAAGAGCGACGGCTCCGAATTCTGGAAGGTGCGATGGAGGTTTTTGCCGCACAGGGGTTTCGCGAGGCAAGTATCAAAGATATTGCCATGGCGGCAGGAGTAAATTCGCCCGGCCTGATTTACCATTACTTTGCCAACAAAGAGGAGCTGTTGAAAGCGGCACTTGCCCATTTTGCTCCGCCATTGCGCCTTGCGGGCCACATGGAGCAGCTTGCGGAACTGCCAGTACGAGATGGCATGCTGGCTATTGCCAATGCCTACCTGGCGATTTTAACCGAACCGGCTGTTATTAACAGCATGCGCGTTATGATTGGCGAAGCACTGCGCTCCGAAGAGTTTGCACAGGTTCTTGCAGAGGCCGGGCCATTAAAGGTCTGGAACCTGATTACGCAATACCTGCGTCACCTCAAGCAGGCTGGCACGCTTCAAATTGAGAATCCCGAAACAGCAGCACGCTGCTTTATGGCCCCACTTTTTGCGCATGTGTTTTTGTGTGCCATGCTGCGCATTCCAGATCCATTGAATATCTCCCCCACCCTGTATGCCGAACAGTGTGTAGATCTGTTTCTTAAAGGCGCTGCCCCGCAAGGAGACCCTATTAATGGCTAACAAACGAATGATATTGCTGCCTGTTCTGCTCATTACACTTGGCCTCACAAGTTATTATGTGGAAACTGGAAGAAAAAAGCAACGCAGCGCCTTAACGGGCTTTATAGAAAGCCAGCCGACCCTTGCTGCAGGCCGAATTCAGGGCCGAGTAAAGCAGGTATTCGTTCACGAGGGAGATGCTGTGAAAGCAGGTGATCCCCTGCTGGAACTGGAAACAGAACCCGACCGGCAAGATGCTGAGGCCAGGGATGCCCAGCAGGAACAGGCTGGCCAGGCTTTGCGAGAGCTAAAGAACGGCAGCCGCGTAGAGGACATTGCAAAACAGCGTGCCGCCGTTGCAGAGGCTGCAGCGCAACTAACACGCCTGAAAAATGGACCACTGCCAGAGGAGATTGCGCAGGCAGAGGCGCGGCTGGCCCGCGCAATGGCGGCCCTTATGAAACTGCGCCATGGCTCACGCCCGGAAGAGATAGAGGCAGCCCGCGCCGCGCATAGCCTTGCAGAAGCAAAATTGGCGCAGGCACAACGCGGACTTACCACGCAGGAGCGTGAGGAAGCTCGCGCACGGTTTGAAAGTGCCGCCTCCACTGAGGAACTTGCCCGCCGCGAGGCCGCGCGTTACGAAGAGCTGTTCCGGCAGGATGCCGTAAGCAGGCAGCAGTCAGAAGTAAAGCAAACCGATCTGCGCTCTGCGAGCGCAAAACGGCGTGAGATGGAACAGGCATGGAACCTGGCACGAACAGGAACCCCGCGCGAGGAGATGGAGCAGGCCCGGCAAACTGAACTTCAGGCACGTGCCAACCTGGCCCTGGTTGTAGCCGGGGCGCGCAAAGAGGATATAGCCGCCGCAGAAGCGGAAGCTCAGGATGCAGCAATGGCGGTAAAGCTCCTGAAACGTGGGGCCAGAAGTGAAGATATCGCGGCCTCTCAAAACAGGGTGCGTGAGGCGCAGTCTGTAATGGATTCCCTACTGACAGGGGCACGTGTAGAACAGATAGCACAGGCAACCGCTGCAGCAAAGGTAGCCTCGCACACAGCGGGTGCAGCCAATAGCAGGCTTGCAGAGCATGTGATACGCGCCCCGATATCGGGGGTGGTTGAGCGTATCCCGGTATCCGTGGGAGATCTGCTTTCAGCGGGAACCACCGCGGTAAGAATAGCCAACCCGGGCGATGAATGGCTGCGCATTTATGTTCCGGAAGCCAGCCTGCATCAGATACATATTGGCGATATCGCCAGTATTAAGATAGATGGCGTGGAAGCGGAATTTGAGATGAAAGTAGAATCTGTTGCCACTGTTGGGGAGTTCACGCCCGCCAATCTACAAACACCCGAGGAGCGCGGCAAACAGGTTTTCTGGGTACGTTTGCGGCCAACAAAGCAAGATGCTAGATTAAAAACTGGTATTGCCGTTACCGTAAAGCGGATAGGAGCATGGACACCGTGACACATGCTATAGAGCTCAACAACCTCACCCGTAAATTTGGAGACTTCACCGCCGTAGACAACATATCGTTTTCGGTAGAAAAAGGCACCATATTCGGGTTCCTTGGCCCCAATGGCAGCGGCAAAAGCACATGTATCCGGATGCTGTGCAGCGTTCTCGAGCCCACATCCGGCAGCGCAACAGTAAATGGGTTTGACATTGTTAAAGATCCCGAGCAAGTAAAGCGTTCTATTGGTTATATGAACCAGTCGTTCAGCCTGTACCGTGACCTGAGTGTGGAGGAGAACCTCTCATTTTTCGGCGGCATCTATGGACTGCGCGGGCAGCACCTGATAGAACGCATGGAAAGTGTGGTGCACCTAATGGGTTTGCAGCCTTACATGCGGCGCCCCTCCGGGCAACTCAGCGGAGGCTGGAAGCAGCGCCTGGCGCTTGCGGCAGCTCTCATTCATGAGCCAGATCTGGTGTTTTTGGATGAACCTACGGCCGGAATAGACCCCGTTGCAAGGCGAGAGCTGTGGGACCTGCTATTTCTCCTGGCGTCGCAGGGCAAAACCCTGTTTGTCACCACACACTATATGGATGAGGCAGAACGTTGTGATCAGATTGCCTACATCTACCTTTCCAAACTGATGGTAAAGGGCACACCTTCGCAGCTAAAGGCACTGCCAGAGATAACTCCTGAAGGTACTCGGCGCATTGCGGTATCCACAACGCGGCCATCTGCCACACTGTTTGTGCTTAAGGCACAGCCGTTTACCCTGGATGCAACGCTGGTTGAAGCCGAAATACACCTGTTGATGCGCGCAGAGGTTTCAAATGAGGAAGCAATCGCATCACTCAACGGCGCTAACATACAGGGCTGCCGCGCCCGCCCCATTGAACCCAGCCTGGAAGATGTATTTGTAACGCTAACACGGAGGCTGGCAAAACAATGAACACATCCAACAAATTGGCAACTCCCCTGCTAAATGGATTGCGCAGCATGCTGGTTAAAGAGCTTATTCACATCCGCAGAGATCCAACGACACTCTTTTTCGCGCTCTTGATACCTGCCATTCAACTTTCTCTGTTCGGATTCGCTGTAGATTTTGATGTTCGCCACATTCGAACCGCGGTTGTGGATATGGATAGATCGCGCGAGAGCCGAGAGTATATTGCCCGAATCCAGAACACGCAATATATTGATATAATTAGCACCCTGCACTCCCCGGCCGAAGCGGAGAGTGCGCTCATGCGCAGCGATGTGCGTGCTGCACTTATAATTCCGGAAGATTTCGGACGCCGGTTTGGCACTGTTCGCACTCCGCAGGTGCATGTGCTGCTGGATGGCTCGGATGGGCAGGTGGCTAACCCGGCACGCAGCGCATTTATGCAGCAACCCACCCAGGGAACCGGCGGAAGTGCAGTGGATGTGCGCCTTAACGTTTTGTTCAACCCGGATATACGAACCAAAATCTATACCATTCCCGGCCTGGTAGGCGTTATCTTACAGCTGGTAACGGTTTCTTTAACTGCATTCAGCCTGGTGCGAGAACGTGAGCAGGGCACGCTGGAGCAGTTGATGGTAAGCCCGGTTGGCAGGTTGGGCCTTATGCTTGGCAAACTGATACCGTACGCTCTTCTTGGGTTTGTTGAGATGAGCAGCGTCATCTTTATTGCACGCCTGCTGTTTAACATTCAGATAGCTGGAAGCCTGGCCCTCCTTTTGGCTATGTCTATACCCTTTATAGGGGCGAGCCTCGCAATTGGGTTGCTGATCAGCACAGTCGCAAAAACTCAGGGACAGGCCATGCAAATGACACTGCTAACTACTCTGCCCTCCATACTTCTTTCGGGTTACATTACCCCGCGTGAAACACTTCCTCTGCCCCTGTACTGGATAGGAAATATCTTCCCGGTTACCTCTTTCATCCAGATAATTAGAGGAATTATGGTGCGTGGTGCGGGAATTCAAGAGCTGTTCCCCAGCCTTGTATCTCTTGTTATCCTGATGCTGGTGCTGATAACTATTGCCACACGCTCGTTCCGAAAGAGCATCGCATAACAACCAATTACTTACATTCCGGAGCTGAAACCATGCCACTGTTTGCCCGTGCTGTTGCCACTGCTTCTGCCAGCACATTTGCTTTGCTGCAGTTGAGTGCAACTGCCCAGAGCTTCACGGTTCTATCGCCAGACAGGCAGATCCAGGCTGAAGTACGGGTAGCTCCGAACTTAACCCTTACAGTAAAAGCCTTCGGAAAAACCGTTATTGAGAATTCGCCACTCGGGTTGACATGCAATAACGAACCCATTAAACAGTGGAAGGTTGAAGGCAGCAGAGTAAGCAAACTCGATTCCATCTGGCACCCCGTTGTGGGCAGGTTCAGCTCCGTTCAATACCGGGCGCAGCAGATATCTATCGATCTGGTAGATTCGGCAAGCGCAGCTCATACAATGCAGCTGCTGGTTAGAGCAAGCAATGATGGAGTTGCCTTTCGCTACCAGTTGCCACCCACACAAGCCAGCGGAACTCGTATGCTTACAGCTGAAAACACGGCCTTCCGCTTTACCCAAGATGCCGACTGTTGGGCTGCCCCCAAAGATCCTGCCTACGAAACCGAATATCCTCAGAAACGCTTGAGCGCTCTGGGATCATCCCCTCTAACCAGCCTGCCGCTTACCATACGCCTTGGCGATGGCCTGTACTGCGCTATCGCAGAAGCGGATCTTGTAAACTACCCGGGCGCATACCTTGCAGGCGCCTCCTCTACCGGCCAACGCCTGTTTACAACGCAAGTTATGCATGCGGATTCGCAGCCACAACACATATCGGTGCCAATTACCGGCATGGACACTATTGCGTTGCACATTGGCGATGGCGGAGATGATTTCACCTACGACCATGCGGACTGGGCAGATGCAAAGCTAATTGCTCTGGATGGAACTTCGGTACTGTTATCCAGCCTCACTCCTTTGAACGCTTCACAGGGGTTTGGAAGCCTGCAGAGAAACAGAAGTGTGGATGGCAATCTCCTTACGCTGGGCTCACAGGAATTTGCCAGTGGGCTCGGCACACACTCTGTTGGAGATGTAGTGTACGCAGTACATGGCAAGTATTCTCGCCTGGAAGCCGTGGTTGGCATCGATGCAGAAACGAAGGGCCGGGGTTCCGTTACATTTGAAGTGTTTGGGCGCAAAGGAGCGCCGCAGGGTGCACAAATGCTGAGCGTTGCGCCAGCACCCAGGTTAGATGGCAAAGGACTTGCTATATGGGACGCTAACAGCACTATAAAATCGCCATGGCGTGTGCTAATGATTGCTCAGCAACCTGGAGATCTGGCACAGAGCGAGATCATTGAAAACCTGAGCAGGCCATGTACACTCGCCGATACATCATGGATTAAGCCGGGCATGATGGCGTGGGACCACTGGTGGTCTGGCGATGTTAAGATGACCACAGATGAGAACCTGCGATACCTGCGCTTTGCTGGCGAAATGGGCTGGCAATATCAACTCGTAGACTGGCAGTGGTATGGTGCGTTTGACAACGTCAATGCGGATATCACAAAAATCAACCCGGCAATCGATATGCCATCGATGCTTCGAGAGGCCGAGAAGAGCCATATTCGATTGTGGGTATGGCTGCACTCAAACGATGTTAACCGGTATCTGCAGAGCGGCAAGCTGGAAGAAGCCTTTGAAACCTACCACAAGTGGGGACTAGCCGGCGTTAAGATCGACTTTATGAACAGAGACGATCAAGAGATGGTGGAATGGTACGAAACCATTGTTAAGATGGCTGCCCAGCACAGGCTAATGGTTGATTTCCATGGAGCGTTTAAGCCGACCGGCCTGCGCAGAACCTATCCCAACCTCATGACCCGAGAGGGAGTACTTGGCAACGAGTATAACAAGTTTTCAAACCGTGTAACTCCTGAACATACGCTGATATTGCCGTTTACACGCATGCTGGCCGGCCCAATGGATTTTACGCCCGGCGGTTTTCACAACGTAACTAAGGCAGCCTTTAAGCAGGCCATCCCAACACAGGTTATGGGCTCTCGCGCACATCAGCTGGCTATGTTCGTTGTGTACGATGGGCCGCTCTGCTGCTTCTGCGAAGACCCAGAATATAGCCGTGGGCAGCCAGGTATTGAGTTTCTGCGCTCATTCCCCACAAGCTGGGATGAAACCCGCGTGCTTAGCGGTGACATTGGCAAACAAATCGTATCCGCACGCCGCAAAGGCAGCAACTGGTATATTGGTGGTATGTGTGCCGATGATCCCGTTAACATAAAGCTTAAGCTGGGATTCCTGGGTAAAGGCAAATATGCTGCAGACATATACCGAGATGCCGCAGACAGTGCAACGGACCCCAAACATATTATGATCGAGCACAAAATCGTTACTTCTGCAGACGTGTTCGACATGAGTATGGCCGCTGCCGGAGGAATAGCAGTAAGATTTAGCAGGATGGGCAACCTGTAGCAACCTCAAGCAGCCATGGTTATTCCTTCAGAATGTGCTGATATTTATACAAGCCTGTTTGGCACCCGCCTTAAAGGGCGCTGCGGGCAGGCAACCTGCCTGCGGCGCGGTGTGAGGCGCTCGTAAAGCTCCTCGGAAACCTCATAAGGGTGCCGGAAGTTACCCCAGCTTGGTCCGTATCGGTATACAACGATGCGCCGCTCACCGGCATTGATACGTTTTGCGCTTCCATGACAGATTGCATCCACAAAAAGAATGGCATCTCCCTTGTTTAGATGTACCTCGATCGCGCCTTCCACACCATCCACCGATCGCACTTCGCCCGCGCGCATACCAGCCATTGCCGCATCCGGATGCACGAAGTTTGCTTTATGGCTGGAAGGCACCACCATAGTGGCACCATCTCCCGGGCCAATATCGGTTAGCGCCATAAGAATATTGATCTGTCCACAACGAAACTGACCATTTCGGAAGCTAAACTGGGTGCGTTTACAACCTTCGGCACCGCCAGAATGCAAGCCGATTGCTTCCCCTGGTCCGCGAACATTCGCAAAGTTCTCATCGATAAACAGTGGGCCGTGATGGTAATCGAACGTTCGCTCACCACCCACAAACCTCTTAACCTTTTCATACCACCCGGGATGATCAATCAGCCGCTCGAACGGCTCTCCTGCCTCATAGATCTGCTGCAGGTTTACACCTTCTGCCCCACCATAGCTGTGAGCATGCACGCCTCCGTACCACTCATTGGTTGAAAGAGGTGGATCCAGAGCGATGATCTTGTCCAAAATTGCATTCATGCTCGCTACATGATCTGCGTCCAGCACGCCTCTCAGGATAATAAATCCGTTGAGATCAAAAAAGTACTCTTCACGCGCCGTCACTGGCGCATCTGTAACTGTGGTATCCGGGGTGCTCATCGTATCGCTCCCATCTTTCCGGGCAATCGGCCCGGCAGAGTGTTTGAAGAACTATTGGATGTCGTCACATGCAATGCCTGCCAGAAGTGAGTGCCATAGACATATCCAGTTCTAAATTATCAGTTACCGTTCAGACATGTGATGGAAAGCTCACCCACGTTGTTTAATAGTTCGCACCTGCCCATAAGGCGGCAGAGAAACGGAAACTTGTAGGGATTGGCAATTGTCTCACCCCACTAACTCGCCGCATGAGGTGGAGTAGGACGCACTATACGCATGCCCGGCAGACCTTATCTTTCGCTTTTGATTTTACACGGGCAAACTATTCGGGCTGACTTCCAGGGATAGGAGTTTGGCTGCTATGAAACAGCGCAATGCAAGTAAAGGTTTCCAACGCACTTCAGCATCCTCCCGTTTGAAGATCAAACGGAGCCACGGCAAGCAATTACCAACCACCGTTGTACATCCAGTCATCGCTGCAACGGGGCTCATTCTGTTCACACTTGCCGGTGTGAGCCAACCATGCCATGGCGCCAATACTGGCAACGTGATCGCAGACAAGATAACGGTAGTGGGAACAAAAGCGCTGACTTCAAGTGCTGTTACCATTGCTGCCTCGGTGCAGCCGGGCCAGAGCTTGAGCGAAGACGAGATAGCAAGCATTCACAAACGACTGATCGACACCGGATTGTTTGGAATGCATCATCCAGACGATCCCGACGAAGCTGTACGGTTGCGCATCGAAACCACCGGTTACCCTAAGGGGCACGGGGAACTGCTGATAATTGTGGATGAAAATGATGCTGTAAAGAACTTCAGTATTATTGGATCAGGGCCAATTACTCCGGATGAGATACGGAAGCATCTACACTCGGGAGGTGTGTTTAGCACAGAGCAACTATACCGAGATCGAAGAACCATTCAGGAGATGTACCACGCACAGGGTTACCTTGCCACTTTCGGGCAAGATCTTGGAATGGATCCTGAGCATCCTGGAATTTTAAATGTTCCGATCATTATTGCGCGCGTTCGAGATATCCGCATATCTGGCAACAAAGTTACCCGGGCATTCGTTGTTCGGCGAGAGATCAAAACTCATGAGGGCGCCTATTTTAATCGCAGAGTACTGGCATCAGATACGGAGCGTCTCGGTAAACTGGGAGTCTTCAGCGATGTGGATCCGCAGGTGGAAGTGGTATCTCCTGACCAGGTGAGCATACAGATAAGACTTAAAGAGAACAAACTTCGAACCTATAATTTTGGATCCAGTTACGGAGGCGGTGCGCTTGCGGGATTTGTGGAGGTTTCGGACAACAACTTTCGAGGCCAGAACGAATCCCTGGGAGTGCACATTGAAAATGGGGTTAACTCCAACCGCCACTCCTATCAGTTATCCTTTTCAGAGCCGTTTATAGACCGTAATGCCACAAGCATGCGTGTTAGCGCATACGATACTTCCAGCTCTATGTTTGCAAACACAATTGCCGGCATCGGTTCCGGCGTGAATGGCGGCTCTCTTGTTCAGCAGAAGGCTGGAGGGAGCTTAGAGCTGGATCGCAGGCTGGGCTCCGGATTCAGCGTTTCGGCGGCCATTCGCGGTGAGAGCATACATACCGATCCTCTGAGCCTTGCTGGTTCGAGTGCGGCGCTGCTTCAAGATGGTCC
>CAIONQ010000041.1 GCA_903859705.1 uncultured Chthonomonas sp.
CTCAGACCGTGGCTGTACCTGAACCTTGGTTAGCTTGAGCCGCTTTTCTCCCCATTCCCGTTTCGGGAAGGGGGTCGGGGGGTTAGGCTGCATTTCCTTAGCGCGACAAATGCATTTCAGAACGTGGCTCTGCTTTCGCCACAGGCAGCTTGAGGCGTACCACCTCCCTCTTCGCTGCATCTCCTTCGCGTGCTTTATGAAATGATGTTTACGAAAAGCAATACCTACCCTGATACGCTTGCTTGCGTGGCAAATGCCTTTCAGAACCGGGTGGGGAATTTTACCTGGCCACTTTGAGCAAAATTACACGGACTGTAATACCTGCACGTTTTGATTTATTGCGTCAGTATTAATAATTGCATTTATAGCAAAGCATTTTACAGTTGGTTTGCATAGGATTGTTTTCTGTTGAAGCAGCACGGCACGGGTGCGGTGCCAGATAGAGAAGGCAGGGGGTACCCTTAAATCATCTATGTATGGGAGCTTGTGGGAGAAATTCACTGGAAAGTACAGATAAAAACAGGTCCCGTTACACGGGGCCGAGGCGCGCTGTAATTGTGGCTGTGGCCGTGGTTGTGCTGTTGGCAGGGTACTGGTTCAGCCTCTCCACGCAGTATGATTTGCTGCCTGTTGGCAACCCTGCCCCCGGTTTTACGCTAACAGCGGCAGATGGCAGCCGGGTTTCACTTGCGGAAAGTGCGCGTGCCGGGCATGCGGCTATTCTGGTGTTTTATCCGGGAGATAATACTGCTGTTTGCACAGCACAACTGTGTGCACTGCGAGATTCCTGGGGTACAGTGCAGGCGGCCGGGGCGGATGTATACGGTATCAATCCGGCAAGCAAGGCCAAGCACCTGGATTTTGCCCGCCGCAACAGATATCCCTTTCCACTGCTGGTAGATGCCGATGAAGCCGTATCTGCTGCGTATGGATGCAGGGCACTGGGTGGTCTGTTAAAGCGAACCGTTTATATAATAGGTTCAGATGGCAGGATTGCTTGGGCTCAACGCGGAAAGCCCGAGATAAGCCAGATACTTGCAGCTCTTGGCAGGGCACACCGGGGTAAAGTAGTACCATGAAACGAATTTCCGCCTTCACACTCATCGAGCTTCTCGTAGTTATAGCCATAATAGCAATTCTTGCGGCTATCCTGTTTCCGGTATTCTCTTCTGCGCGCGAAAAAGCACGGCAAACCTCCTGCCTCAGCAACCTGCGGCAGATAGGCATGGCATTTGCACAGTATGTGCAGGATTATGATGAGCAGCTTCCCAGCCGGCGAGATCTGAAGGCCTCGCTGCCAGGTGGCTGGAAACCCTGGACAGGCTGGCCCACTTCCGACCCGCGCGCTGGCTGGGCAGCCCAGGTTATGTACCCCTACACTAAGAGTTACGATATCTGGCTGTGCCCTTCGGTTAAAGGCACACTTATGAGCCAGCAGATACAGGTAATTCAGCCAGTTTCTAACGATTCTGGTGCGCCTGTTACCGGGTACTGGATGTGGCGCTTTGATAGAATTGATAATCCAATTCCCCTCAGTGACCTGTGGGGGAAAACAGATGAGCAATCCGTACTGGATCTGCAGGCTGCCGGCGATCCCAATGCGGGTTATCCCAACAGCGTTTCGGATGTAGAACTGTGCGTGGATCCGTACTTCCCATCAACTATCCCTACAGTACCTGCCTCAATAAAAGGGTTAGGCGTCCACTTTGGTGGGCGTAACAGGGTGTTTCTGGATGTACACGTAAAGTACTTCCGAGATTACCGCACTCACTGAACTGATTTTGGCAGTCGATTATCTCTTGAATTGGCCCACTCGGGAAAAGCAGTAAGCGCATCTACAAAGTTGTGTATCACATCGGTGTGGGCATCCTCCTGCCAGCCACCACGTGTGGGGCGGATGGCGGTATCTCCCGGGCAGCCATCTTCATGAATTGCATATTCTGCAAAGTTAAGTGCCTGCCGCGCCGCCGCTGCATGCGCTGGCGAATGTGCTGCACGGGCATATAGCGCCAGCACGGCACCGTAGGTGCTCAGCGCGCCGCTCCAGGGCTCCCTGTCGTAATCCTGCTCGCCGCACACGGGCACACCGCCGCGAACACTGGTGAAGCTGCGGGCCGTAAACTCTACCAGGGTTTTGGAGTGCTCCAGCCATTGTGGTTCCAGCTTTTCCCGGCCCTCAAGCAAGTATCGTGCCAGGTTCAGTGGAGCCCAGGAGTTACGGTTATCCGGCTCTTCGTGATCTTCAAAAAACTGAGTCCACAGCTCCCCTTTTGCATTTGCAGAGGGAATTTGATACTCCATAATCCACTGCCACAGTTTTTGCCGAGGATTTTTAAACTCTACTCTGCCAGCATCTATTAGAGCATCAAATAGCCTTAGAACAAAGCTCATGTTAGAGGAGATGTCTCCACGGGCTGCCCCTGTTCTGAAGTCTGCTCTGAATGGCCAGGGAGAGTGCGTTGCATCGCCGCTCCTCATTTGTGCCTTCAGCACTTCGGCCGTATGCCGGGCAATTTCAAAGCAGTCTTCCCGTTTGGTTTGCTGCCACAGTTTTATCAGGGCATAAGCAGCTATGGCGCCTTTATCTGGTTGGATTTCATAGGGATGGTCGCGCTGAGAGCCGCAATCTGCTGGCATGGGAATCTGCCCGGCGGTTCCCGTGGAGCGGGGAAATAGAGGATAGGCACCGGTATTGGGTGTAAGGCATTCCTTTATCAGGTAATCGGCCATCTTGCCAGCGGTTTGTACAAAGCGTGAATCTTTGCGGCCGGTATAGTTCCAGTACTTCAGGTAGGAGATTATGCCCATTCCGTTTTGCATAGCGGGGATGGTGCTTGGCCTGCGCGCTATCGGTGAATAGTTGCCCATCATAAAGGTGGTGGTTACAAAGCGCGGGTAGCCTACTAATCTTCCAGATGCTGTGGCACCATGTTCCGGGCAATGTTGGTACCACGCCATCTCGCGGGCAATTGCGTCTCGGTAGCCAGTCCAGGGCAGAAGCATGCCACTCTTGTCGAAACGCATTGCGTGGTCTTCCGCGGCAGCAGTCTCCTGCGCAATTGTGGAAGCAGATGGGGCAGCAGTTAGCGCACAGGCTACGATGATTGCGGTGATCGTTGTAAATCGGATTGTTTTCATACCGGCATTTTCAACTCTCACAGCGCGATATCTTCCCTCAGTTTGCATTGATATGGAACCTTCATTACCTCGTCTGCAGGAGTTTTGGCCCATTAAGCAAAAGTTAACGCATGCTTAACCCGAGCTTAGCCTGCGCTTAAACTTCCGATAGCACCATCGTTGGAAACGGTGCGCACCGCGCCCTCCCCCGGCACCGTCGCCGCCACCCATACTAAGAAAATTTCGAGCCCACGCAACTGGAGGCTGTTTTGACCGCATCGAACCGTGAAAGCGCTGCCGCAGGATCCGCAAAACTCACTACCTGGCAGATTATCACTATTGTTATGCTTACCCTTGGATATGCCGGGTACTACCTTTGCCGGGTGCATCTCTCTATCTGCACTCCTTCTATGATTGAAGAAGCAGATCTGCATCTCACAAAGAAGATTATTGGCGGAATCAGCTCTTTCGGCCTTCTATTTTATGCCGGTGGTAAGTTTCTGCTGGGCTCTGGTGCCGATTATCTCGGCGGCAAACGTATGTTTCTGCTCGGAATGGGCGGTGCCATTCTTTGCACCATCTTCTTCGGGATGTCTGCCACGGTTCCCATGTTTACGCTGGCCTGGGCATTAAACCGCGCAGTGCAGAGCGGCGGATGGGCTGCCATCGTGAAAATATCGTCGCGCTGGTTCTCTTACTCGGTGTACGGCACCATCATGGGCTTAATAAGCCTCAGCTACCTATTTGGCGACTTTCTTTCCCGGCTATTTTTGGGCTACCTATTAAATCAGCTGGACCATGCGCACGTGCAGCACAGCTGGAGAATTATCTTTTACATCTCTGCAGGGCTTCTCAGCCTGATATTTGTTGGCTGCGCCATGCTTTTGAAAGAGTCACCCTCCGTTGTTGGCGATCCGGAGCCCGTTACAAACCCGGAAAATGTATATGGCGAAGATGGCAACAAGGCCGATCAGAAGAGTGCGGCAAGCCTGCTGCTGCCCCTGTTTATCAGCCCTACGTTCTGGGTGGTGTGCGTATTGTCTTTTGGGTTTACAGTGGTTCGGGAAACCTTTAATAACTGGATACCCACCTATCTCCATGAAGTAACAAAGATGGAGAAGGGCACCGCGGGCATTTGGAGCTCCATCTTCCCTCTCTTCGGTGGGTTTTCTGTGCTGTTGGCTGGCTTCCTGAGCGATCGTATGGGAAGCACTGGCCGTGCAAAAATCATACTGGGCGGCATGATCGTCGCCACACCGGCTCTTTATCTGCTCTCAATTGCTAAGTTCGGTACAGACGCTACCATGCCACTCATTGTTTTTGGGGCAATTGCATTTCTTATGCTTGGCCCATACTCATTCCTTGCCGGCGCAATCGGTATGGATTTTGGTGGCAAAAAGGGCAGCGCAACAGCCTCTGGTTGGATCGATGGTGTGGGCTATATTGGCGGAATGCTCGCAGGTACCTACATTGGTAAACTTGCGGAAGCCCCGGCGGGGTGGCCCGGTGCATTCCGCACGCTGGCCATCATCTCTGTGCTCACCACCTGCGCTGCGTTTGTCTACCTTGGTTTAAAAACCCGGCAGCATAAAGCCGCCGCAGCCTGACAAATCTCCTATAAAATCGTACGGAATGTCAGATTTATTCTTGGGCCAGTCACTCTTGTGGCTGGCTCTTTTGGCACCTGATGCTTCCAATAGGTTTGTGTTAGCCCTTCCATCACAAGCAGGCTGCCGTGCGGTAAGTTCAAAGATACTTTCATATCTGCATCGTGCCGGTGCCGCAGATCAAAGCGCCGTTCTGCGCCAAGGCTTATAGAGGCTATTACGGGCTGTTGGCCGAGTTCCTTTTCATCATCGCTGTGCCAGCCCATGCTGTCCTGCCCACTTCTATACAGGTTCGCCAGAACAGAGTTGCAGATTATTGAGGCCTGTTCCAACAGGAGTTGGCGTATCTCGAGCAGTTCGGGCGTCCAAGGTAACGGAGATTCCGTAAGCCCGCTATAGGTGTAGCTGCACCCGGGGTTGCCAACCCAGCATGTAAGGCGTGGCATATCAATCCACTTACCAAACATCCGAATCTGCTTCTGCTGCCAGGGCAGGTTCAGCGTAAGGGTATCAAACAGCCTGTCGGCATCTGCCTGGGCTATAAAATTCGGCACCATCCAAACAGAGCCATCTTGTGGTATCAGGCAGTGCGCTCGAGCCACGTTTATATCCATTTGCTTGCCATTCCTCCGGAATGTTTGTGTTACGCGCGCAGGTAGATCTTCTGCTTATCCAAAAAGCGCAGCACAAACCACTTAATGCCGATTACCAGGGCAATAAAGAGAACGGGTGCGATGGCCGGCGCGTGTTTAAGCGCCCCTCCGAAGAAGAATTTTGCTATCTCTTCGAAGTTTACAAACTCCTGCATCAAGTAGATGGTGAGTGGGTTTACGCCGATTACCACAAAGAAGAACGCCCACTTTTTATACTGCTTAACATCTATGATGTAGTAAAACAGCGCCAGCAGCAGCAGGCTCCAGCCGCCCGCGTATAGCACGTACGAACTGGTCCATATCTTCTTAATGATAGGAAACCATATTCCCCACACTGCCCCTGCGGCAATCAAACCCAGCCCGGCAATAGCCAGGCCTGCTGCCTTGTTCTCGGTTTTTTTGTTTGTTCGGAGCCACTTGCCTGCCAGCACTCCCAGAATAGCGGTTGCAATGGCCGGAATGGTGGAAAATGGCCCTTCCGGGTCTCCGTAAGATCTGTAAAGCTGGCCGGGTTTAAACAGTGCCCGGTCTATATAGTTTGCGAGGTTGCCTGTTTCGGTCATCGTGCCGCGCGGAAAACCGGGAACATGTATTAATGCCATGGCGGCCCAGTACCCCAGGAGCAGTGCAACTGCTATGCCTATCTGCTGCCTGGTTTTAGGTGCATACAGGTAGATAAGCGCAGCGGCGCCATACCCCAGTGCCTGTCGCTGCAGCACGCCCATAATCCTTAGATGCTCAATGCCATTGAACTTTAACAGGCCATTGTATATCAGGCCGCACACAAACAGCATAACCGTTCGTTTTAATATGGCTAAGGCTATCTGTTGTTGGGTTTTGCCACGTTCAAGTTGTTTAGATATGGCGTATGGCAGGGCAACTCCGGCAATGAAGAGAAACAGCGGGAAGATCATATCGTAAAAATGGAAGCCAACCCAGGGCGCATGGCTGGTTAGATTATCGCTAATTCCTTTCACCACCGGGTTGCGGCTTTTCTCCAGCATGGTGCTAACCAGGTCGTCCCCACCAATAATCCAGAACATGTTGAAGCCACGCAATGCATCAAGCGATTGCAGGCGAGTCAGCTTGCTGGCAATTGCGGCGTCAGTTGCGGGTGCTGCAGTGTTCACGTATCGTTCTCACTTCTGTGTTGTTAACTGTAAAGTACCACACTTAACCGCACACGTAGAGGCGCCGCTTGCTGCGCCCGAGCTTCCAGCTACCAACAAACAAATCTGCCATCATTATCACTTCCCAATCGGTGTAGGGGTGCCGCTTGCTGCGCCCACTCCCGGCCCACGTAGGGGCGCCGCTTGCTGCGCCCACAAGCTATCAGTCGATACTTTGCAAACTACCGAAGGCGCGCATTGAAACTACCCGGCGTAGTGCCAACAAAGATCTTGCCTGATGTATTACAACAATAACAGTTTGCGGTACCCACTATGAGCACTTAGAATTGGACCAGTTTCCAAATTTGCACCTCGTGTAAGTCATATACGTCGTCTATGTCGTTGCAACAAGAACAACTAAAACACCTGCCTATATTGCAAAAATAACCACTAATCATACGCTCGGCCGTGCTGGTTCCACCACTGGTTTTGTGCTGGATTTCTGTTACCGTGTTGGCATTATCGTACGAATAGTAGGTAACCGAGGAAAATATCTGTCACGCTCTGTTAGCTGGGTTTGCGTGCGAGCTATAAGAAGCACAAGGTGGATGCAGTTTTTCGCGCATTATTGAAGACATTGGACTTCCAATTCGTAAACTCTTGACTTGCGCGAACGTAACGCCACAACAGGCACCCGCCAGCTGCATAGCCAAAACTACTGCCTTTTCCGGCGCGCTTTTAGAAACAGCAAGCGCTCATATAGCCAGAATGTGCACAGGAAACCGACCGGTGAAGATTTCGAAATGGAATCTACTTTGCATCTACTGTCCGTAAGGCGTGTTGTGGATTTTTTGGAACATTCTGTATCGCACCAACGATATTCTATTCAAAGCACTAAACACCTGCATGAGGATTATTCCAAACAACGTATAGTCAGCTATGGCACGTGTGTCGAATGCCTGTGAACGGAATGCCGATAAAACTCGCGCAACGGCGGTAAAAATGCACAAAAACGCGGCTGTCCAAATAATGGCACACAGTATTACCATGAGTCGGTTTGTAAAACGCTGCATCTTACAGTGCGGCTGAAAACCTATTGGATCTTTTGATTGACGCATTTCAGCTTGTATCCTTTAATCTGCTTTCGCTGTTACTTCATGTTCCCTGGAATCACTCACTCTTGGATTACACTTAGCATGCATTTGACGCACTTTGACGCGTTGCCTTAGGCGGATGAATACGTAACGGTTATGCATTAAGCACGACCGATAGTCGTCAAACGTCCTTACAAGCCGGTAGGCCCGATAATTGTATTGGGTACGGTTAGTTAAAACCAATTTGTAGGCCATGCAGGCTGCTTCTCGACGTACCATTGAAACCACTCAGCGCAGTGACGGCACACACGGCCCAATGTTAATAGATAAGTGCTCGTATCGAAACAGCTAACTGTACCTTTCAGAGCTAATCAAAACTGGCAGTTAATGGATTCACTTCTAATCGATTAACTGCCAGAGATAACCATTGCCCAACGTTAACAGCTTCCAAAAGCTAGTAATATTGGGAAAGCGGAATATGTATTACTTTTTCGGAGGGCCTAGACCCGGGTCGTCGCATTGCGCGCCGATGGTGGCAACAGCGGCTGATATTCCGGCTAAAGTAGCTACGCCGTTACCAACTACGTTAAGCCCGTTACCGATGTTTTCAAGATCGGTAACGTATTCTATGAGTCCCTCTCCGATGTTAACTAGCCCCTCTGCCGTAAGTACCCCTCTCTCGGTGACCGCAAGTCCTCCAATCCAGACATAGGCTGAGCCTGCCGTTATAAGACCGAGGCCAATCACAGCTACAACGACAGCTGCCGCTATAGCCCAATGATACCATTTCCACGTATGCCCACTCGGATCCGTGGCATTCACCGGATCATGTTCACAGTAGAGATACGGCTTCTGATCCAGATAGGTGCCACGCGTGGTGAAGGCACCCACCTGTGGATCGTAATACCGGCATCCGACTTTGAGCAGCCCGGCATCTCCATCAGTCCGGTAGCCGGATGTGGCCCCGAACTGATAGCTGCTGCCTGTAGAACCCGTGGTGGCCACGGCATTGCCGAAGGCATCCGGTGTTAACGTAGACGTTACACTCTGGCTGGAGTTCGTCTCCGCACGGGCAGTTCCATCGC
>CAIONQ010000042.1 GCA_903859705.1 uncultured Chthonomonas sp.
CACCACATCGTCGTGTACCAACGTGGCCATGTGCACAAACTCTACAGCTGCGCCAACGGTTGCCAGGCGCTCTTCATCTACTACATCGGCTGCTGCTCTTGCTGCCAGTGCCACCATTGCAGGGCGTAGGCGCTTTCCGCCGGCATTCAAAATATGCCGGGTAAGCGCGTAAACTGTACGCACGTCGGAGCCAAGATCTGCGTTCATGCGTGCTTCAACAGCTTCCAGATCCTGCTTTACGAAGCTTAAAAAGGAAGCTCCCGAGGGCTGCGCCTGTCTGGCATCTGCAGCAGTGGGATTAACAATATAAGTGGGGCCGCTCATCGTGCGCTTCCTTCCGTTACATCTTCGGCGGGTTTCGTGCCGATATGGATGCATACGGAGCCGAAATTCAGATCTCTCAGTTTAATATCTGTGAGGCCAGCTTTCTGCATTATGGATGACAGCTCTTCTCGAGACACAAACTTCTTCATAGATTCTGGCAAGTAGGTATACGCTTCCCGCCGACTAAACAGACCGCCGATACGCGGAAGCACGTTGAAAATATAGAAGTCTACAAAAGGCTTGTACCACACTGCAGGTGGCCGGTTGAACTCCAGAATTACTACCCGCCCGCCCGGCCGCGCAACGCGCGCCATTTCAGATACTGCCTTTTGAATGCCGGCCACATTGCGTATTCCAAAACCAACAGTAACCACATCAAACTGCTTGCTGGCGTATGGCAAATGCTCGGCATTGGCTACCATCATCTTAATGGGGGCACCGCCTGCGCGCATCACTTTATTCATGCCATGGCGAATCATTGGTTCGCAGAAATCTGCGCCAATCACTTTGCCTGTAGTGCCTACAGCGTTACTGAGGTCAACTGCAAAATCGCCGGTTCCAGTGCATACATCCAGGCAAGAGTCGCCAGGGCGCACGTTGGAAAGGCGCACAGCCAACCGCCTCCACTGTCTGTCCTGTTTAAAACTGAGAATGGCGTTCAGGCGGTCGTACTGCGGAGCAATTGCAGCAAACATATCCCGAACATAGCGCTCTTTGTCGCCGCCGGGAAAGGCGCTGGCGGCGTTGTTATGAGAGGCATCCCGGGTAATCTGGCCCATTTCTTTAACTGGTTCCATTCGGAAGCGAACAGCCGTTTCGCATATTGCAGGGGAAATTACACGGCGTTTGGAAGTGGCTGAAGCATCGTCATATAATTCATGAATTCTGCCGAGTATACCCTGCGCGTTTCCTGCGTGTCAAACGCACAAACGGCCCTCTCAAGCCGTCAAATGGTATAATGACGAGCGGTTACGGCCCCTGCTGCCGCTCGGATCGTGGTTGGATCGCACGGCGTGCCAGCCCGCACCACGGGCTAATGGCATCCGGAATTACTTGTTCCGGGGAGACTACTTTATGATACGCTTAAACTCTCCTGTTCGTTGGGTCTCAGGGTTGATCTTAGCGGCTGCGTTCGCCACATCTCCAGCTCTGGCAGATACCGCCGCCGAGCATGCCAACAAGGGTATCACGCTTTATAACGAGCGCAGATATGAGGCAGCGGTGCAAGAGTTTGAAGCTGCCCGCAAGCTTTCTCCGGATGATTACAGGTTCTCTAACTGGATTGGGTGGATCTATCTTTCGCAGCTAAAATTTAATGAAGCACGGTCCCCACTGGAGCGTGCCATCAAGCTGCGTCCCGATTCTGCCGAAGCACATCTCAATCTTGGCAATGTGCTAGATGGTTTAAAACTGTATCCAGACGCCATCCGTGAATTTGAAATTGCTGGCAAACTAAAGCCGAAATCTGCCGATGCACCTTACAATCTTGGCAGCGTTTACATGAAGATTCGGCGTACCGATCTCGCAATTTCGGAATATCGCAAAGCTGCCACTTTAAAACCTGATGATCCATATAACTGGAACGGGCTTGGATATGCCTGCCAATCTGCTGCCCGCTATTCGGAGGCGATGAGCGCATACGAAAAGGCAATTAAGCTCTCTCCCGCCACGCCCGATAACACCACGTTTTTATATAACTATGCGGTTGCTGCACTGGCTGCTGCAGGCAAAGCCCGCACGCTACCGGGCAATGTCTCACAGGCACGTGTCGACGCATGCCTTGTTAAGGCCACCGCTGCGCTAGAACAGGCAGCCAAACTCAAACCGAACGACTACTCTATTCGAGAAACCTACGCCGAAACTCTTGTAGAATCTGGAAAGTACGCTGAAGCTATACCGGAGTTTGAAAAGGCTGCGCAGATATCCCCTCGCCAGTACGATCCTTATTATAATCTTGCCGTTGCTCAGGAAAAACTTGGAAAGTATGGCGCAGCAGCCGAAGCCTACAAACAGGCCACCGAGTTTGCCCCGCAGGATAACCATACGGCACAATATCGCCAGGGTGAGATGCTTTACCGCCAGCAGCTTTACGATGAAGCCGCAAAAGTATTTACTGCAGTAACCCGTGCAGATCCCAACAACCTTAACGCATGGCTCAATCTGGCTTCGTGTCTGCGCTTAAAGGGCGATGTTGAAGCAGAAACTACCGTGCTGGAAGAGGCTGCAAACAAACGCGCCGGCGATCCAGCCAAGCTGTCGCGCCTGCGCTGCGCGCTGGCCTATAGGTACTACACCCGTGGATCGGATGTGGCCTCGCCAGATCTGGAAAGCCTGAATAAGGCGGCTGAACAATACAACGAAGCGCTGAAACTGGTTCCAAACCTGCCGGATGCTCTCAACGGACTGGGACTGGTAGCTTTAAGAACTAATAAGCTGGATGATGCAATTCGCCGGTTTAAACAGGCCATTACGGCACGCCCAACCTTTGCCGATGCGTACAACAACCTGGGGGTTGTGTATCGAACAAAGGGAGACCTCAATACGGCACGTCTGAACTACGTGCGCGCGCTGCAGATAGATCCCGGCCACAAGCTGGCCAAAGAGAACCTTACTAATCTCGATAGGCGACGCCCGCAATAGCCGCACGCCGCTGCTTAGAAAGAGTACGCACTTCTAATGAGCCATCCAAAAAGCTCCTCGGCACCGCTGGTAGGCATTATCATGGGCTCTACCTCGGATTGGGAAACCATGCAGAATGCCGCTAAAACACTTACAGATCTCGGGGTGCCGCATGAGATAAATGTGGTATCGGCACACCGCACGCCAGATCTGATGTTTCAGTACGCAGAGCAGGCAGAGGCCCGCGGTATCCAGGTGATTATTGCGGGGGCTGGCGGTGCGGCACACCTGCCAGGCATGGTGGCCGCCAAGTGCACGCTGCCCGTGCTGGGTGTTCCAGTGGAATCTAAGGCGCTTAAAGGCATGGATTCTCTACTATCAATTGTGCAAATGCCCGCAGGCATCCCCGTTGGCACACTGGCAATTGGCCGCAGCGGTGCAATAAACGCGGCGTTACTGGCGGCGGCCATGCTGGGGGCAAGCCATCCGGAAATTCGGCAGGCACTTAAAGACTTCCGAACTCGCCAGACGAACGCTGTGATAGATGCCGTGAAACCCTGGGATGAGGAGCAAGCGTGAACTCCAATCCCACAATAGGTATTCTCGGTGGCGGGCAGTTGGGCCGTATGCTGGCTCTGGCAGGATATCCACTGGGCCTCAGGTTCCGGTTCTTCGATCCGGACCCTGCAGCCCCCTCTGGCCACCTTGCTGAACATGTGCCGGCTCCCTATGCGGATGCCGAGGCTCTGCAGGCGTTCGCTGCCAGTGTGGATCTGCTCACATACGAATTTGAAAACGTGCCGGTAGAGGCCGCACGCAAAATTGAAGCCATCCGGCCCATCTATCCTCCGCCAGCGGCATTGGAGGCCGCGCAGGATAGGCTCACAGAAAAATCGTTTTTACAGAACCTGGGCGTAACTACCCCGGAGTTTGCGGCGATCAACAGCACTGCCGATTGCGCTGCGGCTGCAGAGTGCTGTGGGCTGCCCGCCGTTTTGAAAACCCGGCGGATGGGGTATGATGGCAAAGGTCAGCGAATAGTGCGAACGCTGGCCGAACTGGAGGCCGCCACCTTAGAACTTGGCGGCGCTGGCCTCATACTGGAACAATTTGTGCCATTCTCCGCCGAGTGCTCTATTCTGGCCGTGCGCAGCACAACCGGCGAAACAGCATTCTACCCGTTGGTAGAAAATGTTCATCGTAGCGGCATTCTGCACAGCTCGCGCGTTCCCGCCTCTTCAAACATCCAGGCGCTGCAGGCCGATGCAGAGGTATTTGCGGGCCGTATCCTTTCTGCGCTGAACTATGTTGGTGTGCTGGCCATAGAGTTTTTCGTTTCGGATGGCAGGCTCATCGCCAACGAAATGGCCCCACGCGTGCACAACTCCGGTCACTGGTCCATCGAAGGCGCAGAAACCAGTCAGTTTGAAAACCACCTGCGTGCCGTTCTTGGCCTGCCTCTTGGCTCTGTTGAGCTTCGGGGCGAAGTAGGAATGCTCAACATTATTGGGCCAATTCCTGCGCGCGCAAGTATTCTCAAAATTACAGGTGCTCATCTGCACCTGTACGGTAAATCCGCACGCCCCAATCGCAAAGTTGGGCATGTTACGCTCATAGCATCTAACCCGGAACAGCTCACTTCTGTACTGCAGCAAGCGGATGATGCCATCCAGAGTGCTGTCTTCGATTGAACGCGAGACCCCTTATGACCACCAGCGGCTTACCCAAAATACTGCATGGCCCCCATCGGCGGCGATCCCTGCTACGTGCTGCGGCCGTCGCAATACTGGCATGTGCCTGCGGCGGTACTGCAAAGGCCAACCCCGGTAAAAAGCAGACCAGGTTGCCGGATCCACCACGGGAGTTTCGCGGAGTTTGGGTGGCAAGTGTAGCCAATATCGACTGGCCCTCAAAGCCCGGCTTGCCGGTTGCCCAGCAGCAAACAGAGCTTGTTGCCATTCTGGATAAGTGCGCCCAGCTTAAACTGAACGCCGTTATATTTCAAGTGCGTCCCGCCTGCGATGCCCTCTATGCCTCCAAATTGGAACCCTGGTCCGAGTACCTCTCGGGCCAAATGGGCAAAGCGCCAGAGCCGTTTTACGATCCACTAGCCATGGCAGTTAAAGAGGCACATAAGCGCGGCCTGGAGCTGCACGCCTGGTTCAACCCATACCGGGCGAGGCATGTAGAGAAGCATGGGCCGGTTAGCGCGGACCATGTGAGCGTAAAGCACCCGGAACTGGTGAAACAGTACGGCCGCTACCTGTGGCTGGATCCCGGCATGGAGGCCGTTCAGGATTACACCGTTTCTGTTGTGATGGATGTGGTTAAACGTTACGATATCGATGGCGTGCACATCGATGATTACTTCTATCCCTACAAAGAATCGGATTCTAAGAAGCAGATCATTCCATTTCCAGATGATGCCTCCTATCAGGAGTATCTAAAGGGTGGGGGCACGCTTGGCCGGGAAGATTGGCGCCGAGAAAACGTCAACACATTGGTCGAGCGTCTGTATAAATCTATCAAAAAATCCAAGCCGTGGGTTAAGTTCGGTATCAGCCCGTTCGGCATCTGGCGCCCCGGCAACCCACAGGTTATTAAAGGCTACGATCCCTACGATCAGCTCTACGCCGATAGCAAAAAGTGGCTCCAAAATGGTTGGTGTGATTATTTTTCGCCGCAGCTATACTGGCCCATAAAGCAAACGGCCCAGAGCTATACCACCCTTCTCAAGTGGTGGCTGGATCAAAACACAAACAATCGGCACATCTGGCCCGGCATCTTCACAAGCCGCGTGGCCGATGGCAGCAAAACTGCCTGGGATAAAGATGAGATTGTGCAACAGGTGCTTGCCACACGCCCGCTGGAACAAAATGCTGGCAACGTACACTTCAGTCTAAAACCGTTGATGTCCAACAGGGGCGGCATTGCCGATGCGCTAACCACTCTGGCATATACGGATGCAGCACTGATACCTGCATGCCCATGGCTGCACGAACATGCGCCGGCAAAGCCAAAGGCCACCCTGGAAAAAGATAGCAGCACTGGAGGGTGGAAGCTCTCCTTCAAGATGAAACCAGTCAAAACAGGCACGCCCGATACGGCGTGGCTGTGGCTGATTCAAACCAAAAACCGGGGCGAATGGCAAACAAAAATACTGCCTGGCCTAACGGCGTCCTTACCCCTGGACGATATCGACCCAAACGATCCCAACACGGTAATTGCCGTGACTGCCGTTGATCGGTATGGATTTAGAAGCGCCCCCGCCATGGCATCCCCATAGCCGGCCTTCCCCTTAGCGAATACCTTAGTACGCACCGGCACCCTTCGCATGGCTGCAGAACATAGCCACGCAGGGGCACTGGCACGCAAGATGCGATGTCTTCTTGCCCAATATGCAAACCTGTAAGAAGTGAGGAATGGCACATTGACAGATTCTAATAGCCGAAGCCGGCTTACCACGGCGGGCGTAGGCCGCGCACCCAACCGCGCAATGCTGCGCGCCGTAGGATTTAACGATAACGATTTCAACCGCCCAATGATTGGCATCGCATCGCTCTTCAGCGAGATTACGCCCTGCAACTCTCACCTGGATAGGCTGGCCGCCAGGGGCAGTGCAGGTGTCCATAGCGGCGGCGGTGTGCCACAGATTTTTGGGGCACCCACTGCGTCGGATGGAATTATGATGGGCCACCAGGGCATGCGTTACAGCCTGGTTTCCCGCGAGGTAATTGCAGATAGCATTGAAGTGGTGTGCTCTGGCATGAACCACGATGGCATTCTGGCCTTCGGCGGCTGCGATAAGAACATGCCTGGCTGCGTAATGGCCATGGCCCGCCTCAATGTCCCATCAATCTTTGTGTATGGCGGAAGCATTATGCCGGGCATCGATAGCACCGGCGCAATCGTCGATATCGTTTCCATCTTCGAGGCCGTTGGCCAGTTCCAGGCAGGTAAGGCAGATGCGGGCCGCGTTCATGATGTGGAGTGCTCTGCATGCCCGGGTGCCGGCGCCTGTGGCGGCATGTACACGGCCAACACCATGAGCTCCGCCATCGAGGCCATGGGCCTCTCTCTGCCCTACGATGCCAGCAACCCGGGTGTTTCTGCAGCCAAGGAGCGCGAAGCCTTTTGCGCGGGGCAGCAACTTATTCGGTGCATCGAACAGGACATTCGACCAAGAGATATCATCACTCGCAAATCGCTCGAGAATGCCTACACCGTGGCACTGGCCCTTGGTGGATCCACCAATGCTGTTCTCCATTTAATGGCTATCGCCCGCGAAGCCGAAGTGGAATGGACCCTTGAAGATTTCGACCGCGTTGGAGATAAAACTCCGCATCTTGCAGATCTCAAGCCGGGTGGCAAGTATGTAATGTTTGATCTGCACCGCTCCGGCGGCGTGCCCGCTGTTATGCGAGCCCTGCTGGATGAAGGCATGCTGCATGGCGATTGTATAACCGTTACCGGTGGTACGGTAGAGCAGAACCTTGCCGGCATCCCCAGCATCTACTCCCGCCCACAGGTAGTATTTAAGCCCTTCGATCAGCCTCTGCATGGCAGCGGGCACATCGTAATCCTGCGCGGCAACATCGCCACAGAAGGCTCGGTTGCAAAAACCGCTGGGCTTAAGGTGCGCAAAATCACCGGCCCGGCCCGTGTATTTGATGGCGAAGAGGCCTGCTTCGCCGCCGTAGAAAAGAACGAAATCAAACCCGGCGATGTGGTTGTTATTCGTGGCGAAGGCCCGGTTGGCGGCCCCGGAATGCGAGAAATGCTCTCCGTAACTGCCGCTCTGGTTGGGCAGGGCCTTGGCGATCAGATCGGCCTGATAACGGATGGCCGCTTCTCCGGCGGCACCCATGGCCTGGTAGTTGGCCATGTGGCCCCTGAAGGCTGGGTTGGCGGAAACATTGCCCTGCTGAAGGATGGCGATATCATCACCCTGGATGCAGATGCAAAAGAGCTGAACGTGCACCTCTCCGATGAAGAGTTGGCCGCACGCAGGGCTCTGTGGGTTGCGCCTCCTCCCCGCGAAAAGCGCGGCGTGCTTGCCAAATACGCAAAATGCGTACGCTCTGCAAGCGAAGGCGCCGTTACCATTCCGCAGGATTAATCTTGCTTATCCTTATGCGCCCCTCTTTTGTATATAACAGAAGAGGGGCGCCTCTGTTTTAGGCAGGGCATCTGCCGCAAACGTGAACTCATTACATGGCCAACGCTACCCATCCACCGTTGATAAAAGCCTCACGTGCGCTGCTGATCGCACTGGTATGGGCTCTATTCTCCGTGTCCCATACTTGCCTCGCGCAAAGCGCAGGTTCCCTCACTCTGGGTGACATCCGTATCACTATATCTGCTGCGGATGCAGGTATAACAATATTCAAAGGCACCATTCCGGTGGTGTCTCAGCCCGCTCCATTGCAGATTGAGGTTGTGGATGATGCTGGCAACGCGTCCTGGAAAACCGGAAACTACGATGTGGTGAGAAATTCGAACACTGGCCTGGAGTGCCAGGGAAGCATAATCTCTGCGCGTGGTAGTCGGTTCCGTTTCAGGGATCACTATCAGATTTCCAGAGGCGCCTTTGTAATCAACCGCAGCGTTACTGTCGAAGCAAAATCGCCCAATGAAACAGGTTTTTCCTCACGTTTTGCACTACCGGCCGTTGGCGTGCTCAAAACCACCGATTGTGATTTTCTGGCGCCGGGGGTGTGGTATGGCCAGAACGAGCATGCCCCCGCCACCGCAATTGCCGGGCACATGGAAGATCGCGCCATCCTGATACGGGAAGATCGCCTGGCATCACCAATGCTTGTGGTGCGCAGGCGCGATACGGGGCTCACCGTTGAACTCTTGAGGCTGGATGGCAATGCGGATACCATCGCTAAAGAAGATGGGCTAAACAGGCTCATTAGCCCGGATTTCAAGTTTGGATCGTTAGGCGTGCTCAATACAGGCAGCCTTGCACCTCTGTTTCAGTATCCCGGTACAGAGGGCGAACGCACTTATGTTTACGGCCCATCTAAAGAGGGCGGCCGTTTCGCACGGCGCAGCCACCCAATAACTCCGGGGTTTCGGCAGGATGTTACTCTCTCCCTCCGCGTTTATCAAAGTGTAACTTACCCGGATGCTGTAAAAACCTCTCAGAGATACGCCTACAGCCTGCTCTCACCTCAAGCCCCTTCGGCCAACATTCAGGCGGCTTATAAGGCATCTATGGAGCTTATGGCAGCCTATTGCAAACGTTATAATGGTGCAATTGGCCTGCCCTTTGCGGTACGCATTCCGAACGGAGAGGCGTACGATACAAGCTGTCAGATGGGGTTTGTTGGCGATGCACTTCCAGCAGCCGCTCTGTTGTTGAGGCACTCTTCCGAAACTAAGAGTACAGAAGTTCGTCACAATGCAACCGACCTGGTAGATTACTGGGTTAAGAACAGTAAAACGTCCTCTGGAGTACTCAAAACCTGGTACGACATTCAGCCAGATGGCTCCGTAACATGGCGCACCTATCCTCAGTTTCTGCGTGTTGCCAGCGATGGCGTAACCGGTGTACTGCACGCCTGGAGCATCCTGAAATCAAAAGGGGAAAATCACCCGGAGTGGCTGAAGTTCTGTACCGATTGGGCAGATTGGCTGCTGAAAAACCAGAATGCAGAGGGATCGTGGTACCGCTCCTGGAAGCTGGATGGCACCCCGGAAGATCGCAGCACAGATACCACCATACAGCCCATTAGCCTGCTTGTAGAACTGGGGATGGTAACCGGCGAGCCTCGTTGGAAACTGGCAGCAATCAAAGCCGGGCAGGCATGCCTTCGCACGGTTCACAATCTCCATGCATATATTGGCGGCACGCCAGATAATCCCAACACGGCAGATAAAGAGGCATGCATTCTCACCGCCTCCGCCTTTTTATCACTGTACGATCAGGAAAGGGATCCGCGCTGGCTGGAAGCCGCTGCACAGGCCGCCAACTTTGCGGAAACCTGGGCGTATCTGCGCAACATCGCATTGCCCGCCTCAGATCCCGAAAATCTGTATCCTGCGGGGCGTTCAACCGTTGGAGTAAGCCTTATCGCCCTTGGGCATTCCGGGGCAGATAACTTTATGGCAGCCACCCCGTTTCTTTGGTATCGGCTCTATATCGCCACTGGGGATGAACACTACCGCAGCTTTGCAACATTGGTGCAGAACGCATGCCTGCAGATGCTGGATCTGGATGGCTCGCTGAAATACGCCCACCGCGGATTGCTTACCGAGGCTCTAACACTTGCCCCCCTGCGCGGGCATGGCGTAAAAAGCTGGCTGCCCTGGCTCAGCGTAACCGTGCTTGAACCACTGGTTGGTTTACAAGATAATCTTGGGACAATGGATATATCGGAAGTCTCTAAAATGAATCTGGAGAAACAGAAGCAGCAGATGAACGCCTATGCCAGGGCACATGGCCTTGAAAAGGCCGGCAGCCCGCAATAGAGTATTACGGATGTGATGAAAAGCCCGGTCACGAACAGGGATG
>CAIONQ010000043.1 GCA_903859705.1 uncultured Chthonomonas sp.
CGCGCGCGCTCTGCTGCAGGGCCTGCTCGGCGCCGAGCTCGGCCACGGCCTGCAGCTCGATCGCGACGTCGCGGCTGCGCGGGGCGGGGCGGGGTGTGGGGTGCGTGGTGCGGCAGGGGCGCGTGCGTTGGTCAGGCGGGTCCCCGTCGGTGCTCCGCGGACAATAAGGGCCCGGGCGCGCCCAGGCACTCACAGGTCGCTCTGGCGCAGGCCCGAGGCGCGTTCCGCGGCCTCGGTCCAGGCCAGAGGCCCACGCAGAGTGCGCAGCGCGACGTTGAGCGCGGCCGCAGCAAGCGCCGAGGGCGCGTGTCGCAGCAGCGAGTACTCCTGCAGCGCGCGCTCGGCGAGGAAGAGCGTGAGCCGCCCCTCGCGCGAGCGCTCGTCCGCGTTCACGGCGCGCAGCAGGCGCGGGATGAAGGAGTAGGCCGTCGGCGCCTCGAGGCGGTACTCGATCGTGGCCAGCATCTCCTCCTCGAGCGCGAAGATCTGGTCCGCCGTGTAGGCGCTGTCCGTGATGTAGACGAAGTCGCGCACCTCCGGCGGGAACATCTCCTCGCGCTTGCCGGCCAGCATCATGGCCGTGACGCCGACGAGCTGCAGCTTCGTGCGCGCCACCACGCGCCGCGCCAGGAAGCGGTCGATGAGGTTGACCGTCAGGTACAGCGTCTCCGGCATGAGCTTGAACTTGAGGTGCACCTCGACGAGCCTGCAGGGGCGGGGTGGGTGGATGGAGCGGAGAGATGGGCGGCGGGGACGGGGACGGGGCCGGGGCAGGGTGGTGGAACCGGGGACGGAGGGGAAGGGGTGGCGTCAGGATGGGGGCTCGCGGAGGAGGGTGGGGGAAGGCTCTTTGCCTGCTGCGCCCGCCCTCGCACGACGCCCGCCTCGTTTCGCCTGTCTGTGCGGTACTCGCCAGTCGATGAGGATGGCGCGCATGCGCTCGTTGATGTCGACCTGGCCGTGCATGTAGCCGTGGCGCGCAACGAGGCCCGCGTCGCGCTCGCGCACGCGCCAGGTCTCGTTCACCGACTCAGAGTAGGCGCCCCAAAACTTGGCCGAGCCCGTGTCCGGCCCCGTCGCCGCGACGGCGCCGGCGGCGCCGGGAGCGCCGCCGCCGCCCCCGCCGGCCGGGAAGTTGTTGTTTATTGTTAATTGCTTGTATTTACTGATATCTCAGAAATAATCTTATGGGGTTATATTCCCAGCCCTACAGATGAGGAACCTTATAAAAGACAATTCCTACCGCGCTTCGTTTGCTGGCGTTCGCTAACCTATGCCGCCCTTTCAGGGCTCAGGATTCTTTTTAACCGGTGATTTCCAGAAACACAGAAGAGGTAGCTTATGAAAAGTAATTTCTACCGCGCTACGCAGAAGAGGAAGACTATGAAAGGCAATTCCTACCGCGCTACGCTTGGTGGCGTTTGCTATCCTATGCCGCCCCGTTGGGGCTCGATGCTTGCGTGCCGGATGATAGGGTGATGTTTGGTGTTGTAAAATTCAGCGCTGTAATTGCTTTTTTGCGGGCAATTACAGCGCTGTTGTTTTTGTTTTGCAGGTTATCTATTTGACGGGATGCCGTTTAGCGGTTTCGGCCGCCACTGTTGTTGCTACCGCCGCCGGAGTTGCTTCCGCCACCGGAGGTGCGGCCAGCACCTGGCCCGGCTGTGCCAGACGATCCGCCGCGGCCGCCGCTGTATCCGCCGCCTACTCTGTAGGATGGGCTGCCTCCGCTGCCGCTTCCACCTGTGCTACCGCCGCGGGTTATGCCTCCGCCGTTACTCGGCCCACTGCCGCCACCGTTGCGTGTTATGCCTCCGCTGGTGCCGGTACCGCTGCCAGTGCCTCCGCCGAAGCCACGGTTGCTTTCGGAGCCGGAGCTGCGCGGGGTGTAGCCCCCACCCGGTATTCCGGATACCGCAGCGCGGGCTGCTCGGGCTGCTTCTGCGGCAGATGATCCACCACCGATACCGCCTGTTGCACCGCGCAATGTTCCAGTGTTGCCACTTACGGCACCGCGCTGGCTACTGTTATTGCCCGCTGCGCCGGCTGGCAACCGGGTGAATGTTCCACCCGCAGGGGCTGGAGTGTAGGTGCGTGTTGCAGTGCGGCTGATTGCTGTGGGTGTTATTCCCTGCGGTCCGGAGGAGATTGCTACCCTGCCAGCCGATGGACCACCAAGCGTTTTGCCTGCACCGAACACCGCCGTGTTGCCTTTATCTACTGCCTCGTAGCGTCCACGTCCGCCAAAGGCAGTTGTGCTAGCCATGGTTGCCCCGGCCGAGTTGCGGGAGTTGTAGGGTATGAAGCCATGGCCATCTCCGCCATTGCCACCATCATATCGGCGCACTCCACCGTTGCCATGCCAGGTGTTTACCCAGTGGTTATCAAATCGGCGTCCGCCACAGTAGTCTCTACCGAACGGGAAGTAACAGCCTGCCCAACCTATTGAGAAGCTCAGGCACCAATCGGATCCCCAGCAGCCCACCGAGCAGAACGTTGGATATCTAACTTCCCATGGGCACAGCGGCGCCCACCCGATGTTGCTTCCATAGTTACAGAACGATACAACCCCCGGGCTCCAATACTGGTAGCGCGGGCCAGGGCACCAACTCCATCCCCAGGATAGCTCTACCCAGGTGCCGTAGTGGTATGGGGCCCAGCCCCATGCTTCATCAGAGACCCAGGTCCAACCATAGGGATCTACCCACACCCAGTGCCCGAAGTGGTATGGCCGCCAGCCTGCGTTGGTGGTACGCGGTGCCCATACCCAGCCGTACTTTGCATCTTCGTGCCAGACACCGTAGCTATCCAGCTCTTCAGAAACCAGACCGATGTTCTCAGGAACGCGGCGGGATGTTTCGGAGGTTCCATCCAGATATTTGTTACGATCTGTGTTCCACTTATCCCAGGTATCGCCGCCAGGCAACGCATGCGTGGAATAGGCTGCATCCGCATTTTCTACATAAAGGTAGCGGCCTTCGGCAACAACCACATGCCCCTGCGCGCCATCTACGGCAACGCTGCCGCGCTGTACTGCCACCTCTGATCCGCCATCAACGCCAAAGCGCACCTGCGCCGCGCCGCCCGTTTTCACCTGCAGCAGCGGAGTATCTACTTCGAAAACGGAGGAGGCGTGGCGTGTGCGGAGGGTGATCAGACCGTCTGAAACGCCGACCTGGGTGAACTCACCTTTGGCATCGCTAAACAGGGATTTGAGCGTGATATGCGCCATGCTGCCAAGGCGGACAACGCTGCCATCATCAAACTGAACTTCTGCACGGCCACCTTGCAGAACCAGAACCTCAGCGCCCTGCCGGATTGGTTGGTTAACTGTTGCGGGGGTCCACTCTGTGGCACCTTCTGCTTTCCAGCTAACATTGCCAGTTATTAGGGCAAAACGCGCCATGCGCACGGGGCCTTGATCGGTTAACTGGCCGGCATCTGCCGCGGCGTTGGCTGCGGGCGGTGGAGTGGCTTCTTCGGTAGTTCTGTAGCCCGAGTCCTGCTCGGGAGGGCTTTCCTGCGCATGCAAGGGGGCGGCCCACACAAGCGTAAGCACGCTTGCTGCTGCCAAAAGTGCAGCCAGTGTCCACTTTCTTGATAAGATCTCTCGTACCGGTTTCATGTACTTGCTCCCAACATCCTGCCGAATCAGCACTCTCTCTGCTGTGTAAGCAGGGCATTTACTATGGCTCGCATCGGGGAGGATGAGAAGATCCGGGTGTGCAGCGGGCCCCGCACACCAATATATTTTTAGTAATCCTAAAAAAAGATCACTTAAGCCCGTAAGTTGTATTGCACTCGTGAGCGCCTTCTATCATAATAGACGCTGACTGGTAAACGATGTGACGATGAAATGTTGCCGCCGTACCTAATTGCACTTTACGTGCTACAGATGTGCCAATTCGCACTCTGGTTGGGACCTGGCAGTGGCATTATTACACGGAGAGACGAATATGACTGTGTTGAGGAACAACGCGCCGATTAAGATTGCCGCCGCTTTTGCCTGTGTTTTTGCATCCAGCCTGGGTGCGCAGGCAGATCCCGGTTCCCTAACGGTGCATGTAAATCGGCCTGGAGTTAAGATCAGCCCAAAGCTTTATGGCCTGATGACCGAGGAGATCAACCACTCTTACGAAGGCGGAGTGTATGCAGAGCTGATACAGAACCGCGCTTTTCAGGACAATCCCAATACTCCCTCCCACTGGAGCCCCGTTCAGCAGAGCGGTGCGGATGCCGGCATATCGCTGGATAAGGCGAAACCATTGAGCGCTGCGCGCCCGGTTAGCCTGCTAATCCGCACAACCAATGCCTCCGCAACTGCAAAAGCCGGGGCAGCAAACGATGGCTACTGGGGCATCCCCGTGGTTGCCAACACAAAATACAGAGTGAGCTTTTATGCGCGTGCTGAGGGCGCGTATGCTGGCACCCTGACTGCAGCCATTGAAACAAATAGTGGCGCGGCCATTGCAAGTGCAGAAACCGGGAAGGTAACCGGCAGCTGGAAGAAGTACACACTTACCATTGCTACCGGCAGTGTGCAGGCTTCTACAGGCAACAGGTTTGTGGTTTACCTCAATGCACCAGGCGGTGTTGCTCTTACCGAGGTTTCACTATTCCCGCCCACCTTTAATAACCGGCCTAACGGCAACCGCCGCGATTTGATGAAGCTGATGGGCGATATGAAGCCAGCTTTTCTGCGGCTCCCCGGCGGTAACTACCTGGAAGGCGATACCTTTAAGGATAGGTTTGCGTGGAAGGACACCATCCACAGCACTATTCAGAGGCCAGGGCACCGGTGCCCATGGGGCTATCGCAGCTCGGATGGATTGGGACTGCTGGAGTATCTGGAGTGGTGTGAAGACCTGAAGATGGAGCCGATACTGGCCGTTTTTGCCGGATACACGCTGAACGGAAGCCATGTAGATGCCGGCCCAGAACTTCAGCCGTATGTGGATGAGGCCCTTGAAGAGATAGAGTACGTAACCGGCGGCACAGACACCAAATGGGGTGCTCAGCGTGCAAAGGATGGCCACCCAGCGCCCTTCCCGCTGGAGTATATAGAGATTGGAAATGAAGACTGGTTTGACAGGAGCGGCAGTTATGATGGCCGTTTCGCAGCCTTTTTTGATGCCATTAGGAAGAAGTATCCGCAGTACAAATTGATCTCTACCGCGCCCGTTAAGAGCCGCGTGCCCGATGTGATAGATGACCACTATTACCGATCTGCGGCAGATATGGAACGGGATGTGCACCATTACGATAACTACTCCCGAACGGGCCCGAAGATATTTGTTGGCGAGTGGGCAAGCACCGAAGGTGCCCCCACCCCAACCATGCAAGCAGCCCTTGGCGATGCCGCATGGATTACGGGCATGGAGCGAAACTCCGACCTGATAACGATAAGCTGCTATGCGCCACTGCTTGTGAACGTAAACCGGGGTGCGAGCCAGTGGGGCACGAACCTTATTGGTTACGATGCGTTGAACAGTTTTGGATCGCCGAGTTACTACATGCAATCGATGTTTGCACGGAACCGGGGAGACGTGGTTCTGCCGGTTGATATCAAGCCGCAGGCCATTCCCGCTCCGTCTGCAGCACGCGTGCCCTCTGGCGCAGTGGGTGTGGGCAGCTGGAATACGCATGTTGAGTACAAGGATTTTGAAATAGTACGGAACGGGCAAGCATCCACGGCACTGAATGCAGACAAGCAGAGCGCCTGGAAGTTTGGCGCAGGAAGCTGGAAGCTGAACGGAGACACGTTAACGCAGAGTGCGGGCCAGGTGGATTGCCGGGCAGTGATTGGGGATGCAGGGTGGACCGACTACACATACAGGCTTAAGGCACGCAAAGTATCTGGCGCAGAAGGATTTTTGATACTGTTCCATTCCAAGGATGATCAAAACCTTCTATGGTGGAATATCGGCGGCTGGAATAACTCCCGCACAGTGCTGGAAAAGTCTCAGGATGGAGCAAAGCGGGAAGTTGGCAGGGCGAGCAATGTTACCGTAGAGACCGGCCGATGGTACGACATTCGGATAGAAGTAGCAGGCAGGGACATCAAGTGCTACCTGGATGACAAATTGATTACCGAGGCACAGGATGCCGACAGGCCGAATGCGGTGGACCCGCTGTACTCCACGGCCAGCCGAGACCTGGCCACCGGCGATGTGATTATCAAGGTGGTAAATGTTGCGGCGGCGGATCAGCAGCTAAAGGTTAGCCTGCCTGGCGCTACCGGAGTTGCAGGTTCGGCAATCGCTGAAGTGCTTGCAGGCGACCCTGGTGCGGTGAACACAGTGGCTTCCCCCACCCGCGTTGCCCCAAAGAAGATGAAGATTACAGGTGTGGGCAAGGAGTTTACCCACACATTCCCGGCGCATTCGGTTACGGTGCTGCGTGTGAAAGCAGCGAAGTAGTATAGGTAACAATCAGTAAAATGGCCCGCACTTCCATACCGGAGGTGCGGGCCATTTTTGTGTTTGCCTATATGGGTTACATCAGGAGAGCAGCGTCAGAATTCTGTGTTCTGCTGTTTCGATTAAATGCTCCAGGCAGCCAGCGCCGAAAGGAGACTGCCATACCGAGTAGACTTCGTGCTCGTAGAGATCGGCGGGCGGAAGGTAGCCGAAGTGGCCGTTAGTTACGTTCATGACAATGATCGCCTTCTCCGGGAAGCGGGCGCGCAGAGTTGTTTGCAGGGCGGAGTAGGCCTCGTTGGGATGGGCGATTAAAATGGCATCCCCCACTTCCCACAGCCACAGGGGCATGTGAGTGGATTTGCCATCACCAACGGCCTCGCGGATTCGGCGTTTGCGGCCGAGGCGTTCCGAGGTAACTCTATCGGTGCAGCCCGCAATCAGGGCATCCAGGGCAGATAGCGAAGGCATCTCTTGCAGAGGCAGTTCCACATCCATCTGATGGGCTTTGAGGCGCGTGCCGGGGTTGCCGTTTTTATCAGCCCAGGTGGCGAGGGTAGCGCCGGATTCTACGGCGCCAGCGTATACCTGAACCACTCCGGCCGGGTTCATGCCTGCCAGCACGGAGAGCGCTGAGTAGCCAAGTTCCCTACCGTTGGCATCTGCCACTTCAGTATCGCCGGTGTATTGGCGGCGTGGTGCAAGCTCGCCAGATGCTCCCTGTAAGAACAGGCAGGGAGCGCCGCCGAACTGCTTTTGAAGAATTTCACGCGTGGCACCAACAAAATCGGGGGAGAGTGTTGTGTTTTCGTGGGCCAGGGTTGTGGGATGGCAGGCGTAGTTAACCAGGGTTGCGAGCACGGCACCTGCATTGGAGGTGGCCCTGCCAACCAGAAGCGTTTGATCAGCAGGAGTGGAAGGATCGAAGCCAAGGAGAACACGCTCGGAGTCTGGATCCGGGAGATCCCGATGCCTTGCAAGGCCGCAGGTACCTGCGCGCCACTCCAGGATGCCAGGTACGGCCTGGCTGAGGGCAGTGTTGATAGTATCTACAACGGTATCGCGCAGGGTATCCAGGTAGGTGGCGATTAAGGCTCCGCCCGGTTTGCCAGCATCATCGCGGCAGAGAACTGGCCCGGCGTGCGTGTGTGTGAACGAGAGCAACAGCTGAGACGCAGAGAGCCCGAGGTTTTCCAGGACGTATTTGCGGACGTACCATTCATCTTTATAGCTGCGCCACCAGCCAAGATCCAGAGAAACGAGCGCCAGGGGAGCAGCATTGGACTCTGCTTGCAAGGTTAGAACCGTGCATGTGAGTGGCCGATGAACGCTATCTGCCGTATCGTGCTGGGCAGCGCCCCAGTTGCGAGAATAGATGCCGGTTGGAGGCGTGATATCTGCCTGAGCAGCGCCGATAATACCGCGAAAGCCCGGATGGGCGTATGTTGGCACGCGATCCGCAACTGCAGCGTTCTCTGTATCCATAGCCGTTCCCTCTACGTGCCTGCCTTCCCCATCAGTTCGCTTGATTTCAGCGCCTTACTGACGGCGGCCAGCGTCATCTCAATATCGTTGTTGGTGTGGGCAGCCGAAATACTGCCCTGTTTTGTTGCCAGCGGAAACTGGTAGATCCCGCGCTCTATGAGTGCGCGGCGATACCGAACATCGAGTTCCATATTGTGGTTCTCTGCGATGTCATGCCAGTCGAATGGTGCGTGATCCATGAAGTACACGCAGAAAGCAGATGCCTGCCTCACGACAACCGCAGGGATACCGGCTTGCTGAAACAGCTCTTGCAGACCCTGTTCCAGGGCAGCGCCCAGCGCATCCAGCCTGCTGTGAATTGCCCCATCGCTTTGCAGCAGATGGCGCATGGTGCCTATTGCAGCAGCCATTACAAGAGGATGACCGTTGTAGGTGCCAGAAATCATCACCCTTTTGGCGGAATCAGGAGCATCAAACAGATTCATTATTTCGGCTTTGCCGCCAATGGCGCCGAGCGGGTAGCCGTTGGCGATAGCCTTACCGAAAATAGACAGATCCGGGACTATGCCGAGGATTGACTGGTACCCTGCGATGGCATGCCGAAAGCCCGTTTTCACCTCATCCAGCGCAAGCACCACGCCATACCGGGTACACAGGTTACGGACGGTTTGCCAGTAGCCTGGCAATGGCTTTACGAGGCCAATGTTCTGAAGAATCGGCTCGCTGAGCAAGCAGGCAATTTTGCCGGTTTTGAATAGATTTTCCAGCGCGGCAGTATCGTTAAAACCCACCACATGTACGTGTTCTTCGATACCGGGCGGCATGCCTGCCGTGAGGGGCACAAAGGGGTACTCGCCGCCGGGGTTGCGTGGGCCAATGGCGGAAATGGGGGTCATTACATTGCAGGCAACTTCATCGTGATAACCATTGTATCCACCCTGCATAACCACAATATCTGGCCTGCCGGTGTAGGCACGTGAAAGGCGAAGCGCATGGTAGGTTGCTTCGCTGCCGGTGGTAGTGAACTGCACCTGCTGGAGGGTTGGCACGCAGGCGCAGAGGAGTTCTGCGGCATCGGCCTCCCATGGGGCTGTGCCAGAGCCAGAGAGCAACCACCCCTCATCCATCGCCTGTCGCACGGCCGCATCCACCTGTGGGCAGGCGTGCCCCAACAGGAAAGGTGCGAATGCCGCATGGTAATCCAGATACCTGTTGCCATCGGCATCATAAATGTACGCGCCTTCGCCACGCACAAACACGATTTCTGGCTCTACCCTGCGGTTTAGCGAGACGCACCCGCCGGGAATAAGAACCCGGCTGCGTGCGTAGATTTCGGCGGATTTTTGATGGATGAGGGGCATGTTTGGTTGTTTCTACCAGTCGCCTGCAGCACCGTCTGCATAGTAGCTGTGCTGCGGCAGCTCCTGCTGGAATGGGTGCTTGGCGACCTCTTTTTCGTTAATCTCTATGCCGAGGCCCGGTTTGGTGCCGGGGCGGACCAGGCGGCCCTGCTTCTCGACAACGTAGCCTTCGGTAACGATATCGTCTCGCCATGGGACATCGTTGTGAACCGATTCGCAGATGATGTAGCTTGGGGTTGCGAAGCCGAACTCCAGGCTGGCGGCGGTGCTAACGGGGCCCTGTGGGTTGTGTGGTGCGATTGCCATGCGCACAGAATCGGTCATTGCGGCAACCCGGCGCATTTCGGTAAACCCGCCGATGTGTGTGATATCGCATTGCATCACGGAGCATGCGCGCTTTTCGACATACTCACGAACAGAGTACTGGGATACAAGGCGCTCGCCGGTTGCGATAGGAGTTGATACTGCCCGTTGGATGTTCGCGATATCATCGACCGTTTCTGGCCAACAGGGCTCTTCAAACCAGTAGAGGCCATAGGGCTCGAGGGCTTTGGCGAACATCATTCCCATGCGTGGTGAAGGGCGGGCGTGGCAATCGACCATGATATCGATGTTATCGCCAACTGCTTCACGCATGGCTTTAACGCAGGCTTCGGCGTAGCGGATTGGGCGTAGGCCCTCCAGGGGGCCGGTTTCTGGAACAGCCATCGACTTAAATGCGGTGAAGCCATCTTCTACAGCCTGCGCAGCGAGCTCGCCGAAGCGCTTTGCATCTGAGCAATCGGTATCATAGAAATCTTCCATTTTGCCGCCACCAAGATGGGAGTACAGGCGGATGTAATCTCGAACGGACCCGCCCCAGAGCTTGTGGCAGGGAACGCCATGGATTTTGCCGAGAATATCCCAGAGTGCGATATCGATGCCGGAGATGGCGGTGCCGCGTACGATGCCATTGCCATGCCAGAAGTGCTGGCGGTACATGATTTGCCACAGATATTCGATGCGCGTTGGATCTTCGCCAATGAGGAGCTGGGCGATATCCTCTACTGCACCAACGACGGAGCGGGTGTGCCACTCCAGGGTGGCCTCTCCCCAGCCATACAGGCCAGGTTGATCTGTGATGACTTTAACAAAAATCCAGTTGCGCATGCGGGCGTAGCAAACATGCGTTTCAATTTTGGTAATCTTCATTCGTAGTTGCCTCAGTAGGATTATGTGAAATTGCCGCACGGAGGGAGGGGCGGCTAACGACCTGGTGTTTTACTAACCATCCAGCCATTTGGGACGCTGGGCCGGATCTTTAAAATTGGGCACCTGGATGGGTGTGCCGCCATTTGCGATAGAGATTTGAGAGCAGAGGCCGGCAGCGGTCCACTCCAGCGCTTGATCGATATCGATGGGGCTGGGCTCATTATTGAGAATAGCCTTAACGAAGTTGCGGCCAACATGGTAATCTCCGCCAGCATGTCCGGAGGTTTTAGCGGCCTCTTCGTGCTCTTTCCATACGGCCGGGATGTGCTCTTCAAACTCTGTAATGGGGCGCCATTTGCGGTGTTCATCCGGCTTATTTTCACCAATCCAGATGCGAGCCGGGTTGCCTTCCCTGCTTGCTTCGTAAGCGCCCTGTGTGCCCTGCAGTGAATAGTAGTATGCAAGGTGTGGGCGGTTGCTAACCATATCTAGCCGGACGCGGATTAGCTTGCCACTGCGCAAGCGGCAAAGCATAAGGTTTGTATCATCGTGCGGGTACTCGGGCGCGGTGTGTGTGCCGGTGCCGACGCAGATAACCGATTCCACACGCTCGGCGGGATCCAGGGCTGTAAACCAGGTCATCACCGGCCCAAGGCTGTGCGTTGGGTAGGTGCAACCGCGCTGCCCAACCTGCCAGTATTGCCGCCAGGAGGGTTTGCCATCCGGAGTGAAATGCATGTGCCGCACCTCGTGCAGGTACTCGCCTTCGCCGTAGTAAAGATCTCCGAAGAGGCCCTTTTTTACCATCTCGAGGATCAGCATTGGATCCTTGCCATATATGTAGTTTTCCGCAAACATGTAGGTTTTGCCGCTGGCGGTAACGGCATCCTTAAGTCGCCAGCACTCCTCCAGCGAAACTGCGGCGGTAACCTCTGAAAGCACATGCTTACCAGCCTGCAGGGCCAGGAGGGCATTTGGCACATGCATGTTCATTGGGGTGCCGATTACCACGGCATCCACATGATCCAGCATGGCCTCATAGCTGTTGCCATCAAACGTAAGGGGGATTTCATGCTTTGCCGAGTCGGTTACTCTGCGGGCCCCATCGGCCTCGCAGTAGGCCACTATTTTAACCTGCGGAAATGCACGCAACCCGGAAACGAAAGATAACCCTCGTTTGCCGGCAATGCCCACCCGCAGTGTGTTGCCACCCATTGTTATTCTCTCCTGTTGCCATTATCAAAGTGTGCCCGAGAAAGGCTGAACTAAGATTAGGGAAACACCCTGAGTGAACCTGCGTTGTTTAACTTGTGCTTATGATGGGTATGCTAAGGCTAACTTTCTAGAAGGGCAAATTCAACCTATGAGCGTAACATTGCGCGTACGTATCGCCATTTTCTGTGTGATTCTGGGTTTTATAATGGTGCGCGGATTGCGGCCGCATGGCCTTGAGCAATCCAACATCCCGTTGAAGACTGCACGGGCCGGTTTTGTAACGCACCCCCAGCCTGCTAATGGCGAAAGGCAGGAAGTGGAACAGCCGCCCACCGGGGTGTTTGGGATAGTGAAGTACCCGGCGGGTGCTGGAGATTTGCCGGCGTATATAACTCCCAACCCGCAGGATGGCAAGAAGCACCCTGGGATTATTTGGATTACGGGCGGAGACTGCAACTCTATTGGAGATTGCTGGACGCCTTCTAAACCAGATGACGATCAAACAGCAGCGGCTTATCGGAAAGCCGGCATAGTGATGATGTTTCCATCTTTGCGAGGTGGAAACCAGAACCCTGGCAGCAAAGAAGGGTTTTATGGGGAAGTAGATGATGTGATTGCGGCAACGCAATACGTTAAGGCATTGCCATATGTTGACCCAGAACGCGTGTACCTTGGTGGCCACAGCACGGGCGGCACACTGGCATTGTTAGTTGCGGAGTGCAGCAGTGACTACAGAGCTGTGTTTGCTTTTGGCCCTGTGGATGATGTGAAGGGCTATGGCGCCGACTCTGGCTTTTTGCCCTTTAATGTGCAGGATGCTCAGGAGATAAAACTTCGATCCCCGGGTTACTGGCTGAACTCTGTAAAGAACCCTACGTGGGTGTTTGAAGGTGGAACCGGGAACATACTGTGCTTGCGGCGCATGAGGTCGGCGAATACCAATGCGCAGATCCACTTTATTGCGGTGACAGATGCGACACACTTTTCAATATTGGCGCCGACCAATGCCTTGCTTGCCAGGAAGATTATGGAGGACACGGGCACGGCGTGCTCGATAGGGGTAACGGCTGAAGAGGCGAACACGAATTATGTGACTGGGGCGAAGTAAGGAATCCCTTTCTAATAAAGAAAAGGGAGGATCCTTCAACAGGACCCGCCCTTTGTACAATTGGGATAAACAGAAGTGTGCAGGCTACTCTCTGGACGCCTCATGCATCATATACTCGCTGGAGTAGTTCGGTGGCTCTTTGGTGATCCAGACGTCGTGAACATGGCTCTCTTTGAGGCTGGCGCCTGTAATCCTGATGAACTCTGCTCGCTCGTGCAGTTCGGCAAGGGTTTTTGCACCGATGTAGCCCATGCTGGAGCGGATACCGCCGAGCAACTGATGGATGGTATCGTGCAGGACGCCTTTGTAGGGAACGCGCCCTTCGACGCCCTCTGGCACAAACCGCTGCGTGGTATCCTGACCATACCGATCCGAGGAGCCTTCACGCATGGCGCCTTCGCTGCCCATACCGCGATAATCTTTGTAGGCTCGGCCCTGGTACAGAATGACTTCGCCAGGAGCCTCTTGCGTACCGGCAAGCAGGTTGCCAACCATGATGGCGGAGGCCCCAGCGGCAAGGGCTTTGGCTGCATCGCCGCTGAAGCGGATGCCGCCATCGGCAATTACTGGAATGCCGCGCTCGTTAGCGACGCTTGCACACTCTATGACTGCCGTTAACTGCGGAACGCCGACGCCAGAGACGATGCGTGTGGTGCAGATGCTGCCAGCACCCAGGCCAACACGGATACAATCGGCACCGGCCTCGATCAGTGCCAGGGCACCTTCGGCGGTGGCAACGTTGCCAGCGATTACTGGAAGATCTGGAAACTCATGCTTTACTGCGCGGAGGGCGCTGAGCACGCCTTTGGACTGGCCGTGGGCGGCATCGATAACGATGAGATCTACCCCAGCATCCACCAGAGCAGCGGTTCTGCCAACGGGATCCTTAAGCGGGCCGATGGCGGCGCCACAACGGAGGCGGCCACGTGCATCCTTGGTTGCATTGGGATACTCTCGTACCTTCTGAATATCCTTAATAGTGATAAGCCCCAGCAGTTTGCGGTTTTCATCAACAATCGGGAGTTTCTCGATACGATGTGTTTGCAGGATTTCTTGCGCCTGATCCAGCGTGGTTCCAAGCTTTGCCGTTACCAGACCGCCGGGGCGGGATTTATCGCAGGTCATTACCTCATGGATGGGCCGTTTGAAATTCGTTTCAAAACGGATGTCTCGATTTGTGAGGATACCGACGAGTGTGCCGGTGGATGGCTCTGTAATTGGGACACCGGAGATGTGGTATCGCTCCATAAGTGCGATGGCATCTGCGATGGATTTATCCGGCGGCAAACTGATGGGGTTAACGATAATACCGTGCTCTGAGCGTTTAACCTTATCAACTTCTGCAGCCTGAAGTTCCGGGCTCAGGTTGCGATGGATGATGCCGAGGCCACCCTCACGCGCCATAGCGATGGCCATGCGGGCTTCGGTAACGCGATCCATTGGAGAGCTGAGGATGGGAACCCGAAGAGTGATGTTGGCGCCAAGGGTTGTTCGCGGGTCTACCTCGGCCGGGGTAACTTCGGTATCGCGGGGAAGCAGCAGTACATCATCAAAACTTAGCCCCTCTCGTAGTTTGAGCCCTGTACTGATTGCCATGTGCTTTTCCCCCAAATATACATAACGAAGGGTGTTCCTTCGTTCAATAGTTAATAGAGCAGTATACCGTTCGAGAGCGTGCAAAGTCAAACTCGCGGAGCTCATGATGATGCCTTTGGAAGGCCTGTAACGTGCATTGGTAAACGGTATTACGGTCGACTTAGGCGAGTCATCCGCAAGCTTGAATAGCAAGCAAAACAGAGCAAATTGGATTCTGAATGCAGATGCGCGCAGGAGTAAAACCGAGTGAATGCTAAGTTACTGTGCCTCTAAGGCAGATACTTTGTGAAAAAACTAACTACAGTTTCGAAGGCATTATCGCGATGAGCATCGCCAATGCGCCTGTGGCCGGAATCTGGGAGGATGTGTAATCCGCCTTCGGTACCGGCAGCTGCGTGAAGATCGTGGGCATCTTTGGGCAGGATAATACTATCTTCACTGCCATGCAGAATTAGGAATGGGCGTGGAGCGATGTTGGCAGCTTCGGCGATGGGTGCAAATTCACGAGAGTGAACGGGCATCCAGTATGCAGCTAAGCCACGGATAGACCATGCGGCAGGGCGAGCCATTAGGCCAAAGTGCTTGCGGCAGCGCTGCATAATGGCTCTATCCAGAGTTGCAAAGGCGCCGTGCGTGGCTACTGCCTTCACACGTTGATCTCTTGCTGCGCCTGTAATTGCAACGGAACCGCCCATAGAGAACCCGAAGACACCGATGGGAAGATTAGTAAGATCGGAGCGATTGGAGATAAAATCCAGTGCGCCCAGAAAATCCTGTGTTTCGAGATAGCCGGCAGTTGCGAGGAGGCCTTCGCTTTCCCCCAGTGCCCGAAAATCGAAGACAAGGGTGGAAAAGCCTGCTTTATAGAAGGATTCTGCCCAGGGCAGCAGTTCCATTCTGTTGGCAAGCATGCCATGGCAAAGGACAATTAAACCACGAGGAGATGCGCACGGAATGAGCCAGCCAGAGATGCGCACATCCCCTGCTGCTGAAGGAAACGTTACCGGCTCGTATTCTGCCCCGAAACTTGCGGGAGTGGTATCGAACCCACCCGGTTTACGCACAGGATGTGTTGTGGCCCATGCGATAAGCACTGCACCCGCAACCACCCAGAGCAAGTAGCCGCATGCGGCAACTGCCAGCGCCAGCATTGCCGGCATTAAAAAGGTCAAACAATACCTCCTGCAGCATTCAAGTGTGTAACTACTGCTTTAAGAAACCTACAAAGCGTGCGGGATCCGGGGTAGATCCCTGGAAATTACGAACCGCATCCCCAGTTGGGGTAACAACAACATAGACGGGCAAAGTAACAGTGCCGGTTAGTTTTTGCTGCAGGGCCTGGTTGCGCTCATCGTTGGCCTGCAGTTTGCCTTTTCTATCTGTGTAGAGCTCTACGAGCACGTAGTTTTTGAGGCTATCCTTCACATCCTGCCGCGGGAACATGTTCTTTTCCATCCAGCGGCAGTTGGTGCAGGTAACACCTGTAAAGTTAATAAAAATGGGCTTGTTCTCTTTTTTGGCAAGTTCCTGCGCTCTGGCGTAATCCTGCAGCCAGGTAGATTTCTCTGGCGGAAGGAAAGCTTCAACGCTGCCAAGGGATGCCCCACGCGCACCATAGACACAGCCGAAGGCAAGAAGAACGGTTATTACCCCAAGAATGCGCCGAGGTATGCCGATGCCTGTTCTATCATGCCCTTTGACTGGGACGGCGCCGAGGAGGTAGAGGCCAGCAATGCCGACGATTACTGCCCACAGATAGAGAAAAAGGCTACGGGGCAACAGGTTAGTTTGCCACACAAGATCTGCATTTGAAAGGAACTTAATTGCAGCGGCAAGCTCGATGAAGCCCATGTATCCTTTAACGGAAATCATCCAGGCGCCAGAGCGAGGCAGGCGAGATAGATATTGTGGGAACAGCGCCAGCAGGAAGAATGGCGCTGCAAAGGCGGTGCTGAATGCCAGCATGCCCATGAATGGGTACAGCCTATCGCCTGTGGCGGCTGTGGCGAGCAGCGAGCCAACGATGGCACCCGTGCATGTGAAGGAAGATACCGTGGAGGCAACGCCCATGAAGATAGGACCAAGCAGCCCACCCTCTCGGCTCTTGCTGTGAGCGGATTGGGTTAAGCCCTGCGGCATCACAAATTCGAAAAACCCGAGCAGGTTTGCCGCCAGCGTAACGAAGAGTATGGCAAAGGCAATATTGAGATACGGGTTAGTTGCGATGGTTTGCAGGCCAGTGGCACCAAAAAGAATGGTAACAAGAAGGCCAACCCCGGTGAACGTTGCAACGATGCCGAAACAATAGGCCAGGGCATCTTTAATGCCCGCTTTACGGCTTGCTGCCTGCCGCTTGGTAAAGAAATTGACCGTAAGCGGGATCATTGGAAAGACGCAGGGTGTTAGCAGAGAGAGGAGGCCACCTACGAAGCAGTAACCCATAAAGACAAGCAGACCCTTGCTTCTGGTTTTTTCTATTTCGCCTTTTTCAACTGTGGGTGCGGATGCAGGCTGGGCTGGCACGGTGCCAATGGCATCGCGGTGATCATCGCGAATTGGCCCTGCGGCGGGAGTGAACGTGAGGGGTATCTCAACGGTCTTGACACTGCCGGCCGTGGCCCCCGAGCGTTCCTCATACTTGATCTTAATTTTGGCAGTTTGTGGCCCTGTTGTGCCTTCGGCAACAACAGCACCGAACCCGAAGGTAACCGCACGCTCGTACTTTTCGGCGGGAACGTGATAGAAACCATCGGCAGATGCGGCGGCCGGTGGCCCTGCAGGCTCACCAGCGGTTGAAAGAGCTGTGCCGCCATCCACTTCGATGGTGGTGGCCGTTGGTCCGCCTTTTGCTTCTGTGGTTGAGTAGATGTAAGAACCCGGATCCAGTAAGGCTTTGATGACAATTTGCCCTCCCTCGCCGGCGCGGATGTCTGCGGGGCTCAGCTCTGCGCTCCAGTGCACATCAGCAAAGGAGGCAGTGGGCGTGCAAAAGATGGCGCAAAGCGCCAGCAGAGTGGCTGCAATGCGCGATGCACTAAAGCGATACTGGATCGAGACTGGGTTCATACCTTGCATTCCGTGATACTACTTAGCAACCGTAACCACAGCCGTGGTGGCGAGCTTTGTGGGAGGGTAGCAGGACTGAGTATTGCAGCCCTGGTAGTTGACTGTGAGCGGCACTTTGAGGGAGCCAGGCTTCACTGATTTTGCCAGTGTGAGTGCAACTTTGATAACAACTTTGCCCTCATAAACTGGCAGAACCTCGCCAGTGAACTCTTTTTTTATTGAAGGCGGATAAACAATTTTGCCTGCGGTAACGCCCGGCACAGATCCTACCGTAACAGTGGTAGGAACGTACGGATCTTTTGCATTGTTACCCTGCAGGTGGTAGCCCTTTTCGATGGTGAGAGCCAACGAAACGGTAACCGGCGCGCCGGGGGCGGCCGTGGGGGCAGTGGCGGCTGCGTGTACAAATGAGGGCGGCGTTGGTGGCTGTGCCTGAACACCGTTAACGGTGGCAAAGCCGGCTGCCGCGAGCATAACTGCAGCTGCCGCAAATCGGATGATTCGCATAATCATTTTCCCTTCGTATGCGGCGCACCTGCGGTGCTGGTGCGCAGTTTGCGGATGTGGCGCCATCACTGGTTAGCAAAGTGGCGCGGTTGTGGAAGCAGCCACAGGGCAGTGCTGCGCACTGCTGGCGCGGCCTGACGCACATAAACGGTTACGGCTCCGGATGGAAACTGGTTCCCTGCGCAGGGATAGACTGCCTGCTCGTAGAACAGTTGCCAGAAAGATCCGGCCTACCGGAACAGTATTATATCCTAACATCCATCGGCACACACGTTGCCTTTTCAGGAGATAAAGCAATCGCAGCATTCCTTCCCTCAGATCCGGGCTCTGGCAAGAGCACTATGAACCTGGAAGCAACCGTTGCGGCGCTGCGCGCCGCCCTGGATGCCACCAACAGGGCACGTGAGGAGGCGCTGCGTCTCTCCCGAGAAACGATACAGTTTTGTTCGCGATCTATACGTGCACTGCACCGTGGTGAGCGTGAGAATGCGGCACGGCTGGCTGCAGAAGCGCGGGACCGCGTGTTTGCGGTGCGCAGAGCCACCGAGCATCACCCCGAAGTGTACTGTTCTGGATACATTCACGACAGTCAGAAAGAGTACGTTGAGGCCGAGACGATGCTGGCTATCCTGGCTCAGCTACCGCTACCATCGCATACCGACCTTGGCGTAGAACCCGCTGCGTACCTGAACGGAATTGCAGAGGCAGCGAGCGAGTGCCGGCGTTATGTATTGGACCGAATGATATCTGGCGATATTGAAAGCGCTACTCGTACGCTGCGCGCGATGGATGAGATTTATGACGAGCTGGTTGCAGTGGATTACCCGGACGCTGTTACAGGTGGTTTAAGGCGAACAACCGATGCACTACGGGCTGTTTTGGAGCGTACCCGGGGAGATATGGCGCTTGCGGTGATGACTCGGCGGTTGGAGGCCAGCATTGGAGTTCGAAACTCCTCTGTGGCAAGCAGTGAAGACGAATGAAATTGCCGATGGTCTGGATTGTGGAACACGACTGCAAAGCACTGCGTCTGAATAGGCGTGATCTCCTTACTGTGTTTCGTTTTACTTTCCGCTGCCGCAGGGTTGGCGTTGCGTTTTCGCAGGGTACATCACTGCTGGCAGCGGGTCTTTTTTTAGATCCCACCCCCCGTTTTGCGTGTTTGGCCCCATCTTTCAGCGTTTCCATGTTCAATCATCAGGACTTGCGATGCTCAGCGTACTAATGCCAGTTTACAACGAGATTTCTACGCTACGGCAACTGCTGGATCGCATTGCGGCTGTGCCGGTTGATAAAGAGATTATCCTTGTGGACGACTGTTCAACAGACGGCACCCGAGAGATGATACAGACAGAGCTGGATGGCAAATTTCCCGGGTTGCGTGTTTATTATCACGACAAGAACATGGGTAAAGGGGCCGCCATTAGAACTGGCATACCGCACGCAACGGGCGAGTATTGCATTGTGCAGGATGGCGACCTGGAGTACCACCCCGAGGACTACACCGTTATTCTACAGGCGTTTGATTCAACCGGCGCAGACGCAGTGTACGGCAGCAGGTTTACAGAGGGTTGGCCGCCCAATATGCGGCCCCTTAACAGGCTTGTGAATGTTTTGCTGGCAGCGATGGTGCGGATATTATTTAAGACGCCAATGACGGATGAGGCCACCTGCTACAAGGCATTTAAAACCCCTGTGCTTCAATCGATACCGTTAACGTGCCAGCGTTTTGAGTTTTGCCCGGAGGTAACCGCCAAAACCATTCGTAAGGGCCATACGATTGTGGAAGTGCCCATACAGTACGAAGCGCGCAGCATGAGTGAAGGCAAAAAGATTCGCTGGACAGACGGTGTGGAAGCCATATGGACCTTGCTTAAATTCAGGTTCGTAAGGTTTTGATATCTGCAGGTAAATGAGGAGCCCGGAACGGACCAAGGAGTGTTTTGATGGTTTACCGCTATCCATTTATTGCTGCGGCGGCAATGTGCCTGATGCTTACCAACTCCGCGGCGCCTGCTCAAGAGCATAAGGAACTGGAATATGCACCTGCGCCGATTGATAATCCGCTTAAGGGACTGGTGCCGTATGCGGGCAGCCGTGCCGGCCAATTTCCTCATAGCATGGAGTTTCAGTATATTGCCCTCGCGGACCTTGTTAAGGGCGAGGACACCTACGACTGGACTGCGCTTGAGGACCTGCTGAATGCGTGTGCGGCGCGCGGGCATCAGACAGTTTTCCGGGTATATCTGGAGTTTCCAGGCAAAAGTAAAGTAATTCCAGATTATCTTGTTGCGGCTGGCTTGAAGATTAACCGCTACCTCAATACAAACACGCAACCGTTTCCGCCGACCGCCATTGAAACACCAGATTACAACGACTCTAAGCTACGCAAATGCTTATCTCACTTTGTTACTTCGCTTGGCAAGAAGTATGATGGAGACCCAAGGATTGGCTTCATCACGGCAGGCCTGCTTGGCTCCTGGGGCGAGTGGCATGATTATCCCCGGAATGATCTCTTTGCATCCAGGCAGGTTCAGGAAGAGGTAATGCGTGCCTATGAGGCAGCGTTCAAGATTACGCCCATCTTGCTTCGGTACCCAACAGGGCAGAGCGATGCAAAGTACGCACCGAATGCTGGCAGGCACTTTGGCTACCACGATGATAGCTTTGCATGGGCCACGCTGGATACGGGCAAGGCAAATGAGAGTTGGTTCTTTGTTAGTAAATTGAATGTGGCAGGCTCATCGGCTATAGGCAAATGGAAAAAATGGCCAATTGGCGGAGAGATTCGGCCGGAAGCCTGGGGAAAGGTTTTTGATAGGGACCCGGCGGACCCGCAGATACAGAACTTTGCAGAGTGTGTAAATCAGACCCATGTTAGCTGGCTGATGGATAGCGGCATGTTCCGGGATGGCGCATCAGAAGACAGGCAGAAGCGGGCGCGAAACCAGGTTGGCAAGATGGGTTACGAGTTTACGGTAAAGACAGTTACCGTATCCCCTGCCCCACACGCTCTGGTTATTGCTACACTGCTTCAGAATACAGGCATAGCACCCTTTTATTACCGGTGGAACGCCGAGTTTGCGTTGGTTAACAGCAGTGGCACCGAAGTTAAGCGACTGGCCAGCAGGAACAGCTTGAAGGGGCTTTTGCCGGGCACTTCGGTTGTGTGGAAAGACAGGCTGGACACCATAAATACTGCCCCAGGGAAGTATTTGCTTCAGATGCGGGTTCCGAACGCGCTACCGAATGGCGTGCCAGTTAAGTTCGCCAATAAAGCTCAGGACAAAGATCGGGATGGGTGGCTAAGCCTGACAGAGGTTGAAGTTAAGTAAGTTGCGCCTTCGGCGGGCGCGTCTTAAGGTCGGCACCAATTCCAACAAATCGGAAAGTTGATGAAGTCTCCGGTTCTGTATTTGGAACGATCTTTCTCGCCGTAATAAGTGAAACGGGCTCATTGTATTGAAAAGAACCGATTAGTATTGACTGTGCATCTCTATTGACCGCTCATTCTTTATGGTGAGATGCGGTTGCATTGCGTGTCTGACAGGTGTTTTATCGGCAGATCGCGGATTGTCTCTGAATGGGCAGATCCATCGGCGATCTGGCGATAAAACACTTAACGTGCACACGAAACAACCTGCGCTGTAGCTTCGAGCCTGCGAGGAGCGTATGCAGCTTAGCAACGCACAAAGCGTATCCCATTGCGAAGTTTACCCATAACCATCTGTGCGAACCAGCCCAACACCATTGGAAGCGGCGCTGCAAATGGTTTACAATTCAATAGTCATCCTTACTCTTGGAATTATCCCTAACGGGACAGCGACTAACCGTCGTTTTGCCGAAAGTAATCCGGGCGGTTTGGTGATTTCGTTACTTATCGTTGTTGAGCAGCAAACACTCTGATCTATCCGTAGCCCAGGCAGCGTTGCCATGTGCGGTGAACGGGGAAAACTCCGGTCGTTCCTGAGCTTCAAGTACAGTACGGGCTATCAGTTCTTCAACAGCTTTTCTGCCCAATTCAGATGCAAAGTACGCAACAATTTCACATCCATCGTGACCGGTGACACAAAGATCCAGTAACATTACGGCCGCTGTTGACTTTCTAAATCAATGCCATGTGTCAAATTACCGCTCGATTCTGACATCAATCTGTTCATATTGAACTCAGGGCTGCTCCTTACAGTAATGTAGTTCTCTCCGTCACACCTGATTTCAATGTCGATCTGTTGCTTCCTACACTCAATCGATGATCTCCACCGCCCAGAAGGAATAATCGGTGTGTAGGCAGCCTGTGTAGCGCATCTTACTGCATAAAATCTATCCAGGCTGTATATGAGCGCCGCATCACATAAAATGTCAGTGCCTGTTACTGTCTGAGCCGAGCAGGCGGTATATGAAACATTGTTATCATCCGCTAAGTAGCCTGCGGGCATAACTTGTGCCCAGTGCTCAAATCTCTTACCAGCGACAGTTGTACCTATTGCTTCAAGAACAAGCCAACTCGACCCTATGATCTCAGTGTACGCGCTACGATTCAAGCTTCGAAATATATCGTAGAGTGCCGTGCCGGTGATCAACGGATCTCGTGGAGGTGTGTCTAACACCTCCCATAATTGATACATGTTTTGCGCCACCCCAGCGTGTTGCCTGCGCTGTGGTACCGCTCTCAGATCTAATACACCAAAAAGCTTGTTCAGAAAGCTTGAATCCGGACAAAGCAATAAGAGTTCGCGACAATCGTCCTGAATGATCTCGATGTCTGTAAATAGAGAGTGTGGAACTGGTAGACCGCCAGAAAACCTGGGCACTGGATAACAATTGTCTCCCAGCCCGCTTCTCATCATAGCGACCTCGCTTGCGCCTTCCCTGAGTCGGCCACAAAACAGAGTTTCGACTTGAGGTATTACTGCCAATGCAGCGATGAGTTGGGTCCCTCTATTATTGCAAATTCGGCTGAAAATGCTTTACTGCGTGGGCCAAACTTACCCGGCACCATATCGGTGTAACGGCTGACCTCCGATATCAGTTCAGCCTCACTGACGTACCAATCATGCCCGAGCACACTGTAGGGATCAACATTACACATGGCTCGGAGCAACGCACAATGGGTAAGAATAAATCCGTCGCGATGACGTGTAGCATTGGGAGCCAGACTGTAGACCATTTGAACACTCCATAACATCCAAGCAAACTTAATCATAATCTCTACACACGGTAATCCCGATCCTTTCGGTTTAGCGATCGGGATTTGTATACCCATAAAGTACGGCGGATCCAATATTACTACACATTATGTACGGCCAACAATGTCGATTATATGTTCTATTATCTTCTCCAGAGTGAACACCGGCCGTCGTCAAGCGCCCCCCAACTTTCCTGTATTCAGTTGTGCCGCATCAGAATTGAATCGTCAAGAATTCTATGCCAACCAATTGCAGGCTCAACGCTCAAGATTGCTTCCGCTTCCCTTTTCCGTCCGGTATCCATTAATATCCTGGCCAGCATATTAAGCGCGGCATCAGTACCCGGGTAACGATCCAGCAATTCCCGGAGAGATGATTCTGCACCGCTAAGATCGCCTTTTGCACATTTAATATGGGCATGAGCCCAAAAGCGTCCTGCATGCTCTGGGGCCAATAACACACCACGCCGGTGGCATTCATCTGCCATATCGAGATAACCGTTGCAGGCATTGAGTTTGCTGGTGTAGTACCACGGTTCCGGTACGGTATTCCGTGAAAGAACATAGTTTAAGAAGTTGGCCAGCTCCGCAGATTTGTCAGGACTGTATGTTCTGCGAAAAGCCCAATCAACTGCGAAAACTTTCGATAGCATGCAATTACCGGAGTTCCTTTCATTTAGTATTGACTTTTCTAATTCGGCAAGGCATTCGTTAAAACTGGGTCCATAAATTCCATTTAGATTAGACCTGAACTTCAAAGCAACCTGATTGTATCCACACGCTTCCATCACCCACGCAGCATGATGGTTTGCATTTGAAAAATGAGGAGTCTTGAAATACCGCAAATATAGGTCGATGGCATTATCAAACTCACAGCATATTGTAGCCGTTCGTGCCTGTGCATACAGTGAGTGTTCGCTTCCATCTGAACAGTATGGATTAAGTACAGTAATGGCATCTTTCATGCGCAATTGAGCTGATAATGCAAACGACAGCTGGATAGCTGTTTCCAAGGATGGACCAGTACTAACGAGAGAATGTGTTAACAAACGTTCAGCCTCATTGTATTTGTCTTGCGCCATCAAAGTTTGCGCCTGATCCAACAAAACGGTTGCATTGAGTGGTGCGCGTTTTAATGTTGCGCGACAGAATAGTTCTGCCTGTTGATTGTCTCCCAATTTGCGCAGCGCATTCGCGTACGCCAAAGCGTAATCGACAGAGGATGGGTTTCGCTCCAAGAGCCGCTTTGTACAGAGCAGTCGTTGCCTCTGGTATGCTGGCCCACTGACTCTAAGGCGCCCTGCACAAAATCGGAGAATTGTCTCTGAAAACGGGAACAGATATATCATGACCGTGGGTAGCACACAGTGCGAAACTTGCCAGGAAAGCCTGTTTGGTGCCACGGTCACTCTCTTACCAGCCGTTAAACTTGTCTTTGACATACCTGTGCTTTCGGTCCTGTGCCTTGAATAACTATACCCCTCGAGTTTTGTGTGGTACCCCATTTTGGTTGGCTTAAAGCAGCTACTTCGATGTATTGTTATTACGCCCAGTATCAACACTTGAATGCAAGAATTGCCAGGTTGTAGGCCCGGTCAATCCTTGCATACATTGCTTTGGTTACTTTTCGAAAGCTGACGCAACCACGTTCACTTGAATCCCAGGCTTAATCTGCCGCATAGCTGCTAGTCAGTGGTAAAGTCATAGTGGCTCCTATTGCCCAACTCCGGGGCATTATTAACCCCTTCCCGCCACCATGTTCATTACCAAATAAGCCGCCACGAAGCCCACGTCTTGGATCAAACCTGATGGTGATTGGAAGTTCCCCGCCGTCTTCGCCATCGTCGCCGATAATCTCGATTGTCTGCCGGTACTTAATGAATATCACAGCCAGCTCTGCACCCTCCGCGATTCCCTGGCCGATGGTTATTGGTACCGCAGCTCCTCCTCCGCTGCCTGTTGCCCTTCCAATCTGGCCTCCGCCTTCTCCCAAGCTTGAACCCGGTCCTGGTCCATCATCTCCGCCGCCTTTGATAACGTCGACTAACCTTCCGATGGCATTTCTCATTCTCCCGATGATACCTGGATTTTCTGGTGGAATTGGAGCCTCAGGCGTAATCTCAATTGGTTCCTGACCGGGCATCTTGATCCAAGCGCTACCTCCGCCTGGTTCCCCGCCCGGAATATGTTTACCGGTCCCATCGTGCCCAATTTCATAGCTACCACCGGGTATTATCCACGAGTCATCTAATCCTGTGGGATCTGTGTGTCCCAGCGGATTATTCTCACAATAGGCATAGTAATTCGTTCCAGCATACGCCGGGTCTCTGGAAATAAACCTCCCTATGCTCGCATCGTAGTATCTGTGGCCAAGGAGCATCAGGCCGCTGTCCGCATCGGTCTGATACTGGCTTCCACCCACAAACCCGAAGGGCGTGGGGTTCGAGCCCGAAGATGCAATCAGCATGCCAAAGGCATCGTACCTTTTGGTGTCGGTTACGCTCTGGCTGGAGCTCGTCTGGCTTCTGGTAGAACCCAGAGCATCCCCGTGATAGAAGCTGCTTGTTGAACTGCGGCGCCCGGAGAGACCGGGTGTGAACGTTGCCGAGACCATCGGCTTGTCCCGGTGCGTGTGAGCAGCACGGCAGACCACCAGGCCAGTGCAAAGCGGTATCAGCTTCATCCGTCACCAATGTACCATTGGTCCCCGGGCAAAGTACAACCGGTGGTGGGAGCCAATGACGTGGGACAGGGCGGTGCACGTAAGTCGGAAGCCCCAACGGGGCGGTATACGAAAGCGAAGCCCGCCAGGGCTGGAACCATGTGTTTACCACCAGCCAAATTTCCCTCTTGTTGCCGCGCCTACAGCCCGGCAACAAGAGGGCGTCACGTTTGTGCGTCGTGAAAGCGGCAAGGCA
>CAIONQ010000044.1 GCA_903859705.1 uncultured Chthonomonas sp.
CATCCTTTCTGAAACACAGCAAATCAAAACATGGATCAGAGAGCCCTGCAGAGTTCTCATGAGTTACTATGCCGGACCGCTTGCGCCAGGCTTAATCCAGTTGAAAGTCGTTTCTGGCGTCTAACAAACCCCAATCGGCAAGAAAAAGGATGACTGCGGCTACGCTACGGCGGTCGGTTTTCATCCGCAGATTTTCTATATGCTTCTCGACAGTACTGACGCTAAGATCAAGCGCCTTTGCCGCAGACGCGACACTCCCAAGTTCGGCAACCGCGCGCAGAACATAGGGTTCATGCGGTGTCGGCGGTTTACTACCCGCCCCGCCTGACCTGTTATTTGCCATACGTACCCTCCATTAATATTGATCAAGGCAATGGATCACAATGTGAATGCACACACACCAGTTAGCAAACAGCACGTAGCTGCCAATTACGAGCACCTTCTTTGCAGCGTGGTACATGAGCACCAACGCCAGATGCAGTTAATTACAGGCGAATGCTGCGGAGGCAACATGCCACGGCAGCACAAGGTGAGAGAGCTGTTTAATATCAGCACAAACAGAACATCGGAAATTGTAAAGCGTGATTCCCGGCGTATACCCTCTACCGGGAATCACATTCACTGATAAAACGGGACAATCGGCACCGCATTTTGTGCGATATCCGCATGGCGCTACGCTCACCGGCGGCATGCCAGGTGGCCACTGTTGTTACTGCAAAAGCAAACAGAACGCTGAGATCTGTGTAGATATATGTATTACCTACTATGCAATTATAGGTAGCGGTTTCGTGGATGTCAACTCGATGGCTTGCAACAGTCACGGTGTAATTGTTTTCCGTTACGGTTTGATGTGCATTCTGAATCTGCAAGGGTTTAAGAGGTTTTCTGTGGGCGCGGTGCGTCGGAATCTGTGGTTGCGCAACCTGCATAGAATCAGGGTAAATCGCAGAGACAATTTAGCGCGCCTCTTGTACAGGGCTCAAATTCGTGTTACATCGATTCCTGGGCCCTGAGACCCACGCTGCCGTAATGCGGCCCTTTAGCCCTAAAAGTGCCTATCTCCGTTCGCAAATCCCTTGCATCCCATGCCCAACTGGGCCCAAAGTGTCTTGCTTAGATGTCTGGGTGTTGCGAGCCACCTACGCTTGATCCCGGGAACTTCGGACGCTTAGGGACAGCCCTGATACGCCCTGTAGCGTACAAGCAGCCAGTAACCGATACCAGCGCCCATCCGGCAGCTGATCTACCATTCCTCAACTCCGTAAGTACCGCGCGCACGCACACTTCGTCAGCCAGTTGCAGTCTATTCCTATTTCTGGCATAATTTCACAATGGAAGACATACCATTACCACCGCATAAACCGCTCGAGTGGGTCGGTCCGTCGCTGGAAGAGCTAAAAGCACTACCAGAAGACGTCCGTAGAGCAGTTGGGTACGCGCTAAGGTTTGCTCAGGCTGGTGTAAAGCCGGACAACACCCGGCCTTTGCAAGGTTTCAATGGCGCGGGCGTGTTGGAAGTTATAGAAAACTATGATGGTGATACCTACCGAGCAGTATATACAGTGAAGCTGGCTGGTGTAGTATATGTCCTACACTGTTTCCAGAAGAAGTCCAAGAGCGGTATTGCGACTCCTAAACATACCATTGAACTCATTAAGCAGCGCCTGCGTGCTGCGGAAGCAACTCATGCAGAGAGGAATGCAAAGTAATGAATTCTGAAGACAAATTGATCACAACCTCCAGCTGTGGCAACGTATTTGCAGACCTGGGCCTGGCCGATGCTGATGACCTTATGGCGAAGGCAAACCTTGCCTTGCACATCCGGAAGACCATCGAAGATCGACAGCTTACCCAGGTTGAAGCTGCACGGCTGTTGGGTATCGATCAGCCTAAAGTATCCTCAATAATAAATGGCCGCCTCGATGGCTTTTCAACAGATCGCCTGATACGGTTTCTGAATGAACTTGGATGCGACGTGCGCATATCGGTTTCTGCACCACATATATCAAAACGCGGACACGTGCTTTTCTCATAAGCACGACATTGCCAGACGCTGCACGCTAACGTATCCTACTGGCAAGCAATGTTTGTATTGTTTGCTGATATCAGATGCATTATAATCCTGCCTACGAGGCGAAAGATCCGGTGATGCTATGAAGCTCTCCGTCGACTGAAACAGAATACTCATCACGCCAGGCCGAAAAGAGATGCGTGCCTTTCAGATGGGGGCTGGTGAGCCGCGAGTAAGACGGGTACGACTCGTAAGACCAGTAGTTGGTGCCTGTGGCGAGGTGCCGGGCGGATGGGGGCAGGTGCCGCGCATGAAGCAATTAATGAAACAAGGGACATGTAGTTAGTAGCAACTTAGCGCGCCTCTCAGCGCTCATGCAGCCAGTAACCGATATCAGCGCCCATCCGGTTGCTTTACTTAGCCAACCTCCAAACCAACCCAAGGTTTCTTTATCACTCTGCTGGCACGGTATACATCGTATTTTTGTAAAAGAAGCTCATGCGATGACCGCCGGGCAGCCATCGCATGTCTTCAAACTCAAGCAAGACATTGGGATATACGGGTTCTTTCCAGGTACCTATTTCGTGCATCTGGCCCCCTTTGGCATCACATACAAATAACGTGTAATCTCTAAAGGTATGGGAATCTTCCAGGGGTTTTAGAGAATCGCGAGGACATGTGGGTCCGTTCAAACCATGGCCAACAACAATCGCAATTTTGCCAGCGTTAGGAGAAAGCAGAACCCAGACGATATTGGGCCGAAGCAGCGTTTTAGGAAGGTTTATTATCGATACAACTTTACGGTGGGCGCCGGGCATTAACGGGGTTTGGCCAACTGTAATGGGGCCGTCATCGTTAGAGCCGATATCCATTGCATCTACCAGACAATTCATTTTTGAAATAACGGAGTAGTTGCCCGCTGTGCCAGATGCCTCGCCCAGATCATAACTCCGCACAGCCGCTGCAGAAGTTCGATCATATTCGATGGTTGGCGTGGTTTCACTATCGTTATCTCGTGTTAATACATAGTGCTGGCTATCTGGCTTCCACAGTGTGCTCCCCCAACCAGAAGGTGTGTCCCACTCACGGTACCCGTTTCCATTCACCTGCGAGACGCTAGCGCCACCATCTACATTGCGCCATACAACCCATTTGCCATCGGGGGAGACCTCGACATCCAGATGATAGAACATGGGAATCCGGTTTTCTAGCCTGGGTAGCGGCGACTTGCGGTGGGTTTTAATGTTGTACCGAAACAGATGCTCGTATTCAAACTTGCCCATATCGGGCGTATGATACGATTTTCCAAACAAGAATTCCGTATCGTTGATCCAGCGATAATCTCTATGAAACAGGCCAGCCCAGTGCCAGGCACTATTGGTGTGCAGAATTTTAGTAGTCTGCTTGAACAGGGGTCTGCCCTGATAATCTGGCGCATCTTTTACTTGTGGTTTGGTTATGGCTGCTTGTTTCACAGCAATTTTGCCAGACGAAACAATGGGCCGCCGATGGCGCTTAGCTGCTATCGGTATGATAAGCAGAGAGCCAGCAACAACGGCCCCAGCAATTACCCATGAGCGCTTCTGCATGCCGACAATCTCCTGACATAGCAACGATAGGAAACCTTGGAAGCAATTCTGGCATACAAACGGCATTTGATAGCAAATAGTGCTGGCAACTGGCTCGCCGTTAGTTGGGATGAAGTTTGCAGGGATCAGAAACAGAATAAACATCACGCCAGGCCGAAAAGAGATGCGGCGAGAGGTTGGTGCATCATATTGGGCTGTTCAGAAGCCTTCCGTTTTGTGTAGTTGATCTCACGGCGTATCTGCGGTTTAGTGTGCAAAACCAGATTGCCGTATTGTGTGGCTTGTTTTATTGTTTTCGGCTCACAAACTGCAAGAGGGCGCCCATCTGTTGCATTTACTATGCAACGCGCAGTGAAGCCAGCACCAGAAAATTGGTTATAGATTGCAGAGGAATTTAGCGCGCCCTTACAGAGCTCAAACTCGTGTTACTTCTATTCCTGGGCCTTGCGACCCAGGCTACCGTAACGCGGCCCTTCAGGCCTAAAATGCCTATCTCCGTTCGCTTATCCCTGGCATCCCGTTTCCAACTGGGCTCAAACATTCTTGCTTAGATGTGTGGGTCTTGCGAGCCTCTTACGCTTGATCCCGGGAACACCGGGCCTTTATGCATTTTCCTGGCGGCTTCGCGCCTTTGCGTGCTTAATAAATACCCATCAATTCTGCATCCGCGCCCATCCGGCAGGCAGCATTTTCCCTGAACCCGACCTCAATCCCCATCCCCGGAACCCTGTTCTGTTGGACGAAGCAGAGATTCGGGATGGTGGTTGGCGGGGCTGTTTGTGCTTCTCAACAGTTCGTGTTGTGCGTTGCTATGGTCGGCGGAGGCTGCACGCAATAGTGTTCCGGCTTCGCGCCGGAGTTTCAGTGCTTCTAACACCTCTTCGGCAGATGCCCGCAGCCTTGCCATTGCTTCGCGCTCTTCGGGATCCAGCCCAATACGCGCATCCGGTGTCTCTTGCTCCAAAATAGCGGTGCAATAGTCCTCTGTTGAGGATGATCCGAATATGCGGAAGAGGGTGCGGTTTGCATGGGTGAGGGCGTTTAGTATATCGGCACGTTGCCCACGGCTCAGTGTTTCGGATAGCAGCACACGCACCATGATGGGGGCTTCGGGAGTATCCATGCGCTCCAGAGAGGCGGCGGCATGGGTGCGCACGCTTCGGCGCTCATCTTTTAGCGCCTGCACAAGCCCGGGTATGCCTTCCAGATCGCCAAGGCGGCCGAGGGTTATTGCGGCATCGCACCGTACATTCCAATCAGAGTCTTGCAGGCAGCGCAGTATGGCGGGCAGGCAGTATCTCTCCCCGGATTCCTGATGCACGCGCACATCTGGCTGGGGCCAGTTTGCCTCCGCATCCTCCTGGCTATTATGCCCGTTGGGCGGGTTATGATTGCCGGAATCAAAGTTATAGTAGCTGCCCCTGCCGAGCATGCGAGCCGAATCTTCTTCTTCTTCCATTTGCATGCGTTACGCCTTTAGTGATGCAAAGGTTTCAATCAGTAGGTTCGGAGGTATCTGCCGAATCGTATCCATTGCCAGAAGGGGGTGGCTTCTTTAAGAATACGCGTACCTTGGTTACGCGCCGGCCATCGGTGGCCTCTACTACAAAATGGGCTTCTTCAAAATCTGCAGTTTCGCCCTGTTTGCCCTGGTGGCCAAGCAGGTTGAACACAAAGCCGCCAATGGTATCGGCCTCGTCATCAGAGAGTTCCAGACCGAGCCTATCGTTTACATCTTCAATGCCCATAAGCCCATTCAGGATGAAGGTGTTTTCATCCAACACCAGCACCATGGGCTCTTCCATATCATACTCATCCTGTATCTCGCCAACAATCTCTTCCAGCATATCTTCAATGGTAACCAGCCCACTGGTTACGCCATACTCATCCCGCACGATTGCCATGTGCTGCTTGCCACGGCGCATTTCGCCAAGCAGCTCTCCAACCTTTTTGTTTTCAGGAATAAAGTATGCGGGGCGCATGGCCGTTGGTGGCACAGGCTGTTCTGCAACGCCGCCAGATGCCAGTGAAAGCAGATCTTTGGCGTGGACCACGCCAACGATATTATCCAGATATCCATCATATACCGGTATGCGGGAGTGGCCGCTTTCGGTAACGATTCGGATAAGTTCGGAGGCCGGATCTTGCCGGTTACCGGCGGTTACATCGATTCGTGGGGTCATTACCTTGCGAACTACGGTATCCGAAAAATCCAGCACCTGATGGATCATGCTTGTTTCAACATCATCCAACACGCCGCTATCTTTGCCGGCTTCTACAATAATTTTGTACTCATCCACATCGGTGGCCGGGCTGGAAAAGCTTGCCGTGCCGCCGAATGGGCGCACCAGTATGTTGGAAAGAAACGTAAGCACCGCAACAACCGGCGCCAGAATAATCTCCAGCCAGCGTATGGGGTGCACCGATATAAGTGCCAGCTTTTCTGCATGGCGCATTGCCAGGCTTTTGGGGGCAATTTCGGCAACAACCAGCGTTAGCATGGCCATTGGGCCGGCAACCAGCACCAGGGCAATGCTGCTCGAGAGATCATGTAGCGTATCGGCTGCGGAGCCCGGAACCGGGTGAAACATGGAGGTTCGCAGCCAGTGAGATACCGGATCAACCAGGCTGGAGGCCGCCAGGGCCGAAGAGAAGGTGGTTACAAGTGTAAGCCCCGTTTGCAGCGTGGCCTGCATGCGTGTGGGGCGCTCTTTCATGGCTTCCACAAGCATGGCGTTTTTATTGCCATCCTCGGCAAGCTGCCGAATGCGCGATCCTCTTACCGTGATGAGCGCATACTCTGCCAGCGAGAACAGGGCGTTCACCAGCGTAAGCAGAAGTACCACAACAATCTGAATCAAACGTCTCTCCCATCACAGGGCTGAACTAAGGTTCGGCCATTAAGTACAAACACGCGGCTGTGGTGTGCAGTCCGCTGCGGCACTGAAGTATGCAAATGGCTGAATATCATTGGCCGCACAATCGGCATAGCCTTGTACACAACGGCCGTTAGGAATATTGCGATGGCACCGCCAATCACAACCTCCTGCACGCTGTGAACCCCGGCCTCCACACGGCTTTGCGCCACCAGCAGTGCCAGCAGGATTGCAAGAAAGGCGGCAACGGGATTGTGTGCCGTAAAAAACACGATCATAGCCAACAGAAAGCCAATAGCGGAGTGGCCGCTGATAACACCACCATGCCAGGGCGTACCTGTTTTGGTGATTAGCTTAGACATTATGACAATAAGCGCAAGGGTTACAACGCCTATTACAATGACCTGGGTTACATCCGGAGCAATCTCCTTTTGAAACCCCTTCTGAATAAGATCCAGCCGTTTTTGCCCGAAGAAGATAAGCACGCCAGCTATCAGTGCGTTCATGGCTGCCACCAGAACAGCACCTGCGGCGATATCTTTAACCACTTTGGCTGCAGGGCTATACTGCTCGGTAACCATGTTTACCAGGATCTCGATAGCAGTATTAAACATCTCGGAAACGATTACCAGCGTTGCCGAGAACAGCAGCACAATCATATCTCGCGGGGGCAGATCAAACAGCAGGCCCGCCAGCAGCACCAGCACCAGCATAATGAAATGCATCCGCATGTGAAGTTGCGTGCGAAAGCTGTGGAGGATGCCCTCTTGCGCGAACTTAAAGCCTGAAAGCCGGCTGCGCTTTTTACTAGCGGCCATAGGTGCACCGCCCGCCCGGCAACAGGCTACTCATCGATCTGGTTTGGCCATCGCCAGCTTTCATACCGTAAACTCCCCGGGGCGTACACCCAGGATCTCGCGCTCTCTTACCCGCATCTCTTCGGCGCCTTCCTCGGTGTCGTCGGTATACCCCAGAAGGTGCAGAATGCCGTGCACCGTAAGCAGAGCAAGCTCTTTTTCGAGCGGAACTTTGTGCTGTTCCGCCTGCCGTGCCGCTGTTTCTACCGAGATTATGACATCCCCAAGCGGATCTGGCTCTCCAGGTAGAGAGGGAGGCGGAGGCGCATCTGCTACAGAATCTCGCTGAGCAAACGAAAGTACATCGGTGGGCTTATCATAACCGCGATACTGGAGGTTGAGCACATGCACCTCTTCGTCACTGGTTAACAGTACGGAGACCTCCGCTTTGTAAAGGCCCTCCACCCGCAACAGGCGATTGCCGGCCTGCTGCAGGGGCCGGATCTTTACCGGAATATCCTGCTCGTTCATCACCAGTACTGGCATTGTTTTCCTCAGTATCCTCAATTGTCTGCTTCAACTCGGGCTGTGCTGGTTCCTGCGCTCGGGCTACTAATTCTGGTTCGGGCTGGGCCGTAGCCCGCAGCGCCTCTTCTGCTGTGCGTGCAGATATGCCCTCAAACTGCTTCAGCAAGGCGCGTGCTGCCTGCGTTGTTTCTTCCAGCTGGCCCGCCATAACTACAGATGTAATAGGAGTAAGGTTGGGTGTTGGTGGCAGGGCCGCCTCCAGCTGCTCTGTTGCAACCCCCTCTGGCGTTGGCACCGCAAGGCGCGGATAGGTAATGCGGCCGTGCATCATGGCTTCAAGCACATGCACAAACGCATCCGTTATCCCCTTAATATCTTTGAAAGTGATAGAACAATCATCGAACTGGCCATCTTCTATCTTGCCGCGCACAATGCGGGCAATTTCGGCCTCCAGGCGCTCGCGCTTTGGCCTATCCAGGCAGCGGGTGGCTGCCTCAACAGAATCGGCAAGCATTACAACGGCCGCTTCCCGCGTGCTGGGCTTTGGCCCTGGGTACCGAAACCGCTCTTCCAGCCCGGGGGGCGCCACATCGCTTCCGCCGCAATCCGTAAGTGCCTGGTGATAGAAATAGCCGATTAACGTTGTGCCGTGGTGGCTGGCGATAACATCTTGAATTTCCTGCGGAAGCCTGTGCTCACGCGCCATGGTGAGGCCATCTTTAACATGGGCCGTAATAAATATGGCCGAAAGGGATGGGCTGAGGCGGCCGTGAACGTTGCCGTTGCGCTGGTTTTCTACAAAGAACTCCGGCCTTTTCATTTTGCCAATATCGTGGTAGTAGCCCGCAACACGGCACAGGAGCGAATCGGCACCAATTGCCTGTGCGCCTGCCTCTGCCAGGGTTCCCACCATAATGCTGTGCGCGTAGGTGCCAGGTGCAATAGCGCAGAGCTGCTGCAGCAGGGGCCTATCTGATGACGACATCTCGAGCAGAGTTTGATGAGTAAGTATGCCGAACGGCTTCTCAACGGCAAGCACACCAAACCAATAAATGGATGTTGCGGCAAAGCCCATAACCGCCGCCCAGCAAGAGCCTGTAAGCAGCTCTGGCAGGCTATCTCGCATTAGCATTCCCATAAGGAATGCAAGGCCAAGGTTTGCGGAGCTTAATATTACCGAGGTGCTTAACAGGTTTGCGCGAGAGCGTACGCCCTGGCAGTTTGCTATGGCGGCAAGGCTGCTCATGAGAGTCATTACCGTAAATCGGATTTCGTTGTTCATTATCAGGCCGGAAAGCACCGATAACAGCGCAACCACCATTACGGCTAGGGCGGTATCCAGCAGCACACTAACCAGCATGCCTGCCGCCGCAACACTCATCATTGCCAGGTAACCAAGCTGCCCGCCTGTTACCTGCAGGCCCAGCATGGCTGCGCCCACCTTTAACCCTATAACACTGAGGAGCACAATAAACGATAGCAGCGAGAGGCGCCTGATATCCAGAAATAGTGCGGGCAGAGTGCGCTTGATATAAGCAGAAACCAGCAGCACCATGAGCGCGGCAACAATGCAAATTGCCGCACCGGTTTGAATCTCGAGGCGTGGATCCAGCATGCCAAGGCCCTGTAGTTTATCCAGGTGCTCTTGCCCAACATGTTCTCCCTGCCCAACAATGGTATCGCCGCGAACAATGCGGCCGTAAACCGGGGCCACATCTCTGCTGGCAGCCTCACGCACCGCCTCCGTACGCTTTCGGTTTAGGAGGCGGTTAGGCTGCAGGGCACGCTCTGCGGCGGCCTCGGCAACATGAACTTCCGTTTCTGAAGTAAAGGTATCCCGTGCAGAATCTCTTACATCCATGCGCGCATGGCGCAAATCTGCGGCCTGTGCTCCTGCATCGGTGAGGTCCTTTATATCGCGATCCATTGCATCGCTTACAAGGTGCAGGGTGCTCTCTTTTAAGCGTTGATAAACGGTGGGCGGCATGATTGCCAGCGCACGCAAATCCGTATCGTTTAACGATCCATTAAAATCTGTTTGAAGTTTCTGCAGTGCAAGCTCTTTGCGCCGGCCGGGCTCTGTGGCCATTGCGCGGGCTTGATCTACCCTGCCAAATAGCTCGTTTACAATTTTTGTGGCATTGGTTGCAGCGCGGTCATCCGTATCATACACAGCCGGTGTAGATAGGCGCGCTGCCTGGCGGTTTTGTTGGGTAGCAACCGTGTTAACAAATATTACGGAGCGCTGTGCTGTAATTTCACGCGGGCTTACATCGCCAAGATGCAGCTTAACTTTATCTGGCACCAGATGTACGGACATCACCACCGAAAGTATAAGGATGGTGGCAGTTACCAGCAGGGTTTTTTGCCAGTACAGGTGTGGTGAAGAGGCGTGTTCTGAACCCGTGCTTTCCTTTTTTCGCGTTGTAGCGAACTGGAAAAACCGTGGCCGTTCTGAGGGGTTATACAGAGGTTTTCTCATTGTGTCGCGCTCTGGGCCCGAGCTGCGCCAGTGGCACCCAATCTTAGGCACACACCGAAATAATGCAGTGAATTCGGATTACCTGAACAGTGAGGGCTCCCGGCCTTCTGGCCGACGATCTCTCAAACCGGTTCCGTAAGCACACAGACCAGCTGTGTGACGAGGGGAGAACGACATCATTGCTAACAGTTATCGCTCAATTATATCTTATGCCCTATAGCGTGTCAAGAAATCCCCGCTTGTACGGATTGTTACCCGCCCAATGTATATGATAAGCTAGATTTCAGGTGCTTAAAGGCAAGCCACAGCCACGGAGGGCATAATTTGTGGATACTGAACGACCTCAATAGATTCCAGAAACGCAGGATAACCATGCAGAGCACACAGTACATTGGCGTGTGCCTGAGGAGGAACGCTGCTGAACACCCTTCGTAAAATCTTTCACCCGATTATCTGGATCGGCATTTTGTGCCTGCTGCCAGCCGTTAATGCGCGCGCACAGGCAACCGAATCGTTTCTGGGGATGCAGATTCAGAAAGCACCTCACAGTGGATTGTGGGAAGGGCCAACAGATTACAGCACCAACCTGAAACCAACCGGTGTTGTGAAAGCGGTTATGCTGTTTGCGCTTTTCCCAGATACTGTTATAAAAGAGGTGCCGCGTGATATCTACAACCGCCTTGTGCCAGAATCCCAGGCATTTTTAGGCCGAGTTTCTGGTGGGCAGATGCAGCTTAAGGTGGATACGGTTGACCAGTGGTTCCCGATGAATCACCCCACTACATGGCCGGGTTATGATTGCAGCGGGTTCAAAACCCAGAAGGCCTACCTGGCAGAAGTGATAAGCAAGGCGGCAGGCCAGGTTGATTTCCATAAGTATGACGTGGTTTATGTGGTAGGTTCGCTGGGCACCGGGCTGCCAAACTCCCCTACATTCATTGCCTCACCCGGGGATGGCATTAAGGTAAATGGTGCAGAAGTACGCCTGGGCGTAACCTTTGGGCGCGATTGCCGGGGGGCCAACTGGGGATGGCAAACGTTGTGCCATGAAACCGGGCACATATTCGGCTTGCCTGATCTGTATCTGTTTGGTGTGCCCGCAAAGCCTTACAAAAACATTCATGCAAGCGTTGGCTTCTGGGATTTAATGGGATTTCAGGCGGTGGGCAGCCCTTACCTTGCCTGGCAGCAGCGAAAGCTGACATGGCTAAAGGATAAGGATTTTGCCGTAATTGCACGGGGAACAAAACCGATCACTGTGTGGATTCGCCCCATTCTAAGCAGCGATAGAAAAGGGTATGCTGCTGCCGCCATCCCCATTTCTGATTCAGAAGCAATTGCCTGCGAGGTAAGGCAGCGGGACCCGGTGGATACCAACCCTGCCGATACTGGTTTGCTGGTTTACCGTGTTTCGCTGAAGGCTGAATCTGGCCATGGCCCCATTACCATACTGCCTGCAGCCGCCGATGATCTTGTGCCCGCCCAGGAACGTAAGTTCATAACACTTTACAATGCTTTGTACACTGCAGCGGCAACAATTGAGCTGAAGCAGGAGGGCGTAACTATCTCGATACTTGGCCGCCGAGAGGATGGAGCTATTCAGATAAGGGTGGCCCACTGAATTGAAACGAAAGCACAGCCTACTTGCCCGGCTGCAGCCAGCGCGTAAACCAGGCAACGAGTGCACGGTGATGTTCAGATGTAACCGTGTGCCCACTGTGCTCCGTAATCATGGTTTGAAACGCATCTGAACCGTGCTGTTGCTGGTATGCATTGCCAATTACCTCGAAGGCGACTTTTGCACCCTTGATTGGAGCTACAGGGTCTTCATCTCCGCCAATTACCAGCAGCGGAAGCGGGGCCCGGGCAGCAAGGATATCCTGGCAATCGTATTTGGATGGCACGCCAGGCATCCACTTATCCCAGGCGGCAGCCACTACTGCGGGCGACACCTCTTTTTCGCCCATGGCATCGCGCACGCCATTAAATGCGGATTGCAGATTTGCTACGCGTTGTTTGTAGCCCATATTTGCAAGCTGCCAGCGCCAGGAACATACAGAGAGGCAGGGCACGAGCACTTTTACCCTGGGATCTGCGCTAACCATCCAGGCAGTGTGGCCACCCAGCGAAATCCCCATAACACCAATGCGTTTCTTATCCACATCGGTGCGCGTTTCAAGGTAATCGATGGTTTTCCAGGTATCCCAGGCTGTATCCCACAGATAGGGGTGTTCTTTGCTGGTACGGAATGCCTCCACCATCGCCTTACTGAGATCGCCGGAACGTTCGCCATGATAGCGTGCATCCAGGGCACAGGCAACAAAGCCAAGCCGCGCATATTCCTCTAAATCGCCGGTAAATCCCTCTTTATTTCCGCCGAGGCCGTGCAGGCATATTACAACCGGATGCCGTTTAACGGCTGAAGACACGGGCGTGGCCAGCAAAATGGGTACTCGTACGCCATCTTCTGAGGAGATGGTTATCTTTTCAAACCGAACTCCATTTCCTTCCCTGCCACTTATTACTTGCGGTGAAAGGGCCACTGCGGGGCGTTTGAACTCTTTACGAAATGCCGCCAGCAGCTTCTGGTTTGCGGCTGGCTGAGAACCCGCATTGGGTGTGCCACAAAACAATAATCCCGCCACTACCAGCGCAGTTGTGCTGGCCAGCAGGCGGGATGCAGAGTGGAGCAGGTGTTTCAATACGCTTCCTCCATAATGGCAATTGGTTTAGCGGCGTATGGTTGCCACAGCCCAGCAGGCAATGCCCTCTTTACGGCCAACAAACCCCATTTTTTCTGAAGTTGTTGCCTTAACGCTTATCCTATCTGCCTCAATACCCAGTTCGGCCGCCATGGCCTCTTGCATGGCAATGCGGTGCGGCATCAGTTTTGGGGCTTCGGCAACGGCAGTGGCATCCACGTTCACAACGGTCCAGCCAAGTTCTGCCAGCCTATCTCTCACAACCGCAAGCAATTTGAGGCTGGAGATGTTTTTAAAGGCATTATCGGTATTGGGAAACAGGATGCCGATATCCCCGAGAGAGGCAGCACCAAGCAGGGCATCGCACACGGCATGCAGGATCACATCGGCATCGCTGTGCCCATCCAGCCCACGATCATGCGGTATGGCTATGCCGCCGAGATAAAGCGTGCGCCCCGCCTCGGGGCTGGCGAATTGATGTACATCATAACCGAATCCCGTTCGCACTTCAGATTCTCCAAGTAACTTTTCAGCCAGCGCAACATCTTCTGGCCTTGTAACTTTGATATTATGTGATTCGCCGGCGGCAATGGCCACCGTGCCGCCATTGGCTTCAATTAGCGAAGCCTCATCAGTTGGTTCTGGCCCACCTGATCCGCGGGCATCCAGCGCGGTATACGCAGCCTCAAGCACGCCGCGCAACGCACCCTGTGGAGTTTGCACCGCCACCAGCGTAGTATCGGCTATGCCGTTTGCTTCGGAAATGCGTGGAACCGTGGCGTGCACAATGCCGTTTGCATCAACGCGCTTAACGGTATCTGCCACCGGGGTACCCGGCACAGATGCCCCGTGGTGTGCAGCAACAGATATAACATTGGAGATTACCGTGGCGCTTACAAGCGGACGGGCAGCATCGTGCACAAGCACAAGATCGATATCTGCAGGCAGAGCGTTGAGGCCACAGCGTACCGATTCTGTACGTGTGTTGCCGCCGGCAACCACAGCAACTACTCTGGGGAACCGGGCCGCAGTTTCCTGAACGCGCTCCAGCTCATCGGCGCCTGCTGCTATCACTATAGCGGCCACCTCTGAATGCGCCTGAAAGGCGGCCAGGGTTCTTTCTAGAACCGTGCGGCCGCCCAATTTCACCCAGATCTTGTTTTCTGTACTACCGAATCTTCTTGCCCGGCCCGCGGCGGGGATAACCACTCCCACCCTGTGCTGTGTAACCGCCGTTATCCCGGCCGGCTCCGTAGTCATGCCCGTCTCCATCTCCGTCATCGCCATTGCGCACGCGCGCAAATATCATTTTGCCAGCCACTGTTTGCAGCACGCTGGTAACTACCACACCGAGTGTGGAGTTTATGTACCTGCGGCCATCTTCAACAACGATCATGGTGCCATCATCCAGATAAGCAACGCCCTGATTGGGCTCTTTGCCTTCCTTTACAATAGCTATTGTCATCTCCTCACCCGGTAAAACTACTGGTTTTACCGCGTTGGCAAGCTCGTTAACGTTCAAAACCTGCACACCCTGAAGGGCGGCCACCTTGTTAAGGTTAAAATCGTTGGTAACAATGGGGCATTTTAGTGCTTTTGCAAGCTTAACAAGGCGGGTATCCACCTCATCGTTTGCGGCGGATTTATCCAGTGCTTTATCCCAGCTGCGCACAACCAGGGGAAACTCCTTCTGCATACCGTTCAGGATATCCAGGCCGCGCCGGCCACGGGCGCGCTTGAGTCCATCGCCAGAATCGGCGATATGCTGAAGCTCATCCAGCACAAAGCCAGGTACATACAGCGTGCCTTCAATAAAGCCCGTTCTGCACACATCGGCAATGCGGCCATCGATGATTACATTGGTATCAAGGATTTTTGCATTGGCTGCAAACGCGGGCTCTTCGGTAGCCTGCGGGGCTGCCACAGACCCTCCACGCGATAGAATAAGCATGAGCTCATTCTTCATACTGGTCATAGCAACGATGCCAAGATAAACCAGAATAACGTTTACTAGCACCAGCATGCCAACTTTGAAGAATGGCATGGCGGCCGTGCTGCTTACAAGCTGATCTATTGGCAGAGAAACAAAAATTCCGAGGGCTGCACCAATTGCAACCGCTATTTTATCTACCGCGGCCATGCGCTCGAGAGAGCGGCCACCTTCAATAATCAGATCGCCTATTCTCGGCCCCACCCAGAAACCAAGCAGCAAACCAACCGCAGTTAGCATAACGGTTACTTCGGTTTGATAACTGGGAATGTTCTCGATTAGGTACTGCCCGCTGGGCAGAAAACCGATAGAAGGCAAAATGTGCAGCTGCAGCCCGGTTGTGGTGCCGAGGCCGCCAAGCAGCAAGCAAAGTATCAGCGTAAATATTGCTCTGAAGCTAAACCAACGCATGTTTCGGTCACCTCCTCTCTCAGCAGTTTAGGATTGCTTCAATTGCCGCTGTATTGCGGCACAGGCCAGTTTGCAGGGGTAAGCGCTACCTGCATGGCGAAAATATTATTTCAGTTCTATTTGCAGTTTGCCGATAACCGAAACCGCATCGTACATTTCGGTAACTTCGCCCTGAGCAAACTTGATATGGGTTGCATCTGTATAATCGATGCCAAGGGTACGATCGTAAAGAGTGGGATCTATTGCCACCCACTTGCCTACAAAGCACTCTGCCCATGCATGATAGTAAAATGCGGGTTTTCCGCTTAGCTCTGCATACACAACCCCGGCACACAGCCTTGTTGGTATGCCTGCAATGCGTGCCAACGCCGCATACAGCGTGGCATAATCGCGGCATACGCCCCGCTTGCGTGCAAATACATCCGCGGCTGATCTTGGAACAGCGATGGAGGCATCGGGCGTCATGTTTTGATGCACCCAATCTCTAAGTGCGAGAGCTACCTTGTAGGAGTTCGTCTCGCTTCCGCGCACACTCAGCGCCACCTGCTTGAGTGCAGGTGAGTCTGTATTCAGATACGCAGCTCTGGAGAGATACTTCGCCATATCTGGCTGAGTAATTGGCAGTGTCAACGCCTGAGATGCGGTAATTGCCTCTGCAGATACATGCACATCCACTTTTAAGGGTGGAGTATCACCAGAAATTATCCGTTCTTGCTGTCGTTCATCTGAAAGCACAAGTCGTTTATCCGGTATTCCGGAGAGCACTGCCGATAGCTCTTTTAGCCTTCTTGGGTCGTCTATAGCTTTTTCCGTTGTTACCGAGGTAGCAACAGCCATATCTCTGGAAGGCGTGTACCCCGGCGTGCTTTCAGATTTAGCACCGGGGCTAACAAACGACGTATTGAGCGCATGCGCTTTAGATTCAGACGTCATTACAAGCTTTAATGGTCCAAATGCCATTTCAGCTTTTAGCGTATTTCCTGCAGCATCCATCCAAACTGTAGAATCGCCAACCTGCAGGGTTTCCCTGGTCTTAAATACGGGTGTTTTATGGCCAGCTTCATCCAGGATCTCTTCTCTGCCAACTACTTCAGAATGCACTTTCTGCAGTGTAATGGTGGATGGATCCAGAGTGTACACATCAAAAGTCAGCCCTGTGGTCAGCTTTCGGCCAGCAACGGCAAAGTCTACACTGCCTGCAAGGCTTGCCCCGGGGGGAATAGCCACGGTTTTAATTGTGGCCTCTGCGCCGGTGCCGATATGACAAACAATTTTGTGCTGCGTATAATCGTAATCCGCAACCAGGTGGATGCTGCTTCCGTTGGAGGAAACGTTCATAGTCTGGGTAAGCGGCTGGTGGGTAAGGTTTGAGATGGTAACGGAGCTTTCGTCTGTTTCCACTGAAGTGCCAAGCAAGGTCATTTTGATGACGCTTCGCGTGGTTTCCTTAATAGCCGCTTTGCCGTTAAACGTAGTTGGAGAGGTGGTTTCAGAAGCCCAGCCAACTTTGCTGCCGGACATGTAGATGCCGGTCCAATCTGTTTTTGTTGTAACAGGCTGTGCAGCATGCGCCAATAACGGGGAGGCAGCACAAAGCATCAACCCAAAGGCGGTAATAAGGAGGCCCGTATGGAGCGGCATAGTGTGGCCCCTGAAGTATCGGCAGTAATTTCGGCCATTCAACATCACGGGGAGGCTCCTCTGAAACACAGAAATCAGGCAAGCGCACTCAAATCGAAAACCCGCTGATGACCTATATGCACGCACGGAGCCCTCAGTGGCAATCGCAGACTAATTATACCACGCGAAGATGCTCGGAATTAGGCACGCCAGAGGCATGTAACAGAAGTAAGATGTGCAGTATCATACCGTAGTAATTCGCGGCTAACAAGTGCCCTAATGCTGCCTTTTTGAGGCAAATTACCCGATTTGCCGAAGGCATAGGGAGACCAAATGCCCGCTGGCTACATGGTATAATCACGCCACAGACGTATTGCTATCCAATATCGTGATTGCCGCGTTGCTTCCAACACTATATCCCCAGCCCGAATACGAGCCACCCTTTACTCAGAATGCACTCATTGGAACAAGAACTCCCGCCAAATGATACAGAGTATGATGAAGGCCAGTTACAGCTGTTCACATCTGCCAGCCGTGTTCATAATCTTCCCGCTTTTATCCACTCAGGCGTTGCGGACTTAAGGGCTGCATGGCCAACTACCTCACGATTCTTCAAGCGTGGCCTCGCCCAAAAATATCGGTATTCATCACTTGGCTTACTGTGGGCCGTTGTTCCCTCAATCATTACGGCTACGGTGCTGATTGCAAGCCAAAAGGCAAAGGTTATATTACACGGTGCGGGAGACGTTCCACCGGCGTTTTACGGGGTGTTTGGCCTGGCACTTGCACAAACTTTTCTGGATGGTATGAATGCTGCCAAAAACGTATTCTCAGCCAATCAATTTCTTCTGCGGCGCAGTAATGTGCCTATAGAGGGCCTGATTGGGGCGGCAGTTCTGGATGCAGCTTTCAGTTCACTTGTCAGGATGCTGGTGCTGGTAGTTGCGTTCCTCTTCTTTAGCGTATCGCCATCTCGTACCGCTCCCCTTGCTGTGTGCGGGCTGCTAAGCTCATTGTTTCTTGGTTGCGGTGCCGGGCTGTTTCTTGCACCCATAAATAGCCTGAAACGCGATATAGAGAACATTATGGGCTTTTTGCCATGGATACTATTTGCAATAACTCCCGTTTTTGTTAAGCCATCTGCAGGATCCCCGGCGGCAGCTCTGTATGCGATTAACCCACTCTCATGGGTGTTTGATAGCACGCGAACCCTGGCATACAACGCGCACGGGCACCACTGGCCAGCCGTTGTTGCACTGCCGGCATCCCTGGCTGTGCTTGCGGTTGCATGGGCGGCATGCAGGGTGTGGCACCCCTACGTTGTGGAAAGGCTTCTGGTATAGGCGTGGCAACAAAACGTATACTCGAAGTTGAAAATGTATCCAAACGGTTCTGCCAGAAGCCAGAACTGGCTTTGCGTTATGCTGTTTCTGATGTGCTGCGCGAAATGCGTGGAAAAGACCCGCACAAGGGGCTACGGCGCGGTGAGTTCTGGGCCCTGAAGGATGTTAGCTTCACACTGGACCAGGGCGAAGTTGTGGGAGTAATTGGGCACAACGGGGCCGGCAAAAGCACCCTGATAAACCTTGTAAGTGGGTTGATGCGCCCCACCTGTGGATTGATTAAAAGATATACGCCGCGTGTTGTGCTGATGGATAACAACGGCGGCCTTAATATGCTGGAAACCGGCCGGGAGAACATAGCGGCACAGCTGGCTCTTCACGGATGCCTTGAGGGCGAGATAGCCGCACAGAGCGAAGCAGCTATCCGCTTTGCAGAACTCGGCACATTTATTGATGCTCCTGCCGGTACCTATAGCATGGGAATGAAGCTGCGGCTGGCTTTCTCTATTTACACCTGCCTCAAGCCTGATATGTTTATTGTTGACGAAGCCATCAGCGGCGGGGACATTCGGTTTCGGCGCAAGTTCCAGAACTACCTTAAAGGCTACCTCGATGATGGGGGCTCAATTCTCTTTTGCTCTCACGAGCTGTTCTTTGTTCAGTCTCTCTGCAAAAATACGCTCCTATTGGATGCCGGGCATCTGCTTGCTTTCGGCCCAACTCTTGGCGTGCTCAAACAGTATCAGGATCTCATGAAGGATATCCCGGATCCTGACTTACTGCCAACCCCTGCCCTGCAAGGCATGAAGGATGACGACGAAGCCAACACGGGATTAGAAGACGAAATAGATACTGAGGTTAACCAGGAAACGGCCAGTGCAACATTAGAAGCAGAAAACACCACTGCCAGCCCTGTGGAGCAAAACAGCACAGCAGCGGGTGAACACACACACCAGCAGGCACACAAAGCCTCTGACAATGCAGCCCACCTTTCAGCGGCAAGCTTTGTAGAATCTCTTCGCATGTTTGCGCCAGATGGCGGAAGCCTTATACCAGGCAAGCCGGCAGTAATTGAGATTATCTGCGAATCAAGCGAAGACTGCGCCAGCATGCTGGTGAGTGTGGAAATAAGCAATGGCTCGGAGTTTCCGGTTGCCACAATTATTGATGGATTTGGAGACCACAGGTACTTCCTTAAGAGCGGCCGAAACGTCTTTACCGGGAACATTGCAAGCCTGCCGCTAATGCCTGGGAAATATGAAGTTAGGGCGTGCATATGCGATGAAGAAACCGCAGCCGTTATTATGTGGAGTGGGTATGAAGATGTGCCTTACTCCGTGGAAGTGGAACGCCCAATGGATAAGGAGTTTAATCTTCTTAGCTACAGAAATAACTCGGTGTACGTACGAACGGATTGGATCTGACACGGTGATAGACCTGGAAGCGCTTGCTGAATCGCAAAAAACAGACCCGGTTATCAGCGCCTACGATAAGGGCATAGTTGATAGAAGCATGCGTTCCTATTTTGGCGCAGATCGGTATTGCAATGTAGGCTACTGGGTGCCGGGGTGCAGGGAGCTTGGGGAGGCATCCAGGGAGCTGACAGCCCGGCTAATTAGTGAGCTTGATTGCAACAGTGCAAGTATTCTGGATGTTGGCTGTGGGCTGGGAGCTACAACTGCACAGGTGAAAGCAGCATTTCCTGCGGCGGAAGTTACAGGAATAAATATTTCAGCAAACCAGATTGCCGCCTGCCGTAATGCAGTGCCAGATTGCATTTTTTTGCCAATGGATGCCGCCCAGCTTGAATTTAAAGCTGGATGTTACGATTCAATTCTCAGCGTGGAAGCGGCATTCCACTTTAACACACGAGAGAAGTTTCTGAACCATGCATTCCGAGTTTTGAAGAGCGGCGGCCGTTTATCGATGGCAGATATCATCTATGCCGATGGGCCTATGGCACAACACCTTACCGTATGGCCAGTTATGGAAGAAAACAGCCTTACCGATATTGAAGAGTATGAGTGGATGCTGGAACGTTGCGGATTTGGGGATGTGCGAATAACAGATATTACAACAAACACGTGGCATTCCTGGTGCACAAATATCGCCAGATGCCTGCCCGGGGATGTGGAAGAGGGTGTTATTTCGGCAGAAACATGCCAGGTGTTTCTGAATACACTTCCAGCACTCAAAGATTCTGTAAAACGTTACATTCAAATATCCGCCTTTAAGCCCTGAAGCATAGAGCGGGCCGCCTATTTGCTGGCGCGTTGCCTTGCCAGGTGCGTACGCATATCCGTAAACATCACAATCCAGGGCATTCTGCTCCAAACGCCAGCCACTCCGGCGTAGTACTCCTGTTGCAGGCACGAAATATACTCCTGCTTATTGGTAATATCGGCATGTTCGCCAAGCGTTCTGGCAAGGACAATGCGCATATCATTTTCGGCTGTTATTTCGCTATAAGTTTGAATAACGGCGCACCCCGTGCGAATGGCAAGCTCCGCAAACCCTCTGGAGGGCCGCAACAACCTGCCATGAAACGTTAAATAATTGCCATCGGCTGAATTGCCATCAGGGGCAAGTATTACAGATTTGCCTGCACGCAAGAGCGCTTCCGCATTCTCAAACTGTTTTGCATACAGGATGGTGTGATGACGCTTGCTGGATAGTTTCTGAGCTACCCGTATGCCTTCCACACCAAAAACCACGCACTGGCTGAGACGATCCATTTCAGACTTTGGCAGCCAACAACCGGCAAGGCTATGATGCGGGGTGATTAGCACACCACGCCCTTCTGAGGCTGCGGCATCAAACAGTTCTATGCCCACAAGGCGAGAGCGTGGGCTGCTGGCTGTAGCCGGGACACCTGTTGCGCTTAAATCCAGTGCATAACGAAACATCAAGTTGTAGTACAGACTGCGAACAATCATCTCATTGAGGGAGACATCGGTTTCAATGGATGCATGAAACTGAGCGATAAGCTCTGTTTCGGCAGGCCAGTATTTGGCGCGCGCCCACGGCTGCTTTACCAGATAGGAGAGTGCCGCAGAAGCCATTGCAAAAGGCTGCCGCTTTACCGCACGCTCTACCCGAGACTTAATTGGTGGCCTGGCAGCAATATCCCGCATGTTGGAGGAGGCATCTGGCAGAACAATCTCCTGAAGGGCTTGTTGAAGCAACATCTGCTCTTCCGAGTAGCTTTCGCCACTCAAGGCAATAGAAGGCTGCTTTTTTGAGCCCACGAGCGCCGCGATTTTAGACACCGTAGAAGCGCCCGCAAACTCATCAAGAGTAACCTCTACTCCCGTTAAACTGTGTATTCTTTCAAGCAAACGTACGGCTTCGATAGAACCGCCACCACACTCAAAGAAATCAACATCTGCAGACATTGGAACAGCGCCAAGCAGTTCGCGCCATGCAATAAGCACTGCATCTTGTGGTGCGTGGGAGCCATAGCTGTGTGCCTGCAACGCCCCATTGGGCAGTGCGCCTTCATCGGATAGTTCCCATGTATACAGCGGCTGAATATCGCCATTGATAATCCCGGCCCTACACGCTCCACGTTGAACTTTTCCACTCGGTGTTCTGGGGATATCTCCTCTTTTTACCAGGAAGATACTGTGTATGGGAATATGAAATTCTTTGCCAATTGAGTGCCTGATAGCAGCAGCAGCAGCAGCCAGTTCACCCGAATCCGCGCGTTTTCCGCTAATTTCGCAGGCAATTGCAACAGTTTCGGCAGTATGTTCACCGTTAGAAGGCAGCGAAAATATTGCACGCATTCCGCCTTTGACAACCGGGTGGATGTCATCCAGGCACCACTCTATATCCGATGGCACGTAGTTCTGACCGTTTACAATTATCAGATCCTTTAGCCTGCCAGTAATATAGAGCTGCCCATCACAAACAAACCCGAGATCGCCCGTGCGTAGGAATTTAGTTTCAGGCTCACTTTCATTTAGCTGCCAGCCAAATACAGCGGCACTCTCATCCGCACGTTGCCAGTACCCCCGGGCAACTCCCGAGCCAGATACCCAGATCTCGCCGACTTCACCGGAGGAAACACGTGTTAGCGCCTCTGGGTCTACAATTGCAACATCTGTGTCGTCGTACCAGTGGCCACAACCTGTTAGCAGAACGCTTCGGTTATCAACATGCCGTTTTACTGTATGTACTGGTTCGCGGCCGCCTGTGGCAGTTACCATCAGAGTGGCCTCGGCAAGCCCATATGAGGGGCCCAGCACAGTTTCTTTCATGCCCCACGCTGCAAAGCGGGAATAGAAAGCAGCCATTAAGTCTGCGCGTATGGGTTCCGCGCCACATGAGGCAACGCACCAGGAGCTAAGATCTACCTCGGCCAGGGATTGATCATCGCTATCTAATGCTATGGATGCAAGGCAGTGCTGGAATGCAAATGCAGCCCCTGCAGAGTGCGTAATTCGGAATGTGCTGATTGCGCGAAGCCACCTGGCGGGATCTCTCAAGAATGCGCCCGGGCTCATTAGCCAGATGGGAGTACCAGATAGCAAAGGACGAAGCAGCCCCTCCACAAGCCCAAAATCATGGGTGTGAGGCATCCAGGTAAGAACTCGTGCGTTCTCGAAATATCCAATTACCTGCTGCAATGCACGAATATTGGCTGCCACATTTCGGTGGGAAACCATAACACCGCGAGGTGTGCCTGTAGATCCGGATGTGTACTGCAGATAAGCAATATCATCAGGTGCAGGAGTGTACCCATCAAAGCGATTTCTGGGCTGAATGCTTTCAACACACAGATACGTGAGACTTATTTCACCGGGCAGTTTGCCAATGGTTTCCGCTGTTGTTAATGCCACGCAGGCGTCGGCATCGGCTGCAATGGCAGCACTTCTTGGTGCCGCCCTTCTGCCACGCATAGCATCTGGCACGGGTACTGGCACACCAATAGCACCTACATACAGACACCCCAGCAACGCTGGCAGAAACAGCACACCTTCTGGAAGAATGATAAGCACACGGTGCCCGGTGAGAACCCCTTTTGCCCGCAGTTCTGCGGCAATCCCTAGGGCCAACGCCTTCAAATTGGAGCACGTTATTGCACAATCTGCGGATTCGCCATTGCGAAGATATGTGATGGCAAGGGATTCCGAAGCTTCGTTTGCTCGCCGTTCAAACAGAGACAGGATTGTATCATCCGGCAAAACGGATAGATGTTGGCAAAAAGTGTTGATCGATCCAGATGAATTCATAGGTAACGGCGGCCGCTGTTTACAGATACTCTTGAATTGGGTGGCAGCAGATAGTTGTTATGGGGTTGAGTACAGCTTACGCCGTACCTCTGAGGCATTCGACAGTACCTCTTCATATTCTACCTGTGTGTAGGTTCGGTTCTCGTTTGGCGTGTAGCCCAGGAACTCGAGGTCTGTGGGCCTTACCATGGTGGTGCCAGCCGGTACGTGCAGATCTCGAACATAAAACTCCGTGGTTGTGCGGTACATCTCAAAGCGTTCGGGATGCTCAGTATCAAAATACAGGAGTATTGGCTTCTCTTCCGCCGGAATACAGTTGCAATGAACTGCAATTCTTGGTTCAGCGGTTGTGTTGGGTGAAGACCAGTGGTGAAGGCTCAAATCAAAGATAGCAGCCTGCCCCGGCTGCGAAATTAATGGCCGGGAATACTTACTGCGCAGAGCCTCCTCGTAGGGCGCGTACCCTGCTTCGTAAGCGAAAGATACCTTTTCTGGGAAAATTTTGTGGGTATTCGGCAGAACATGAAGTGTGCCACTTTCTACTGTTGTTGGCTGCAGCGGGCACCAGATATTGATAACGTACTTTCGATAATCATCCAACACAGTCCAATGGTGATGCAGCCCAAATGTGCTGCCTCCGGGCACCTTAATAAAAACGCCGCAGGTAAGAATTGTGTAGTTTTCCAGCAAACGTTCTACGTGGCGAGCCATGATGGCCCGAACTTCTGTATGAATCAATTCACGAACTTTTGTATCAGGATCCGTATAGCTGGATTCAATCTGATGGCCAGACTCTCCGGGCTTTAACTCCGGATACATATCGTGCATCCAAACCCGCTGTATGAGAGAGTAAAGGTGGTTTACCTCGTCCTGTGTCAACAGCTGTTCATGAAAATAGCCCTCTTCAACTATACGGCTATTTCTATCTGTATTTCTACAAACTGGCCTAAGGTACATACGTAGTATTCAGTCCGTCAAACAAGAGTGGATCCGCGCTACAAAACTGGAGGGTAATTGTGATTGACAAAAAGTTGTTCGGTTGCTGTTAGAGGCCTATCATACCTTAATTGTTCCACGTCTGGAAATCGGCACTCGTGTGCTTGAGGAGATTCTGACTTCGACGCAAACGCTCATGGAATGGTATTGCTCCTTTCGTTGCCAGCATCCCTGCTTTGAAATGTGATTATGCACAGCACGCGCCTGCTTTTTCGGGTAGACTAACCTTCGGCTTGATTCGGCTAATTATAGCGTATGGTTCGGAGCATCTGGCATTCGTTCCATCCCATCCACAATACGGTTGGCAACGTAGCGAAAGCGGCCACAGAGAATTTCAACTTCAAACCGGTGCCAATGCCCGGGATTGAAGACGTATTTTGAGCATTGAGGACCGAGGACGGAGACAGGATAATGAAGATCGGAATGCTGACCGGCGGCGGCGATTGCCCCGGTTTGAACCCGGCCATGCGCGGGTTCGTACTAAAAGCGCTCGACTATGGCTTTGAGGTATGGGGAGTACGTGAGGGTTGGCGTGGCCTGGTTAAGGGCATTGTAGAGGAAACACCGCTAACGGTAGGCCGCGTTGAGGAGATTATCTCCTGGGGCGGCACCATGTTGCGTTCATCCCGAACCAATCCTTACAAGGACCCCGCACAGCTGGCAGCTGTTAAAGAGAACATCCAGAAATTCGGCTTCGATTGTATCGTTGCCCTGGGTGGTGAGGATACTCTTGGCGTTGCAAGCAAGCTGTGGAAAGATGGAATTCCTACAGTAGGTATTCCGAAGACCATGGATAACGACCTGGATCAAACAGATTACACATTCGGTTTTGATTCGGCTGTTTCCGTTAATGTAGAGGCCGCCGATAGGCTTCGCGATACCGCGCGCTCCCACGGCCGCGTAATCGTTTTGGAAGTTATGGGCCGCCATGCAGGCTGGGTTGCACTCAATACAGGAATTGCTGCCGGCGCAGACTGGATTTTGCTGCCAGAGGTTCCGCTGGATCTGGATGCAATGACCGAGCACCTGAAGGCATCTTACGCTCGTAAGGGCTACGGTATTGTGGTTGCATCTGAAGGTGTGGAACTGCCGCATGTGGATGAATCCAAGGCTAAACTGGATGCATTTGGCCACGTGATGCTCGGCGATCGCGCCGTTGGAGAGTTTATTGCTGCCGAGATTGAGAGCCGCACTGGCATCGAAACTCGCTCTGCAGTAACCGGCCACATTCAGCGCGGTGGCGCCCCGAGCGCCTTCGATCGCGTGCTGGCATCCCGCCTCGGTATCCGCGCTGCTCAGTGCGTATACGAGAAGGACTTCGGCAAGATGGTTGCTATCCATGGCACCGAGATAGTTCCGGTGGATATTGATAAGGCCACCGGCAACCTTCGCACTGTTCCTGCAGAGCTGTACAACACCATTACAACTCTCTTTAACAAGTAGCATCCAAGTGGGAAGCGGATGCCGGCGCAGCGCTGCGTTGCCGGCATCCGCTTTTTAACACAACTTTAGCCACATGGGTGGCGAACAGAATTGCGTGCGTGGTGTGCAGCAACGCTTGAATACCGAACACGCTGGAGTGGCGGGTATGGCAGATCTGATTTGCATTGGCGAGGCATTGATTGATTTTGTGGCGATGGAGCCATGTACAGATGTTGGTGCCTCAGGTGGGTTCCTGCGTGCCCCGGGCGGAGCGCCTGCCAATGTTGCTGTTGCTGCTGCGCGCCTTGGGTGCTCCAGCGCCTTTCTAGGCAAGGTTGGCGAAGATCCATTTGGCAGGTTTCTGGCCAGAACCATTGCCGCTGCCGGCGTTAATATAGATGGCATGGTGTTTGCCCCTCGCCATCGTACGGGCCTGGCATTTGTATCCCTCGGCCCGTCTGGCGAGCGGGATTTCTGCTTCTTCCGAAATCCCAGCGCGGATATGACGTTCACGCCAGCTGAACTGAACCTCCCGCTTATTGACTCCTGCAAAGCTATCCACTTCGGCTCTATCACCTTGATTGATCCCGCCCCCAGGCGCGCCACTCTTGCAGCCATTTCGCATGCCCGTTCTGCCGGAAAACTTGTTTCCTACGATCCTAATCTGCGTCCGCCTCTGTGGAATAGTCTTGCAGATGCTCGCAAACGCATTTTTCAAGGGATGCGCCTTGCAGACCTGGTAAAAGTGAGCATGGAGGAGCTGAATTTTCTGTTCAACTCAGACCTCGCAGTAAACTGCGCAGATCAAACAGAACTTCAGGGCCGCGCCCAATTACTGCTTAAGAAGTTCCCTGGCATCAAGCTGCTTACAGTAACCTTTGGGCCAGATGGAAGCGCATGGTTTTCCCGCAATGGCTCCTCTGGTAGGATCAACGGTTTCAGCGTAGAAGCCGTAGATACTACGGGAGCTGGAGATGGTTTTATTGGCGCAGTAATTACTGGTTTGCTGGCTGCAGGCATAGATTCCGGCACGCTTGCGGGCGCCGCAGATCAGCTTGTTACCGCGATTGTTACCCGCGCAAACGCAGTTGGCGCAATTGCCACCACCACTAAAGGTGCCATTCCTGCTATGCCGGATAACGCTGCAGTGGATCAGTTTCTTAAGGGGCAGTAGGCTGCCTCTTTATATAGCCGTGTGTATGTAACAACACACATTTGGGGTCTAAAACTCGCCGTTGAGATCGTCCATCGTCGGACGGCCCCCTCAGTTAACCGCATATTGCTCTGCAAACCACTTCTCCGCCTGCGGCCAAACACCGTATTGGCACTGATACCGGCACAGTCGCCAGTTTCAGAAAACCAGGAGAAAACGGATTGCAGAGCCATTTGTGTTTGTGCCGTACGCAGGATGTGCTGTGTTGCGGTTCGGATAAAGGAGTCCGTTTCAATGGTGATTGGTCGCTGCTCCAGCGCACGGCATGGTGCCCTGCGCACGCTGTTGGTTACATTCGCAGTTACGATGGCTGCACTTATGGTGGGTTTACCTGCCCATGCGGATGCTGCGGCTTCTGCAGTAAATACCGGGGATACAGCGTGGATGCTGCTCTCAACGGCGCTGGTGATGTTTATGACTCCCGGCCTGGCCCTGTTCTATGGCGGTATGGTGCGCTCTAAAAATGTGCTCAACATTTTGATGCAGAGCTTTGTAGCGCTGGGGGTGGTTACGGTAATCTGGGTGCTATACGGCTACTCGCTGGCGTTTGGTAGCGGGGGTAAATACATTGGCAGCCTTGCATACCTGGGGCTGCATGGTGTTGGCTCTGCGCCATCTGCATATGCGCCTACAATACCACATAGCCTGTTCATGATTTACCAGATGATGTTTGCCGTAATCACTCCGGCCCTCATCAGCGGCGCCATTGCAGAGCGCATGAAGTTTTCAACTTACCTGGTATTTATGGCACTGTGGAGCACCCTGGTTTACTGCCCGCTGGCGCATTGGGTTTGGGGGGCAGGTGGCTGGCTGGGAGCCGATGGCTTGAAGGCCCTTGATTTTGCTGGCGGCACCGTTGTGCATATCAGCAGTGGTATGTCGGCCCTGGTGCTTACTCTTGTTATGGGCAAACGGCGAAATAGCCAGAAATCACACGATGAAGACTTTAGGCCTCACAACCTCACCATGACTCTGGTGGGTACTGCCATTCTCTGGTTTGGTTGGTTCGGGTTTAACGCAGGTTCTGCGCTGGCTGCCGGTGGCCTTGCGGTATCTGCCTTTGTAGCAACTCACTGTGCTGCAGCCGCTGCTGGCTTAACATGGATACTGCTTGAATGGAAAACTGCTGGTAGGCCAACTGCGTTGGGTTTTGCCACGGGTGCAGTTGCGGGCCTGGTTGCAATTACACCCGCATCTGGCTATGTTACACCGATTGCTGCACTTATACTTGGTGTGGTGGTTTCCTGCATATCGCTGTTTGCCATAACCCTAAAGCACCGATTTCATTACGATGACACGCTGGATGTGTTTGGAGTGCATGGAGTAGGTGGCACCTTCGGCGCCATTGCCACCGGCCTCTTTGCCTCCAAGCTGGTGAACAAGGATGGAGCCGATGGCCTGTTCTACGGTGGTGGATTTCACTTGCTTGGCAAGCAGGCATGTGCAGCCTCCACAGCAATACTTTATGCTGTTGTGGTTACTTTTGTACTGGCGAAAGTGCTGGACAAAGTTATGGGCTTGCGAGTGAATCCCGAAGAGGAAGCTGCTGGTCTCGACCTCGCCCAGCATGGTGAAACAGGCTATTCTGCCCTGGAGGTGGAAGGCACACTCTAACTGTGCTGCGTGCTGAAATCCGCACAGACTATAGACGCCCGCACACCATGGCACCAACCAACCCGGTTGTGCGGGCATGGCGTTGCGCAAAAAATGCAGTAATAACTTAGACAAGGAAATTTGCATTTACGGGCCTAACTCACAATATAAGCAAGCGGACATGATGTTGGTATGGTACTATAATTGTCCGTACGCTGTACACCCGCTACAAAGTGCAAAACGCGCTTGGCCATTTACCTCAACACAAGGTTCCTCCCCACAGATATGTTACAGGCGGCGTTTATTCGCAACGCTCTACTGTAATATATTGGCCCAATCGCTTAACAACCATAGAAAGCAGCGAGTAGCTATTCTACTGATGCTGAGCTTGCATCGTGTGGAGTGCTAACGCCTTATTCGCCGGCACCAATCTCAATCCGCGTCTGTGTTCATCAAATTTGAGCAGTTGAACTGTGGTCAGGCACATCGGTGTGTGAGTCACTCTGTGTGAAAGAATGCGTAATCCTATGTCCACAAGCGCTCCAACTCCACCGGGAAGCCCGACGCGGGAGCCTCAAAAAACCTTCTATTTTTTCAGCTCGTGCCCGGAACCCTGGGGTGGCAGCGAAGAGTTGTGGGCGGGAGCGGCCGAAGAGCTGCAAAAGCGTGGGCACCGCGTACTGGCTTGCAAAACGTATGTTTCCTATGATCACTTCCGGATCAAGCAGCTGGAGACGGCAGGCATTCCGGTCCATGAGTATTTTTTGAAATTTCGCAGACCGTCTATCCGCCGCACACTAAACCGCATACTTCCAAATCGGTACAATTTTCCAACTCGTAACAGGCTGCAAGAACTCTGGATTCGCAGGATTCGAGAAAGCAAAGTAGACCTGGTTATAGTTTGCCAGAGCGCCAACCACGATGGGCTTGCCGCTGCCGATATATGTATTCAGGCAGGTGTGCCCTATGTGGTGATTGTTCAGAAGGCATCGGATCATGATTGGCCAGGCGATGCCACACGCAACTTAATGCGTGAGGCATTTACGAAAGCACTAAAGTCATATTTTGTTTCGGAACATAATCAGCAGCTAACGGAAAATCAAATTGGCTGCCATATCCCAAACTCCAGTGTGGTTCGCAATCCCTTCAAGATACTCTCAGCAGATCCCCTGCCCTACCCCGTTCCTGCGGATGGCATTTATCGGCTGGCCTGCCTTGCCCGTATGAATGTTTTTGACAAGGGGCAAGACATACTGCTGAACGTGCTTGCAAGTGAGAAGTGGAAGCAGCGGCCGTTGCATGTTCACTTCTTTGGTAAAGGAATGCATCACGAAGGCCTTGAGGGTATGGCGAAACACCTTGGTGTTGCCAATGCTCACTTTATGGGCTTTACAAACTATGTTACTGAGGTATGGAAAGAGCACCAAGCACTTGTTCTGCCCTCAAGGGCCGAGGGATTGCCGCTGGTTCTTATCGAAGCAATGCTCAGTGGGCGGGTGCCTATAATTACAGATGCCGGTGGGTCGGCCGAAGTGGTAGACGACGGCGTTACAGGATTTCTGGCCGAAGCCGCCAACATGGTGTCTCTAGATAACGCACTGGAGCGAGCCTGGGCTCGCCGCGGCGAGTGGGGAGAGATGGGTAAACTGGCTTCTCAGCGCGTGCAGCAAATGGTGCCGCTTAACCCATGCAGCTCATTTGCTACCGAACTGGAATCTATTGCAATGCATGCCACGAAGCATAATTCTGGCTCCTAACTATCCACTACACCGCTACCCCTATGCAGATTCGCAACCAGATAAACGCAGCAATCGGGTACCTCGAACGCAGCCAACTCCCATCCGGGCAATTCCGCGTTCAGATGATGAACTTTGCTAACGACCCGGAAAGGCGCACTGTAGAGGAGGACGAAGCTCTCTTCGCAACAGCGCACATTGCCTACTCGCTGGGATTTGTGCCCGAAAACGGCGCGAAAGCGATGATTGGCAAATCTCTTGAGTATTTTAAACAGCAAATGACCGGGCACGGCCTATGGCGGCACTGGAACAAGAGTGCGAGGCGTGGAGGCATTAGCCTGTACTCCTTCATACCTGCCGATCTGGATGATATGGCCTCCATTTGCTACCTTCTTCAAAAGCACGGCATTTCTTTCCCGGATAACCGCTGTCTATTTTTCGGCAACAGAAATCGCCTGGGCCTGTATTACACGTGGCTCATGGCGCGCCCTACACTTTCTTTCTCACTTGTGTACTGGTGGTCGATGCTTCGCGAGTTTAGGCCTCAACGCTTTACAATTTTCTTCTCAACCACTGAGGCCAGTTACCTGGATGTAGATGGGGTTGTGAATGCGAACGTGGCGCTGTATCTTGGCAACTGCCCTCAAACTGTGCCGGTTCTAAACTGGATAGAACAGATAGTTGAGCAAGGATTAGAAGCCGAGTGCGACAAGTGGTATCGAGACCGGTATACGTTTTACTATGCCGTTTCACGCGTGCAGCTGGAAGGTGTTTCCCTTACCGAAGGTTTGAAACTGCGGGCAATAAGCAGAATTTGTGAAGATACCAACCCAACAGGCTGTATCGGGAGTAATATCCTCCAAACAGCCCTTGCCGTATGTGCGCTGATGAGTTTTGGCTGCAAAAAAATTGTTGTTTCCGCAGCAATCCAGGCCATTATGGATGCCCAACAGCCCGATGGCAGCTGGGCTTCAGAAACCTATTACTACGGTGGGCCACAGTTATCTGCCAGGTGGGGATCATCAGAACTTACCACCGGCATCTGCCTTGAAGCACTTGCGAGGTACCAGAGCATATGACAGATAAGAAACTCATTCTTATGATCCTTGGCGTTCAACGCTCCGGCACAACGGCGCTGTTTGAAACACTTGCTACCGCAGACAGCCTTACGAGCTGGCACGAATCGGATAACAGCGAGATATATTTCGATTGGTACCTGCGCCCTGAGCCAGAGATTCGATCATTGCTACAGAGCTCACCCTATCCTGTGTTGCTGAAACCAGTACGAGAAAGTGAGCTTCGGTCACCACTGGATCTCCTGCAGGAGTATGCGGAGTACAACCTGCAAATGATCTGGCTTTATAGAGATCCTGTTAATGTAATCTACTCTTATCTGCAAAAGGGCTGGATACCGGATACGATAGACGAGTTTGTTGCTCTGGCCTATGAGTGGAATGAGCGCAACCGCAGCGTTATACTTGAAGCGGAACAGTGCCAGGCAAACCTTACAGCAGTGCGCTACGAAGAACTGCTTGAAAGCCCAACCCTGGTACACACGCTTGCTGCAAAATTTGGACTTTGCGTAGCTTCCGGGTTGCGGCCAGACTCTATGGCTGGCAGAGCTAATATGGCATCAGAGCGCCAATATATGATTGATGTCATCTGCAGACATACGCTAGCAAGAATGGACACAATGCGGTTGTGCGCAGAGGATAGCTCCGTTGTTAATATGGATGCTCTCAAGCAACAGATAAGTAAATTCGACTTCAGAACATCACCCTACCCAATTCTGGCGGCAGAGCGTTCGGCAGCTCGCATTCACATATATCCAGATTCAGGGATCGCAATGATTCCGAGCTATAAGGCTGCCGCACCACTGATTGAATCGCAAATGCTGCTGCATCCCGCCGAGAAAATATGGACCTATGCGCCGGATGAAAGCTCCTCAACACTTCATAGTATTCTCGGAAGCTACCTGAACTCCTCGCCCGGCAAGGAGTGGGCTCAGGGAGTAAAGCATGCATTTGAAGGTGCTTTCACGGCCGCAAAGGAGACTGGCTCGGAAACTGATTGGAAGCCAGTACTGCAATCGATTGTGCTGGAAGAGATGGCGCACGTGCTTGGAACAAACGGTAATGCTATGAATAGCACTGGGCTGCTCCAGGCACTGGAAACCTGCCAGGAAGACCCTCTATTTGCAGCGCTAGAGCCAGTTGCAGCCGGGCTATCACACTACATCACAATATTCCTGAACTGTGTTATGCTGCACTGTTTGCTCAACCCAGAGTTTGCACCACAGGCTTGCTGTGGGAAGATCCAGATTGAAGCAGCCATTACAGAACTGCTGAGATACTATCCACCAGTACTAAATGCCGTGCGACAGCTCGGTACAGACGTGGAAGTTGGAGGGCATCTGCTTAAGCAGGGCAGCACCATCTACCTTGGTATTGGAGCTGCGAACCGCGATCCAGAGGCATTTGAAGATCCAGAAGTATTCAATCCTCATCGGGATGGACCAGAACCACTAACACTCATGGTTCATCAGCACGCGAGCAGGGGCATTAGCGGCCAGCTTCTGGAAATTTTCACAGAGGCTCTCATCAGGACAATTGGGCAGTACTCACTATCGCTAGCAAGTAACGGCATAGCACCCGCTATTCGCTACGATCCCATTCGCGTGTGTGCGCCAGAAGAGCTGTGGCTCAGGGTGAATTAATGGCAATTCCACGTTGGACACGGCATATATTCTGTGGTTAATGCAACTGTTTTGCCGTAGCTTTCTGTAACCGTGAGCCGGTTGCAGGTATGATGTTGCCACAGAGCCGCTTATGATGCCGATATTCTGGCCAAATGAAGCGACAACCACGTTTTTCAAACCCACTCAACCACTTCACTGTATCTGCAAGAGGGAGATTACACCGGTTTGTGCGGAATTGCAGGACTGATTTATAAAAACAAGAAAGTAGACTGTGATGCTTTCAACCACATGCGCGATACGCTCGCACATAGGGGCCCCGATGATGCTGCCAGTGAGTTTTTGGAGCAAGGCAGGGCAGCTCTCGGGCACCGCAGGCTCTCATTCCTTGATCTATCCGAGGCAGGCCGCCAGCCGATGTGCAATGAGGATGGCAAGGTTTGGATAGTTTTTAATGGCGAAATATACAACTATGTTGAACTTGCTGCAGAACTTAAGCGCAGCGGGCACACCTTTAAAACAACAAGCGATACCGAAGTTATCATCCACGGATATGAACAGTGGGGCCATCAGGTTGTAGACCATCTTAAGGGCATGTTTGCGTTCTGCATTCTGGATCAAAACAAACGAGAACTGTTCCTTAGCCGCGATCGCTTTGGCATAAAACCACTCTACTATCGCCTCACATCCAATACTCTGGTATTTGCCTCCGAGCTAAAAGCCATTGTTGCCGAGCCCGGCTACAAACCAGAGGTAGATTACTGCTCCGTTGCAGACTACCTTGTATATCGGTATGTGCCTTCTCCACGCACTATATGGCAGGGCATTGCAAAGCTGGAACCAGCCCACACGATGACCGTAAACCTGAATACGTTTCAGGCAGAGATACGGCAATACTGGTCGCTGCCGGATGTTAAGCGTACGGCCCCATCAGATATCGTTGAACGATACGGCAAAGCCCTTTCCGAATCGGTAAGAATCCATGCTCGAGCAGATGTCCCAATTGGCTCATTTCTTAGCGGTGGTTACGATAGTTCAGCCGTAGTGGCCTGCCTTACAGATGCCGGGTATAAGCCAGAGACGTTTACCATTGGGTTTACCGAATGGAACGACAGTGAGCACGCCCGTGCTCAGGAAACAGCACAGCACTTTGGCGTGCCGTGCTTCGACGAGATTGCCGATGCATCTTCAATGGATTTGTTGGATGTAATGCCGGATGTTTACGACGAACCCATAGCAGATATCTCCATACTGCCAACGTGGATGGTAAGTCGGCTGGCTGCCACTCATGTTAAAGCCGTAATGAGCGGAGAAGGTGCCGATGAGATGCTGGGCGGCTACTGGTGGGAGAAGAAGGCCTTTGCCGAAACGCCTGTACCCGGGCGCAAACAGCGCTTGTTGGAAATGCTCGGCAAGCGCACTCCAACTCAGGATCTTATCCCATTTTACGCCGATGCAATGGCTATGGGCAGGTTTGATAGGGAAGAGCTACAGAAGGCACTATCACCACGCCTTCATGAGTTCATAAACGATGACCCCGACTGGTTTTATCGAAAACACTTTCACCAGCACCTTAGCCCATTAAAAGCAACACAGTATATGGATGCTCGCTGCTTTATGGGAGAACTGGTGTTGGTTAAAATTGATAGAGCCAGCATGGCGCACTCCCTGGAAGTGAGAGTTCCTTTTCTTGATCATGAACTGGTTGAGATGGTTTTTCGGGCACCAGAACATGCCATGTTCCGCCCGGATACCACAAAATATCTGCTCCATGAAAACATAAAGGACCGTGTACCGGCTTCAATACTTAACCGGCCAAAGCAGGGCTTTACCGGCCCGGACGACTATTATAAAGACCTGAGCCGCTACCGCGCCATTCTTACCAACTGTACTCTTGTGGAACATGAGGTAGTGAGTGCCGAATACATACATTCGCTTTTTGAGCAAGAGGATTTCTGGCGGATGTGGAAGCTTGTAGTACTGGAAAAATGGTTCCAGAGGTGGACACGCTGACATTTCAGAAATAATGACCTGCCAGATGTTTTACCCTTGTTCATTCCATTTCAAACAGGCGCGTAAATAAGTAGCGCCTGATCGCAAATGCATTGCGTGCTCCACCAATATCAATAGCATAAACGAACAGAATCCGAAATCAGCAGTATTTCGTGTTGATTCACATTTTTATTTGTGACGATCAACAAAAAATTGTGACACGTGGTAAATTTTATATTGAATAAACATTGGAACAGATGCCGGATATCGTCCCCAGTAACCTGAAACACCATTGACTGGCGGCTCCGGCATGTTATTGGTATGCACCTCACACACTGAAGTGAAAGTCAACAGGTAGGATTATGACTGGCAAGCAGAAGGTTATCATGATCCTTGGTGTACAGCGATCTGGCACCACGGCTCTGTTTGAAACACTCTCAACAGCGAGCGATCTTACTTGCTGGCACGAAGCCGAAAACAGCCCAATTTATCTGGACTGGTACCTTCGCCCGGAGCCAGAGATCAGAGAACATCTGGTCAACTCTAAGTATCCTGTGTTGCTCAAGCCTGTGCGCGAGAGCGAACTGCGCTCACCGCTCGATATTTTATCGGAATACCATCAGTATAATCTACATATGCTCTGGCTGTATAGGGACCCTGTAAACGTGATCTACTCCTATCATCAGATAGGATGGATTGATGGTTCAGAACAGGCAATTCGCACAATGGCGGAGCAATGGAGAGACCGCAATGAACATGTTATTAAAGAGACGGAAGTTTGCGGCAATCACCTCACTGTACTGGGATATGAGGAGTTAATTTCAAGCCCAACCCTTGTGCACACGCTTTCCAGAGAACTTGGTATTTCGGTGATATCCGAGCTTCGGCCAGACTCAATGGCTGGCAGGTTGCACATGCCGCCTGAACACCAAAGGGTAGTTGATGAGATCTGTAAGGAAACTCGCGCGAAGCTGAATAACATTCGAATGGCATCTTCAGATGCATTAACCGTATTAGATTCTGCGCCTGCTTCCACTGGTTGCAACCTAGTTAGCCAGTGGCCGAAGATCAGATCCAGGCTAAAGTCTCCAGATTCAATTCCAGATAACTTTTATATTAACGCAAATCCCGAGATAGTCACGGAGCGGGACAATGTTCCTTATCGATATGACCCCGTGCTACACGCATTGCGCGTTTCCGACTACAATATCGCTTTCTCACTAATTCAGCAACGCGTGCTCCTTTCCCCTGTAGAGTATATCTGGACAATTGCACCGGTGGCCTCCAGTTCCGCATTACACCTTGCAATTGGTACACTGCTAAGCACAGATGCTGGCCACGCATGGTTACACCTGCTATTGGAAGATATTGAACGGTGCTTTGCGGAGTCGGCATACAGGGTAATCAATTGGAAAGAGGCGCTCTCATACCTAGTTCACTCCTACTTGAGCATGCTGCCACGGCTGATTATTGAAGCGGCACAGGCCGATCCAACATATGATCACAAAGATGAGCAGGCGGCCTATTTAACTACGGTATCTACCGGCTACTCAGACTACTTAGAAGCGTTTCTGACAACGGTGATGCTTCATTGCCTCACTGAACCAGAATTCGCCTCATGTGCCTCACAGTCGAACCAACTTATGGATCTCGCCATCAGAGAGTTGCTGCGTTTCTATCCTCCGGTCGTGAATGTAACACGCAGGCTAAATAGGGATGTGGATTTGCCGGAGATAGCCCTTACCGAAGGAACCACAATTTGTCTTGGAATTGCCGCTGCCAACAGAGACCCGCAGGTATTTCCCGATCCAAATATATTTCTGCTTGCCAGAGAGGGTGCCGAATCGCTCACACTAATGACAGGTGCACCCGTTCATCGTGGGTTAACCGGCCAGATTCTTTACATTGTGGCAGAAAAGGTAATACGCCTTGCGGCATGCTGTACGCTATCCACGCCCGATACTAAGGTGCCCCAGATCCATTATGAACCGCTGAGCCCATGTGCACCGCGTTATCTAAATTTGCTTTTAACCCCTAGAGAATAAGACCCCACTAAAATTGTGCCAACTATCGGGGCATATTACCCGGCAAAGGCACCATTAGAGCGATATCGCGGCATATCTAAACAGTTATGACAATCAGATCTGCCATCTCCATTAGTATCTTGCCGCTTTACGGTCTATACTAATTCACACCGGTATTTCAGCTCGTGTGAGTACCGGGCGTGCGCAGTACTGGAGATATGATTCAAGACGATGGTTGGCGTAAAAATGAGGCGCGATACAGCATTTGTGTTTGTTCTCTGTGGTGCGGCAGAGTACATCGAGACTTTGAACTACTCGCTGGCTGCGCTGGCCAGATTTTCCCGCAGCAGAATTGTGGTTGTTACCGATACTGCCCGCAATGAGCTTCCAATTAACGCCCCAGAAATCATAGATATCAGAACTCCTTCCGACTACTCCAACCACGAAGCCAGCATTTACCTGAAAACAGGAGTCCATAAGTTTGTTCCAGAAGGCCCACTTTACTGCTATCTCGACACCGACGTAGTTGCAATCAGCCGCGAGGTCGATTCAATATTCCAGTGTTACCACGAACCCATAACTTTTGCGCCTGATCACTCTGTACTGCGTGATTTTAGCCCCTACACTGTACGATGCGGCTGCGCAGAAATACACGCCGAAGAGGCCGTGCAGGTTCAGAAGCTGATTCAGTACATTGCCAGAAGAGAATCGGCACTGGAGGCGAAGGCTACAGCCGAGGCTGCTCTTCAAGATCAACCAGTATCCATAATCGGTCGAGCTCTCTCCAAGCTTGGGATCAAAAAGTCTCCTCCTCCACTACCGGTTATTGAGATTCCCGAGGAGGACTGGACCGACTGGCAGTGGGATAAAGGGAAGAACACCTGGATAACACCAACTGGGCGTGATGCCTACCATCTGGAATGCGACCATCTAATACCGGCAGCCCGAGAGAAATACGGAGTAGAGATTACCGATGCGGGCTGGCAACATTGGAATGGAGGTGTTTTTCTGTTTGATGAGCACAGCAAAGAGTTTCTGGATGCATGGCATGAACGCTCTATGCAGGCGGCGGCTGACCCATATTGGAAAACAAGAGATCAGGGCACTCTAATTGTAACTGCGTGGGCATTCGGCCTTATGAACCACCCTACTCTCCCGCGCAGATACAACTTCTTGCTGGATGCAGGCGGATTTAACAATGGCGCCTCGTTTATGGAGACGGTTAAGCAAGCAGGCGCAGATGGCGAAGATGGCAAACAGCGCCTTCCACTGTTCTGCCATGTATTTCTCCGCTTTGGCGATTCAGGTTGGGATGTATGGCAGTGGATTGATGCCAGAGTTCGAATTTAATTGGCTCAGTAGGCGGATGGTTGTTCATATTTCACAGACAGGTTATCGACTGCGGCCTATTTTCGCGCAGTGCTGGCTGCTTCTTTTAGCGCCTCCAAAATCATGGGGGCAACCTGACTTCTGGTGAAGTTAGCGGTGGCTCTGGCGCACGCACGATGGCCCAGGACCTGCCTTAACTCCGGGTTGGATTGCAGCTGCAAAACTGCTTCGGCCAGTAGGCTGGCATTAAAACGAGGCACTACTATTCCGGTATCCGCCACCTGCTCAGATGGCCCTCCGCTACCCGCAATGCAGATGCAGGGGATGCCTAATGCCATTGTCTCCAGTACTACAATTGGAAATGGATCTTCCCAGGATGTCATGAGGAAGGTATCAAACTCCAGATATGCCGGTACAGGGTCGGGCGTCATTGGCAATATGTCTACAATGTCGTCTACACCAAGCTTTTTGGCCGTAAGCCGCATCTCGGCTTCATGCATATCGTTTTCGCCACCCACCCAAACAAAATGAACCGATCCGTGTGGCATCGATGCCTTTAAAAGCACTGCCGTTTGTAGCCACAGCTCAAATCCTTTGCGCCACTGTATACGCCCAGCACCACCCACCGTAAATACACCTGGGTGTTTAGTTACTGGCTCCGTGGATCTTGTCAGTATCGATTCATCAAAAAACTCAGGCACCAGCCGTATTTTCTCGGGTGCAATCTCCATGCTGTTTATAAGCATCTGGCGTACGGCATCTGCAACGGCAATGTAGCCGGTGGGCCATTCCCGGAAACGCCAGGGGTTTGGCCTATCGTACCAACCGGCAAGCATATCCAGCTCGTGCACATGTAGGAGCACGGGCACATCTGGCAGATCTATCAGAGAGGCTATCGGCAGGGATGCAACACTATTAGCATAAATTACATCAGGAGCAAACGCGGCGATAGTATCCTGCCACCACTGTTTCTGCTGTTTCTGTTTAAGTCTGTGCCTTAACCGGGCCAACCTGTTACCCGTGGCGGGTGCTGGTGGCTGAGGAGCATAGTAGAGCGGCGCGAAAGATGCCACATCGCTTGCCATTTCGCCCATTTGATAGGCGATGGCAAGAGTGGAAACCTGCCCATTTAGCAGCTTCATAGATTCGATCGCTATTTTTGGCGCGCCAGTTCTGCTCAACTCATGCAGCAGCAACAGTACCTTCAGTGGTTTATTTCCTGTTAGGTTTGCAGTGGTCAAAACATCCCTCTTCTTACTGACTGTGGCCGCATTTATACGCGTTCGCTATCAGCGATAATAGATCTTGTGCGGGGTTAATTGGCAGGCGCGCAAGAGCTTCCTCTCTTGCATGTTGCCCCATAACCTGAAGATTGTCCCTCTCCTGCCACGCCCTATCCAGCGCTTCACCTATCTGTGCGGCTGTAGGAGCCGGGGCAACAAAGCCCGTTGCTCCATCTTCGATAAGCTCAGCATTCCCCATAACATCGGTTACAACGCAGGGCCGTGCGCAAAGCATGGCCTCTGCCACAGCCAATGGCAATCCTTCGTAACGGGAAGGTAGCACCAGTGCATGGCTTTTGCGCCATATCTCCGCAACGTCGTTTACAAAGCCACAGAAGCGCACGTTATCCAACCCATGATATTGCACCAATCGCTCAAGATACGCTCTGTCTGGCCCGTCTCCGTATAAGTGCACTTCCACAGCGCGGCCCGCTCTATGCGGTGCAGCGAGCGCCTCCAACAGAAGATCCTGCCCCTTTTGAACGCACTCCAGGCGGCCCACACTGGCCAGTATAAGTGGCGCGGCATTGCCCGGCCAACTAATGTTTTGCTCGCGGGTTTTCAGGTTAACAGGGTTGTAAACAACAGCAGCATTGGGTAGCTTTGCACCAAACCGGGAACGTGCAAACCCAAGCATCTTGCTGGATACAAATACACAGGCAGCTGCAGCTTCAAACTGGCGTGCAAAGGCTTCAAGCAGATCGCTTGCCGGCCAAACTGGATCGGAGGCAGATTGAATCAGGGTTACGAAGGGAATACCACGATCGATGCATGCCTGCCTCACATTAAAACCATCGGTAAGAAAGCTCTGCGAGATCAGCACAACATTGGGCTTAGCTGAATCAAGCCAGGCAGTAATCCTCCCCCAGTCTTCCAGATCCGATTCCCCAAATGCCGGCACCTGCATCTCGCCTGTTAAGGCAATGCGCATCCGCTCTTTACCACTGAGTGATCGCGTAGTTTTACGTGGATGTCTCGCATAAACACTGCAGCCAGCTGCTGCAAGTTGCTTTATTTGCTCGCGCTGGCTGCCGGCCTGGCTTACATTTATGGAAATAGCATAGCCACACTGCAGGGCCGCCGTTGCAGTTTGCGTCCACAACAGCTCGCTGCCACCCCAGCCGATCTGTTCCAGAGTAGTAAAAATGCCTATTCTCACCTGAGCCGTAGCTTTCTCTTAACACCATACCAACCGGCATGCGCCATGCCCTTACATAGCGAGAAAAACCTGCGATTCATGCATTCACGGGGAGCAACGCGAAAGCACACCCAGAGATTCATAAAACCGGTTTTCACAAGGTGATTGTGGTAGTACTCAGAGCAGCTCTTCAAATCGAGCCAGGCGTGATGGCAAAGATGACTGTATGTGTGGCTCTTCAGATGCTCATAGCCATCGATAAGCCATGCACGGCGCTGTGGATGTGCACGTTGGCGCTGTATGTGCTTTTTGAACAGCTTCAACACGTTCACTTGCATTTTGGCCGCATTGCGGGAAGCATTGCCGCTGTGAAAGCGATAGCGCAAACAGGGTGCATCCACATATACTGCGGGCCCCTGCTCCAGAAGCTTAAACCACAGGTCCCAGTCGTCCGCACCCCATATCCCCGGATCGCAGGGTGGTTCATCGATAGCAAGTAGCGCCGCCCTTCGGATCAACGTTTGCCCCGGAGAGACGATCTGATTCTCACGTGTGAAGTTTTGATAGACATCGCCTGAGGCACCCGGATTATCTGGCCCATCACAGGGCAGGCGCCTCGGGTTTCCTGCGCCATCATCTGGCTGCAAGTCTGCGCCAGCACGATCTATAAACCGAATGCTGCCATAAGCCATTACTGCTTCCGGCATGCCATCTATTGCGGCAACCATCTGCTCAAGCCGATATTCTGGCCACAAATCGTCATCATCCAGCAGGGCAACCAGCTCTCCACGAGCCATGGATATTCCGCGGTTTCGCGCAGTAGCAACCCCCGCATTGGGCTGCCCCTGATATACTATTTTCCCGGCGGCAATATAAGGCTTCAGCACCTTTTCAGTGTCGTCTGGAGAGCCATCATTTACTACGATCACCTCATAGTCTGTGAATGTTTGCTGAAACACAGAATCCAGCGTCATGCCAATATAATCAGCATGACTGTAGGCTGGAATAACAATACTTATGCGTGGAGGCGTTGCCAAGAGAGAGCTTTCTTCGTTTGATTGGGCGGGCAGGTTAGAAGCACACTACGGCGAGATTGGCACTGCTTTTTTCGCCTGTATGTGGGATGGTAAGAACCAGCGCTCTGCCATTTGATAGTAGAGGTAGCCACATACAAGTGATGTGGGTATTGCAACTCCATACATGAAGCACACCACACCGGCATCCGTGAATCCAAGATGAACGGTGTACCACCTCAGGCTCATTAGAATAAAGTAATGAACCAGGTAGTGGCTGTAGGAATACGTACCTATAAACACAAACCCCTTAAAGTTGAGTACACGCTGCGTAAGCCGACTAACATAATTGGTACGCGTTGTATCTGAACATCGAATGATAAGCGCAACGCACCCCATGCCTACCAGTGTTTCATAGATGCAGAAGCGTTTCCAATCAGGAATGTACAGGTATCTCAAACGTTCATGCACCGTAAGGTCAACGGTTAATGCCACAAAGAATAGTAGGAACAGAGCCCCCGCTATGCGCCCCCATGGCATTACTGCGCGCAGCTTGGATTCCAGATCTCGGTTATAAAACTGGATTGCTGCACCCGCCATACCGCATGCAAATACGAAGATAAACCAGCCATGGAAGTGTACGGCATCCGGGCCAACAGCAAATGTTAGCGCCGATAGTATGGCCGAAGAGCCCAGGAGTGCCAGAACACCAAACCTTCGCCAGATGGGCAAAAGCACAAGCGGGAACAGCACATATAGCTGCCATTCGGATGATACTGTCCAGTTCGGCGCATCTATCGAAAATCGATACCTATCCAACAGGTTATGGACGAGTGTTACATGCGAAATAATAGAAGGTGCCGAGCGCGCAAACGGATACATTACAGCCTCATGCACCCGCTCATAACGTGCCCAGATTAGCCCGATTACCAGGGCAAGATAGTACGGCGGCAGCATTCGGCGCGCACGCCTCCTAAGATAATCCAATACCCCATCCCGGTACCAGCCATTGCTGGATCGGGCAACTGGCAACATCAACACATAGCCAGACATTGCCACAAACAACCCAACTGAGAAGAATGCTGGCCACATCCACAGTGTGGAGGCGGCAAACAGTGAGGTATGCATGGCCTTCAGCGGAATGTAGGTTAGCGTGGTACGAACATGTGCCAGGAGGATAGCAACCGTTAATAAACCACGGATGCCATCTACATGCTCCAGCTGTAACCTTGGCTTAGATGCTGGTGTTGAAGTTGCTGGTACGGTTGGCTGCGGAACGCTGGTCATGAAGGTTGGTCTGCCCCATCGCGTGATTTCGCGTTATTTATCCAGGTACCGAAGGCCCAGTTAAGCGAGTATCCACGCAATGTGCGAGCATTGCCGGCACGGATGGCAGGGATCACATCGTAGGTTAGCAACCCGCGTATGATGGCCTCACGCACATCTATATTGTCGATTTCACCAACGTATGCCTGATTTGCAGGTATCAGCAGGGTATCGATCACTTCCTGAGGCAAAATTTCAAATGACAGTGAACTTCGGCATGTTGTATCAAAGCAGGGATCAGCGGCCAGTTTGATGTCATCCATAGTGTGGGGTGTTACCAGTATCTGGCCATCTGCCCGCGTTGCCCTGGCAGCCCGCTGTTCTGCGGATAGGCGTGAGTAGTCTGCCTGCGCATGCCGAATAGCACCTACTGCTTCGGCGGGGTGAAGCAGATACCAGTTGGTTTCCGCTATCGCATCTGGCTCGGCAAGCAGGCGCAATACCAGCGCACGCACACGGCGGTTGGCTTCATGAAACGCTACTGTGCCTGCTCGGGCAGGGCCAACATCCGGAGCGCTCCATACCAGTGGTGCTCCATCCGCCATTACATCAGAGAGGTTCTTAAAAGCCCGTGGCAAAGACGACTTCCGGATGAGGTGAAACACCATACTCGCCATTATTGCATCTGCCTTCAAGCCACCAAGTACCTCAGACAGATCGAGGAATTTTCCGGTTTCTTCGCAGCGAACCGAGTAGAACTCGGCAAAACCACACTTATGTAGCAGCTCCCAGCCACGTGCAAACCAGCCTGAAGGAAGATCCAGAAGTATAAGCCGGAAGCGAATGGCTGCACGCTCCATTCGATCCAATAGCCCACGCTGGCCAAGGCAACGCAGGAGCTCCAGGGCAGCCATGCCGGAGCCAGCCCCATAGTCAATAACGGCAATCTGTTTCTCTGGGTTTAAGGTGTGCTCTGAGCGGTTAATAGCCGCCTCTATCGCCGCCACCATTGGCCGCATAACCTGGCCGGTAGGTGCTTGCCCCCAGGGCCGCGGCAAATCTATGTTGCCTTCCTGATATAACAGGCGATGGATGCTTTCTCCATCGTTTCTATCATTATGTTGCGCTGGCTCCCATTGCCCGGGAAAAGGATCTTGTACGCTGCCTCCACTGATATCCACCCTGGTATGCCTTGGAGTAACAAAGTGATTTGCACTGATCGCTGCAAACGGCTTGCGTGAAGGGTACCGCTCTTGCCTATCGATCAGTGGCCACAGCCCTGCTTCTCGAGCTGCATGCATAAAGGCATCAAAATCAATAGGATACTGGTGTGAAAAGCTGTGATACGTATCAAACACAAGGCTGTGTGTATCGCCAAGCTGCCCACGAGCAACATCCGGAGAAACGCAATGCGCTTCCAACACTATAAGCCCATGCGGGTCCGCATACCTCTCCCACTTATTGAAGAACTCCACTGTGCTCTGGTAAACAGCTGCGCCAGATAACCATTCGCCATGTTCGTTGATATAAGCACCAGAAGGAACTGGGATTTCGCTGCCAGGCAGGCAGGCAGGCTCGATAAACACACGGTTATGGTCTATAAACGAGCGGATGTGCAGGCCACGCCCCATTTCAAACCCATGGTCAGCAAGTGATTCTGCAATCCCATCCGGATCCGTGATGTCTCCGGTAAGAAACAGGGCAGGTATGGATGCGGCACCCAGGAGATCCAGGCAGATGCTGGCGCACACAGCGTTGTAGTCCACCCCAATCATGGTAAGCGGATACGAATCAAGATGCTTGCCGCGATATGTTTTGGAAGCTACCAGTTCGTAAATATGCTTTAGCCACGATCCATCGCCACAGCCAACATCCATCACAAACTGAGGTTGTTCAGATATCGGGTGCTGATTAAACACATCGAGAAACATCTGATCAACGTCGTTAAAATACTGGCGGTGTGCAGCGCCACTGGCAAGCACATTGAGTTTTCTATCTACGTGTTGCTCTGTCTGGCCCACCGCAGCATGCGTAATATGGGGCGCTCCTTCAAACATTATCTCGTACACACGCTCAAACATTGGTATATAGGAGCCCACCATACCCAGAAAGATCGCATGGTCCCGCGCCTTAATTCCAGCAGCGGTCCAGCTAGTGGTGCGCTCCTCAATCCAGCCAAGAATTCGGAATAACCGGATAGCTGCAGAAGAAACAGCGCCTTCAGCAAGATTTGCCTGCTCGAGTGAGCCCGCTGTTAACAAAGCTACCATCAGCGGAGTAACCAGTGCCCCAGTTTGATGCACCCACATTTCTGGGCCCAGGGAGGATAAGGTGCTTTCCAGGTTGTTTACAAGTTGTGAAAAGTCTGATTCAAAAACACTTTCGGTTTTGCCCACAGCCCAGCTGAATGGCAGAGCGCGCCGCAAGAAGTCACCCGTATCGCAGTAGGTTTTCAGGTGCGGGCCACAGAGAGCTATGCCGCTTCTGGTATCGGTATAGCTGATATCCGAGTCACTGGTGTATGGAGCCTTCTCAAGCCAGCCCTGCATAGCAAAACAGCGCAGTGCTGCATCCAGGTACGCCGGATTCCCTCCCGATCGTGCAGCAATCTCGCGAACGGAACCACCTATAAATTTTGAATTTCCCGCGTCGGACTTAGCAAACATTGCAGCATCGATAACGCCTCCAGCAGCGCATGCGCTGCACATAAGGCTAAGCATCATGCCATCCTGAAAGCGGAACATAAGCTGACGTAAAGTCGCTGACTGAGGGGAGAAAGAAGGTGAATGCAAGACGCTGGTTCCCGACTGTAGCACGGCACTGCAGATGACGTTTCACACATGGAGCAAGCACTGAAGTACTGCCGCAATATGTACCAACACAGATGCAAGCAGAAAACCAATTCGGCGCCGTCTACATCACTGGCTCCGCACTAACCTAGTTAACTGGTTGGCCGCTCAGCGTAAAGTATACCTGAACAACCGGGCAACCTTATTGGGCAAAATACTCCTGTAGACGCCAGTTTGCTCCCACCGAATTGCCTGCTATGGCTGTGAGGATGGTAAAATTGATTGGCTGGTTAAGCGATAGTGCGCTAAGCGCGCCACTTCTACACGATTTTTCCTGTATAATTCACCCTCTCATGGTTTGAAAGGTTGCTTGATGCCAGATGAAACCCGATTTGAATATGGATCTCAGGAGTATTACCAGAATCCGTATCCCACACTTAAGCGCATTCAAGAAAAGCGCAAACCTGTGTGGCATGAGCCTACTGGCACCTGGCTAATCTCAACCTATGAAGATGTATCCTGCATATTAAAAGATGCATCTATCTCCAAGCAGTTTATCCGCGAAAACCCATCGCCGCTTGAGAGAACCATGCTATTTCAGGATCCCCCCAACCACACGCGCCTGCGCTCGCTTGTAAGCCAGGTTTTTACACCTCGTGCCATTACCGAGATGGAAAAACAGATTCTGGATGCTTCGTCATCGCTGCTCGCACGGTTTTCTGAACGGCGTAGCATGGATTTTATTGCCGATTTCACACTGCCGCTTCCGATACAGGTAATTGCGGAGATGCTTGGCGTGCCCAGAGAAGACTGGGCACCAGTGCATGGACACTCTCTTACTCTTATAAAGGCTGCCGATGGCCAGCACTCTCCAGAGGAGAGCGGACAGCTGCTGGCTCAGGGGATGATGGGGCTAATTGGCTGCTTCTCTGCTCTCATCGATACCCGCAGAGCCAATCCAAAAGATGATTTACTGAGCCGGCTAATTGCCGTTCATGATAATGATGGCGGCCTCGATACCGACGAGCTGGTTGGCACTGCCATTCTGCTGATGATTGCTGGCCATGAAACAACCGTTAACCTGCTGGGAAACGGGCTGTACCTGCTGATGCAAAACCCCGAGAGCATGAAATTACTAAAGGATCATCCTGAGCTTATCCCGGGTGCCATAGAGGAGATGCTTCGCTGTGAAAGCCCGGTTCAACAGGGTACTTATAGGCGCGCTACAGAAACCATCCGAATCAGCGGCGTAGAAATTCCCGCAGGTAGCCAGATTACAGTATTGTTTGGTGCCGCGAATCGTGACCCGGCTGTGTTTCCAAACCCTGAGGTGTTTGATGTAAGAAGAACACCAAACAAACACCTTGCATTCGGCACCGGCATACACTTCTGCCTGGGTGCACCCCTTGCGCGCGCAGAAGCTCGGATCGCCTTTGAGATGATTCTGAATAGAATGCCAGGTGTACAGCTCAGCGGATCGCCATCCACGTTGCCGAGGCAGGGCCTCCTCGCAAAACTGCTCGGCATGCTTCGCCCGCCAGATCAAATGGGAGGCAGGTGTCTGGTTCACTGGACAGCAAACCCGGTGGTTCGATCTCTGGATTCTCTTCAGGTAGAGTGGTAATTGGGCCACCTGTTCGGCACCTAATACTCGTGAAACTATGTGATTATGATTGATAAGCTAAAAAGCAACTATAAGATCCACCGCTGGTGGGATGGCCAACTGCCGCTGATGATGGCAGTGATCTATTACGAGCTATCTTGCGCAAAGAAGGCACCGAACATCCTGCTTTTTGTGGGTATGCTGCTGCTGTTCCTCGTTGGTTCTATAGGCATCGCCAGCTTTGGGTATCTGCTGAACGATCTAACCGATAGAGAGGAAGATCGTAAAAGCGGTGCTTCCAATCTGCTGATGGGGTTTGGCAGAAAGAAGGTTGCCCTGCACTTCTTAGCCGTAGTTGTACTTGGCCTGGCACCCTGGATAGTTCTGCCACACCCTCCCGAAGTTCTGTTGCTTATCGCCGTAGAATATGGGCTGTTTCTAGGGTACTCGTGCAAACCAATTCGCCTGAAAGAGCGTGGTTTGCCTGGTTCTGTGTTCGATGCTTTGTACGGCTACACCGTGCCAATGCTAGTTTCACAATACGCTTTTGCTAAGCTCGCAGGCGTGCAGGTTGCGCTCTGGCAATCTGCGGCCCTTGCAGCCTGGTCTGTTGTACTCGGCTTGAGACACATACTGGTACATCAACTCAAAGATGCGGGCAATGATGTGCTCTCGGGAACCGTTACCACCGTTACAAAACTTGGATGGGCACGCGTGATGCATTTTACAAGTGGCAAACTGTTGAAACTTGAAACAGGTCTATTTATAGCTGTTTGCCTGGTGCTTACAGTTCACGCACCATTTGTGCTGGCTGGCTTTGCTATTTACACATTTTGGAATAGGTATCTGCAGCTCAACTACAGCATCAGCGGTACAGATGTTCTCTCCAGGATGAAGGCGCCTGCACGCCTTGGGTACTGGAGTATTAAATTGATGAGTGGCTTCCACAAACATTGGCTGCCACTCCTGATGTTTCCCACTTTGATTCTTAAGAACCCAATTTATGTGCTGATTGCCCTGCTCCACTGCAACCTGTTTGAGAACGGGTTCAGGGTGGTTTTCCGTTACGAGCTGCCAGAGCTCAAGAGAATCCGCCTGATATGGTCTGGCGTGCAGTAGCCATATTTAACCTGGGATGCGCCTCATTTAGGAATGCGGCGCATCCGAATATCCAGTGCTTTTTTCATATTTGCAAGCGGGTGTTCAAGGGCATACCGCCTGTGATCTCGGCCGGTTATTTCCGTTCGTAACCACGGCGGTGGCACAGGAAGACCAAATGGCCGATTAAATGGTGTTGCAAGTGCTTTTTCTAATACTTCGTAGTATTTATCCGCCATATCTACTACGCGGTATCCACCCTCAGCTACTGTTCGCCTAGCTTCCCTGGCCATCTCCCAACGGCGTTCTTTGTTGTTCGCCAAAAACTCCAGTGCGTCGGCATATTGCGAAATACAACCCATGGGTATTACAAAGCCGTTTTCGCCGTTACGCATTACATCTGGCACACCGCTGCGCATGTTGCTAACAACTGGTACAACGCTGGCTCCCATCGCTTCCAGCAGGCCCACTGAGAGCCCTTCAAACGCGGAAGGCAGCAGGTAAACATGGCTTTCGGCCAGCAATGTGGCCACCTCTTCGTGGTTCAGCTTACCCACAAAACGGGCTCGCCTATTCAACAGCAATGGCTTGGCTAACTGCCGCAGATAGTCTTGATCCGGGCCTTCACCAGCAATCGTTAGCTCGAAGTCTACGCCTCGTTTATCCAGCTCTTTCGCAATGTTTATCAGATCCCATACCCGCTTCTGGTGCTGTGTTAATCTCCCGGTAAACAAAATACGTAAACGGCCAGATCCTTCACTCGCAGCCATATCGCGCTCAGGAGCAGGGTGCACGCCGTACGGTATAACGCTCAGGCGTGGTTCCAGGGTGGGGTCCAAACTCGCAACGTGGTGCCTGATGGCAGTACTAACTGCAACCACAGCATTGGACACATTGCCAACGCGCGCAATCTGGGCGTAATGCATCGGATCATCGCTATGGCAGATGCTTACTACCCTTACTTCATCCGGCAGCATTGGAATGATGCTTGAATACTCATAATCATAATTTGGAATGTAAACGCAGGGAGCCTGCGCAGTGAGGTACTCCACGGCTTTTTGCCAGCGTATAACCGTATTCGGTTCGGTGAGAAACTCTGGTTCTTCAACGGGAACATCTTCTGCAATCGAAAGCCCCATCGGCCGGTCCGAATGCCGCTTGCCTAAAACCGTTGCATCCACGCCACGTGCCCGCAGCTCACGAACCATGTGATGAGAGAAGACATCAACCCCACTGATTTGCCCATATGGTATCGCGAAAAATACCCGGGCATCGCGCAGTTTAACGCCTGTGTTTACGGGCTTGCGTTTCTGTGCCGCAACCTCAGCGGGCAATTTAGAAGCATCCATCACCGGGGGTGAATTGGGCCAAACGGGAATGCCGTTTACATACTTGGCCTCAAAATCTCCGCCGAGCCTCAAAATCTCCATGTCGCCGATAAATGGCGGCGGCAAAGAAACCCAGTTGCGTGCGCGTGCAAACCGACCGTTGTGCACCATTTCATCCATCCGGCCGAACAATGTGATGTAAGAATCCAGCATGCTCTCCGTATCGCAGCCCTTCTGACGAACGGACTGGAAAGCATTTTGGGCTACACGCTTCAGGTTGGCTCTATCTGCAGCAAGTCCCGCAATAATCTCAGAAAAGTGGGGTGTATTCCCCACCTGTGCCGTGTATCCATTGTGCCCCTCATCGATAACAATTGATTGGCTTGCAAGGCGAGATACAACAGGCACACAGCCGCGACTCATGGCCTCTAACAGGGAAATGGATAGGCCCTCAAACTGAGATGTAAGCACAAATATATGGGTGCTTTCCAGCTCACGTAGCAGCTCTATATTAGTTACACCACCCGTAAACCGCACGCGGCCAAGCCCTACTAGTTCTGCTGCCAACTCTTCAAGCTCTGCCCGGTATGCCCCCGCACCGATGAGGGTTAGTTCGAAATCCACACCTTTCTGTTGAAGCAGGCGGGCAACCTCTATGAGGTCAAACAGGCGCTTCTGGTCCTTCCGTAGCTCACCAGAGTAGGCGAGTTTTAATGGGCCATCCTCAGCTTTAGCGGGCATCTCCTGCAGCACTGGCACAGCATTACGGATAGTGGTGGTTCTATCCAGCAAATTCAGATGGTTATCAACAAAGTAAAACTCTATAGGGTCTGCCACCGCCACAATGGCATTACACCAGGTACCCAGGCGAGCCGCCTGCCACACCTCTGGTGATGAATCCGCCTGAATCAGGCACACAAGCTGTACTCGATCTGACAATCTTGGAGCAACAACATTGTGCCGCCAATCGTGGGTCATGATGTAAACACACGGTGCCTGCTCTTCCAGGTACCGTATCATCGCTTCCCAACGCAATCCCCAGTCGTCATCTGGGCCAGCAGGCAAATCAGCAAATGGAACGTCATCTGGCCGTGGATGCGCATACGAAGCATGCGGAACCAGGCTGGTATTTTCCTCGGTTACCAGAATGTGGGCATCCCAACCGCGCCCACGCAGCCCGCGTACCAGCCGTTCGGCAAATATACAGGGCCCGCTTATATTCCATGCCGGCAGCCCCACTATAATCTTCTTATCTGTCACCACGCACTCATTTCCTGGGCAGTTGATGGCGTTGTTTGGAAGGCGAATATCCATTCAATTCACCTGGCCAGCAACGCAAACACACTAATACGAAATGCTGATTTGCACACTCAGAACTTCCAACACCCAACCGGTTGCTCCTGCTCCCTTAGCTCACGAACGACGCACTTGCGAAAACAACCCTCGAAAAAGGGGAAAACCATTTGAACAGAGGGGCAACCCGGGACGATAGGGATAAGGGATGGCGGTATCTGGCACACTCGGCATTCACATCCATGGGATGCAAGGAGCGCAATCCAATCTTAAAGGTGCCGGATTCATGCGTTACATGGAGCCGCTAAACGCCTCAAAAGTAGAATTCGCCACCACAACCACACCTGAGTGCGTGCAGTTCAAAAAATTATACCTTACCCCTCCTGAATTGCACGATTGCTGGCTTCACACAGGATGCATGTTGGATGCCCATTGATACCAGAGATCCTACTTTCTGTGCCCGTAAGTTGAGGAAACCGGGTAGAATCTAGGCGCCAATCACACGCGGATTTGCTTACACACAGGCTGCCGTTGCCCTGTGCAAACCGCCACACACAATCCGCATCGAAAGGCCAGCTGATGCCGCTGCTTGAAACACTCCCCGATTTTGTTGAAAAAAGTCTCTCCGAGTTGCGCGACAAGAGAACCGAGGAGCGCGAAACAGCAGTGCCTGTTGGTGCTGCTCTACATTCCGTACCCGGTACCGGGCTCACCTCTGAGGGATCTCAGGCCGCAATGGCTTTGGATACCGGGCTTGTAACAGATCCCGGGACCGCTCTCACAGATTCTAACAGCCATTTATCGCTTGAAGCCGAAGTTAAGCGAATCGCATTCGCCACTGATCTGGATGCAAAAGGTGGATTTGGCTCTGAATGGCTGGTTGTAGACGATGGCGTAGTACACGTTTTTGAGCCCGATGGCGAAACCCGGGCAAAACTGAAGTATTCCGTTCCGATTGCCGATATTAAAGAGGCAAAGGCCGAAACCTATATTGGCAACGGCCTGCTGGAAGTACGCACTAAAACCGAAACAATAGAGATGGTGCGCTACTCTCAGGCAATTTATGGTGAGGCAAACATGGTTGCCCGCCAGATAACCGCCCTGGCTCAGGGCAAAAAGCCCAAAGCTGAGAAAACCGATGAGAAGCGCAAGCGATGCCCCAGATGCCGCCGAGTACTTCCCGATGATACCGAAGTGTGCCCCGGTTGCGTTAACAAGCGAGCCGTACTACTGCGCCTGTTCCAGTTTCTGAAGCCATTTAAGCCTCAGGTTGTGGCAAGCGTTGTGGTTATCCTTGTAAGTAACCTCCTTAACCTGCTGCCCCCATGGATTGGCAAGTTGATTATCGATAACATCCAGCTTCAAGCGGCACAACACACGCATGATGTAAGGCCAATTGTAGGCTTTGTAGGCATACTGCTAGTTGCCCGTTTGCTTACTGGTGGCGCAGATTATGTTGGACGCCGTGTAGCAGCGTTTCTTGGTGCCCGCGTATCCATGAATGTGCGTGTAACCCTGTACGCCAAGTTCACACAGCTATCTCTGGGTTACTACGATAAGCGCTCCACCGGCACGGTTATGAGCCGCATCACCAGCGACTCAGAGCAGATATGGGACTTCCTAACCGATGGCGCTCCCTGGTTCTTCTCTAACACTATTTCGCTGGTAAGCATCGGCATCATGCTCTTTGGCATGCATGCCAAGCTAGCAGCCCTGTTACTAATACCTGGTCCGTTTATCTTTATGCTAAACAAGTGGTTTATGCCCCGGGCACACCGCCGATGGCACCACGTGTGGCACCGGATTAGCAAAATGCACTCCTCGCTCAACAGCTCGCTCAATGGTATGCGCGTTGTAAAGGCATTTGCTCAGGAAGATCGTGAATCGGACCGTTTTACGCAGCGCAACGAGCAGGTTTTTCAGGCAAGCTTTGCAGCCAATGCCATGTGGGCAACCTACTGGCCCATTTTGAGCCTGCTGATGAGCATGGGCTCGTTCATTATCTGGATTTATGGTGGAAACCAGGTATTGCTTGGCGGAATGACCCTTGGTACGCTTACGGCGTTTAGCGGTTACCTGATGCAGTTCTACAGCCCGTTCCAGAACTTCAGCCGTGTGCTGGATTGGACCACAAGATCCCTTACAGCAGCAGAGCGCGTATTTGAAATTCTGGATACAGAACCGGATATTAAAGATGCTGCCAATGCAGTATCTATGCCAGATATCAAAGGTGGCGTGGAGTTTGAGGACGTTTCGTTTACCTACGACCGCGCAAAACGCGTTCTGGATAACTTCTCGCTCAAGGTAGAACCCGGTGAAATGATTGGCCTGGTTGGCCATAGTGGCGCGGGTAAATCTACCATCATCAACCTGCTATCCCGCTTTTACGATGCAACCGAAGGCACCATCAAAATTGATGGTGTGGATATCCGCGATATCAAGCAGAGTGATTTCCGCCATCAGTTCGGAATTGTGCTTCAGGAGCCATTCCTGTTCCCGGGCACCATTCGGGACAATATCTCTTACGCCAAGCCGGATGCCACTATCGATGAAGTTCTGAGGGCCTCTAAGGCGGCCAACTGCCACAACTTCATTCTGAAGTTCCCGGATGGTTACGATACGCAGGTAGGTGAGCGCGGTCAGCGCCTCTCTGGTGGAGAACGGCAACGTATCTCCATTGCCCGCGCCATCCTGCACGATCCCAAAATCCTGATACTGGATGAAGCAACGGCAAGCGTCGATACCGAAACCGAGAAGCTGATTCAGGAAGCCATTGCACGGCTTATCCAGAACAGAACCACCTTCGCCATTGCACACCGCCTCAGTACCCTGCGCAATGCAAACCGGCTGGTGGTAATGAAGGATGGCAAGATGGTGGAGTGCGGCAGCCACGATGAGCTGATGGAAACCGATGGCGTTTACGCCAACCTGGTTAAGATCCAGAACGAAGTAAACAAGCTGCGGGCTATTTAAGGGACCTGAACACACAAAATAATGAGCCGACCAGTCATATCGCTATGACTGGTCGGCCTTTTTTATCACATCTCCCCCGCCGTATACTTTACGGCAACCACAAATGCCTGCCCCTGTTTGCCGATGCTATCCGGTAGATTTTGCCCAGTTATCGAGATTGTGTACCATCCCGTTTTGCCTGCCTTGCCCGCAATTGCTCCGCCGTTGATGGCTTTCAATTTAGCTTCGCCAGCACTTATTCCGTCCTCTGCGGTTATGTTTAATCTAAGCTGTGCATTGGCGGCCCAGCCAGTACGCTGTGCTGTTACCTCGCCGGATATGGGAGTATTGGCCCGGCACCAGATGCGGCATACCGTAGTTTGTTTGCCATTAAATGCTGGCGAAATATCCAGATCAGCAGATCCTTCGTACTCCTGAACTGTTGTATGTGGTGGCAGTGCCGGAATGGCGATTTCTTGCCCCTGTGGGGCATAGCACACATACCCATCGCCATCTGCATTGGTTGGCACCTGGATTGTAACCAACCCACCACTCTGAACTGTAACGGCTGGTCCATGACCGGTGTAATCGGTAAGCACCGCGCCAGATTGAAAACCTGTTGTTATTTGCACTTGCGCTGCCTGGTTTGCTCTGTTTAGCACCGTGAGCAGGCGTTTGCCACCCGTACGCTCGTAGGCAAATACACTCTCGGATACAAAGCGAGTAATGGCCTTACCCCGGGCAAGGCGCTCGTGAATCCTCATCAGGGGCTCAAGGCGAGATCGCAAACCATAGCAGCCGGCATCCTCACTGTAATCCCGATAGAATACCGAAGGGATGCCCTCCTGCGTAAGGATGTAAGCATAGGCAAGCATCTTGCCGTGCACTATTTTATCTCCATCGTTCCTATCCGTATCATGGTTTTCCACAAACGTAACGGAGTGCACCGCATCGATACCAAGCAGGCCGGCATGCTCGAGTTTATGCATATCGAAAACGCCACCACCACACATATCCCGCAGAACATGTTGTAATGGAAAATCGAAGGCCATAGCACGGCCTTGCATCCCTCCTTCAGCGCTCGGAGCATGTACCCAGTGGTACACCTTATCTCTATCCTGATCCCAGAACTCGCCAACCGCAAACTTGCCACGCATGTTTTTTGCGTTCAGAAATGGCAGCAAGAACTGTGTTGATATTCCCTTCATAAAATCCATGCGGTACCCCGTAGCATCCAGGGCGCGCGTTGTCCAATCCACGGCCCCTATCAGGCCATCGAACACATAACGCTTGGGGCTATTGATATGCGCCAGATCGCGGCCAAAGGAGATAGAGTCATCTGGCACAGCCGGATCGGCAGGCACATTAGGATGAAAGTCTTGCGGCCCCTTTTCAAAACGCCCTCCTGTAATATTGCCAATAGAGCCAGGGTAGATAAATACAAAAGGCGCTTCTTTAGGTTCGCCATTTCTGTGGTTCTCTACAAGATCAAGCACACAGCCAAGCCCATTCGCTTTCAGGGTTGCTGCACACCGCTCCAATTGCTCCCTGCTGCCATAACGGGTGGATGCTGTTTGGCTCTTCTGTTTTTTGATCCCAGATCGTAATCATCAAACGGATCGTACCCAACCGAGTACCCTCCACTGGCCCCTTTGGTTACTGGCGGAATCCATACTGCAGTAAAGCCCGCACTGTGCAGCCCTGGTGCCTGCTTTGCAAGATGATCCCACCACCACGGGGCTGAAGCGGCGCCCGCAGCAGGTGAAGGCACATCCCAGTAAAACCCCTGCAGTAGCACCTGTGTTTTACCAGGCATGGCGGCCAGCACCGCAAGTCCGGCGGTTAATAGTTTAACAACAAGTTTGCCAGTGTCTTTCATACTGTGCCTCCTTTGAATCTCAGTTTACTTCAGTATATTTGCCACACAAAATCTCGAACTCGGAATATTAGTTCTGTATTATGTGTCTGTGTGGCAGTGCCTGAGCAAGCCATATGCCAATTGGATGGAGGCGCATACGAGAACTGCAGGGATACCTTTGTTCGATAGTGAAAATAGCACAAATGCCGTTGCCCATCAAGAGCACCGGCCGGCACAAAGGAGAGCATCTCGTGTCTAACCCCACACCTGCAATACAGCTCATCGTTTTCGGTGAAAGAAATCAAACGGATCTGCCCGGCGTTCTCGCCGAAGTTAAAGCGGCTGGCTTCCCTGCATTTGAGGCTGGCAACCTGTTTGCCGCCTTTGGTGAAGCGCAAACGCGAGATATCCTGGCAGAAACCGGCCTCAAAGTGGCGGGCGCACACTTTGGCTACGGCGATTTTGCCGATCCTGCCAAGTTTGAAGCCAACCTCACCTACTGCACTGCTGTAGGCACCTCTAACCTTATGTGCTCCGGCGTGGCGGATAGCAAAACCATTGAGGGTTACAAAGCATCTGCAAAACTCTTTAATGAAATTGGCAAGATTGCCAGAGATAATGGCGTGGCGTTTAACTACCACAATCATGCCTGGGAATTTACCGATCTCGGTGGCACCAACGGTATGGAGATACTGGCAAGTGAAACCGATCCCGAACTTGTAAAGTTCAACATCGATGTGTTCTGGGTGTGGTATGGCAATGATGACCCGGTTCGCTTTATTGGCGAGCATGCCGCACGAGCCGGCTACTTCCACTTTAAAGATGGCAAGCGCCGCACCGATGAAAATGGCGCCGTGCGCCCATACTTTTTGGAGCTCGGCCGCGGAGATGTAGATCTGAAAGCCGCATATGGCGCGGCAGTGGCGGCCGATGCAACATGGATTACCTCAGAGCAGGATAGCACCGAACTCACCTCGTTAGAGAGCGCAACCATCAGCCGCAGCTTCTTGCGAGATAGCCTCGGCATTTAGGCCACATAGCCCGTTCCGTGGCCACATGTTTAAGTGGCCACCCCATAGCAAGGAAAATAGCACGGATGCTTGCCCTGCACCTTGGCGCGGGATCCGAACTAACATTGTTCCTGCCAGCGCTTGCGCTGGCAGGGCTTGTTATAGGTTACATTGCCGGCATGTTTGGCGTAGGCGGCGGCTTTATGCTGGTGCCAATGCTGATCTACCTCTTCGGCGTTCCCGTAGATATCGCCGTTGGCTCAGCCATCTGTCAGCAATGTGGAACGTCTCTCGCCGCGTTCCTCAAATACCGCTCACTTAAACGTGGCGAGCCCCGTATAGATCTCATAATGATCGGCGGTAGCCTTGCCGGGGTTGATGCCGGTGTGCGCCTAATGGCACATATCAGCAAGCTTGCCGCCTGGCATGGATCGGGCGGGCATAGCGTGCCCGCCGCGCGCGGCATCCTGGATATCTGCTTTTTTATCTTGCTAACTATTACAGCGGCTTACACTATTAAAGATGCCCGGGCAGCCAGCAAACGCCTTGTGCCACGGGGAGATCTTACTATCCCCGGCCCCCTCGTAACCCGCGTACGCATTCCACCGTTTATCGATCTTCCTGGTGTTCAACTTAAGCAGGTAAGTGTGCCAATGATTGCCCTTACTGGCTTTGCGCTGGGCACAGCTTCTGGAATGCTTGGGCTGGGTGGTGGCGTGTTGCTTGTGCCAGTGCTAATGTACGGTTTTGGTATTTCTCTGCGCAATGCGGCAGGCACTGGCGTACTGCTGCTATTTGTTACCGTGGCAGCCGGCACCGCGGAATACACTCTGCAAGGGCGCGTTAACCTGCCTCTTGCACTTAGTATTCTCATGGGCTCCTCTATCGGCGCACAACTGGGTGCGCTTACCACCAACCGCCTGCCAAACCGCAAACTGCGAATCATTTTCGCCGCGCTTATTGTCTTTACTGCTGCCATGGTTAGCTGGGATCTTATACGCCTACTCCGCTCCTAAATTACTGTAATTCGCCTGTGTCACACCCATTGCACCCCACCGTTATTAATCATCAATGGCCTGAACAAGAAGGGAAGCGCAAAGGTTCGAACCCCCTTCAAGCAATTCGTTCCAATTCTATTCAGTGCGCCGCTGTGTACACCAGCGGTTGGAGAAAATCAATGAAAACGATGCCCTCTCTGGGAATTAAGATAACCGCTATTGTTACGCTATCCCTGGCAGCATTTATGGGCTGCTACACCTTATCTGCAGCACGTGCCGATGATGGCATGGAAGGCCACGGCCGCTGGGCCCGCGCAGAAAAGTTTGACATTCGCCTTGATGAAGAGCGCCTTCACCGCCTGGAAAGCCGCATGAGAGAGGAGATGCACTGCAGGGACTACTCGGCAGCACGCATCACCCGCCTCGAGATCCTGGATGTTCGGCGAGACATCGAGCGGGATCGACGTGAGCTGGATCGAATTCGCCGCGATGCCGAGCGAGATCGCCGCTACCATTCAGATCGCCGAGATCGTTACGACAGGGACGGTTACCGCGTTAGAGACTGAAAACACAGATCAATTTAGAACAGGAGGGCCAGTGCAATTGAAGTTTGCGCTGGCCCTCTTGTCGTTTGTTACACCGAAGACTCAATTTTGAGATGTTACTCTTTGCGAAGCACCATCAGGTCTTCTGAACTCTTCAAAAGCTGCTGGTAGTAGCCCTTAACCACACTATAATCGCTGGCGGGTGCCTTGCCTGGTTTCGCGGTTACCGTGCTGGTAACCGTAACCTCTTTGCCATCTGGCCGTGCAGAAAGTGTACGCTCATACTCTTGAATTGGCCCGGATGTTTTCACCGAATCTGGCGCAGCCTCCAGTTTGAAACCTTCCGGCATTACAAACACCGTTTCGCTGCGAGTTAAGCTGGCAATTTCTTCTACAATCGGCCAAACACGCTTATCTCGCACAAACGGGTTGGTTTGCCTTCTGCTGCCAGAGCCTACCTCAAGCGGCATAATCAGCAGCTTGCCAACACGCTTGGCAAAATTGGGTGCTGATAGCTTCAGGCGCAGTACATAGGGACCTTCAGTTACCTTCTCATCCGAGAGGCTGAAACTATCCAACGCTGCCCCGGTCGAAAATTCCTGAGCCATCTTCTGAACCATATCTTTGCGCTGATCCGGTGTTCTGGCCTTTACTGCCGCGCGTATCTCCTGGCCGGTTTCCCCGTTCAGCTCAATACTCATATCGATGGCCGCAGATCCATCCGCGCTAATGGCTACCCTGCTCAGGATAGTAGTACGATTCTCTTCTGGTCGGTAAACCGGAATCGTCTTGAACTCCCCTTGCCCGTCTTTAACCACCAGGGCCCGCACCCCACGGTCTGCCAGCGGAATATCGCCGTAGGGGCAGGTTTCCGCAGTGGCATCCAGCCAAACCTCTTTGCCAGCCACCTCTGCAAGGGCGATGCAATGATCGAATGCATTGAGGGTAGGCAGCCCTGCATCGGTAACCTTGCGTTCATCTGTGTGCAAAAACACAGGATGTGCCTTAATGCCCGCCTGCCCAAGCATGGTAATTAACAGGGTGGCTTTGTCTTTGCAATCCCCATACAACTTACTATGCACATCTGCAGCAGCGTGCGGCTTGTAGGCAGATATACCAAGCTCAATTCCAACATAGCGTGTGCGCTGTGCAACCCAGTAGTAGATGGCGCGCGCCTTCTCCTCGTCAGAAGCCTTGCCTTTTATCAGTTCATCTACGGTGGCCTGAATGGCAGGTGTGGATTTCACCTGCGGATGCTGCAGGCTCCAGAACCACTTTGCGATATCCTGCCATGAATCCAGCGAGGATATCTCCAGCCAGGAGGTGACCTCATCCACACGTGGCATAGAGGGCTCGCTCTCAACAGGCTTAATATTGGTGCGCTCCCACGTGTAGGTGCGCAGATGCCCATCTACAGATGCCGCCACCACAGGCTTCAGATCTGGATCATTATAAGTGCGGTACTGAATGTGCTTATCGGCGGGAATATGTAGCACAATCCGGCTCACACCAACCGGTTCAAATCCGGAGAAGCCCCAGAACTGCGTAAACTGCCACTGCTTCATCATGGGATGTGTGGTTTGCTCCCATGTGTAATCAATAATGCACTCATCCTCTACCGCTGGCATCGAGAAGCTGATGGCAAGGGCGTCGTCATACATCAAGAACTCAGAATACGGCGAGGAAACTCGGATATCGTTCTGCTTAACGGGCACAAGGGTACCATCTTTACGAATGGTGCGCGCGCTGATAACACGCACCGATTGGTAGCTGGAGTTGTACGGCAGGTTCACTTCCGCAAGCCTGTCTCTATCCCGTTCATTAAACAGCTTATAAGTCAATCGAAAACGTGAAACAACGGTGCCATCGGCCTGAACCGTAACGTTCGCTATGTCCAGCAAGCGGGCGTAGTTGCTGTTGGGCCAATCCGATGCCTTTGGGGCAGAAGCTATGGCTGCCTGAAGCTCGGAATCAAGCGTAGTCTTTGTGGGCTGTTGTGTGGCTGGCGGTGCCGCGAATGTGGCGTGCGCTGAACAAATCGTCAAACCTGCGGCAACACCATAAAACGCAGCGAGGCGAATACAGCTCTGAAATGAGAACAGCATAGGGATTTCTGGCTCCTGTAAAGCGAAAACTCGGGTGCATAATATTCCATTGACGCACCCTGCATCCATAGACTGCATTGAGCGGTTTCGGTATTTTACTCCAAACACACGCACAAACCGTCCGCGCGGTTCTTTTCATCTGCATCTGTTTGTACGGCTTTCTATTGACTTTGAGTGCCAGCAGGTACCATTATATGCACCGGGCTTTATGCCCGAATTGCACATTACCTGCCACCACAGTAAGCGATTACCATGCGAAGCGCGAACAGGCCAAAACAGAATACAGTTGCAGAACTGCCTGGTGCCCTCTTTGCAGAAGAGAGGCAGCGCTCTATTCTGGAACTGCTGCGCCGCACCGGCAAGGTAACCGTAGAAGAGCTTACCAGAGCCTTTCGTGTTTCCCCGCCCACTATAAGGGCTGATCTCTCTCGACTGGAAGCACAGGGGCTGTTAAGGCGAACTCATGGCGGTGCCATCGCGCTGGAGAACACGCTTTACGAGCCTCCCTATGCGGAGCGCGCCGTACTGCGTCACGCCGAAAAGCGCTCTATTGCTCTTGCCGCGGCCGAGCTTGTTCAGGAAGGAGATACGGTACTGATAGATGCCGGAACTACCTGCCATGAAATTGCGCTGGTGCTTAAGGAGTTTAGAAAGCTAACCGTTGTTACCAACTCCATCGCCTCTGCCGAAGCTCTGGCTGAAAATGATGGCATCGAAACCATCCTGATTGGCGGCATTATCCAGCCACGGCGCAGAGCCACGCTGGGGGCGCTTGCAACACAATTTCTCAGCCAGATACAGTGTGATCATGCATTTGTAGCCATGACAGGCGTTCATACGGAAGCCGGTTTCACGGTGGTTGATTTTGATGCTGCTCAGCTCAAGAGACGAATGCTGGAGAAGGCGAAGCAGGCCGCAGCCGTTGCGGATTCAAGCAAAATTGGCCAGATTGCATTTGCTTGCGTTGGCCCAATCAACTCTGCGAATCTGCTTATTACTGATCATGGAATTTCAGCCGAAAGCAGGCATGCCATCGAAAGCGCTGGCCTCGCCGTTATTGCTGGCCCACCCTGCTGAGCTTCTGCATCCACACATGAGGACCCCCTGTTGACAGAGAAATGGAAGATCGTTCTGCTTGTATTCGTTGCAACCCTATGCGTAGCAGTGGGTGAGGCAATCCTTGCTAAAGGGCTCAAACAAACCGGCGCAGTGCCGGGAGGGATTGCTCAGCAGATACGTGCCTACTTAAACGCTAAGGTGCTGTTTGGCACCCTGCTTATGACAACATATTTCGGCCTGTACATGCTGGCGCTCAAACTTGCGGATTTAAGCTTTGTTCTTCCGCTTACCGCCGTTGCTTATCTTCTGGGCGCACTCCTTGCAAAGTACTACTTGCACGAAAACGTAACCCCCACCCGCTGGCTTGGCACCCTGGTTATTATGCTTGGAGTTGCCATTGTTGGCTTTGGAGAAGGCAGTAAACCGTGAGCCCCATGCTGCTCAAAGCTGTGCAGAGTGTGCTGGGCCTTGCCCTGGCAGCTAATGTTGCTTACACATTTATTACCGTGTGGGCAGTTGGACGGTGGAAAAATTCTCGCCCAGTACTAAATCCCGATTACACACCGGGTGTAACGATTCTTAAACCGGTGCGTGGTGTGGAATCGGCACATGCCTACAATTGTTTCGAATCGTTTTGCCTGCAGAACTACCCGCAAGATAAACTGCAGATTGTATTCGGGTGCCTCGAACCAGAAGACCCTGTTATTCCGCTTATCCGTAAACTCCAGGCGGAATATCCTGGGTCAAACATAGACCTGGTTATCTCTGGTCCAGATTCCCTCATTGGCCCAAATCGTAAAGTCTGCAACCTGATTGCTATGTTGCCGCATGCAAAGCACGATCTGCTGGTACTCTGCGATAGCGATATGCGGGTGGATACAGATTACGTGCGCCGTGTTGCCGCCCCATTCAGCACCGATTATATGCGATCGAGCGGTGTTGCCACGCGCGGTGTGGGCCTGGTTACCTGCCCCTATCGTGGTTTCAGCCCAGAGAGCTTTCCCGCCATTCTGGAAGGGATGGGTATTGGCGCAGAATTTATACCCAGCTCTATGGTTAGCAGGGCCCTGGAAGGGGTTGGCTTTGCTTTTGGCTCAACCATAGCCATCTCAAAATCTGTTCTTGCCGAAATCGGTGGCTTCGAAGGCATTCTGCCCGAGCTCGCCGATGACTTTCGTATGGGAGAGGCCGTTCGAAAAGCAGGCTACGAGGTGGTGCTTTCAGATTATGTGGTGGACGATGTTCTGGGGCCAGAGCAGTTCAAACCGATGTGGGGGCGCAGGCTGCGCTGGGCACGCACCGTACGATCGTGCCGCCCCGGTGGTTATGCAGGCATGTTCGTAACTTTTTGCACAGCCATAGCCCTGGCTTTTTGCCTTGCCAGTGCCGTAAGTAAAGTGGGGCTTGTTGTGTTGGTGGGAGCCATGCTGTTTCGGCTGCTCACCGCCGCAATAATATCAGGGATTACCGGGGACAAACTGGTACGCAGGCACCTGTGGGCCCTGCCGATAAGTGATCTGCTCAGCTTTGCCATTTATGCATTCAGCTATATGGGCAGCACCATCGTGTGGAGG
>CAIONQ010000045.1 GCA_903859705.1 uncultured Chthonomonas sp.
AACATACTCGGTCGTCACTTCAATAAATCGCGCGCCGGCCTCGGTCAGCCGGCGTGCAAGCAGGCAGCCCAGCCCAAATCGGCCGGTATTGTATTTAGCGTAGGACTCTTTCGGCTCCAGCGAGAGATCGAACGCCTTCGCAGCCGGCGAGCTCAGCAGCCGGTAGGCGTTATCCAGCGAGCGAGTAAGCGACTCCTTCTGATAGTCGCTACCGAACCGGTTGATGGGGCTTTCCGCCAGTAGTTTCTTGTAAAACTTCTCGCGATTCTCAAAGCGGGATGGGCTCATGCCGGCCGGCGGACGCACCGCAGCCATTGCCTGGTCGGGATAAGGCAGGTTAAACGGGCCGAACTCACTGCCCAGAAAACCTGCCTGCTGGAATGCCTTCAGCTCCTCGCCCTCGCCTACGTCGAAACGCTGGCCGATGTTTATGAACGGTGGCATAGCGTCATTACGCGGCCCCAGAGTGCGAGCGATCACCGCGCCGATGTGCGGGCAGGCAACCGTCTGCGGCGGCGCATACCCTGTGTGCCAGTGGTACTGGTGGCGAGAGTGCAGGATGAATCCCAGATCGGCGGCTGTATAGGTGCGGATGAGAGTGCCGCGATCCATCACTGAGGCAATGTTCTCCAGCCCCTGAGATAGTTTGATGTTATCGACCTTCGTGTCGATCGAAGGGAATGTGCTCAGCACGCGGTCGGAGGGCAGGCCTGTTTCGTACGGCGTGTAGCGCTTCGGGTCGAATGTCTCGGTGTGCGCCATCCCACCACCCATCCACAGTACGATCACAGTGTCGGCCGTCTGCAGCGGCTTCTTAGCCGCCTGTCCGTTCTCACGTGCCAAAGAAGGCGTGGGGTATCCCGCAGCCAGGGCCGATAAGGTCGCCGCACTTGCTGTCTTCAGAAAATCACGCCGATTTTTGCTCTGCATGCTCTAACCTTCCACAATCCGTTTCATACAATTCGCATCTGTCCTTCGCCCCGCTTGCAGGGAGAGGGATTGATGCGGGTACCGCAAACTGTTGTTGTTCGCCACAATGCCACGGGAAGCTAATGCCTGGCCAGCTCAATATATCAGTTGGAACTCCGGCTGCATTACCAGGCTCCAGATCAGGTCTTCGGTGCCTTCACGGGTTACCGTCGGGCCAAGCAGGCTGTTCGCAGCCTGCGCTTCTGCGGCGGAGGGCCAGCGTCCAAGAGCCTTTCGGTAGAGCGCACGCGCCAGTTGCGCCGGTGAGGCGGTTGACGCCGACCATCTTTCCGCGCCCTGGGTAAGGATCTGCGAGAGCGTCTGCCCGTTCGTGAGTTCAAGCGCCTGCAACGTGGTGGCCACGGTCGATCGCTGAGATACAACCTGCTCGCGGTTAGGGCGATCCATCGCACGCATCAGCGGGTCCGCAAGGGTCATGGATGCGCGCGCCTGCACGAGCGACCTCTCGCCGGTGACGACGTAGAAGGCGACAGAGGTGGGAGCATTGGCCTGCTCCGTGGCGCCTGTATCGGGACCAACGGTAGCCCTAAACCGCGTTGCGCCCGGAGGAAGCAGGTACGTGATGACCGAGTTCGCATGCGTCCCCAGTCCGTTTGGAAATACCTTGCCGTCGATCCGGATCGGCTTCTCAACCACACTCTTATTTATCTGCACCAGCCCGTAGCCGGTGCTTGCGGCAAACCACTTCATATCGGTAAGCTTTGTTTCGCCGCTCTGGCCGGTTATGCGCGGCTCCGCCCAATCCGCCCATGCCAGATCTATCTTGTCGCGCGTGGAGGCGACGATAAGCGAAAGCACCTCCGCACCCGTGATATCTATATCTATATCTACGGAGCCGGACTTAAGAGGAGGGCTCGCGAATTTAACGGATCCGCCATTGGGAACGACTGGCTTGCCTCTCTCTATCCGCATCCCGGTGGCAGGGCGCGGCCAAACTCCGGTGAGGGTGGAGACCGCGTCCACGAACTGCTCTGCGGACATCCGTTTGACAACCGGGCCCGCAAAGGTGAAATTTGGCGAGTGTTCGGTTCTCATGCCAACCGCCGGCAACTGGTATGCGCGAGAGGAGACAATCTGAAGGATTGTGCGGCGCACGTCATAGTTATGATCTGCGAAGTCTGCCGAAAGCCAATCCAGCAAATCAGGGTTCCAGGGGCGGTTGTCCATCTCATCCGTCGGCTCAACCAGACCGCGGCCCATCAGCTTGCCCCAAAGGTGATTTACAAAGGTGCGTGCGAGCCTGCCGTTCGTCTTCGAGGTAAGAATTGCCGCCAGTTGCTGCTGCCGCTGAGCGCGAGGCGCAGAACTATCGATCGGTCCCAGTTCCGGGTAGAGAAACTTGATGTTCGCCGTTTGCCCGGTAGGGCGATCGCACCGCACCATCTCCAGCGCGCGATCCGAGAATATGCCTGCCATTCCGTAGGCGTCCGCCAGCTTCCATGTGCTGATGAAGCTGTTGTGGCACGAGGCGCATTTGAGGTTAACACCCTGAAAAACCTGAGATACGTTCTGGGCGGCCTGCATTTCTGTAGTTTGGCTCGCGTTTACCACGCCGCGCCAGACGATACCCTTGATAAACCCCGCCGATTCCGGCCCCGGGTTTATCAGCTCCGTACAAAACTTGTCGAACGGCTTATTGGCAGCCAGGGAATCGTGCAGCCAGTCCGTGATCTGCGTTCGCCCGCCGTCAATGTAGCCCGTGCCGACGTAATCGTTACGCAGCATGTCGTTCCAAAACGAGATCCAGTGCTCCGCATAACTTCGATTTTGTTCGAGCAGCCGAGCCGCCAGGAGCGCCCGCTTATCCTGCCGGCGATCTGCAATGAAGGCATCGAGCTCCTCTGGCGAGGGCAGCAGGCCGATAGTATCCAGCGAGACGCGGCGGCAATAGGCGGCATCATCCACAACGGGCTTCGGCGCGACCTTATGTGCGGCAAAGTACGGCTGGAGAAGCAGGTCTATCGGATTGTGCAGGCCGGATCCCGGCTTTGCAGCGGGAACCGGTGGGCGCCTCGGCAGAAGCGGCGCCGACCAGGCGGCCTGAGCGCCAGAAGCACCGAATGTAAGGCCGGAATCGATCCAGTTGCGCAGAAGCGTAATCTCCGATGCGGTAAGGCGCGCGCCGCGTGCAGGCATTATGCGCCCCGGCTGTGCACCCGAGACCAGTTTTATGAGGAGGCTCTCGGAGGCGTGCCCAACCACCACAGCCGGCCCCGATGCGCCGCCCTTAAGCACGTCCGCGCGGCTGTCCAGCCTCAGGCCGCCTAGCTTTGTGCCGTTGCCATGGCAGGCATAACAGCGGCTGGTAAGAAGCGGCTTGATCATCTTATCGTAATCTACGACATAGTGGATGGCCGGCTTTTGAGCCCGTGCGATACCGCAACAGAGGGAGAGAAGCACAATTAGCGCTGAGAGTAACCTGTGTGGAATATGGCCAGGCATGCTGCTCCTAAAGAAAACTGGTGAGACCGGTAGGAAGGAAGTGACAAGTACCGACTATTGCCCCTAATTCATATTACGCCTGCAGAAGTCCTGCTTTATCGCCCGCTTACGCCGTTGATGCATAATGCGCTGCGGACGGCGCAAACCTACTTTATGGAACGTAGGTGTCGTATCTCCGGCTTAAATCCAGAAGTCTCTTAGAGATGTGTGGCGTGCTTTATTGTTTTTGTGTGCTTGTGTTCTGTTGGTTTAATTGGTATTGTTCTGTATGGCGTTTATCACAACAAATCGGAAACTATTGCTCTAACGAGCCTGTATAAGGGCCTATTGGTTTGGTTACGCGTAGCATCTGGAGGTGTTATGAGGATACTCATTGTTAATCCGCCGCACCTGGCCATCGGCAGCCGTATCCCAAAAGAGCAGTTGCCCCCTCTCGGGTTACTTGCCATTGGCGGCCCCTTAATTGATGATGGGCATGATGTTACACTCCTGGATGCCGAAATTGGCCCTATGCCGATTTCCGATGTTGTTAATTTTGTGGTGGCACACAACCCGCAGGCTCTGCTTATTGGCCATTCTGGCTCTACTTCTGCGCATCCAATTGTTTCTGAGATCACTACAAAGGTACGGGCGATTCTTCCTCATGTCGTGATTGTATATGGAGGTGTGTTTCCTACCTACCATTACAAAGAGGTGCTGCAATCCGATCCACAGATTAACTACATCGTTCGCGGGGAGGGAGAAGAAACTGCACGCCAACTGATGAGGGCACTTTCCGAGGAAACCCCGGTTGATCTGATTCCGGGTATCGCTTTTCTGCGCTCTGGATCTCTGGTTGAAACGCCTCCGGCACCTATGATCCACGATCTGGATGCATACAGGGTTGGATGGGAGTTGATAGATCACGCCAACTACGGTTACTACGGTGGTATGCGCGCAGTGGTAATTCAATTCTCTCGCGGCTGCCCTCACAAGTGCAACTACTGCGGTCAGCGTGGGTTTTGGGCCAGGTGGAGATATCGTAACCCGCAAAAGCTTGCTCAGGAGATCGCCCGCCTGCACCGGGAGCAGGGCGTTGTGCTGTTTAACCTTGCGGATGAGAATCCAACCGTTAACCGCGCCGCATGGATAGAGTTCTGCAAAGCAATGATTGCAGAGAATGTTCCGATAACTATCATTGGCTCAACACGTGCCGATGATATTGTGAGGGATGCGGACATCCTGCACCTGTACCGCAAAGCCGGCATTGAGAGGTGGTTGCTTGGGATTGAAAACACCGATGAGGACACGCTGCAGAAAGTGCGTAAGGGTGGCACCACACGCTCCGATAGGGAAGCGATTCGCCTTCTGAGAGAGCACGGCATCCTTTCACTGGCCACCTGGGTTGCCGATTTTGAAGAGGTGACGGATAGGGATTTCTTCCGCTCTATGCGGCAACTATTTTCTTATGACCCTGATCAGATCATGGCGCTGTTTGTTACGCCACATCGTTGGACCGCCTATTACCGTGAAGCCCAGAACCGCCAGGTAATTCAGTTAGACAGAAGGCTGTGGGATTACAAACATCAGGTGCTAAAAGCCAAAAACATGCCACCGTGGCGCGTTATGCTGTGGGTTAAATTCATTGAGGTGGCGCTTCAGCTTCGGCCCGCTGCGCTATGGCGCAGCTTTATGCAGCCAGATAGGGCAAGCAGGCACGGTATGCGATGGTTTACGCGCATGGGCCGCCGGGTGTGGCTGCATGAGTGGTTTCGATTTTTTCTGGATAAGAGAGTTACAAATGGCCCAACTGTAAGAGAGTTCTGGGGGCAACCACAGGATCATGAGGAGATACCGCTACTCATAACACCGCGCGTAACTTCAGGGCTAACTAAAAATGCGCGGCCTGCTGATGTTACCGAAGCAACGAGCAACAGTTAGATATTGATCGAAAAACAGGCGTAGCGCACCTGGCCCCTACAATTGTTAACTAAAGAAAGAAGGCTGCACTCATCAGCATGGCTGACGAGTGCAGCGGATAGCCGCTGATGAGAAATGGTTGCCCGCTTCCATAGCTGCCTTCCCTGAAATTTCGGCGCGTATCAGTGCTGTGCAGCAAGGGCCGAAGCTAACTGGCCGGTGTGGTGTTGCAGCATTTCTGGAGATGCTACTTCCAGGATTTCACGTGCACGGGATGCATCTGCCGCGGTGCCAGCTGCAACCAGCACAAACTTGCCAGCTGTAATGGCCGTCTCATATTGCACGACACTATCTTTAGGAATGCCGACGCTGAAGAGAGCGGCACCGATAGCACTCAAACCCCCAACAACCACTGCACCTTCAAGCGTACCCACAATCCAACCTACCAACGGTCCCGCAACAAGAATTGGGCCAACACCGGGAATCATGAAAAAGGCGGAGCCAAAAAGCATGCCCCACAGGCCGCCCCAGAATGCGCCGGATCCGCCCCAGGCTTTCATTCTGTCGCCGGTATTGTAATAGCCAACAACATGTTCATTTGTGTGGTAATCGCGGCCGATAATCGACAGCATCTGCATGTTAAATCCGGACTTCTGTAGGTCATGCACTGCCGCTTCGGCAGCCGCGTGTGACGAATATACCGCCACCACTGACTCTTCGCTGTTCATAATCTTAATCCTTAATGCCCGCTCCGCAAATGAAGCTATATGCTTGCCAGCGGATAGATGCGATGGCTGGACGCGGGTGCCACTTCAATTGTTCCGTGGCATTAATTTTATGAACACGCCGCCCATTTAGTACGTCCCCTTAGCGCAACTCACAGGATACAGGTATGCGTTCCGGTAGCTGCAATATTGGCGTTTGTTTCTGCAAAAAGGCATCTTCCTTGTGTCTGGCAGTGCAATAGAAAGGCCGGGAATAATGGCAGAACGAGGAATAGTCCTGGGCTTTTATCAGGACCGGGCAGTAGCCCTTGAAGTACTTACTTTGTTGCGTTCTAATCCGCGCTTCCAATCGGCTGTAATCGTTTCCGATGAGAATGGTAAAACTACAGTAACATGCAATTGGTCTTTAATGCGCGGGAAACTTAGCCCGAGCCTAATCCTAAAGTACAGCCGATGGCTGGTGCGAAATGAAGCTCTGGTTATTATTCAGGCTCTCCCGGTGGCTATGAGGCAGGCGGTAGATACCCTGCATCTTGGGCTGCTGGCACCCACAGCAACGTTTGTTTTGCTGCCTTCAATCGGAGCCACCGATCTCCCATATGATGAGTTCAGCCAGGCCGCACCCGCAACGCTGGAGGCTCTGCAGGCGGAAGCGGTACGGCTTGCAGAAGTGCATGTGCAGGCTGGCACCCATCGGGGTGGTGCACGCCCGTTAAACGACAGACTTTCGGATAGTGAAGCCATTCTTAACCAGGTACAAGAGTCGCTAAGTACGGCGGTACGCACGGGGCAACCGGTATCGATGTCGGCAGAATGGCTGTTAGATAATGCCTACATATTGCAGGGGCATATCGATGAATTTCGAAGTAATCTGCCCGCCCGCTTTTATGATGAGCTTCCCCGCATTGGTGAAGGTCCCCAAATAGGGCTACCACGCGTTTACACTATTGCAACGCGGCTTATCTCCATTGCTCACATTCGGCTGGACCGGGAGTGGCTCGATGCCTTCTTGCGAACTTACCAGGGCGTTTCGGAGCTTACAATGGCAGAATTGTGGGCCCTTCCGCTCATGCTCCGCCTCAGAATGATTGAGTGCGTACGCCACCTGGCCATCCAGGTAGTGCGGCGCCAGCGTGAAAGCGAACTTGCAGACTTTTATGCAAACCGCCTGCTCACGGCGGCAAGGCAGGATCGTGATCGTTTGCTGCCCTTTGTTACCGAGCTTGCTAAGGAGCAGCCAGATCCATCCACATACCTTGCGGATCAGCTCTCAAGCTACCTGTATGATGAAGAGAGAGCGCTCGCTTCCCTAACCGGTTGGCTGGAATACAGGCTGGGTGCACCGCTGGTTACATCCACACAGCAGGAACACCTCAATCAGACCACCGAGCTTGTTGCGCTGGCAAATGCTATCGCAGCTTTGCGCCACCTGGCCCGCTATGATTGGCGCGAGGCATTTGAGGGGTTGTGTGGCGTAGAAGCAATCCTGAGGAGAGACCCGAGTGGTGTTTACCCCAACATGGATTTCAACACGCGAGATCAGTATCGGCATGTTGTAGAGGAAACGGCGCGCCGCTCTGGCCACTCCGAAAAGCACATTGCGGAGCTGGCGCTTGCTATGGCTACAAGCGCAACCACGGATCTTACCCGCCACGTTGGGTACTACCTTGCAGATGCTGGCAAAGCGGCAATTGAGGCACAAACGGGATGCCGCCCGCCATTAACAGAACTGGCACGAAGGTATGTGCGCAAGAACTCCGAGGTCGTCTATCCATCTGCTGTGGCCCTCATAAGCATTCTGGTGCTGTGGTCTCTGATTGATGCAACGGCATCTGCAAAATCAGGTGCTGTTGTTCTCATGAGTTTCACAATGCTCGCCATGCTGCCAGCCAGTGAAATTGCATTGCAGATTGTGAACCATCTGGTTATCCGCCAAATTCCACCCAGAGCGCTTCCACGCATGAGGTTTGATGCTGGAATTCCGGAAGAGTTCACAACTCTGGTTATTGTGCCGATGATGCTGCTAACGCCAGATAGCATCTGCGACGAAGTTGCGCAGCTTGAGATACGTTACCTGGCAAACACAGATCCCAACCTCCTTTTTGGATTATTGAGTGACTATTCTGATGCCCCACAAAGAGACATGCCCGAAGATATTGAGCGCCTCGATGTGGCAATTCAAGCAATTCAAAAGCTAAGTGCCAGGTATGGCCCGGGGCGCTTCTACCTGTTTCATAGAGATCGCCAGTGGAGCAAGTGTGAGGAGCGATGGATAGGTTGGGAACGCAAGCGCGGCAAACTGGAACACTTAAACCGGTTTCTGGTTGGTAACCCGGATCCAGAGCAGCCACGGTTTTTGCGGTCCGGCGATCCTGCAATTCTCTCCAAGATTCGGTTCGTAATAACTCTAGATGCAGATACCCAATTGCCGCGGGATACCGCCCGCCACCTTATCGAGACTCTGGCCCATCCTCTGAACCAACCACAGCTGTCTCCGGATGGCAGGGAAGTTGAGCGTGGGTACACCATTGTGCAGCCCGGTGTTAGTACCAGCCTGCCGAGTGCTACTTCCACAAGGTTTTCACGCATCTTCACGGATGCAACGGGCCTCGATCCCTACACGCATGTCAGCTCAGATGTTTATCAAGATCTGATGGCAGAAAGCAGTTATCAGGGAAAGGGGATTTATGATTTAAGAGCGTTCAACAGCGTTCTGTCAGATAGGTTTCCGGAATCCCACCTCCTGAGCCACGATCTTATTGAAGGTGGACATGTGCGCGTTGGCCTTGCCAGCGATATCGAGTTGCTGGATCAATTCCCCGGCGATTACCTGGCATATACCAAGCGCCAGCACCGCTGGATCCGCGGCGACTGGCAGATTGCCGATTGGCTGTTTCCCACAGTACCAGGCCCCAGAGATCAGCGTGTTCATAATGCACTCTCGTTTTTCAATAGATGGAAAATTGCAGATAATCTACGCCGCAGCCTCTTGCCGGCAGCATCCATTGCGCTACTTCTGTTTGGATGGCGCTTTACAGCGGCACCAGTTTTAGTGAGCGTATTTGTTGGCTCTGTAATGTTATTGCCGCCGCTAGTTCTGTTCGGTGCCAGCATCTCCACTAAATCTGATAGCGAAAAAAATGTACTTCGCCAGCTCGGAATAAGCTTGCAGCGCGCAGCGATCTGTGCAGTGCTGCTGCCCGAGCAGGCCTACACGGCACTGGATGCTATTATTCGGGTGATGTATCGACGGATTGTTTCACATCGGCTATTGCTTCAATGGGAAACTTCGCAGGAAGTTGGCAAAGGAGCAAAAAAACGAGAAAGGGCCCTGCAGCGTCTTGCGGCCCCGCCGCTGTGCCTTGGCATCATTTGCGCTTTATTTGTTATTATTCATCCAGCCGCCCGTGTTGCTGCCCTGCCGTTTGTTGGGATATGGGCACTGGCACCCATGATGATTATGTGGATGAATGCTCCTGTACGGAAGTGGCCAGCGCAGTCTCTGTCAGTAGAAGATCAGGTTATGCTTCGCCTGGTAGCCCGGCAAACCTGGCGGTATTTTGATGACTTTGTTGGGCCAGAAACCAACTGGCTCCCCCCCGATAACTACCAGGCAGATCTCCGAGTAGAAGTGGCCCAGCGTACATCTCCTACAAATATCGGTCTTGGTTTGATGGCAAATCTCGCTGCAGCTGATTTTGGTTACATCACAGTGGATAGCTTGATTGATCGCACCGAAAACACATTGAAGACAATGGAGACAATGGAGACCTTTGAGGGGCACATTTTAAACTGGTACGACATCAGAGATCTCAAGCCTCTACTGCCTCGTTACGTTTCCATGGTAGATAGCGGAAATCTGCTGGGCGCACTTTGGACGGTTGCACAGGGATTGCAAGAGCTTGTGTCTGCCCCGGTTCTCTCGCCCGCTGCCCTTGCGGGATTGCAGGATACGTTGCGTAGCATGCGGCCATTGCAGCAACATGCCTGGCAGGATCCAGATCAGATTGAGTTACGCCTGTTGGAGCTCGAGAACCTGGCCGGGCATGCTTCGCAGGAATTGAAGGAAATAGTTCATCGGGTTCGCCTATCGGCAACCCCTGCGTCCTATCTGTTAGAAGCGGTTCATCGAACAGAAACAAATACAAACAATGCCGTTTACTGGGCTGAGAAGGTATCGGATCACGTTTCTCAGTGGAGTCAGATTGTAGACCGATACCTACGATGGGTAATTGTGCTTGAGGCTCCGCCTGAAGGCGGCTTGCTTGCCTGCGGGCCGGATGCCCATACCTGGCGGCGGCAGGCACTGGCGTCTTCGCCATCTTTGCGTGCCCTCGCCACTGGCAATGTGCCAGGGTTGCGAGAACTGGTTGGATTACAGCGTCGCAGCAGCGAAATGCACCTTAGTCCGGCCGTTTGTAAATGGTTGGATGACCTTGCAGCATCGGCATCCGATGCGCAACGCCTGGCTTCTGAACGACTGGCAGAATGCAACGCAATTATCAATCGGCTGCACCACCTGGCCGATGGTATGAATATGCGATTTCTATATGACGCAACGCAGCGCCTCTTTACCACCGGTTACAACGTGAGCGACCGTCGGATGGATGAAAGCTGCTACAACCTGCTGGCTAGTGAGGCGCGTCTCGGCAGTTTTATAGCCATTGCAAACGGCCAGATACCGGTTGAGCACTGGTGGGCACTGGGCCGCCCGTATGGTGAAGCCTATGGGCAGAAGATATTGCTTTCATGGGGCGGTACCATGTTTGAGTACCTCATGCCATTGCTGCTAACCAGAAGCTATGAGAATTCACTGCTTGATCAGGCATGCCGTGCCGTGGTTTCTTGCCAGATATCTTATGGCAAAATGCGAAGCATTCCGTGGGGCATATCTGAGTCTTCCTACAGCGCAGTAGATGCCCAGCGAACTTACCAGTATCGGGCTTTTGGTGTTCCGGGCCTCGGTTTGAAGCGCGGACTGGAAGATGATCTGGTAGTTTCGCCCTACTCCTCGGCGCTGGCGCTGGCCCTGGAACCGGCAGCTTCGGCAAAGAACCTTCGAAAACTTGCCAGCTTGCCCCATCTCGAAATGCATGATGGCTATGGCTTTTATGAATCGATAGATTACACGCGTCAGCAAAATCAAATGGGCAGGCGCGGCATTGTAGTAAGGTCTTTCATGGCACATCACCAGGGAATGATTCTCTCTGCCATCGACAATGCCATTAACGAAAACACTATGCAGGAGCGCTTTCATCGGGATCCACGGGTGTGTGCTACAGAATCTCTACTATTTGAACGTATCCCCTCGGCTCCGGCGATAACCGGGAATAATCCACAGCAAGAGGTGGTACCGCGTGTTCCCGCCACCGTAGCGCCATCGCCTTCTGGCCGCGTAGATACGCCAAATACCGCTGCGCCACAAACCAACCTGCTATCAAATGGCAACTTTAGTGTTATGACTACCAATGCGGGTGGGGGCGGTTGCCAATGGCAGAATATCGAGATCTCACGGTGGCGTTCCGATGTTACCTGTGATTCCTACGGCGAATATCTCTATTTGAAGAATATTGAAACGCGGGCAGTATGGTCTGCCACCCATCAACCCGTGCTTGCAGACTTACAGCAGTATCTTGTAACGTTTTCTTCAGATAAAACGGAGTTTTGCAGGCGCGATGGCGACATTGAAACCAGAACAGAAATTGTTGTGTCTCCGGAAGATAACGTAGAAGTACGGCGTGTAACACTTGTAAACCGATCCAGGCAACATAGAACGATCGAGCTCACCAGCTATGTGGAGTTGGCACTCTCTGATCACCGTGCAGATAGGGCGCATCCTGCATTTAACAAACTGTTTGTGGAAACCGAGATGCTGGCACACCAGAGTGCGCTCCTCGCGCATAGAAGGCCGAGGTCGCCATCAGATCCGCCTATCTGGGCAGTACATGTATCCGCGGCAGATGAATGCGATATCCTGCCCCAGTTCGAAACAGATAGGGCACAGTTTATTGGGCGAGGGCGTACAGCAAAAGATCCCGCAGCCATGCATGGTGATTTGACGGGCACAGCAGGGTTTGTACTGGATCCGATTTTCAGCTTGAGAAGGCGTGTAACCGTGGAATCTGGGCAACGAATCCAGATTGCATTTGTAACGGGTGCGGCCGCTTCACGTGAAGAGGCGGTTGCCATTGCGGATAAGTACTCCACACTTCAATCTTCCGATAGAGCCATTGAAATGGCCTGGGCCCACGCCCAGTTGGAACTACGGCATCTCGGCATACACCAGCAGGATACTCAGGCCTTTCAGCAGCTTGCCGCACACATCTTTTATCCATCGGCTCTCTTGCGGCCATCACCAGAACGCCTGATCCGCAACACGCTAGGTCAATCATCGCTATGGGCACAGGGCATCTCTGGAGATCTGCCAATAGTTACGGTAACTATTGGCGATACACGAGACATAGTGCTTGTACGCCAGGTGCTGCTGGCGCGTTCTTACCTGCTGGCTCGCGGGCTCAAAATGGATCTAATACTCCTGAATGAGGAGCCAGATACTTATGGGCAACCACTGCTCACACAGCTTCGCAGGCTGATGGAAGCCTTTGTGCCATCGGCCACTGCCGAACAGCCGGGTGGTGTGTTCTTACGGTCTGCCGATCAGGTGCAAGAGCCAGAGCGTACGCTTCTGCTTACGGCATCACGCATTGTGTTTGTGGCAGCGCGGGGTGGTTTACAAGAGCAACTGAGTGCTCCTGCAATTGGGGCCGCTACCGCGCCAGCGCTGTTAGGGTGGCGAAACGCTGCCGAGGCAGGAGCACCGTTGCCGGTACGGGATCTGACAATCGATAACGGTGTTGGAGGATTTACATGTGATGGTAACGAGTATGTTATTCACCTGGATGCCGGATGTGTTACCCCACTTCCATGGGTTAACGTTATGTCTAACAAGGCTTTCGGTACCATTGTTTCGGAGTCTGGTTCAGGATTTACCTGGAGTCTAAATAGCCAGACGAACCGGCTTACACCGTGGTCGAATGACCCGATTTCGGATACTCCTGGAGATGTCATTTACATCCGAGACGAGGAATCAACCCGCGTGTGGACGCCAACCGCGCTACCAATCCGAGAGCAGGAACCTTACCGAACAACGCATGGCAAAGGCTACACTCATGCTGAACACAATAGTCATGGAATCAATCAGGTTCTCACCACTTTTGTGCCAGTTGATGCGGAAGGGGGATCGCCGGTAAGGTTACAGCGGCTGAGCCTTACTAACCTCTCAAACCGGCGGAGAAGGCTCAGTATTACGCTTTATTGTGAGTGGGTACTTGGTACTGAGCGTGAAGATACTCAGCTGCATGTTAGTACGCAGTGGGATGCCGTTTCGCAATGTTTGTTTGCCCGTAATCCATTTCATCCCGATGATGGTGGCAGGGTTACCTTTGTTACCTGCAGTGCCGCTGTTTTGTGCTACACCGGCGATAGAACCGAGTTTCTGGGCCGTAACGGCTCGCTAAGCGCACCTGCAGCTATGTCTCGCACAAGGCTCTCCGGCAGAGTGGGTGCTGGCCTGGATCCATGTGGAGCCTACCGTGTTCAGGTTTTGCTGGAGCCAAGAGAGAAGGCTGATGTAGTATTTGTGCTCGGACAAGCGGCCAATGTGGCAGAAGCTCGTGAGCTTGCTGCACACTTCCGAACGCCACGTTCCTTTGAGACTGCGTTGAAAACCACCCGAGATTGGTGGAGCAATGTTCTCAATACTGTTCAAGTACAAACGCCTTCTGTGTCTGTAGACTTTATGATGAACGGCTGGCTGCTATATCAGGCGCTAAGCTGCAGAATCTGGGGACGTTCTGCGTTCTACCAGTCTGGTGGTGCGTACGGCTTTCGCGATCAGTTGCAGGACTCTATGGCGCTGGTTTATGCTGCCCCTGATATCGCTCGTGAGCAGATCCTCCGCGCTGCTGCCCGGCAGTTTCCTGAAGGCGATGTTCAGCACTGGTGGCATCCCGGCAGTGGCGCTGGGGTTCGCACACGCATCTCGGATGATATGCTCTGGCTACCATTCGTTACTGCTCACTATGTAAGAGTAACTGGTGATACCGGAATTCTGGATACACAGGTGCCGTTTATACAGGGCAAGCTCATTGCAGAAAATGGGATGGAAGCATTTTATAGCCCTACTATTACGAGCGATACGGCAACACTGCTTGAGCACTGCAGGCGATCTATTGAAAAAGGATCGACTTCAGGTATTCACGGATTGCCCCTGATCGGGAGTGGTGACTGGAATGACGGCCTGAACCTGGTAGGAAAAGATGGCAAAGGCGAGAGTGTTTGGCTGGCATGGTTCCTGGTATGTGTGTTAAACGATTTTGCGAACACCGTGCTCCAACATGGCGCCTCGGCTAACCCTACGGCGCTGATTGAAGCCACAAAATACCGGGAGCAGGCCGAAGGTATTGCCAAAGCGGTGGATGACACCGCATGGGATGGTGCCTGGTATCGCCGTGGCTACTTTGACAATGGAGACTCGCTTGGTTCTGTTCAAAATGAGGAAGCACAGATTGATTCCATTGCTCAATCGTGGAGCGCCATCTCAGCAGCAGGGGATCCCGTGCGAGCAATTGGCTCAATGCAGGCGGTAATGCACAGGCTTGTGCTTGAGCAAGAGAAAATGGTTCTGCTTTTTGCGCCGCCTTTTGCATCATCTGCTGTAGAACCAGGCTATATAAAGGGGTATCCACCGGGAGTGCGTGAAAATGGCGGCCAGTACACCCATGGGTCTCTCTGGGTGCCAATGGCGCTGGCCCGGCTTGGGGATGGCAATAACTGTAACGCAGTGTTGGAAATGATGAACCCGATTTCACATACCAGAACACCGGCAGACATCAAGTGCTATAAGGCAGAACCCTACGTAGTTGCTGCAGATGTTTATGCGCTGCCGGGAAGGGTAGGCCGAGCAGGATGGAGCTGGTATACCGGCGCGGCTGCCTGGATGTACAGAATATGGCTGGAAGAAGTTCTGGGGTTTCAGGTGCGTGGAAACCAGCTGAGTTTTCACCCATGCTTCAAAAACACATGGGTATCGGTTGAAATGACGTACCGTTATCACGGCTCCCAGTTCAACATCCAGATACGCAATCCTGCGGCGGTAAGTTCAGGAGTAAAAGAGGTAAGCCTGGATGGTGTTACATGTACCGATGGAGTGATTGCATTGCTAGACGATGGAGCCACCCATACGATTGTTGTACTGATGGGGCAAACTGCCTGATCTCAATTAGGGGAACATCTGGGTATTGTTGTGCGTCTCACCGCCAACAAGTTGCTCAGTACCTGAATCTTTGCCTTGGCGCCTCATCTTTTGGAGTGATTGTATGGAGAATGTAATGTTCGATACACATTTTCAGAACTATTCTGATTGTCGCAGCATTGGAAAGACAAATTGAATTCCTCTTGTAGATTTGATTACGTGCCGGCAATAGTTCGCCTGTTTCATGCGTTTCCAGCTCTCTATAAGGCAAGTGAAGGTGGGACACATGTGATCGAGACATGTTTTCTCATCCACTACCCCGGTGACTGCGGATGACGCAAGGTGGTGATAACACGACTCCGCATGACACAGAAGCACCAGTTCATCCAGACGTCCTGAGCCAACAAAATGAAAACCTGGCAAAAGCAAATGAAGCGCTTATGGCTAAGGTGTTAGAGTCGCGCCGCGCTGAAAAGGCTGTTAGAAGCCAGATGGCGGCCTTAACACAAACACTGGGGTTGCTGGCAGCGGAACCAGAGAGAGATAGCTTTATAGGTGAGGTGCTCAAGGCGATCACCACACAGCTTGGGGCCAACTCCGGTGGTTTCTGGCTGTACGATGATTCTGCCAAGATCCTCTCCCTGCATCTGGATTACGATGCCGGGCATATAGCTCCTGCAGCGCCATTGCAATCCCTGAATGCCAATGCGGATAGCATTGGCACCGGAAATGGGCTGTACATTACGTTTGAACCCGCTTCAGAAACGCATGAAACCGGGAAACACCTGGGTGTTACCGTGTATGATGATATAGCAAACGATCCAAGGTTGGAAAAGTGCCGAGCGCACCTGCTGGCACGTGGAACACGAACATTGTTCTTAATACCGCTCTATCTCGAAAACGAATTAATCGGGAGTTTCAGCGTGCACAGCAAACGGCAACGCTCATACTTACATGGAGAAATAGAACTCGCCCAGGCACTGGTGCAACAGGCCGGCCTGGCAATTCAATGGGCTCGAACAGCGGAACAGAGTAGGCAGGCAGCCGTGCTTGAAGAAAGAAACCGCCTTGCGCGAGAGATACATGATAGCCTTGCACAGTCATTTACAGGCATACTGATTCAGTTAGGCGTTGCCCAGAGAATATCGAGCTCCTCGCCAGATGATGCCTGGGGACTAATAGAGCACGTGCGGCTTCTGGCAATCCAGGGCCTGGCCGAAGCGCGTAGATCGGTGTGGGCACTTCAGCCCAATGCTCAGGAGTTTACCGATCTCGGTACTACTTTGCAGGGACATATAGATAGAATACTTGCCAACGGGTCTATACAGGGAATAGTGCACATTCATGGCAATGCACGTGTGCTACCATCCGATGTAGGCCTTAACCTGCTGAGAATTGCACAGGAAGCAGTGAACAATGCTGTTCAGCACTCTCAGGCACCACAAGTGTTTGTAGAGCTAACGTTTGAAGATGCTCAGGTTAAACTGTTTGTGCAAGATAACGGCCAGGGATTTGATGCTCAGCACCAGGAGAATGGTGGGGGGGTTGGGCTCACTGGCATGCGGCAGCGAGCCGAGCGCATTGGTGGACACCTAACAATAGTAAGCACTCCGGGTGCCGGTACTGAAGTAGCAGTAACCGCACCAATCCCTTCCATGCCGGTTGGGGGACAGAAAACACAATGAGCCCGGGACGTAGTATTAGAGTTCTTATCGCAGATGATCACCCTGTAGTACGTACGGGGCTGGCTCTGATGATAAAATATGAAGAAGGCATGGAAGCCGTAGCGCAGGTATCTAATGGCGCCGAGTGTGTAAAACTCTACCGCGAACACATGCCAGATGTTGTGCTGATGGATCTAAAAATGCCTGAGATGGATGGAGTACAAGCTACAGCCGCCATACTTTCGGAGTTTCCTGCGGCACGTATAATTCTATTGACAACGTATGATGGCGATGACGATATATATCGTGGATTACGTGCAGGAGCCCGGGCATATCTACTAAAGGACGCGTCCTGTTCAGATCTATTGGAAACGATACGCATTGTGCACACCGGCAAAAAACACATAACGCGTGAAGTCGGCGCGAAACTGGCAGAACGATTAGATGAACCAGAACTTACTGAGCGAGAACGTGATGTTTTGCGGCTAATGGCTCGCGGAAAATCCAATGTAGATATCGGCGACGAATTGTGCATTACAGAAGGCACAGTAAAGTTTCACATTAACCACATATTGAGCAAATTGAGCGTGAATGATCGTACCCAGGCGGTGATAGTCGCCCTGAAACGGGGAATGGTTAGTTTGGGCTAATGCGAATGTTAGATGCTCTTTGCTCTTTAAGTCATAACGTGCATCGACTTTTGATACCACTGCTGCCAGTATGAAAAAATCTGCCTATCTCAGGTTAGTGATTTCTCCTATCAAATCCACCATTAAAGACTGAACTTGCTATAGGCGCGCTAGTTTGCGATTCAAACTACTATGTAACTGTAATTTTGTGGCCCACAGTGCGCTGAGCTCTATCGTGGCCCTCTGCCAGAGGATTGTGCGTACCTGGCTTAATTCTATACCGCGCTTCTTGAGTTATACAGTTGATGCATTGGCATCAATTTTGGAACGTGTTTTCACGGTTCCAACGTAGTTTGCTTCGAGAGAGACAGGCAATTAAAATATGACCGCATACGCTCCAACATGGCAGAATGCACCGTATGTTCAATCGGTGGAGGCAACACCCGACAAGGCAGGTATGAATGCCAATGCAAACGTGCCCCGTATCTCAAGTGAGGAAGTGCAGCTGATTGAACGATGTAAGGCTGGTGATGCCGCAGCATGGGATCAGCTGTTTAACACTTATCAGCCATTTATCTATAGAATTGCGTACTCATTTTGCGCGAATATCAACGATGCATCGGATATCGCTGGCCACGTATTTGTACAGGTGTACTTAAAGCTTCACACGTTTCGTGTCGAAGCCAGTTTCAACTCCTGGATATACCGAATAGTGCGCAATGCTTATCTGGATATGAATGTGCGCCCAATCCATTGCAGCATGTATAGCCTGGATACGGGCCCAACACAGTTTGGAGGAGAGAGCTGGGGCAATAGTATCCCAGAAACTGCTCCCTCGCCAGAGGCCCTGTGCTGCGGCCGTGAGAAAACAGGAATTCTAACCCGGGCAATCGGCAACCTTCCTGGTACTTACCGGGAGATGCTTGTTATGTATCACCTTAAGGGCATAACATATGCGGAGATTGCGAACGCAACCGGGTTGCCAATAGGTACTGTTAAGTCCAGACTAAACCGTGCAAAGTCGCTGCTAAGGGAACGGCTTGCGCCTATGAAAGAAGTCTTTATCGGCGCTTAGCTATCGGTCCACTTCTATGTGGTTTGGTACTCCTTATAGCCACCAAACAATAATGGAACATATCTGTGATCTGTGCCGTTTGACATCCACAGGGTAGCCCTGTTCGCTTAGTAGCAGAAAGAAGTACTTACCATGGAAAAGAACGGAAAGAAGCTGAAAACCAAAGTGGTTAAAGTGAAGGCAACAGATTCTACAGTTGAACTGGCCGCGGAAGCGCCGGTGGATCCAAAGCGGAAAGCCGCGGAGGCTCCTCAGGCCAAGAAAGCTGGCGGCAAGAAACATTAGTAATTCTATAAGCTGTGGCTGGAGTAGATCCAGAGGCTCTAAAGCGTCAGTAAACATCGCAACTGGGTCCGGCAAAGTTGCCGGGCGGGTGGTTTACACCCGGTGATCTATCTGAAACTCTCGCCTCTATCTGAACCTGCCATATCGCCCGGAAGTGAAGTGCAACCTTCCCTGCCGGACACCAATACCACGGGCCACAGATAACAAAACAGTTATCCGTGGCCCGAGGTATTTTGTCTATCTACCAGGTGTCTTACGGCTCGTAGTTCTGCCATCATACCTGCGCCGGCACCCCATCAATCCCCAACATGGATCGCCAATATTTTTGCTCGCAGCAGCCGAGCAGTAATGGCATTGGTAAGCAGGAAGGTATATTATCAGGAGTTAAAAGGAGCACTTGTATCTGCCGATAGTTATGGGAGGGATTTGGGATGCCTGTTTGTTCCGCAAAAGTCCGATCACGGATGATCAGAGCGCTTGCAGCGTGCGCGGTTGCTCTGGCACTATCAAGTACCGAGGCACATGCTCAGAAGCACAATGAGTATGTTGCAGGCTACTTAATTGTTCCCATATCAGATAGGCCGGATCGCTCGTTTAGTGCGGGTTACTCGATGTACATTTCTGCGTGGCCGTTGCTGCGTACCTATCCGGGGCATCGGTTTCAAAGTGGTTTGCCCGGAACGTGGATGTTTGCTCAGCACGATGGCAAAGCCCCAGAAAACATGTACTCCGATATTGAAGGTGGCCTTGGTTGGTGGACGGATACGCGATTTCCCACCGAAACGCCGAAGTTTATCATGGGCGGGGTTGCCCCCAATTTTTCTGCTATTGCCAATGGCCCAGCGCATGGTTGGGGAGATTGGAAAGAGCCACGTGGGCTCTATGGAGTAGCGCAACTCACACCCTGGCTGCTGTTTCCGCTAGATGGCCTCAATATCAAACGAGGAGCAGCCGGAGAGCTATTTGGCTACGGTTACCTGAACCTTCCGCTTGTGGAAGCGCGTACCACCACCGAGGGGCAGGCGGTGCCAACTGGCTCCAACTGCTGGACCCTGTTCCTCAACTCAGCAAACTTTAAGGGCCCTGTAGCCTACTTTCAACCACAGTTCTTCTCTCATGCCACTATCAAAGAGCCACGCCTAATTGGGCAGCTTCTGGATACTCGCCCATCGGACCCTAACCGCGCCGTACAGATGGAGACACAGTACATTCCCTGCCGTATGGTAACCGATTCTCACGGAGAATCCTGGGCTCGCATCTCACCAACCGCCTTCCCTGGAAGTGAAGATGGCAAATCCACCCTGATCCATCAGGATAATGTCTACAGCAAGGCGGCCCTGTATGATTCGGTTGCAGCGTGGTTTGCAGGCGGTCCACCCTCGGCCGGTTCACTAAATCCGGAGGGCATCCACTCGCGCACCTTCTCTGGTGGTGGCGGCGCAACATGGCAGGTACGCGTACCACATCCAGATGGCAGTGATGCAAAAGAGGTGCGAACCAACATCGACTGGAGTGCGTTTGCAAAACCCGTGGCTCTTGATGACCATACGTTTGGATATGAGTGGAACTTTAGCGCAGCTTCAAAAACTCACACACCAACGGGCGATCTAACCACACTTCCAGAGTACTATCACCTCAATGGCGCACCGGGCTCTAACAAGGCTAAATGGGAGCCGGTGCCCGCCTCCCAGGTTCCTGCAGAAACTGGCCTAAATGCTTACCAGTGGACCACTCCCAACGAAGGGAACCCTCAGCCATACGATACGCCCGAAGATCCCAACAGTTTGTGGAAGAAGCCGGGGCCAAAGGCAGGCCCATTCAAGGCCCACCTTGCAGATGGCAGTGTGGTAACGTACTACTGGTATCGGTTTGCCGATCAGCCTGCTGTACTCGCCTCTGGTCTTTCTGATCAAGAGCGCGAGCAGTTACAGAAAAAGGTTGAGATGATTCATCGCAGTTGGCCCAAAAACCGCAACTACCTTCCACCACCCACCACAAAGACGGCCGGCAAACTCGCAGGTATCGATCCCGCGCTTCTTATGAAGCCGCCGAAGGGCTTGGAAATTGGCTTTGTGCCAATCGCCACCCGCCAGGAGCTTGATGCAATACCTGGCAAGCGATAGCACTTGTGACTGAATGAAATAACAAAACCTTCAAGGAGAACACTACACATGCACAATAAACAGTTAGCCGTTACTGTGGCTTTGATCGCTTTTATGGCAAATACACCAATTCTCGCCCAGGATAAAGTGAAGCCGGTACCAACAAAGCTCGTTATCTTAAATGAGGCCGGATCAGGCAAGAAGGTTACACTTACAAAAGGCATAAGCCTTGTGGTCAACCTGCCAGATAATGCATCAACTGGGTTTGCCTGGGAGGCCACCATTCCGGCAGTGATTAAACTCAAATCTGCAAATGTCGACCCGCCTAAAGATAAAATGGCTGTTGGTGGCGGCACGATAAAGCACTTCATATTCACCGGCGCTAAACCAGGCAAAGGTACTCTCAAGCTTATTTACCGCCGCTCGTTTGAGAAAAATGTACCGCCCGCAAAAACATTTCAGGTGGAAGTAACCGTTAAGTAGCCGGGCTGCATCGCCACCTTCAGGCCGAATTGTAATTAACTTAGAATCCCCGCACGCTAATCCCGGCGGGGATCAACACTTTCAGGTACTCACGATGGCCATCAAAACCAATAAAATGAAACTCGCCACAGCCTTCTACCAGACTATTGCTCTTGCTTCCTGCCTGGGTGTTGCTCCGGCAGCAATAGCCCAACAGGTGCGTGCACAACACGGCATGGTTGCCTCTGCAAGCAGTATTGCTTCTCAGGTTGGCGTGGATATCTTGAAAAAGGGTGGCAACGCGGTAGACTCTGCCTGCGCAGTAGGGCTTGCTCTGGCAGTTACTTACCCGGTAGCGGGCAACCTTGGTGGCGGAGGCTTTATGCTAATTCGCCAGCCAGACGGAAACTCCATCGCAATTGATTATCGCGAAACTGCGCCCGCTGCGGCGGCTCGAAACATGTACTTAGATGCTGCTGGCAATGTAAAGCCCGGGTTATCGCTTACGGGGTATCGGGCATCCGGGGTGCCAGGCACCGTTGCCGGATTGGGGATGGCCCACAAGAAATACGGGCACCTGCCCTGGCGAGATATTGTGGAGCCAGCACGCAAGCTTGCAGCGCAAGGCATCCCGGTTAGCTATGGTATGGCAAATGGCCTCCGTGCTACGAAGGAACTGGCAAAGTTTGCTGAGAGCAAGCGCATCTTTCTCAAGTCTGGAGAGTACTACCGTACGGGTGATACCTTTAGGCAGCCGGAGCTTGCTGCCACGTTGGAACGCATTCAGAAGCTTGGCCCGGCAGAGTTCTACACCGGTGCTACCGCAAAGCTGATTATCGAAGACATGAAGAAGCATCGTGGGCTGATAACCCTCAACGATCTAGCTTCCTATCACCCCGTGGAGCGTACACCGGTAAAGGGAACGTATCGTGGCTACGATATTATCTCTATGCCTCCACCCAGCTCTGGCGGCGCTGCCCTGATTCAGATGCTGAATATTCTGGAAAGGCATGATCTGGCCAGTATGGGCTACAATTCGGCATCAGCAAATCACCTGATGATCGAAACCATGCGCCGAGCCTTTGCAGATAGATCTGAATTCCCAGGCGATCCTGATTTTGTGAAGGTGCCCGTTGGCGGGCTTACTTCTAAGAAGTATGCCGAAGAGCTGGATGCCACTATCCGCACGGACCATGCAACCCCAAGCACTGAAATTGGGCACGGTGCGCCAGGAGTATATGAAAGCCCGGAAACCACCCATTTCTCTGTGGTGGATAGTGCTGGCTGCGCGGTATCCAACACCTACACCCTCAATATGGGATATGGCAGTGCGGTTACCATAGCGGGTGCAGGCTTTTTGATGAACGATGAGATGGATGATTTCACCAGCAAACCGGGCTCGCCAAACGGGTTTGGGCTAATACAGGGTGAGGCAAATGCCATTGTGCCGGGCAAACGGCCACTCTCTTCCATGACACCCACCATTTTGTGTCGCAACGGTAAGCTGTTTATGGTTATTGGCAGCCCGGGTGGCCCCACAATCATAAACACCGTGCTGCAAGTAATCCTAAATGTTGTGGATCACGGCATGGATATTGGGCATGCCATTGCGGCACCACGCTTTCATCATCAATGGATACCAGATGTGGTTGCCGCCGAAACATACGCATTCCCAGCTGAGGTAATGCAAGCGTTAACCGCACGCGGCCACATTATAGATCAACCCGCGCAGGCTAAAGTCAGGCATCAGGGTGATGCCGAGGGCATCCTCATCGATCCAACTACCGGAGACCGAGTTGGTGCCTCCGATCCACGCTCTTCGGATGCTGCTGCAAAAGGCTACTGAAACAAATATCGGGCGGTACCAGCAGAACCATTGAGGCTGCGGCACCGCCCGATCTTCATACTCTACGCCTTAATCCAGATAAAAGAACTCGTCTAGATTTATTGCCAGTAAGCACATGTACTTCTGGGCCAGTTCTTCCGAGGAGCCCCGCTTCTTCAATCTATCCCTCAGGGCAAGGCACTCTTTAATGTCTTTGAGCGAAGGCTCTCGCTGCTGCACAAGCTCTAACATGCGTTTTGCAAAAGCAGCTGGCACGGATCCCACATCTTTTCTTACTCTGGCCGCCATCACCTCCGCCTGTGCATTGGCAAATGGGCCATTCATAAGGCCCAGCGCCTGTGTGGGCTGCGTAGAGGCAAAGCGGCTGGGCGCAGAGCGATCTCCGTCCGGCAAATCAAACGCGGCCAGCATGGGGTATGTAAGGGAACGTTTTGCAAAGATATAGATGCTACGTCGGTTCATATCTTCCGGAGCCATCCGCTCGGTATACCAGTCTTTACCCGGGCGGCTCTGCGCAGCCAGAATCTCTTTTGGTATCTCAGGGTACACGCCAGGGCCAAACATTTTCAGATTTAAGGCTCCTGTCACCGAGAGGACTGAATCTCGGATCTCCTCAGCAGTGAGGCGGCGCATATCGAACCGCCAGAAGGTATCGTTCTGCGGATCTTTGCTCAGTGCCAGGGTATTGCCTGTCGAAGCCTGTTTGTAGGTATCGCTGGAGAGTATCAGCTTATGCAGCTTCTTAAAGCTCCAGCCATCTTTCATAAACTTCTGTGCAAGCCAGTCTAACAACTCCGGCTGAGTTGGGCGGGAACCCTGCAGGCCAAAATCATTGGGAGTGCGCACAATGCCTCTGCCAAAATGGTACTGCCACACGCGATTAACGATGACGCGTGCCGTAAGTGGATTGTCTTCTGAGGCAATCCAGTTTGCCAGTGCAGTCCTTCGGCCCGTAGTTTTGCCATCAACAGGCGGCTGATATTTAAAGACAACATCGGGTGCAACGCATATCGGCACACCTGGCTCAACCGTATCGCCTTCAGCAGTCGGCACGCCTCGCAGCAGGATATGCGTTGGCTTTGGCCCCGTATTTTCGGTTACAGATATCACTTTATCTGTAGGCGGCGCCTGCTCTTCTAGAGCTGCCTGTGTATTAATTACGCTCTCCAACTCATCAGCTTTGTCTTTTCCGATGAGCTTGGCAAGGTCCGGGCCCAGGAGCGTTGGCAACTCTCCGGCACCGCAGCTTTCCAGGGCAGAGAGCGGGCGCCATGCAAAGTCTGGGCCGCTCCATGAGATGGCAAGCCCGTGCATGTGCTGGCGCTGAACGTAGATAAGGCTGACTCCATGTTTCCCCGGCGATAGATGCCGCTTCGCCACCATTTCAGTTGGCTTGCCATCTTTTGTGGCAAACGTTTCAAACAGCGTGCCATCAACCGAGAATCGGAACCCGCCCTGAGATTTGAAACGGAATGTGTACTCGCCATCCTTTGGCACCGTTAACTGGGCGTTGTACTCTATTGAGAACTCTTCGTTGCGCTGCCGGGGGGCTATACTTATGAAATTGCCTTTAACATTACCGCTCGCTATAGAAGGTTCGTTCTCAAATTCCGGTATTCTTCGCCAATCTCGCTCATACAGCCTGTAAGTGGTTTCGGATAGATCGGCAGGGTTGTAGTATTGGGCACCCTTTGAGGCAATCAGCTTTTCTATTTCCGTAATTTTTGCCAGGCTGGCAGTGCGGCTTTCCTTAAGCGCAGCCATCTTCTGATCGTACTCTCGCTTTGCAGCCGAATCAACAAACCACACCGTTTCATCTGAATCACCGCCGTTGCGGTAACGGTTCATTGGGCGGAACACAGCCAGCATCTTGTAGTAATCGCGCTGTGGAATGGGATCGAGCTTATGATCGTGGCAGCGAGCACAATCCAGAGTTAGGCCGAGAAACGCCTGCCCGGTGGTGGCCACAATATCATCAAGGTCGTCGTACTCCGCCTGCAGTCTGTCTGCTGGCTCATCATCCCACAATCCCAGTCGGAAAAATCCTGTGCCAACCGCGGGAGCATGGGCCGGATCACCCATTTCATCCCCAGAAATTTGCTCTTTTACAAACTGGTTGTATGGTTTGTCCTGATTAAAGGCCCGAATAACATAATCACGATAGCGGTAGGTGTATGGCTTGGGGTTATCCCGCTCGTAAGAGTTCGTTTCGGCAAAACGCACCAGGTCTAGCCAGTGTCGGGCCCACTTCTCGCCGTAATGGGGCGATGCCAGCAGGCGGTCCACCAGCTTATCGTAAGCATTGGGCGCTTTATCGGCTATAAATAGTCGCACCTCTTCCGGGGTTGGCGGCAGGCCAGTTAAGTCGTAACTCAGGCGGCGAATTAACTCTCGCCTTGTGGCAACACCAGTTGGCTTAAGGCCCTTTTTGGCAAGGCCAGATCTTATGAACGCATCTATTGGGTTTGTTGCGCCCGCAATCTTGGGAACTGAAGGATGTGTGATCTTCTGGAAGCTCCAGTGCTTTTTGCCCAATTCGGCAAGAGTTGCTGCTGGCTTCGATTTGCCCGTGGGCCAAACTGCTCCAGAGGACACCCACTGCTCCAGCGCGGCAATTTTGTCCTTTGCAAGCTCGCCGCCAACCGGCATCTTCTGTTTGCCGCCCTCGCCTTTAACGCGCACAAGTATCTCTTTTGCAATCTGCATAGATACGGGTGCATCCAGGCGCAATCCACCTTGTTTGCTGGATTCGCTGTGGCAAGAAGTGCAAGATGCAAGCAAAACAGGCCGCACCTTGCTTTCAAAAAATGTGATTTGCTCTGCAGAAGCCTGGGCACCAGGTTTCTGCGCTTGTGCAGGCATGTGCGCTGTGCAACAAAGAGATATGGTTAAGACTGAAAGCAGTCGTTGAAGCTGAATGGAAAAGAGTGTATCTGGCAAAATGACCCTCACGGTGTGTCAGAACCTGGCATTCGCGGCGTTCCGCAGTTACCTTAGATGTTACCCCAGCATCAAAGTGTCAGGAAAGCTTCACCACACACAACACATATTCACCCACTGTAGCCAGTTTTTGCATAATTCCGTTCTCGAATACTGAAGGTGACTGTTCTATTAGGTATGATGATAGTATCCTATGCTCACCTCATCACAACAATCCATCCTGCTTTAGTATGCAAATCCGGCTACCACATGCGGGAAATGTCTTCGAACTTTAGAACTGCCTCCTGTAACGATGAAGAAGAAAAAATTTCAATTTAAACTATCTGCAAAAGCGCTCCTGTTCTTATTTGTGGTCGGTGTTATAGGGATCTACATTGGTACGCAAGACCGAACTCCAGACAAAATGAAGCAATTGCTTAAGCTTCACCACCGCGAACTAACAGAAATAGTTCAGAAAATTAAAGACTCCAATGTTCCATTGGGATCCGACCGATACTATCGTGTTAATACACACTTCGACCCAGCTTCGCTGATGCGAACCGATCTTCTGCACGAGGATGGTTTTACAATCGATGTTGGCAAAATTGGGGTGTACCACAAGTCCGAAAAGAACTACATTATCACCATAGTGTTAGAGGATCGCGGGTCTACGATGTACGGCCTTATGTATAGCGATGCACAGGTAAATAAATCCAACAACGTTCAATGGACCGTTGAGAGGGCCACGCCCCTGATTTTTGCAGGCAAAATGCTTGAAGATCACTGGTGGTACGCGTACAATAACCTGCACTAATCTCGTTACGCTGTAGTGCGACATTTCTTGTGCAGGATGTATCAATGACAACTTCTCAGTCGGAACCTCCATATGGAGATATCGAGTGGCTTTCCACGCACAGTGCGCGCCTTGCAAATAGTCTGGCCAGGCTAACAGGTAAACAACTCATTCCGGAAGATACCGCAGGCCAGAGCCCTGCTGATTGGTTGTTTAGTGCTCCGTTTTCTATCGTTTCACACGGTACAGAAGCCGATCCCATTTTCAACTACGCCAACCGCACTGCCCTACACCTCTTTGAAATGAACTGGCAGGAGTTTACGGAGCTGCCTTCGCGCAAATCTGCGGAGCCTGTTCATCGCGATGAGCGTGCGCGCCTGATGGCTTCTGTACAATCTCGCGGCTATATCGATAATTACGGCGGCATCAGAATCTCAAAGACCGGGCGAAGATTTCGTATCGAGAATGCCATTGTCTGGAATGTGTTGGATGAAGACGGCACGGTTATTGGCCAGGCCGCCATGTTCGATAGGTGGACCCCCGTTGAGTAGATAACAACAGTGATGGCTGAATAGCGGCAGGATACACTCGGCCTTACAGGGAATGAAACAACGTATCTGGTGACTGTACACTGCCACCTTTCTATTCAGGAGTCCCGTTCTATGAAAGCACTTCACATCGCTGCCGGAGCCGTAATGCTCGCTTCCGCACTCTTCGGCACGCCCTCTGCCGCATTTGCGCAGGATACGCCAAAATTAAATGCGGTACCGGTAGTGAAAGAACTGCCAAAAGCCGGGCCAGATGGATGGATCCCCTTGTGGGATGGCAAAACTCTTACAAACTGGAAGAAAACAGATTTCTTTCGAACCACAAATGTTCGAGTAGATCCAAACTTTAAAGGCTCCCCGGTTATCATAATCGAATCTGGCGGGCCCTTAAATGGGTTTAACTGGACAGGGGCCGCACTGCCAAAATCAGATTACGAAATTGATCTCGAAGCTATGAAGATCGATGGCGATGATTTTATGTGTGGGCTCACTTTTCCCGTTGGCAATACCCACGCTACACTGGTTATGGGTGGTTGGGGTGGCTACACTACCGGCATATCCAGCCTGGATTCTATGGATGCTTCCGAAAATGAAACCCAGTGCAGCGTAGATTATGTAAAAGAGCGCTGGTACCACGTACGTATGCGTGTTACTGGCACGGTACTGCAAACCTGGCTAAATGATAAGAAGATAATTGATGTTAAAATAACGGGCCGCAAGGTTGGGCTGCGTTTTGGTGAAATCGATAAATCAACGCCGCTGGGCATTGCCACTTATAAAACTACTTCAGCATACCGAAACATCAAACTTCGCAAGCTTACTGCTAAAGATCTGGAAACCCCACCACCGCCGCCTGTAGCCAAACCTTAGGTTGCTACTCTGTGGGCCAGTAATGCACGCAACCTGTTGCGCCGCTTACATACAACGGATGCCTGGGCTCGCCACTTTGTGTAAGGCCCAGGCATTTCAATTCACCCAGCTTCTTACACACCGCTGCCACGCGTTCTTTGCCCGCAAAACCACCCCACGCTGCAATTACCAGATGAGAGCTTGCCGCCGCAGAAAGCAGGTAATCGTCGTTTAAGGGTCCAATAGGGTCAGGCGCAATCTTTATCTCTGCAGGGTTTGTGGCACGAAAAGCGTACAGGTTTACAACACGCAGCGATCCAAAGCCCCATCGTCTCGCAAAGCCAATGCAACGCCGGATAGTAGGGTCGTCTACATTTGCATCCGCTGTGCTGGGGTTTAGCATTATAAAGCACACGCCAGGCAGGTGTTTATCCCATCTGCGTATCAACAGGTAGCGGTAACTACCATCTTCCGATAGTACAGCTTCCCGGCACATCTGCTGCCTGGTTGGTTCAGAAACAAGCTCAAAGTCAGGCTCCTGTGTATCCCGCATGAGGCTGTTTGCCCCCTCAGTATCTTGAAAGGCGTTCAACGAAAATGGTTTCTCCTCACGATCTTCGTGCGCCACTGGGCGTGCTATTTGATCTGGATTCTACACTATATATTAACGATGAATTGTTGGAAGAACAGGGCCTTGCAGCATTTCAGGCTATTGGCGGCGGGCAAGAGCTATCTCTACTAATGCGGGTACTGAACGATGCGGCGGTTGCAGAACCGCGGCAGATGCGCGCCTTGTTGGATGCGATTCCCAGGGAAAGCCTGAGCAATCCGGTACGTGAAATTGGCCATAACATTATCGCAAACTGGATTGCGCCTATGCAGCTTGTTGCCGATGCTGTTCCGCTGCTTAATCAACTTGAGGTTCTGGGTATTCCGTTTGGAATAATCACAAATGCTCCTGATGTTCAGTGGCTGAAAATCAAGCGACTTGGGCTTCACACACGTGCACGCTGTATTTATGTTTCAGATCAGTTTGGGGCACACAAGCCAGATCCAACCATCTTCCTGGCGGCTGCAAGCAGCCTCAACTTAGATCCACAAAATATACTAATGGTAGGAGATTCACTCGCGAGTGATGTTTTTGGGGGATGCGGTGTAGGAATGCAGGCAGCCTGGGTATGCCGCGAGGGCATACCCAATCCGCTGCCAGAACTTCCCTCAGGGGCCGCTCCCATTGCCTTGCTTACCGAGCTGTTACCGTTGTTTGGTTAAAACGCGGCCCATAACAGCCACATTGGCCCGTTTACAGTTACACACCCAGCATAGATAGCAGTGGTGAGTCTTCAATCTCAAGTGGGAGTTTTACTCGCCCACGTTTGCGGCTGGATTCGTAAGTGGCGAAGATGAGCTCTGTTGCCCGCATGGCATTGTCCACACCTAGAATTGGCGTTCGGCCCGTCTTCATGCAGTCTATGGCATCCAGAATGCACGCAGTGGTGTCTCCGTGCGGAGGGGTAAGGTCGGTGAGATCCGGCACTTCCCATCCGGTTCCGCTGCTGCGCAGCATCCGGAGTGCAGGGCCCCCCTTCACGTTCACCTCAATTATGCCTTCACTGCCGATTATTCGGTTGTCGCATGTGCCACCGGTGTCTTCACCGGTAATAAGCAGCCCTGCTACGCCATTGGCATACTTGATGTAAGAAGATCCAAAAGACTCAACGTACACACCGAAAACGGGCACAGCATTTTCCGGGTCTATCTGCCCCAGCACCCATTCGGCTGGCGTTTCGTTATTGTAGAAGTTAAACATATCGAACCAGTGTGTGCCCCAGTCGAACATGTTTGAACAGTAGCCCTCAAGGCGGGAAACTTTGCCGATTGCGCCTTCCTGAGCCAACAGCTTTGCCTTTGCGTAGTGCGCTCCAAAACGGCGCTGATGGCAAAATGTTACCTGCGCACCGGATGCTTTTATGGCAGCAGCCATCTTCTTGCATTCACCCCAGGTTGGTGCAATAGGCTTTTCTGCATGTACGGTCTTCACGCCAGCTGCCAATGTATCTAGCAGGTGCTCCTCATGCATGCCAGTCCAGGTACAACTGCTTACGATGTCTGGCTTTACCTTTGCCAGCATCGAGTGGTGATCTGGGAAAGTTTCACCTATCTCAAACTTAGAAGTAATCCGCTCCAGCGCTGCCGGATCCGGATCACATACGGCCACAATCTCTACTTCATCTGAGTAGCTGTAGGCTCTTGCATGCTCAGTGCCACGGCCACCGCAGCCAATTATGGCGGCCTTAATCTTCTTCGATCCTACTTCTTGAGTCACCCTGGACCTCCCCATTGATCTTGCTTGCGCTGCAGCAGCCTCATGATCTTTAAGAGCATACCTGAACCTTGCCCCCTGAAAACTGCGGATATTGCCGCCATAACGAATGAAGCGCAGAACCTGCAGGTTCTGCGCTTCATAACCGGCCGTAAGTGCGGTTGTTGTTACGGTTTAGGGGGTGGTGGAGCATCCGTCGCTTTTACAGATACTCCTTCTTTCAGATCGTCTCCTGGTGCCGTTACCAGTTTCTCGCCGCCCTTCAATCCCTCCCGTATCTCAAGTTCTGTTCCGTAATCGCGCCCTATCTTTACAGGCACAAAGTGAATCTTGCTCTCCGGGGTTACTATTGCCACGCGTGTTCCCTCGGCATTAACCACAAGGGTGTTGCTCGCAATGCGCAGGCTGCTGTGTGTTTTGCTGCCTTCAAACCGCACCCGGGCATACATGCCGGGCAGAAGTATGCCCGCCGGGTTGGGAACATGTACCTCTGCAAGCCGCGTGCGCGTTGTAGTATCCAGCGCGCCCGCCAGCCGGTAAACACTGCCTTTAAACACCTGTCCAGGAAGCTGCTGAATGGATACATCGGCGCTCTGGCCCTCAGTTACGGCCTGCAGCGAGCTCTGCGGAATGCTTACCATGATGCGGAGTGTATCCGTTCTGGCAATTCCAAACAGCCCGGCGCGTGGTGCAGCGCTGTTGTCTGCAGCGCCACCGGCATTTACAAGCGATCCCACTTCTACATTGCGCGCTGTGATTACTCCATCAAACGGCGCAGATATCTTCGAGAATGCCTGTAACGCCGCAAAGTGCAGGGCATTCGCCTTGCTGGCTGCAAGATCTGCATTGTTGGCACTCACAAGCGATTTGCTGGAACTTACCGCCGCCTTTGCCGCTGCTGCACTTGCCCGTGAAGAATCTACACCTATGCTTGCCGCTGCCACGGTTTGCCCGGCCGCCGCAACCGCAGCCTCTGTCGCGGCAGTATCAGCTTTGGATCCGGCAAGTGCATGCTGTGCTGCCTGAACATCCGATTTGGCAGATCGAACTTGAGCTTCGCCACTTACTACGGCCGCATGGGTTGCATCTCTATCTGCACGGTGTTGGTCCAGATCAAGTTGGGATATTGCGCCCTGTTTGGCCAGCGTTTGCCAACGCATGTAGGTTTTCTGCGCCAGGTCTTCCTGAACACGGGCCTTCTGTAGGTCTGCCTGCCTGGCTTCCAGCGTGCTCTTTGCTGTATCCAAACGTGCGGAAACACTTAGTTCGTTTGCGCGTGATGCCTCTACCTGTGCTTTTGCTCTGGCCTCTTCCGCTTTAGCCGTAAGCACAGCTGCCTGCTGCCTGGCAATTTCAGATTGCGCCTGGCGGGAGGAAGCCGCTGCGCGGTCCTCATCCGAAGTGGATTGCCGCACCACCGCCTTCGATTTATCTGCCTGCGCCTGTGCCTGTGCAACCTGTTGTGCTACTTCGGGAGATTCCACTTCTGCTAGTAAATCTCCGGTTTTCACTCTAGAACCAATGTCCACCAATCGGCGTGACAGATATCCGGAACTGCGTGCCGATATTACGGTGGTTTCAATAGCCTGCACATCTCCCGGTAAATCGAGGGCATCATCCGGGGCCTGGTGCAGAGTTACTGTAAGCACCGTTGGTGCCGCGTGTGAGTCATGCGCTTCTGCAGCCAGTGCCGATTGCTGTTTAAGCCGCGGCAATGTCCCGGCAGCAAGCAGGGCCGCTATCAGCACAATGCCGCCCACCGTAAGCACGGCATTGCCACTCCGAGTGGGAGCCGTTCCGCCAATTTCGTGACCGCTATTCTCCGCATCTGGTTTCGAACTCATGTTCGGTTCCTTTCAAACTCCATTCCTGCTTTAGCAGCGCTAAAGCAGGCTATTGCCAATGCTGTTATAAACCTCAGTAGTTGTTATGCTGATGGAAGCGCTGCGTGTGCTCCCGGATCTACGGTTTCATCGTAATCCAGTTCTATTGGCCTCGGCTGTTTCTTACGCAGCAGGCTGTACATAACCGGCACAAAGAAGAGTGTGGTAAACGTTGCTACTGCAAGTCCGCCGATTACCGCGCGCCCAAGCGGGGCGTTTTGCTCGCCGCCTTCACCAAGCCCAAGCGCCATAGGCAACATGCCAATAATCATTGCCATTGCCGTCATTACAACCGGCCGCAGGCGCGTAAAGCCTGCCGCCAGGGCAGCCTGAAAGGCATTATCGCCCTCAGCACGTCTGTCGTTAGCAAACGTTACCATTAGAATGGAGTTTGCGGTTGCTACACCAATGCACATAATCGTTCCCATGAGCGATGGCACCGAGAACGTAGTTTGTGTTGCGTACAACATCCACAAAATGCCGCTCAATGCGCCCGGGAGCGCTGTGATGATAATCAGCGGATCTATCCAGGATTGGAAGTTGACAACCATCAGCAGATACACCAGCAGAATGGCGAAAGCAATGCCAATCCCCAATCCCACAAAGGAGTCGTTCATGCTCTGAACCTGGCCACGAACAATTATGGTTGTTCCTCTCGGCAGTGACTTCTGGTAGCCGCTAATGATCTTGTAGATGTCTTTCGCAACGCCGCCGAGATCACGGCCCTGTACGTTTGCAAACACATCAAACACGGGCTGCACGTTGTAGTGGTTGATAACTGCCTGTGTGCGTGATCTACCCAGCGATGCAACGTTACTCAGGATCTGAGGTGCCTGGCCGCCTGTACCAGTTACCGGGGTATTGATCAGGTCGCTAACCGAGCCCATTTTGTACTGCGGAGTTTGCACTGCAACGTTGTAGGATACGCCGTTCTTTGGGTCCAACCAGTAGTTTGGCGAAGCCTGCCCGCTGGAGCTAAGCGAGATTAGCAGGTTGTTTGCAATGTCTTTCTGGGTAATGCCCAGCAGTTGTGCCTGCTGCCTGTCTACATTCACCGCAATTTCAGGAGTGTTAAGCACCTGATGCACGTGTACGTCTACCGCACCCGGCACATGCTTCACCTGCTCGGCTATGGCTTCTGTCAGCCCAAAGTTGGCTTTGTCTCGGCCAACTACCTGAATATCAATGGGGGCCGGAAGCCCGAAGTTCAGGATCTGGTTTACGATATCTGCAGGCTGATAGAAGAACACCTCCTGCGGAAACTTCTCTGCCAACCGCTTGCGCAGTATCTTCATATACTGTGGAGTGGGGGCATGTTCGCCCTCTTTGAGCGAAACCAGGATCTCGCCGTCAATATTGCCAATAGTGCCAGAATCGCTGAATGCCAGGTTTACACCGCCTGCAGGCAAGCCGATGTTGTCCAGTATCAGATCCAGTTGATCAGCAGGAATAGTCTCCCGAATCACCTGCTCCACACCGGCAAATATGCGTTCTGTTTCCTCTATGCGTGTTCCAGCAGGGGCGCGCACATGCAGGCGGAACTGCCCGGCATCCACATTCGGGAAGAAATCTCTTCCAATAAGCGGCAGCAAAGCAAACGAGCCCACAAACAGAAACATAAATCCGCCAACAAGCAGGGGCCTGCGCGTTAGTGCCAGGTGCAGATATCCAACATAGAAGTTTCGGAAGCGCTCAAAAACCCGGTTAAATGCCGTGTGCACAGCCCATATTGGGCCGCCATTAACCGCTACATGGTGCCCGCTTTCATCCATGCGGTACAGGTGCAGTTCATGCCTAAGCAATAACTTCACCATAACCGGTACCAGCGTACGTGAGAGCAAGTACGAAGCCAGCATGGCAAACACAACTGCCAGTGCCAGCGGTGTAAACAGATATTTTGCAGGGCCAGTAAGAAACACCACCGATACAAACACAATGCAGATACTGAGGGTAGATACCAGCGTTGGTACAGCTATCTGCTGCGCACCATCCAGAATGGCCTTCTGAAGCGGCTTTCCCAACCCCAGGTTTCTGTGTATGTTTTCTATCTCAACGGTGGCATCATCTACCAATATTCCAACCGCCAGCGCCAACCCGCCCAGCGTCATAACATTCATCGTCTGGCCCATAGCACCCAGGGCAATGATTGATACGAGAATGGAGAGCGGGATGGAGATTGCCACAATCAGGGTGCTGCGCCAGCTTCCCAAAAATAGCAGAATCATCATAGCCGTCAGGCAGGCGGCTATTAGTGCCTCTCGCACAACGCCTCCAACCGCGGCCCGCACAAAAATCGACTGGTCGAACCGTAGCTCAAGGTTTAAGGCAGGCGGCAGAGTGGATTTAACTTTCGGCAGCACCTGCTTAATGCGGTCTACAACGCTCAGTGTTGAGGCATCGCCATTCTTCAATATGGTTAGCAGGCTGGAGCGCCTGCCATCCTGTCGAACAATGTTGCCCTGCACGGCATACCCATCATGCACCTGTGCCACATCGCGCATGTATACCATGGTGCCGTTTACAGTTTTAATAGGCAGGTTATTAAAGTCGTCCACAACATCCGGGCTGCTGTTGAGCCTTACGTTTAGCTCCTGGCCACCCATTTTTGCAGTGCCTGCAGGGATAATCAGGTTTTGTGCGCTTATGGCATTGCTAACGTCTACCGCAGTTAGCCCCTTGGCCTGCAGGGCGGGCAAATCAAGATCTACCATTATCTGCCGTGCTTTGCCGCCATAAGGCAGAGGCACCGCAGCACCCTGAACAGTTGCAAGTTGTGTTCTTACAAAGTTCAGGCCCAGGTCAAACAGCTGTTGTTCTGATAGTGTTTTACTTCCCACACCCATCTGCAAAATGGGTACACTGGAGGCGCTATACTGCAAAATAAGCGGTGGCGTTACACCCGGCGGCATAACGCGTAAAATGGTTTGCATAATGGCTGTAAGCTGTGCAACGGCAGCTTCGCCCTTTACGCCAGGCTGAAAGTAAAACTTGATTACTGTAATGCCTGAAAGCGATTGGCTCTCGATATGCTCTATATTATTGACTGTGGTGGTGGCGGCGCGCTCACTGATAGTGGCAATGCGCTTCTCCATTTCACTTGGGGAAATCCCACCAAACTGCCAGATAACGGAAACCACAGGGATGTCAATTACCGGGAACACATCCGTCGGAGTCTTAATAATGGTGGAAACGCCGAGTATCAGGATGAGAAGCGCCATCACTACAAATGTGTACGGGCGGCGCAGGGCGAGCTGAACTATCCACATAGATCGAATTGCTTTCTTGCTGTTTCGTAACCTGTAAGTGCCTGCGGTGCTGCCAATTCCAAAGTGCAGAAAGGCAGCCCAATACGGCTTTTACGTGCGAGCGGCATCCATGTTCTGCGAAATTGCATACCATGGCAATAATTTATTAATGTGCATTGATTATTGTGCAATGCAAGTTTGCACAGGCTCAATGTGCACACTGCAGGATTACCGCAATGTTCCCACGAAAACTGCCGCCAGATGTCGATTTGGATTGTCTTACGTGTTATAAGTAATTTTCTGTGTATTCACCACAAATGGAGCCAAATGATCCGCATGAAACGTGTAATGCACTTCCAACTTTTTGTATCGCTTGCCACTCTGCTGGCGGCCGCTATGCTAGCCGGAGCGGAGATTCACAATGGCAAGATGGATGATGTTATTCTTGCCGATTTTGAGCAGGCTACTTATGGGGATTGGAGCACGGTGGGTACAGCATTTGGTACCGAACCAGCCCATGGTGCGCTGCCCGGGCAAATGCCAGTAAGCGGTTTCCTGGGTAACGGGCTGGTGAACAGTTTTCATGGCGGAGATGCTGCCACGGGCAGCCTCACCTCTCGCCCGTTCCTCATCAATCGTAGCGTAATCAATTTCCTAGTAAGTGGTGGGCGGCACCCAGGCGAAACAGGTCTTCGGCTAGTAATAAATGGCGTTACGGTTAGAACCACTACTGGTACGGATAGTGAACGTCTGGATTGGGCAAGCTGGGATGTACAAACGCTGGAAGGCAAAACCGCCAGAATAGAAATATTTGATAAGGCCGTTGGCGGCTGGGGACACATCAATGTGGATCAGATCATTCTCAGCGATACCAGAAAGGCACCCGTGATTATGAAAGATGTGCTGTATGCAGAGACTTATCGGCCACAATTTCACTTCTCTGCTAAAAAGAACTGGCTGAACGATCCCAACGGGCTGGTGTATTACCAGGGCGAATACCATCTGTTTTTCCAGCACAATCCGGATGGTATAAACTGGGGAAATATGACCTGGGGCCATGCGGTTAGCCCTGATCTTGTGCACTGGACCCAGTTGGAGCATGCCCTACTGCCAGATAAACTGGGCACTATGTTTTCAGGATCTGCTGTCGTAGACTGGCACAACACATCCGGCTTTGGAACTGCTGCCGAACCTCCGATAGTTGCCATGTACACTGCTGCCGGCGGCACCAATCCAGAATCTAAAGGCGAACCATTCACACAATGCATCGCTTACAGCACCGATAAAGGCAGAACCTTTACAAAATATGATCATAACCCGGTGGTGCCACACATTGCCGCCGAAAACCGAGATCCAAAGCTTATCTGGTTTGCACCAACTCGCACCTGGGTTATGGCGCTGTATCTGGATAAAGAGGATTACGCCCTGTTTACATCGCCAGACTTAAAGGGTTGGAAGCAGATACAAACGGTTACCATGCCCGGTGCCAGCGAATGCCCGGATTTCTTCCCCATCTCCGTTCAAGGTGAAAAAACCAGAAAATGGATACTTACCGGTGCCAATGGGCACTACCTTGTGGGAGATTTTGATGGAGCACAGTTTAAATCGGAGCCAGGATTTACACCGCAGATAGCGGATAACGGTGCTAATTACTATGCCGTTCAGAGCTATAGCGATATCCCGAGTGCAGATGGCCGCAGAATTCAGATTGCCTGGATGAATGGTGGCCGCTATCCGGAGATGCCCTTCAACCAGCAGATGAGCTTCCCATGCGAACTTACCCTGCATCGCCTGCCAGATGGGCTGCGCCTATACCGATACCCCGTGAAAGAGATAAGAGGCCTTTACGATTCAGCCGTTACATATGAGAGTATTTCACTCTCTCCAGGCATCAATGCCTTCGAAAAGAACGAATCGATAAAGGGCCGGGAGTTAGATATAGATCTGGAATTTGAGCCTGGCACCGCAACAGAGTTGGTGCTAAGCGTGCGTGGAGAACTGATCATTTACAATTGTAAAGAGCAAACAATTAGTTTCCTGGGCAAATCATCTCACCTGGAGCCTGCCAATGGAAAAGTGCAGTTGCGCGTATTGATAGACCGCACCACCATCGAGCTCTTCGGGAACGGAGGAAGGGTGAGCATGAGCTCCTGCTTTGTTCCATCTCCAGAAAATCACGATGTTTCTTTAACGGCCAGTGGAGCACCCATAAAGCTGCCCTCAATTAAAGTACACACCCTCAAATCCGCATGGCAAGGTGTGCATTAAGGCGAGTTGGCATCCTGTGCATCGGCGGTGGCTATGGGTTTTCTGCGCCTCTTCAAGGTAATTGCCACCGCCCATCCTGTAGCGGCGCTCACGGGGATACCAACCAAAAAATCATTAAACACGGCCTGCCAGTGTGCGCCTGCCGGGCTAAGGTGGGCTGCTTTGTCCTGCAGAGCAGTCTGGTATCCAAGGGCATGCACTGCCGCCATGCCAATGATGCTGGCAACAATGCATAGGGCAAATTCTGCCCGTGATGGTGGCGGTGTAGGCTCATTCATGCCTTTTCCTGTTCTGCAAGCAATGCGCATTTAATTGGGGCCGGCAATTGTGGGTTATCCCACAGTTGCCGGCCCTAGCTACACTATTATAGCAGGCACACTTACCCGTTACTTATTGTGGGCATTGCTGGTGAGCGAACCAATCAACACCCCTGTAAATATCAGGCCGCAGCCACCCACTGCCGATGCGCGCATCGCCTCGCCCGCAAGCACGCCAAACCCGCCCGCCCACACGGGTTCCATTGCATAGATCAGTGTGGCCTTTGTGCTGCAGATATTCTGCTGCACACGTGCCATAACCACCAGAGCAAATGCTGTGGCAAACAGGGCCATAAAGCCTGCCGAGGCAATTACAGTTGGGGCGGGCAGGTGTGGGGTGCCTCCACGTATGCCCATAGCAATGCCGCTAAAAAGGCCAACTGCCACAATCTGCAGCACTGCCAGCCGGGTGGCATCCGTCTCGGGAGCAAATTTTCCCACCACCACGATGTGCAGCGCCGTCGTGAGCGCAGCTCCTATCATCAGCCATTCCCCAATACCCAGTTGCAAGCTGCGGCTGCCATTTAACGATATGAGGCTGAGGCCAATAAAAGAGATAACAATTCCAACAATAGCACGGAAGCCGGGCACCTGCCGTAATAGCGGTAATGAAAGCAGCGGCACCGCCGGAATGCTGAGGCCAACGAGGAATCCTGCTTTTCCTGCAGAGGTGAGGGGAGCACCCACTGTTTGAAATGCAAGTGCAAGAAACAGGATGCCGCCCAGTAGCAGCCCGCGGCGCAGCTCCATCCAGGTAACACCACGCATTCGGCGAAAGTAAACCAGCCCAAGAAATACCGATGCCATGCTGAACCGAATGGTTAGAAACATGAATGGATCGGTGTGCTCAACCGCACGGCGCGTAATTAAGAATGTGCTGCCCCAAATTACGGTTACCAGCATAAGCATAGCGTAATCCATGGTGCGCTGTTGATGGGACTTAAGATTGGCCGCCGATGGCAACCAGCGTCTAATCTGCATGATCTGCCTCCCTACTTTCCGTGTACAAATCGTCTGCCTCTCCAGAATGCTCGCCAAGGCGCATGGCACGTGCCGAGGTGCGGAGTGGTGCAGAAAGGGGCTCTTCCCTGAGCGTGAGCAGTACTATGGATGTGATGGTGCGCGTAACATCCGGAAAGCTGCGGATCCGTGCAATCAACTCTCGCAATGCCTGCGGAGATGCAGTGCGTACTTTTAAAATGTAGCTATCTTCGCCATCTACATCGTGGCACTCCAGCACTTCCGGGGCACGCCGGGTGTACTGCTCAAAAGCAAGGCTGTCATCCTCGGAGGCACCGGTTCGCACACGTATAAACGAAAGCAAACCCTGGCCCACAGGTTCCGGATTAATGAGAGCGGTGTATCCGCGAATGAGCCCAGCTTTTTCCAGGCGCTGCACACGAGATGTAACCGCAGGAGAGCTCAATTCAACCAGGCGAGCAATGGCGGTATGGGCCATTCGGCCATCTTCCTGAAGATATCCCAGGATTTTGAAATCTAAATCATCAAGTTCCAATTTTCTATCTCCTTAAACCATTTGAACAATTTTACTTTAATATTTAATGAAAATCAAGGTGTGTGGCAATGATTTTGCTGCTGAATGGCCATCGCGGCCCCACTCTTCAATGTGCGCATTTCATCGTGCTGCTTTTTGCGGAGAAGGGTATCATTTACCCGGCGCAAATAACGGCGCCCTTCAAGCGTAATAAATGAGTTAGCGTGTGCCAACAAGTGCGCCGCAGCAACAGCTCAAAGGAGATAAAATCAATGCCTCAGATTGGTGAAAAAGCCCCCGAAATCGTGCTTCCGGATCAAAACGGGCAAACGGTAACTCTCTCAAGTTATCAGGGCAAAGTGGTGGTTCTTTACTTCTATCCTAAGGCCGATACTCCCGGCTGCACCACTGAATCGTGCGCATTTCGAGATGCCGCACCTATCTATGCCGATGTGAACGCCGTTATCATTGGCATCAGCCCGGATAAATCCAGTGCTCAGCTTAAGTTTGCTAACAAATACGAGCTACCATTTACCCTGTTTGCCGATGCTGATCACGCAGTGGCTGAGACATATGGTGTGTGGGTAGAAAAATCGATGTACGGCAAGAAGTACATGGGTATTGATCGCACCACCTTCGTAATTGATCGCGAAGGCAACATCGCAAAGATATTTCCCAAGGTGAAGATTGCAGGGCATGCCGAAGAGGTATTGGCCGCCGTGAAAGAGCTGGCGTAACCAGCTGCACGTGGAGAGCAGAAGCAGTTTATAAGGAAGGCGCATAAGCCATGAGCACCATACCAGAACGAGCCAGTGTAGATCCCCTGTACACATGGGATGCAGAGAGTATCTTCGCAACGCCAGAAGCGTGGGAAGCGGCTGCAGCCGCACTTCCAGCGGAAATAGAGGCTCTGGATTCTTTCCGTGGAAAGCTTTCGGAAGGGGCGGAAACACTGCTCGCCTGGTTTGGAGCTTATGAAGCCAGCCTGCGTAACCTGCAAGATCTATTTCAGTATTCTATGATGTTCTCTGCTGTGGATACCAGCAATCAGGAGGCCGCCGCACGGGGTGCAGTTGCAGGCGGCCTGTATGGCAAGTGGATGGCCGCATGTGCTTTTGCAGAACCAGAGATCCTTTCAATCGGCATGGATACATTGGAAGCCTGGATGCAATCGTCTGCTGATTTGGCCATATACCGGCATCGTTTACAACTTCTGGAAGAGGGCAGGAAGCATGTTTGCTCGCCAGAAGTGGAACGGCTGCTGGGGCAAACGGAAGATATATTCGGCGGAGTTGGCACGGTTCATAGTCTGCTTTCAGATTCTGAAATTGTGTTCAGAGCCGCTATCGATTCGCAGGGTAATGCTCATGAAGTGATTCAGCCCACCATCCATAACTTGCTTGCCTCACCAGATAGAGCCCTGCGACAGGCGGCCTGGGAGAGTTACGCCGATGGCTACCTGGCATACAAAAAGTCGCTCGCAGCCTGCTTCTCTACCTGTGTTAAACAAAACGTTTTTAAGGCCACGGCGCGCAACTATCCTTCCGCAGTGGCCCAGTCTATGCACAGTATGAATATGCCCGTAGACGTGTTTCATTCTGCCATTAACGCATACCGGGCCAATGTCGGCATCTGGCATCGCTACTACGCACTTCTGAAAAGAATACTCGGAGTAGATGTTCTGCGCCCGTGGGATATCAAGGCTCCCATCGCGGCTACCTCGCCAGAAGTGCCTTACAGCACCTCCATTGAGTGGATTTGTGATGCAATGGCACCGCTCGGGGCAGGGTATGTAGACCCCATGCGCCAGGGACTGGAGCAGGATCGCTGGGTAGATGTATATCCCAACCGTGGCAAAAATATGGGGGCGTTCTCCAGTGGGCATCAGGGCGCAAGGCCATTTATCTTCATGAGCTACGATAACAAGCTCACCGGAATGAGCACCCTCGCCCATGAGCTTGGCCACTCCATGCACTCCTGGCTTGCCTGGCAAAATCAGCCATTTGTTTACTCAGGGTGTGGTTCAGAAGTGCCTTCTAACTTCAATCAGGCACTCACAAGGGCACACCTGCTTAAAACTGTGCCAGATAAGAATTTCCAGGTTGCACTTATCGAAGAGGCGATGTCTAACTTCCACCGCTACTTCTTGATCATGCCTGTAATCTCCGCATTTGAACTGGAAGTGCACACCCGTACAGAGCAGGGCCAGGCCCTTACGGCCAATGCGCTTAACTCACTGATGACAGAACTCCTGGCCGAAGCCTATGGGCCGTCGATGGATCTTACAGGTTGTGAAGAGCAGCTTGGGAGCATGTGGGCCCAGTTCCCAACCCATATTTATGGCGGCTTCTTTATGATTCTTTATACAATTGGCATCGCAGGAGCCCATGCACTTGCCGAGCCGATTCTGGACGGAGACTCTGATGCTGCCCAACGGTATCTGGAGTACCTTAAGGGCGGCGCAGCGCGCACAGAGCTGGATGGCCTCAAACATGCGGGGTTGGATATAACCAGCCCGGAGCCCATCAACAGCGCCTTCAAGGTGCTGGAGGGCATGATAGATAAGCTCGAATCTGCATACGCCTCAATCTAACCAATCACGTATCGGGAGAATATCTGCATGACGGAAGTATCCGCCAAACTATACGATGTCGCCACATTCGGTGAAACAATGCTACGCCTTGCCGCGCCGGGATGCGGCAGGCTGGAAGAGGCAGTTACTCTGGATGTGCGGGTTGGCGGATCGGAATCCAACACCGCAGTGGCCCTGTCTCGGTTGGGCTTCAAGGTTGCCTGGTGGAGTAAGCTGCCAGCAAATCCAATGGGCAGGCGAATAGAAAATGAGATCCGTCGTTGGGGAGTTACCACCGATGCGGTGATATGGGATGAAACTCCACAGGCGCGAGCAGGGCTCTATTTTCTGGATTTTGGTGCGCCACCACGTGGCACAGACGTATACTACGATCGGGCGGCAAGCTCCGCAAGCCACATAACCGCACATGAAATGGATTTGCCCAATTGCCCAATTGGCCAATCCAGGCTGCTGCACCTCAGCGGCATCACCCCCGCTCTCAGCCCGTACGCCTTAAAGGCAACTACTCATGCCATGGCATTGGCAAAGCGTTCTGGCACACCGGTATCGTTCGATGTGAACTACCGGGCCAAACTCTGGAGTCCCTCGGCCGCACGTGAGGCACTGGAACCGCTGATGTCAGGCATCGATCTGCTGATTTGCCCTCTGGCAGATGCAGTGAATATCTTCAGCATTCACGCCGGCGGAATAGATACAGCGGCCGAGTTCCGAGAGCGTTACAACCTTAGCTCTGTAGTAATTACTATGGGCGGCGATGGCGCTGCTGCGATAGATTCTGAAGGCAAAGTCTATACTGCTGAGCCCTATAAGCTAACGCATGTTGTTGATAGAGTTGGCGCCGGAGATGCATTCAATGCAGGAGTGCTCATGGGCTGGCTCGCGGGAGATATGCAAGAGGGGCTAAAGTACGGCCTCGCCATGTCCGCGCTCAAACACACCATTCCGGGTGATCTCCTTATCTCAACACGCGCTGAAATCGATGCGGCCAGAAATGGTGGCGATGGCGGCATCAAACGCTGATAAATTCTAATCGCGCAGTTGCGATTATCATACATATTCCTTCATTAGGAGCAATTTAGCATGCAGGCAGTTACGGAAGAACAGGTGCTGAACGCGCTACGCGTAGTTCAAGATCCTGATTTACATAGAGATATTGTTGCGCTTGGGTTTGTAAAGGACATTCGCATTTGCGAAGGTTCCGTTGCATTCAAGGTGGAGCTAACCACGCCCGCTTGCCCTGTGAAAGACCTCCTGAAGAAGCAGGCGGAGCAAGAGGTTGCCAAAATCCCCGGCGTAACCACCGTGTCCGTTGAGATGACTGCGCAGGTTCGCTCGCGGGAAAAAGCCGCCGAAGAGCTGCTGCCCGGGGTTAAAAATGTAATCGCCGTAGCCAGCGGCAAGGGTGGTGTGGGCAAAAGCACCGTTGCCGCAAACCTGGCAATAGCGCTGCAGCGCACCGGCGCAAGAGTGGGCCTGCTGGATGCCGATATATATGGCCCGACCATGCCGCTGATGATGGGAAGCACCCACCGACCGTTGATGACGGAAACAGCAACCGGGGCCAAAATTGTGCCGGTAAATGCCCACGGCGTTTTGATGATGTCTCTCGGCCTGATTCTGGATCCGGATAAAGCGGTTGTGTGGCGCGGACCGATGATCGCCAGCGCCGTTCGGCAGATGCTGGGAGATGTAATCTGGGGAAATCTGGATTACCTTGTTGTGGATCTGCCCCCGGGCACCGGCGATGCCTCGCTTAGCCTGGCGCAACTCGTTCCCATCTCCGGGGTTGTAATCGTTACCACGCCACAGGCGGTTGCGGCAGAGATAGCAAACAAAAGCGTAATCATGTTCCGCACTGTTGGGCAGGGGCAGGGCCGGGAAATTCCCATACTGGGTGTCATTGAGAATATGTCTGGCTCAGTATTCGGCACGGGTGGCGGTACCATAGCGGCCGAGAAGTTTGGCGTACCGCTGTTGGGCACCATCCCCCTGGAAAATGGCGTGTGCGCAGGGGGAGATTCGGGCGTGCCTATTGTCCTCAGTGGCCCAGATTCAGAGGCAGCTCTGTCCCTCAACCGCATTGCCGGTGCGCTGGCAGCCCGCCTTAGCGTGCTGCAGCACGAAGGCGCTGCAGATAAGCCAGAGGCTTAACTAGCGCTCCGTTCGGGATTAAACGCATCATCCACCGGGTTGTATCCCAGTCGAGAGCGCGTATCGTTAAGATCTAACCAGCTATGCTGATTATTTGAGACCCCGTGTACGATCATGTAATCGATATCCGGGGTCTCTATGCATCTATCCAGCAAATGACATAAATCGCGCAGAGTAACAAAGATAGAGCGCACATCCACCGGGGTATCGCCCACAATGTGGCTTAAATCGCCAACGGCTCCAATGCGAATACACAACGTAGAGAGCCCCTCTCTTAACCCGAAATAGGCTCCCAGAGATTCTCCAAATGCCTTGGATGCACCGTACACATTGCCTGGCATAGGGGCGTCGTAGGTTCTTACCTGCCTGTCTGCCGGGTAACCAAACACCGCATTCACGCTGCTGGCAAAAACCACGCGTCGGCATCCCGCATCCTTTGCTGCCCTGAAAATATTGTACGTAGCCTTGAAATTCGGCCCAAGCAGATCGTCGTAAAAATCTGCCCAGGTTCGCGGGTCGGCCGCCATATGCACCACGGTATCAATCCCCTCACACAGCGCTCTGGTCGTTTCTAAATCCGCCAAATCTGCCACATGGCACTCATGCTCGCCCGCATCCGCGGTGGGCCTTAAGTCTACAAGTCGAAACGAATACGCATCGGCAGCATGTATGCGGTAAGCGGTGCCAATTCTGCCTGCCGATCCGGTTAGCAGAATTCGCCTGCGGGAATCGGATTGTGTCATGCGGTAAGTCTCCCATACATCAATTTCAGCTGTCGCCAGCCTCTGCAGAGTATACTCCGCCGATTAAGCTGCTGTTAAGATTCACACTGTGGGTTCGGAAGTATGAGTAGCATCGGGTATATTAGTTAAGCAGTTATCATTTTCAAGACGAAACAGGGACACGCTTTCTCCTCTACCAGATATGGAACAATCCTCAAGTAACACCACTTCCGCACCACTTCTTACGATACGCCCGAGTTCTGGCTGGAGCGCAGTCAACGTTCGTGAACTCATTCAATACCGCGATCTGCTATTCGTATTTGCATTACGCGATATAAAGCTTCGCTACCGGCAGACGCTGCTTGGCCCCATCTGGATTTTGCTTCAGCCACTGATGGGTGCCGGTGTCCTTTCCTTTATCTTTGGCGGTATCGCCCACCTCAAGGCGCCAGGTACGCTTCCGTACTTCGTGTACTGTTTTACTGGCCAGCTCGGTTTCTCAATTTTCTCTGGAATAGTATCCAGGGTGAGTACGAGCCTTACTGGCAATGCGCACCTTGTGGCCAAGGTCTACTTCCCTCGCCTCCTGTTGCCTTTCTCAACAGTATTTGCAGTGATGGTGGACTTCTGTGCGGCCGCAACCATTTTGCCTGTGCTGATGGTTATGTACCATGTGGTGCCGGGCTTGGGGATCTTACTGCTTCCGTTCTGGATCCTGCTGTTTGTATTGCTCGCTCTGGGAGTAGGGCTGCTTGCAGCAGCGCTTATGGTATCGTATCGAGACGTAAGCGCACTGATCACGGTAATCATGGGCTTTCTGCCCTATGTGAGTGCGGTTGGCTTTGATCCATCCACGCTCAACTACCGAATGAGGATGCTGGTGCTGGTAAATCCTGTGGCACAGATTCTTGAGGGCTTTCGCTGGTCGCTGTTGAATACACAGATGCCCACTCCCAAGCACATCCTCTTTACCACTCTGGTTTCGGCAGGCTCCTTTGTGCTGGGAACCCTGCTGTTCCGTAAAATGGAGAAGAAGTTCGCAGATGTCATCTAAGGACCTTGCGATCTCGGTTCGCGGATTATCCAAGAGCTACACTATCGTTCATCAGGGCGGTTCAGTCGATGACCCGAGCGCGGCTTCTGCTGCAGACTCTTCGTCGGCGCTATCTCAGATCCGCGGATCCATGTTTCAGCGTGGATCCCGGGAAACTTTCTGGGCACTCAGGGATGTGTCTTTCGATGTGAAGAAAGGCGATGTTGTTGGCATTATTGGCCGCAACGGAGCCGGCAAGAGCACTCTGCTAAAAACGCTCTCCCGCATCACGGAGCCTACCGAAGGATCCATCGAACTCTACGGCCGTGTAGGTAGCCTGCTGGAAGTTGGTACCGGTTTTCACCCGGAGCTTACGGGCCGTGAAAACATATTCCTTAACGGGGCAATTCTGGGGATGCGGCGTGCGGAAATTCTGGCTAAATTCGATGAGATCGTAGAGTTCTCAGGGGTGGCCAAGTTTCTGGATACACCGGTAAAACGCTACTCCAGTGGAATGTACGTTCGCCTCGCGTTTGCAGTGGCCGCACATCTTAATCCAGAGATACTTATTGTGGATGAGGTGCTCGCGGTAGGTGATGCAGAGTTCCAGAAAAAATGCCTCGGTAAAATGCAGGATGTTGCCGCACACGGTCGAACCGTACTGTTTGTAAGTCATAACCTTACGGCTGTTACGGCACTGTGTAACCGCGGCATTTTTATGCGGGGTGGCACAATACTCTGCGATGGCGATGTTAACCTGGCGATCAATGCATACTCAGATTCGTTCCGATCCGAAGCAGGTACGCGCACAGAGAGCCAGAACAAACCCTACGGCTTCCGCAGTATTCGCCTCATAAACCTGGATGATCCTAACGAGATGGAGATCCTAACCTGCCAGACACCTGCCCGATACGCGCTTGAATTTAAGTGTGTTATTCCAGAGAGCAGGTCCGTAAACGTTGGCTTCACTCTGATTAACGATGCAGAAGTGTGTGTTGCCTCGTGCAGTGCGCTGGATTCTGTTCAGCGTTTGCCCGCAGGCCCGGTTACAATGCGCATTGAACTTCCAATACCAAGCATGCCTTCCGGTAACTTCCGCGTAGAAGGGGCAGTATGGGATTCCTCGCGCGAGTACGATAAGTCGGACGGTCTCCTGTTCTTCTCGGTAACGAACACCATGTCGATTCTGAACCTTAACGGTTCAAAACCACGCGGTGCCACACTCATCCTTTCTCCTTGGCAGATCGAAACCTCCTGACGGCAACTTATCTGCCTGTATCTCCTCAAAACGAACCTGCTGTCGGCAGCTTGAATTTACCTCGAGAGGGTTGGTAAAGATTTGAAATATCTCATTGTAGGTGCGGGCCCAACGGGAATCGGAGCGGCCTTAGCGCTGAATGAACTCGGTTGCAGCGACTATCTTATGATAGATGGTCAGGATATTGCAGGGGGGCTGTCGTCGTCCTTTGTTGATGATGCCGGGTTTACATGGGACCTCGGTGGGCACGTGCAGTTCTCTCACTACGAGATTTTTGATGAGTATATGGATAAGGCTCTCGGCAAAGAGGGCTGGCTTAACCACCAGCGCGAAAGCTGGGTCTGGATGCGCGATACATTTGTGCCATATCCATTTCAGTTCAATCTGCATCGCCTGCCGCCTAAAGAGCGTTGGGATTGCGTAAAGGGACTCTTCGAAGCCAGCAAAGCAGAGCCCACCAAACCCTCACATTTTAAAGAGTGGGCTATTGCCACTTTTGGCGGGGGCGTTACTGAGCACTTTTTCTACCCGTATAATTTCAAAGTGTGGGCACATCCTCTAGAGCTTATGAGCTATCAATGGGTTGGTGAGCGAGTGGCCGTACCGGATTTAGCGAAAGTAATGGAGGGCGTGTGCCTCGGGGAAGATCAAGTTTCCTGGGGGCCAAACAGCACGTTCCGCTTCCCGCTCCGTGGTGGAACAGGCTCCATCTGGCGTGCACTCGCAGGCTTTATTCCTGAAGAGAATAAGAAGCTCGGGGTACGAGTAGTATCTGTTGATCCGGCCGGGCACACGGTAACGCTGGATAATGGCGAAGTGCTTGCCTACGAGAAGCTAATTTCTACCGTGCCAGTAGATCAGTTTACGGAACTGGCCAACTTGCCACAGCTCTCGGCAGAAAGTAGCCAACTGCTCTACTCCAGTACGCACGTTGTTGGTATTGGCCTGGAAGGGCAGCCTGCAGAGCCACTTGAAACCAAGTGTTGGATGTATTTCCCGGAAGAAAACTGCCCGTTCTACCGGGTTACGGTGTTCAGCAACTACAGCCCCAATAACACGCTGGCCCCTGGCGAAACCTGGAGCCTTATGGCGGAAGTGGCCCAGAGCCCATACAAGCCAGTGGATCAGGCCACCGTGGTAGAAGATGTCGTTCAGGGAATGATCAATGCAAAGCTCATTTCGCCAGATGATAAAATCCTGAGCAAGTGGTACTGCTTTCTGGATCATGGATATCCAACGCCAAGCGTAAATCGAGATAGCCATATTAATGCTGTGCTACCAGAGCTAGAGAAGTTTGATATCTACTCGCGCGGCCGTTTTGGTGCCTGGAAGTATGAAGTAAGCAATCAGGATCACTCGTTTATGCAAGGCTGGGAATGCGCGGTTCGCCTACTAACGGGTGCTGGTGCCGAGGCAGAGCCTACGTTGCATACACCCAGCGCAGTTAACAAACAATACAATCGTCGTAATCCGTCCTGACACAGTTTTCTGAAAAGGCTCAGTACCTGGTACGCCTATCTGGCACCCATACCTGAGTGGGAGTGAGCAATGTCCGACCTGCTTGTAAAGCACCCATTCCGAGATATCGCGAAGGGTGGAGGTCCAACAGGCTATCTCTATAATCTCCGCACAGCGGCAGCAGAATTCGGCTTAGATACTGGCGTAACCTTCGATATCAACGAAGATATGAAGGCACCACCGCGCCCACCAGTACCACCGCCTGCCCCGTGGCCGCTATGGAAAAAAGTATATAACCTCCTTCGCAGAGGCTATGGAGCTGCCGCTACAACCGTCGGCAGCTCTATACCAAAACCACCGGATTATATCCCTGAAAATTTCGATGCCGAACTGGATGCGTTTGAAGACTGGAAGAACCACCACTATGGATGGATCACCGAGTCTTACGCACGCAAAATGTTTGATGCCGACCTGTTATTTGCGAATGATATCTGGTTGGCATCGGCCATAGCCAGGCTCTGCCCGGAGCTGAGTAAAGAAAAGCTTGTGCTCATTTCTCACTCTCCAACGTGGACCATCATCGAAGCCACAGCGCGTATTTTGCCGGATTATCCCGACCCTCGCTATCTGAATATTAAGCGTGTCCGCAGTATTGTGGATGAAAATCTGGAGACAATGGCCTCCATCAGGGCAGTGTTATGGCCCTGTGCCGAAGCAGTGCCAGAATATCCGGAGTGGGTTGAAGTGAATGCAAACGGCCGTGGTGCGAATGTATTTGCCGAAACAGGAGTTCAAAAGCCCACAGGCACATTGAGCGGCGCAGATATGCGCACTCAGTGGCAGATAGAACCTAACCAGAGAGTGGTTCTGTTTATCGGCCGCGCACATCCACATAAAGGCTTTCACCGCTTTCACTCCTGGGCTCAAGCCGCACGCAAACAGGGCGATACAGGCTACGTATTTGTGCACGCAGGCCAGCCACCAAACGATGTCGATAAGAACAGTCCGCTGAGGCATGTGGGGTACATAAAAGATAATGCTGCAGCATATGCTGCAGCCGATCTGGTTGTTATTCCCAACCAGTTCTCTTATATGGATATTGGCCTGCTAGAGTCATTGAGCCTCGGGGCGAAGATCGCAATTTCCCCCACCGGTGGGCACAGGCTCTTCCCTGAGATATGCCCGGATATTCCTACAATTCCTGATACAAATGCCGATGATGAGTGGCAAACGCTCAAGCAATATATTCAAGAGTATGCAGCAACTACTACTCGGCAAGAAGCGTTCCAGAAGCTCTGGGAATCGCGTTTTTCCTTAGAGCCATTCTGTGCAAACCATGTTCGTGTGTGTCGGGAGCTAACAAAGTAGGCATCACTACTTGATGATGCCCCGGCCCGGATTAGGAGTATCTTTCGTGCGCATCGCTTACCTGAGTTATCAGTTTCCGAAGTACGCAAACTATGGCGGCATCGGTACGTATGTTAAGCAGGTGGCATCGGGCATGGCCGCTCTTGGTGATGATGTTGAGGTGTTTTGCGGGCACGATACAGAAACCGGCAGCTCCGATGAGGGCGGATACCGCGTTAATTACACAAAGAGCGATAGAGAAGGTTTCTGCACTGCGGTAGTGTCTGTGTTTGCCGAAAGGCACCGCCTCAAACCCTTTGACATCATTGAAGTAGCTGATTACAATGCCGAAGGCGTGCATCTGATCCCCGCTCACCCGGAACTGCCCGTAGTAATGCGCCTTCACACTCCCGAATATCTGGTGAAACGGGTAGAAGATGCTATCCACCCCATGCTCCGCCGCATTCGCGCACACTTTGGCGCAATCAAGCGCGGCAAGCGAAGCGCACTGCTATACAACCGCAATGCCGATCCCGAATACGCCCATTCCCTTCTGGCCGACAGATACATGGCACCATGCCGTGATATTCTGAACATTGTTGGTAAGGATTGGAAACTTGATCGCAGCCGGTGTGCCGTTGTTCCCAACCCATTTACGCCATCATCCGATCTGTTGAAGATACCTGTTGAGAACACTAGCAAAACCATAACCTTTATAGGCCGTGTAGAAGTACGAAAAGGTGTTCTGGATCTTGCCGGTGCCATTCCGGGCGTGCTGCAGAAGCATCCTGATTGGCAATTTCGCTTTGTGGGTGCCTACGGTGGGTCTCCTAAGCGCCGCACTACAATGGATATATTCATACGGGAGGCAGTTGGCGAACATTACGCCTCCAACCTTGTTTTCACCGGCGCGCAACCACATAGCGCAGTTACAGGCGAACTCGAAAGTGCAGGCATCTGCGTATTCCCTAGCCTCTGGGATAACTTTCCTGGAGTGTGCCTGGAAGCCATGGCCGCTGCCAGGCCCGTAATTGCTACAAACGCGGGTGGCATGCCAGAGATACTTGCTGAAGGCAAGGCAGGCGTACTGGTGCCGCCACAAAACCCGGCTAAGCTGGCAGCGGCCATAAATGCCCTTATTGAATCCCCGGAGCAGCGAACAAAACTTTCCCTCGCTGCCCGCCAACGTATCACAACGGCCTATCCGGCACCGGTAGTAGCACCTCAAATTAGAGAGCAGTATGAGCTAACCATAAAGTACCGAAAAGCCGCTGGACCAAGAACATAAGTTTTACTGCGCACAATAGATTGTAAATATCTGCTTTTGACTTGATCGGCTGTTTGCCTGCCGGCTATTGTCACTTTTCATAATTACCAGTTTTGCCTTCCGCACCGTTTAAGATCCGCTCTACCAGGAAAGCCACCTATGTCGCCAGGGTCCCATTGGTCCATGCATTGAGATTTTCCTCATGCAAGGGCCCTCGCATAAGCCATATTCAACGGCCCCAGCAAACTGCAGTACAAGCGCCGACCTGGCGCTAAAACACTAGCCTGGCAGCCAGAACCACCCACGCTGTAACTGTGAACCTGCAAGGGGCGTATAACAGCTCCAGTTTCGCCAACCACGCGGCGATCTGCCGCAAAGACTCAAAACCATCATTGCCTCGAGGAGGCGACGGGTAACTGTTTGTTTTTGCGGCGAAGCCGAAGCGTACTGGTGCCGTCGCAAGGCGCACTTGGTCCATCATGTTCAAATCGCAAAGTGCGCCAGCGAAAATCAGACCGTGTCGTCAACGTGAATTTCAACGGTGCGTAGTAAACTCGATAGCACCAATCGGCAACCCGCCGAAACAATGCAAAACCATCGAAGCCCCGAGGAATCGAGGGGTAACTGTGAGCTGCGTAACAACAGACGGAGGCTCGAGGACCCGGTTTTGCGGCGCTTCTCAGGTCTAAATAAATACCGACAGCGCCGCATACACTGGGACGAGCCGGAGGCCCCTTTTTCAAATTTACGGGGGGACTGGGGGGCGTAACCAGCGCCCCCAGCGGGAGCGCGAGGGCTGGCCCTCGCATAAAGAAAATCAATGTTACAAAGCAATCGGCAAACAGAAAACTATTAGCCCTCGCATAAAGAAATCAACACTTACAAATTACGGCACAAGCCGTAGAAAGAAAACCCCATTCGAGAGCCGTGGAGAAACCTCTCCACAACAAAAACCCTCACCAACTTCGTGCCACCTTACTCAACTCCAGAGAAAACCTATCAATCTGCGGCACCAACGCCCGCCTCTCAGGCACCACAAACGAAGCGCCGTAAAAGGCCAGCGCCAGGGCGTCCACAAAATCTGCAGACCCGATGCCGCGCCGCTTCATATCCCGGGCACTCTCCACTACCACCTTGCCGCTTTCGGTATAAGAATACACCGCCAGAGAAAGCTGAGCAATCAACTCCCCATGCTCCGGAATAGAGATCAGCTCATCCGGGGAATAGACCGCCAACCCACCCGCACCCTCCACAGCGGTGCCAACCACCGCCGCGCCTGTCACCACAGAATGCGTATTTTCAAACCGCTGGCGCAACAGCCAGAACAATTCCGACCGTAGATTGCGGAACCGCTCACGGCTTGTCTTACCATCTGGCCAGCGCAAATCCGTTGGCGCTTCTCCCATATTAACAGCCATCGGCGCAAAGCCCAGGTCCGTG
>CAIONQ010000046.1 GCA_903859705.1 uncultured Chthonomonas sp.
GTACTGCAGCAGACCACCGCTATAACCAAGGCTAACAACGCGCCCGGTTGGCTCCTGTATAGTCTGCAGAAGTCCTGAGCTATAGGTATGCGTTAAGCGGTTGCCAACGCTATCCTGCACATAAGAAACGCTGCAGATCTGGCCAGCAGGGTTTATGGGATACGCCGTGATGTAACCATCCAGCGTGGTCTCCTTCCACAGGTTGTTTGCCACATCTTTTGTAAGCGTGTTCAGATTACCAGGCGTGCTGGATATGTACGTTCCGCTGCCATTATCTTGAAAGCTTACTATCGCGCCGTCCCCGCGTGTGAGGGAGACAATGGCCGGACTGCCAGAAGCGATGGCGCTGAGGTTGGGAGAGATGGTTCTGCCGAAACCAAACGGACCGTTGGAAAGAGAGCTGGCATTGTAGAAATACGCGATATCCACATCCATCACCGCAGGAAGGTGTATCTCAGGATCTACCTGCAGATTGCCGGAGCGCTGTGGATTGGGCCGGTAGGCTTCTTCTTCGGAGCTGGCGATGATGCCACAACTTGCACAGCCAGCAACTGGCGCTTCACCAGTAGGCGGGGTAGATGGCATGATATACGGCTTTATTCCAAGGGCAACAGGGTCGATAATCTGTAACACGATCCGAAACCTCCACAGTTGAAACGAAAACGGAAGTCAGGGCAATTCTCTGTAAAATATGGGCAGTGTCAGCTTTCGCTTACAATGAGCACAACTCCGGGCATAAAGGCGCTAACCGTCTGGCTGGCCGAGGCTGTACCGTAAATATGGTGGCTGGAGTCGCCACAGTTAATGCCCGGGCCTCCCGGGGTTGTAAGATGCACAACAGTACCGGAAGGATAGTGCGTGGTATCGAAATAGAAGGTGTTTCCACCGCAATTGCTGGGCTGTGTTACCCCGGTTTCCGGGCACTGGATAAGAACTCCGGATACATTGGAACCGCCTTCGCCGCCAGTAGATATGGTAACAAGCGTATGGTTGCCCGTAGATGGCACCGGAATCGGAACCAGCGCAGTTGGCGGTGCCGGGCTGCATGTTTGGCCCGGGGAGCCACCGAGTGGAGTGTAAACGGTTCGCGCCTGCATGCCGCTGAGGAAATCGCTAACTGCACGGGTGCCACCACCAAGAGCGCCGCTATCCGCAGAGGGTGAGCACAACGCAGGGGGTGCCGTGGCAAGCGGAGACGCATTAAACGATGCAAAGCTTAAACTCGCCCCGCCCGGGCACGGATTGCCACTGCCTGAACAACTTCCAGCACTGGACTGGCATCCGCAGGAGGAAGTACCGCCGCCACCAATATAGCCGCCACCCACAATACCGCCGCCACCACCAGAGGAGCAAACGGGAAGAGGGACAGCAGGATCGCGAATGCTATCCTGCAGCGAACCGACTATCTGGGCCGGAGTGTAGTTCAGGCCGCCACCAAGGTTGGGTCCAACACCTATGCTCATGAGAAAACTCCTCTCACGCACTTGAAGAGCATAACATCCGTACATCTCACGTACGGGCTAAATGATATACACACTATTTATCTCGCACATACCGGTAAACCAGCCGGTTGGTTCCATTGTGAGATTAATTTTTGTTTATTGTTCTCAACACAGAACTGTACTGAACGGACTGTATGGTTTTCAGGGTGTATCGCTCCACACCGGGAAGAGCGAGTAGCTATCGCAGCGCTCAAAAGCGGTGCCGTTTTCTGCGTAACGCGCTCTACTGTTACGCACGCATTTTTGTAATGGCTTGCTGCAGGGCGGTGACGGCCAGCCCGGCGCAGTGCTGTTTGCCCAGCGGAAGCCCCCCGAGCACACGCATGAGGTCGTCTGCCGTGAGCCTGGATAGCACCTCGCGCGTTCGGCCCTCCATCCAGCGCGTAACCCAGCTACCACAGGCGATGGCATTGGGGCAGGAGTAGGTTTTGAAGGAAGCCTCTTCAACCATATCTCCAAATACCTTTACATACAGCGTAAGATACGGCCCCTGGCCCTCTACGCCCGCCTCCCCAATGATATCCGGGGAATCCATGGCGTACAGATGATACGGTGCCGCCGCCTCTGCCTGGACTGTTGAACTTAACACGCCTGTTTCCCCGGCAAAATCGCCTGAAAAATTACCCTACACTTATACGGACACGAGAATCGCAAAACGATACCCCTCTGGTGCACTTTTTTTACATTTTTTAATCCCATTGGGCCAAACGAGTCGTTTGTTCTAATTACGTTACAGTTTGGATTTGCGCCGTCCTTCAGCGCAGTTATTACCATCCAGGTATCGTCGCGCCGAATTGCGGCCAATAGCGTCGAGTCCAATTGGTACTGCCGCAATGAACAGAGCATAAGGATTAGGGCGAGACCGGTAATACCGGATACTACGAGTGCAAGAAAGGCGAGTGATTTCTGCCGGTTTCGAAACACCTGTCGATTAACTGTGTTAGGACTGTTGGGACCTACCAACTTAACGTTGTATCCGCCCTGTGATTTATAAATCACCTGCATAGCACATGAAAATCGTTTCTCTTTGCACATAGCCTGAGAATTTGAATAGCTTTACATCTGTCTTGCTTTCTTACGTATGTTGCATATCCCAGTGAGCCCACAAAAAATGCATGTATCCCTTTTTCCTTCAATGCTGCAGAACAAAGCAGCATTGCTTGGTAACTTGGAATGCTAGCGACAAAAACGCTGTCCCCAACACCCTCGATAGATTTTTTTTGTGTAGACACTTTATGGGTTCCCATAGTACTTTCGTCAGCTACGCATATGGATTCACAGGTTACAATTGCTACAATCACAGTTGCCACCACAGCGTTGACTAACGCGCATAATCGCACAGGTACTATATTCATCTCATGGTTGTCCTTTCAGAAAACGCATATCGGTTTTTCCTACGGCAGGCAATCACTTGCCCGCTTCGCAATAAGTGGCTAGCTGTTTCTTGACTTCTGCTGGCTCATCATCACCTGTTAAACCGGGTACCATGTAATAAATATGCCAAGGGTCAAGTTCAATTTTAAGTGCTCCAGCGGCACTGATTGATACCGTTTTTCCTGTGCACGATTCGAAAATTTCGACTCGAATGCACAACATCCACCTGAAGATTCCCTTTCCAGAAGCCGTTCCTAAATTAAGTCCCGAACTATCCGTGAAATCAAACGAGGTCACTGGGCCAGGGCATTCCTTTGACTGAGCACGTATAAAGTCGTCCCATGGCCGCGGGATAAAAACTTTGGGATAGTCAGCTGCGTTGTACCATTCATCGGTTGGAACATACCAAGGGTTTGCTGAGTGGTTTGTTTTCTCTTTCCATTTAAGTTTGCATGGCCCAAGTTCCGTTCTCGACAGATCGTTGATTGTGGATATCCTTGCAGTGAAATCCCAGCCGATTCGTATACCCGGAATGTATCTCGGAATGGCTTGTAATGACGGTTTACCTACGAGGCGGCAGCAGCATTGGCCGCTGTTGTGACATTGTGGTGGCAGCAACCCGCTCGGATCCACCCTCACCACCGGATTATTCCCCACAAATCGTGTGAAGTTGGTATCACCAGCTCGCAAGCCAATCCTATCCTGGCTGTTCCATTTGCCGTTAAGGGTGCTCAGGCGTCTCCACCAGATATCCATCTCGTTGGCGAAGTCTCGGAAATAGCCCACCTGACCACCGAAGCGGAAGGGGGTTACGGTGCCACTGCCGGATAGCAGTTCCAGGCCGAAGAGGGTGTACAAGTAGATGTCTGTTGCAGACCCGGCGCTGGAGACAAGTACCCGTGTGGAGCGCTGGCTGTCAAAGCCGTAGAAGCTGCTTGTACCGCTTCTGTTCTGACTTACGAGACCACCCCATCTTCCGGGGTTGTTGGTGTTTCTTGCCTGCAGCGCACCTGCAGGTGTGGATTCCAGAATTATGTTCTGGTTATCCCATGTGAAGTTTGTTGTTCCTGAAGCATTTGTCTTTTGCCTGCGCTGCCCGTTTTGTGCGTAAAGGTAGCTCTCGGTTGTTCCGTCTGCCTTTACCTCCTTCAGCACCTGGTTCTCCGGGCTCCAGGTATTGGTGGTAACGGCTGTGCCCGTGGTCTGGGTTAACAGATTACCTACGGGATCATAGAGGTTTGTTGTGGCAGCGCCAGAGGGAGGCGTCATTACAAGCTGGGAATTGGCCGCATTGAAGGTTCTGTTCGTAATCTGCCCGCTGCTGTTCTCCTGCGTTCTGTTGCCAACTGCATCCCAGATATAGCTTATGTTGTAGGCGTTGGCGCCGGTGCGCTGCTCGTTAATAAGCTGCCGGGTAGGATCGTAACTTGCCAGCACCTGTGTGCCATCTAACTCAAGTATGCTTACCCGGTTATTTACAGCATCGTAGGTGTTGGATGCCACAAACAGTGCAGCTCCCGCTGCATTCACATTGGAAAGCACAAGCTCGTTGCCGTTGGCATCGTACAGGTGATTTACCACCATGCCGTTGCCGAGGGTTTTGGTTTGCTCTCTGTTCAGCGCATCCCACAGTATTGTTGTGCGCTCATTTAGCGGGTTTACTATTCCGGTTAACCTGCTCTGAAGATCGTAGATATTGCTGGTCACACCCCATGGGTCTGCCTGGGTTAAGCGGTTATTTGCCCCATCGAAGGTGTTTGTTAATGATATACCGGTTGGGAACTGCTGATACACATTCCTGCCGTTCAGATCATAACCCATGCTGGTTACGCCGGTTACATCCTGGCTGGTTGTCTGCTCTCCGGCGGGATTCCAGGTGTTTGTTACACGGGTGCCATCTATGTATA
>CAIONQ010000047.1 GCA_903859705.1 uncultured Chthonomonas sp.
ACAAATCGATGGCGGCGAGGCGATCCCGCCACAGAGCAAGAAGAACTTCTGATTGAGACATGAACACAACTCCTGAGTGAGATGTGTTGAGTATGATCTACAGAATTGCTCATTATAAGATGGGGACAGTTTGACGCTTACTGTCTACTGACTTTAAGCTGAGCGATCCGAGCGACTTCAACTGATGTATTGCTTCTGCGTTTAGTCGCCTCAACCTTTCAGGCTGTGGCAGTCCTTCGCGTATCAGGTGCGCATTCATGCTTTCCAGGTTAACAAGCACCAAAAGATGTAGGACAGTAGCGTAGTCTCTCATATTGCCTTCGAGGACTGGGTTCGCTTCCCGCCACTGCTTTGCTGTCAACCCAAAAAGGGCAACGTTGAGAATGTCTGCCTCGTTTGCATATGCGAAATTAACCTGCTCTTTCGAGATCAGGGCAGGGATGATGTGTTCTTTGATGGCGTCGGTGTGAATCCGATAGTTGAGTTTTGAGAGCGTACGATTCAGGTTCCAATCCAGGGTTTTCCGCTCTGCTTCGTCTTCCTTGAGACGCTGGAACTCCTTAATCAGATACAGTTTGAACTCAGGACTTAGCCATGTACCCAGCTCGAACGCTATATCCCGATGCGCAAACGTGCCTCCTCCATATCGACCAGATTGTGAGTAAATGCCGATAGCGCCGGTTGCCTCAACCCACTTCTTCGGCGACATGTAGAAGCTATTTCGGCCAGCTTCACTTTTAAACCCCTCGAATTCGTGGGGTTTAAAATCAGGATTATTTAGAGATTCCCAAGCACCGAGAAATAGAAGCGTATCCTTATTACGCATCCATTGCTCAATTAAGCTTGCTCCGCCATCAAAGTTTCTAACCATGTCGGTTAGAGAAATGTAATCGCCGTGGGACCCGGAAACCACGGTGATCGCTGATCCTTGCACACTAAGTTTTGATCGTTTCTGTTTTGTCATGATGGCGATCCTGCACTGTACTTTTGTCTGTATATAAGCAATAGACCCATTATACTCAACCAAGATGCAAAAACAAGCACCAAATGAGTGAAAAAAGCGTACGCTCCAATGAATAGAATGATCGCGATTGGCCTGCCGATAAGAAATCTTCAGTACCTGTTGATGCATGAAACAGTGTCGCCGTCGAGGACGCAACTGGCAAGCCGCTACTTTCGGCGCGGAGCGCAGTGCCAACATGGGCTGCCTCTACGTCCGGCTCGGCGAGGCTGTGGAAATGTGGAAAATTTTTCGGCTAAGCGATATGGGAAATGTGGTATCTACTACAGACAGTAGTAACAACATACATGCGTCGACAAGACGCAGCGCACCCCTTGCCCGCCCGAGCAGCGGCAGGGCAGTTGAGGCGTTGGAAAGGAAAACGCCTTGAAGGAGCCGAAAGTACAGCCAGTGCCAAGGTATAGCGACAGCAACCACGAAAACAGGGCGCCGCTCCAGAGTCGAAGCTGCGCCGGAAAATCCCTCGGCCTTACGCGTCTTACCCGCCTGCCTGAGCACGAATTTCGACCGCGTTAATTGTACAGTACATCGAGTGCTATTCTGAGGCGACTTCGCGGTAACTCAACTCATACCACACTTCTTCGATTTTCCGTGAATTAATGACATGGCGGTCAATCGCGCTTGGCCGGACGTTCGAGGCGACTTGTTGATGGGCCGGGATTAACGCTAACTAGAGCTACCGCAACTAAGGTTCGATAACGCCGGTGAACCTGAGTGAGTTGAGTAGATGGGGTCAACAAAAGCGGATACTGTAACACATCTCAAAAATGAATTACAGTCAACTGAACTCTAGCCCGACTCAAGCCTACATAGTATAACGCTCGGCATTTTGAACTACTGTCTAAAGGCGGTAAATCGATAAGAACAATGCAAGGGCTCTCCAGACCCTTGTAGTTTTCAATCTCTGCAAATCCGATTTTTCCTGCAGTAGATCCCCGAGGAGAGTATTCATCCAACTGACGGATGCTGTACTCAAAGCTGTCCGGCAGTTGTGAGCAGACTGAATTAAGGTACGGATATTGAGACAATATAACAATGTCCGACGGTGCAAACTGTTCTCGCTCTACAAGCTGTATCAGTTCCTCCTGAAGCCTCGCGAGTGCGTCGATTGGGTTTCTTGCTTCGACTACCCTTACTGCAGGACCATGACCAACGGCCGAAACGCCTAGATCCGCTGCAAGATTCTCCTGTACGTATTTGACGATCGGTAACGTGTTGCGGCAGTTCGTTCTTAGCGGAATTCGGGCCGGGTGGCAGCGCTCTAAAAGCTCATACGCTTCTGGTTCGTACTCTCCGCACAGACCAGACTGGTTGTTGATGTCGTGAAAAAAGACCCATCGTCCATGCTCGAGCCCGCCCGAGAGTGATCTATCCAGGTGACTCATTGCCGCCAGATTGAAAATATCTTGGCTCTCATCTACTATCAAAGCATCGAACAACTCTATTCCGGATCTTCTCGCCGCAACTTCAATGGAGTTTGCCAACGTTACCACGGTACCACTACCCGCCAGCTTCGAAAGACAGCTCTTTAGCCAGGGAGAGTGGCAAGCTAACGCAACCCGACTGCCATCTGTACTCCAGCGCCGCGCTATCTCCAGGGCCATTATGGTCTTGCCTGTTCCGGCGCCGCCAGTGCAGATTACCCTATCATTTGCTTCAACTATGTCGACGAGACTAAGCTGGTCTTCTGTAAGCCGAACTATCCTCTGTTCGACTTCGTGATTGGAGACATACGTCGAGCGCACCGCTTCAAAGTCTGGACGCAAAAATTGCAGTAACGACTGCAGTTCACCAACCGTTGGTCCTGTTGAGCGCGTGCCTTTTTGCTGCCAATGTTTGATTAAGGCTTCGAGCCAGGCCTCAAACTGCCGAAAGTCGCGAGCATCGGCGAGTACAGGTTTTTCCCATTCGGCACTATCTGGCAATCCCATTACATCCGGCATAATCACCCCGTAGCCGGTGACGAAGGAGTCGATTATGCCACCTGGAACCAAGCGTGCAAGTGCGTGGAGCGCACTTGCAGCTTGCCTGAAAGGAGATTCTCGTAATATATCGACCTGCCCATACCGGTTAGTGGTTGTCCATGAGCCCGCCTGGCAAGAAACTCCACCACCCTTTACTTCCAGTACGAACAGTCCGCCAGGTCCACAAACTATAAAGTCTATCTCTCCGAAGCGTTTATACTCATGGCGTGGAAGATTTAGCGAATGCAAAGCAAACCATTCGCCATCGGTGGCGCTGCCAAAAGCGGATCGTAGCTGATCAAAAACCAGCAGTTCGGCGCGACTGCCGGTCTCCAACGGAGTATCAGGGATCATTCGCATTCAGAACCTACTCAATCTGCAGAATAGTCCGAATTTCGTCTTCGTGCTCAAAAGGCCAAACCGAGATTTTGCGCAGTATCGTCTCCAGGTCGATATCAAGAGAGAGAGATGTAATTCCTCCCTTCACAATGATCTCAACCCCTTCCTGCGACGCAATCAGGTGATATCGTGCTTCCGGCAAGCGAATAGTTGTTTGTACAGCCTCTTTCCACCCTTGTGATTGAACGAAATGTACAAGCGCCTCTCTTCGGGCAACGCCCATTTCAAAGCATCGTGTAATCAGCAGCTCACGAAGTGGTACTGGTCTGGGATTTGAAATGTTACTGATTACTTTTTCGTCTCGATCTCTCTGTTCAACTTCTATCATTCTGCTCTCTACAAATTGAACGAGTGCGTTTGGCCGACGGAGATCTTGCGGCAAACCTAGCCAACCATCGCGAATACCAAATAGGATCGCCGCTAAAATGAAGTCAACGTCGCTTAGGGATGCGTGACTGAATCGCAATAGATCGGTACTGCTGGCTCGCAAGCACAATAGTATCAGGCTTCTGGATAAAGGCTCCGTGTTTCTCTCGAACAGCTCGCTGATCGTCCCGGCGCCAAGGCCAAAACTGCTGCGTAGATCCTGGTATAGTGTGGTAACACTCTTCTTAAGTTCGGGATCCTGCAGTTTGGGGATTGAGCCACTAAGATACGCCAGGACAACATCGACTGGTTTTGGCGAATTCGCCTTGCTCTTCGCTTCGACAAGCTCCACCGCAACGTCCCAATATAGACGTGCAGCTTCCGTAGCATCTCCCGACACGATACCTGTATTCAGCCATTCCAATAGGTGGGCCAGGGTGGGATCAATACAGATATCCTGGAAATCGGGATTGTTCGCCGAGCCAGTAGCAATTCGATATGCACAGCAACACAAGCTGCTCCGGTTTGCAATGTGATATAACACCGCAACCACTCCGCCTGTGGCTTGCCCTTGCGCGGGAGGAGCGTCCTTTACGTTCAAATCAGAAGGCATGTTCTCTGCGGCTACCGGCCATGGTTCCGTTGAGGTATCTTCAAAGGGCTTAGGATCGATCTTGAATGAGATACGAGAAGTGTCTGTATTGGCAGAATTGCTAGCCGCACTATGACAGACCGCAAGATCATCTTGCGAGCAAAAATAGACATCCTTTATCAGCGCGAGCGGTAAAGGCGCACGGATGAGCAACGCAGATATATTATCATCGATTTTGGATGGCAGCGAGCATTTAGAGAAAGCTCCATCGCGGCTCTGCAGAAGTACCTGCGCCTGAATCGAATCGAGGTTTATGGCCACAACACACGGTAACAAATATTTGGTCGCTTGAGTAGCGCTATCAATAGCTTGTTGGGGAATGCTGCCCCGGAACAGTGGAAGCCAGCCAGGGAAGCTGGATGATGGGTCAGGATAGTGTTTTTCGTTAAAACCCGCCGGGCTCATTATCATGCCCGCCGCAAGCATATAAAGTAGATTGAGGTGATTGGTCACAAATAACCAGTGCTGTGGTGCAGCCTCCAGAGCGGTAATCGATTTCGCATCTTCAGGCGTGCTGTACATCTCGCCACTCGTAACACATGTGTTTGAGGTCACCGGGCTATTTTCATGATCGGTCTGAACATACTGTTCTGACTGATCTGGGTCAAATAGTGCTTGCTCTAGAGTAGATTTTGCCTTTTTGTTAGCGCGGGTGCTTGACGGCTTTTTTGCATCTAGGTTTTTAGCTTGTTTCGCCATGTCATCTCCTCGCCAGAGTGTTTGTATCAGTCGGTAGTAGCTGCGCTAACGCATCACTGTCGTTTCCATTTCGCAGAAGAATCACCTGTTCTCGAGCGCGCGCTATCATCACATAGAAGCGCTTCTTTATGTCATCAGATCTATGAATTGGCTGGTGTTTATCGATATCCGCCAGAACAGCCATATCAAACTCCAGACCTTTGCAGGCATGAGCATTAATAACCATTATGCCGCCATTTGCAAAGTCAAGCTGATTCCTACAATCGGAGGCATACGTCTGGATGGAGGGCTTTTCACTATCAAGTTTAGGATGGGACAACTCCAGGGCATCCACAAAAGCCGTTCTAACCACATTGTTAGGAGTTATGATTCCAATTAATCTCTTCGGGTCCCGGTCCGACGCCTTGAGAATAAGCTCTGATATCTCGGCTAAAGAGGGTAGATGTGGTGCTCCATACCTCCACAGCTCTGGTATTGAAGCCAGATGATTCTCTGAAGGGAGGTCGGGGCGAGGGCTAGCAGGGTCACCAGGATAGAAGTGCTCAGCCAACAGGGCGATGGGGCGTGTATTTCTAAAGTTAGTTGTAAGCTGAACCGTTTCGGATGATTCCATTCCAATGCTGTTCTCGATATCCTGCCGGGAACTGCAGGAATCGGGATCAATCTGCTGATTCTGATCCGCTACGATGTAGTAGTTTTCAAAGCCCAGATTCACGAGCGTCCGGTAAAAGGTCGGCGGCATATCCTGTCCTTCGTCTATGATCAGGAAGGGTAGTCCTCTATTTCGAACATTTACTAGCCAATCACTTGGGGGCTTCTGAATTGTGTTATCTACCCTCTTCCAATCTATGCTGCGGTAGGTAGATTTTTGATTCTGCGGAAGTCTGGGAACCTCTTCGCGAAAAACTTTCCGCCAAAGGTTGCAGAAGCCCTTTTCCAGTGTGGTGGACTTCAGTGGCAGCTCCGTGCCGAAAAGGTATTGGCTGGATTGATCCAACAGACTGTTGAATGCTAGGAATTTGTATCGCCGGGCATCACGGGAAAGCCGTCTTGCGCGAAGTAGAGCTACCACCGATTTGCCCGTGCCTGGCCCGCCAACTATCAAGTGCTGCCCTTCCAGCGGCAAAGCCAGGGCTGCATCCTGACATTTGTTTAGTTCATGAATGCCAGGCAAACTAAAGCGACGAGATCGATCCGTATTCATGGTCATTTAAAGTAGCCCGGCATTAACTCTTCGCTGCCTTTAACAAAACAGCGATCAAGCAGAGTATTTCCGTATTCACAGGCAGGTTCTGGTACAAGGGCACAGGCATGGCAAGCCGCTCGATTCAATAGCCCTGGTCCCTGTCCCTCGTGCTCACTGCAGACGGGATCAAGAGAGCACCACTCGGCGTGCTCCAGAGATCGAGTTAGAATACCAAGAAATCGACGAGGTTCCGAAAGCTCCGCGATACCGCCAAGCGAACCGGCGATGTCTGGGACAGTAACATAGATCAGAATTCCCGCCATCGTCCGGGGTGTATGTGCACTGTAGATACGTTCCGAGAGAGAAGCTGCGGGATAGCCTCCTTCGCTCTCGATCTGGCGCATCAGCAAGTGAGAAAGCGTGTGTAGCAGCAAAAATCGGGCCGTCAAAGGGTTCGGTTGATCGCGTCCAGACTGACGGAATCGAGCCTGGATACTCCTTAATCGCGATATCACGCCCTCATTACTCTCCCATTCGGCAAGCTTTTTCTCATCCAGTGTCAGGAATATGCCTTCACCAAAAAGCTCTAGTGCAGGCAGCCAGCTAGAATTGCCGACGAGATCTGGCGGAACACAGCTATCGCCTCCCAAGCGGGTAAAGCCCTTGAAAACCTTAACAGCTTTTAGCCTGTTGATTCGCACAAGGTGTTGCACAGATTGTGCGATGGCTGTAACCGTTCCGGAAAACTCAGTGGCCATTGTGAACAACCGCCATTGCTCAGTTTGATCAAAAGTCACCAGGTCTTCATCAGGCTGCTGGTCTGGCAACGTCTCCAGAAACGCGTCGTACTCGCTTTCTCGCAACTGACCAGGAGTAAATGTGGCGCCGTATAATGGATATCCGTTCACAATGTCATCCAGAGCCGCCGAAATCTGTTCGGCGGCGCATCTATACTTAGCAGCAATCTCCTTAATAGCGCTCTTCCGCGCTAGAGGATTGAGCGCTTCATCTATTCTGCGCCGATCTTCGGAGTTTCGGTACAGCCGATCGACCACGGTGCCTTTCCGCACGCGGGATTCGGGTGGAATTACGAGGGCGCTGTCTGACACAGGGGAATACAGTCGGGAGTCATTTATCGCGAGTACTTGAGCAATAGCTTTATTTTGATCAGTGGCCGCATGACTCGCATGGGCAAATTCAGTTCTGGTCCAGGGCTGTATGGGTCCGTTTGCAAAGTCTAGACGCTCATCACCAAGGAATGGAGTTTTGCAATTACATGCCGCGCAAACCAATAGACGAGGTTCATTTGCGTTTTCATTTAATGCCATCTTGTTGTAAACTTTACATTCTCTCTGGGCTGGCGCCCTTGCGTCCCGGTGTGCGAGATAGTGCCACGGCACTTCCGCCAGGCGACCAGATGAATCTGCTAACACCCATGTTACTTGCTCAGGGCGATGCCGCTTATCGCAGTGGGGACAGTTCTGCGTTCCATCCTCTCGAAAAACATGCGTTACGTGGTACAAGAAACTGCATGCCGGGCAGCGAGACCACGATGGGAAGTGCATTGCTGGAATGCTGCTTCCGTCTAACACTCCGTTCGATAACATGGTTGCGGCTGGAGGTTCTCTTAGATCCTGATCAATTCCCAGGGCCGCACGAACGCGTTCAACATACAGAATAGACCTGCCGACATAAGCTCTATCACGATCTTTCCAGAAACGAGTATCCATAACTACAAACAGACCATCAGGACCTCGCACAACAGCGCCCACTCCGCTATGCCCAAGCAGGTGTGAAAGTCGGATTGGAACTAACTCAGGATCATTCACCATCCGACCCTCATGTATGCTGTGTTTTCTACATTGCGCATAGATTGAAGTGTTGCCCACAAACCGGGAATTCGGTCTGTATGGTTGTAGAGCAACCGATCATCTGCCATCTCCCTGTCTGCAACCTGATATTTTAGCGCCCGACAAGCCAATCGGCACCGTTCTATTTCGTTTTCCCATGCAATTACAAGATTATCGATGTGCTGTTCTACTTCCGCCTGTTGTGCTTTGCCCGAAACCGCCTGTATGCAGCGCCGTTTCAGCTTAACAATCGCCTTACACACTTGATCGGAACTGGAGTTAAAACTGGCGGCAGAGTTATTGTCGAGCAGTCCCGCGCCATGTCGCATAACAATAACAAGAGCCGCATGCAGCGCTCTCTGACGCGCCTGGTAGGTAAAGGGAGTGACGCTCGTAGGCTCAACAAACCTGTAAAATGCATCGTGATACGGGCGAAAGCTCTCATAGTGAGATAGACTGCGCGCCTGGTCTCGATAGTAGTTTGCGAATACTATGCCAGGCACTTCGCTGCGACCGACACGACTGCTGGACTGAATATACTCTGCCGTGGTTAGTGGTTGACCGTTTATTATCATCAATGCCAGCCGTGCCACGTCAAGCCCTACGGATACCATATTGGTTGCAAGAACAGCATCCAGGCATCCCTCATCGGAATTAGATAGAGATAGCCGGGAGAATATTTTGCTGTTTTCATCGGCAGACTGCAAACTGGTAAGCTGCGCGATATTGGGCAGCGATCTTCTTTCAGCCTGTACATTGAGCAATTTCATGAATTCAGCAATGCTGCTAACAAATGATGTATGCGTGTTGCCTACGCCTTTTAGGCTGCCGTGATAGACCACCTGAGTCCACCATGCGTCCATTAGTACTTGCTTTTCTTCGCTCTCTTCGAACAGCGAGAATGGAGACAGCAGCAGCGCTGCCGCAAGCGGAGCAATACACTGTTGACGTGTTAGCATTGGAGCGAGGTAACCAACATAGATACGACCCGGACGCTGCGATAACGGCACGGAGCGAGCAAAATAGGAATCCTCTACACTAAGCCCCGGAGGAGGGAAAACAGCTACCTCTCGCCCATACAGGCTCTTAATCTGCCGGGTTGCCGTCCGAATTGTCGCAGTCGAGGCAACATACTTCGGGTACACGCCGCGCGATTTAATCACCGTGTCCAGGGCCGCCTCATAAAGCCCGGCAACAGAACCAAGCGCCCCGGCTATCAGATGAAGTTCATCCTGAATAATCAGCTCTGGAGGCCGATGCGCTTCACCGCCGAAGAAGGAGTTGGCTCTGGGCTCCCAGGCCAACCTTGCAAACTTATCTACGGTAGCTAAGAGAAGCGTGGGCGGATCTTTGTACAGAGCTTCGTCAACTACATTGCAGGGCACCTGAGCGTGAAAAGCGCACGCCGAATTAGCGCAGCGGAAACGAAAATGTCTCGCACTACAGTCGTAGCTGTACTCATTGTCAAACAGATGTCCGCACCAGGGGCATCTATTAAGCACGATGGATGGCGACGCGCCGTTCGATCGAGCATCAGTGACTAATTTTCGCGCATCCGCGAACGAGTTCGGGCTTGATGCCCCTCCTACCCACATACCGATGCTCATTGTTTGGGAACTGTCTCCGAGATCCTGTCGGGCACGTCGAATAAGTTCCAGCGCACAGATAAGCTTAGTTGCACGCAGAAACTGGTCTCGCGTCAACAGACGGAGTGTGTAGCGCATCAGTACGCAAGTTCCACCTCCTGTACTTGCGTGGCGCAAGCGTCTCAGGATGATCTGAAAGGCAATCTGCCCGAGGTAGGCTTCCGTCTTTCCGCCTCCTGTTGGAAACCAGATAAGATCAACCGTGTCTCGATATTCGCTATCTTCGTTCGCGGTAGACTCCAGGACGGTAAGCAAAAAGGCCAATTGAAAGGGGCGCCAGCGATAAGATGTAGTTGGTTTGCTTCCTCCCCGCACCCTGTCTGTTTGCCGCATTTGATCTAGCATTGCGAGATTTGCCAGTGAAAAGGCCAGCCTGATCTGTTTGTTATTCTGCAGCAGCCGCAAGCCCTCACGCATACGTGCAATGCAGGAGCTCACTCGCTTGGTGATGCGCCTTCCAGCTTCCAGATCATACTCCGGAAGGCTAACAAGGCTCTCTTCCTGCTCCTGCGCCCAGCCGGCATAACCGTCTATAAATGTGGAGATAATTGGCAAAAGCCGTTCATAGTTGTTATCCAGATCGGAGAGTTCGCTAAGCCACAGCGCTCGATCCTCGGACGATCCCGTATCCGATGTCATCTGCGGTACTTCTACGGCCGGCATGGTTTCGGTACCTATTTCTGATACCCTGCCAGCATCTTGTATCCAGTTTGCAGCGCAGCCATGGCCAATTGCGAATATGTGCTTCCCCGCGTACTGAAGTTCGATCTCCTGTTCTTCCTCATCAAGCAAAGACCGATCCACGCCGGGATAAACACCAACCTCGCCAGAGTCAATAACACATCGGAGTTTGGCTTCATACAGGGTCCTTTTTGCTCGGTCGATGAAGTAGTCTTTCACGCCATCATCAATTGCCTGTGCGTTACTCAGTGAAACGGTTACAATCCAGCCATCCGCAAATCGTCGCCACAAGGCATCAATACGCGCATGTTCAGATAGCTTCGTAAATGTCTGGTGCTGCCCCTTATCGGGGCAAGTGACATTTATGTACTCCTCCCCATCTGCGTTGCTTGCCAGTGAGTAGCGCTCCCACCCCGCGTCAGTTTTCATATAGGCGGCGGCTGAGCAAATCAGTTGCAGACAGATATGTTCGCCTCTGATATAAAATGAAACACCAAGCGAGGAGGGAGGTACGTAACGCCGAGAGATGACTGGGCGACCTTCAGTTTCATCCTCGGCGTCGACAATTTCATCAAATGAGTCGCTTGCCGGGTCGATTCCCTCGCCACTAGAGGTAATTGGGTAGATCGCGCCGCACGGAAACCTCTCCGTCGGTAATACACCTCGTAATACCTGCTCCTCAGCGGTTAATGTAGGCGGCGCCCCCGTTAGCTGTTGACGTACCCAGGTGACGAGTTGTCTTCTCGGTTCAACAAACAGATTTACGTTTCCTGGCAGTGAGCTTCTTGTCATAGCAATATTAGCAAGTTAGTGCCCGAATTGAAAACTTGACGTAACGAATTGGTAAACCGCGCGACCGCAGGAAATATGTGTAGGTGAGTTGTATTAACAAATGTGATGTATCGCACCCTACTATTCCGTATGGCTGTAAAGCTTCCCTTCTAGGTTTCCCGGAAAAATCCCTTGCTTGGTTCCATAGCAAAAAAGCCATAAATAACCAGGTAACTGATCCTCGTCCACCCCGTACACGATGCGTACGTGGAGCTCTAACAAAAAGGCGCCGCTCCGGAATCGAAGCAACGCCGGAATGACCCGGTCATTACGCGCATTACCCGCCTGCCTGAGCACGAATCTCGACCGCGTTAATTGTGCAATACATCGAGTGCTACCATGTGGCGTAGTGAACGCCGCTACCGATACGACGGATAAATCCCCAGCAAACCTGGTTGGAACTTGAAAAAATGTCACATATGACATATAATAGGTCATGTTGAGCAAGGATCTTGTCTGGCTGCACGGCGAGGTGAAGTCCCCACCGTTATCTGATCAAGCACGCATAGAAGCTGGTTTCCTATTGCGTAAGCTGCAACTGGGCGAGACTCTTTCTATGCCGCATTCCAGACCGATGCCTGTGATTGGGGCGAGGTGTCACGAGCTCCGAATACAGGATACTAACAAATCCTGGAGGATCATCTACCGCATAGATGCTGATGCCATATTGGTCGTTGACGTATTCGAAAAGCGAACTCAAACGACGCCACAGGGTGTTATCAGTACGTGCGCCAGGAGACTCGCACTTTACGACAGCGTGGGGTAACAATCACTAATATGGATCAAGACAAGCGGGCCCGGTTGGAGGCTCTCGGATTTAAGTTCGGAACCGCACAGGAGTTCCTGGGACTAACCGATGAAGAGAATGCGATTGTCGAAATGCGTCTTGCGTTGAGTGCGGCCATACGAAGCAGGCGCAAGCAGCGCCACATTTCGCAGGTCGGTCTCGCTGAACGACTCAAGTCTAGCCAGTCACGCATTGCCAAAATCGAAGCCGGTGACCCGAGCGTCTCTACAGATCTCCTGATAAGAGCGCTCTTCGCCACCGGCGCAACGCGCGAAGAAGTTGGCGCCGTTATCTCGGCAGGATGCGACTGACTGTAGGTACATGCGCTATTCCAGAGTCGAAGCAGCGCCTGAAAATCCCTCAGCGTTACCCTTCCTCCCCGCCTGCGTGAGCACGAATCTCGACTGCGTTAATTGTGCAGTACATCGAGTGTTACCATGTGGCGTAAGAAAACCCAGGACAGATTCGACAGATGAGACGGATATGACGGATGAAGTGTGCTTGCGACTGGGGTTGTTGTGTCGCCCTAACTCGGAGCACCCTGCGGGGGTCACCCCAAAGGTTTTTATCCGTCTTATCTGTCAAATAGGTCCTATCCGTCGTAAGCGGAGGAAGGAGCCTACGTAATTGAATGGCAACCAAAATCCCAGGATAGTCGGCGCACACGGAGGCTACCGCAAGCTTCAGTCGTTCCAAACAGCCGAAATCATCTACGATGGAACGATCGTCTTCTGCCGTAAGTGTTTGGACAGTAAATCGAGGACCATCGATCAGATGATCCAGGCTGCGAGAAGCGGCAAGCAGAACATTGCTGAAGGCAGTCGCGCGGCCGGGACATCGCAATCGACTGAGATCAAACTGACATCTGTGGCCCGGTCAAGCCTGGAGGAGCTTCTGCTGGATTATGAAGACTTTTTGCGACAGAACAATTTCAGTTTATGGCAGAAAGAGCACCCAAAAGCAGAGTATATTCGCAATCTGGCCGCAACAGAAAATCGGTCCTACGATACTTATCGGGTGTTTATTGAGGAGAAATCGCCCGAAACTGCGGCAAACACCATTATCTGCCTGATCCATCAGGCCAATTTCCTGTTGGACCGCCAGATTCGGGCGGAGGAGGCACAGTTCGCGGCGGACGGTGGGTTTTCCGAACGGCTATATGAAGCAAGATCGGCTGCGAAACGACGGCCGGGCAGCTAGTCGCGCATTGCCAAAATCGAAAACGGCACGAGCCGCCGCGCATACAAGGTCCCTATGCCCAATACCGATCCGCCAGACAGAAGCGATATCCGAATCTTCAGCTCAAATGTCGATCTTCCAACAAACGGGAGTGTCGAGATGTTCGCTGGGCCCGTTGTGATAATCGTAAGCGTCAAACCACGCGCATATTTCCTTTGTTTTGCAGTCGAATTAAACTAATGGCATCTCAATTGGAGGTGCCTTGTTATGGTAAACCGTGTATCACGGGAGGTTTGGTTCGAGCGTGTTGCCGCTGCAGAGCGTGCCGGGTGCAGTGCACAGCAATGGTGTTTGGATAACGGTGTACAGCCGCGGCAGTTCTACCGTTGGCGTGAGCGCTTTGCGCGGGAAGGCGTAGCGCCTGAACCTGGCACAACGTTTCTCCCGGTTTACGTATTGTCTCTGCATTAAGTCGCTTCATTCTATCAGGCAGTGGCCGTCCGTCTCGATTGAGGTGTGCATTCACGCTTTCCAATTTAACTTGTACCAAGAGTTGAAGGACATTAGCGTAGTCTCTCAAGTTGACCTCACGGTTCTTCGGCGACATGTAGAAGCTATTTCGGCCAGCTTCAGTTTTAAACCCCTCGAATTCGCAGGGTTAAAACTATAAATCATTCTATATTCTAGAATATAGAATATGTGTGACATACTAATCCTATGTCAGCCAATTCTCTACTTCCGCAAGATGTTGTTGTGCTGTTGAAGCTTACAGTGACCGGAAACAGTCTCTGGACGTTTGCGTCACTGTCACAGGAGCTAGGCTTGAGTCCATCGCAGTTGCATGCATCTTTGCAAAGAGCAGACTCCGCGCGGCTTTACAGCACGGATTCCAGGCGAGTAGCGCGGCGTTCCCTTGTTGAGTTTGTGATCCACGGCGTAAAGTATGCGTTTCCGGCACAGATCGGTGGCCAAACCAGAGGCGTGCCGACGGCTTTCGCAGCCCCGCCGTTGAGTGCGCTTCTTCACGCCTCAGAATCGGATCCGCCGGTTTGGCCGTCTTCCACTGGGGAGGTACGCGGCTATTCCTTTGAACCACTCTACAAAGGCGTTGTCGGTGCCGCAGAACGGGACCGAGGGTTATACGAACTCCTAGCACTTGTGGATGCAATCAGGGACGGGCGAGCCAGAAGCGCAACTCTTGCGGCGGATATTCTCAAGACAAGATTGGAAACCAGGGATGCGACAGCAGGCAGTTGATGGCATTTTACGTGTTGCCAGGAGCCTGGGAACTATGGTTGAACAGTTCGTGTTCGTGGGAGGCGCGGTGACTGGACTGCTGGTAACCGATCCCGCCGCACCAGAGGCGAGGTTTACCGAAGACGTCGATATAATCATCGAAATGGCCTCCCTCACAGAATACTACACTCTCGAGGAACAGTTACGCGCTCTTGGATTCGCCAATAGTATGGAGTCTGGAGCACCTATCTGCAGGTGGAATATAGACGGCACGATAGTCGATGTGATGCCTACTGACGTTAGTCTCCTTGGATTTAATACAAAGTGGTACGCAGATGCAATCGTACAACCGTAGACTACGAGATAGAAGCAGAAGTTGTAATCAGGCTGATATCGGCACCATATTTCGTCGCAACAAAGATCGAGGCGTGGAAAGATCGCGCTAGTGGAGACTACCTTCACAAAGACCTCGAAGACATCATTGCAGTAATTGACGGAAGAGTAGAATTACTATCGGAATTTACCACGTCTCCTGAACCAGTTAGATCATACATCGCACGCTGGTTCACTCAATTCCTTGCTGACAGTGATTCCGTTGAGGCTATCGAAGGGCATCTTGTACCACAACAATCGGGCCGCGGTCGGGTAGATACGGTCATTCAACGAATTCGGGCATTGGTTGCCGCCGAATGATTTCCAAGGCCTTGTGCAGCCTGACGAAGCTGTTCATACAATCTTAGCAGCGTTCGATTTTGGATTACTCAAAGACGACCCACAGCTTTAGCGCGTCGTAGTGACTCTCTTCCACTTGTTGCGGAGAGAGGGCACATCGTGAAACGCTTACTTCTACCGCGTAGATGCCGATGCCATATTGGTCGTCGACGTATTCGAAAAGCGAACTCAAACAACGCCACAGAGCGTTATCAGTACGTGCGCCTGGAGACTCGGATTATACGACAGGGTGGGGTAACTATCATTTCCATGGATAAAAACAAACAAGCCCGCCTGGAGGCTCTCGGATTTAAGGTGGGAACCACACAGGAGTTCCTGGGACTAACCGATGAAGAGAATGCTATTGTCGAATTACGTCTGGCGCTGAGTGCGGCCATACGAAGCAGGCGCAAGCAGCGCCACATTTCGCAGATCGGTCTCGCTGTAAAACTCAAATCCAGCCAGTCACGCATCGCCAAAATCGAGCCTGGTGACCCGAGCGTGTCTACAGATCTCCTTATAAGAGCGCTGTTCGCCACCGGCGCTACGCGCGAAGAAGTCGGCGCAGTTATCTCAGCAGGATGTGAGTGACTGTGGTTTGAGGCGCCGTTCCGGAATGGGAGCGGCACCTGATGAACCGGATTTGACGCGCCTTGCCTGCCTGCCTGAGCACGAATCTCGACCGCGTTAATTGTGCAGTAGATCGAGTGCTACCATTTACCGAATTAGCGCGAACGGAGGTCCTGACCTATGCGTAGGGTAAAATCTGGATAGCTGAACAAGATGCGGGAGGACCTGTAATGTTAACACCTGAACAAGCCGGAACTTCGACGCTCGTTGCCGGTGCTACTGTCGGCATGCATGGCGATCTTATTCTGGATCGCAAACTACCTTTGAACCCCGGAGAGCATGTATCGCTAACAATCTCGAAAACCGTTACAATTGGCACGGTTCCGCTACTTGACCTCCAGGGTACCGTTTTAAGCTACGACAATCCGTTCGACTCTGCTACTCCTGACGACGACTGGGAGGCCAGCGGCGAGTGCTAATTGACACGCACATTTGGGTGTGGTGGGTAGCTGGCGATCCGCGGCTAACGGATACGCATCTTGCAGCAATTGCGCGGGAGCAATCATCGGGGATATATGTAAGTATCATTTCCGTGTGGGAAGTAGCCAAGCTGGTTGAGCATGGCAGGCTGATGCTAAGTGTTCCTGTTACGGACTGGCTCAAGGCAGCAGGGACGTATCCTGGTGTGAGCATACTGCCCTTGACGACAGAGATATTAATTGATTCAACGCAGCTTCCGGGCGAATTCCACAGGGACCCCGCAGACCAGATAATTGTTGCTACAGCGAGAGTTCATGGTATGAACTTGATGACGTTGGATGCGAAGATTCTGGCCTATCCCCACGTTGAATTGGTTGGTGTTAATCGCATTTAGCCACAGGTCAGGCAGCCGGATCCACCAAGAAAAATGGCGCCACTCCAAAATTGAAGCTGCGCCTGAAATCTCGCGGTCTTACCCGCCTTGCCATCCTGCGTGAGCACGAATTTCGACTGCGTCAATTGTGCAATAAATCGAGTTTTACCACGAGGCTTGATGAGCTGCGTTGAAGTGAAGTACTTTGCTTTTACCCAGGTCAATGGTTGTAATGTTCGGCTGCTTGACAAGTACTCAGAACATAACTATAATACTTAGTGTTATAGATTGGAATTGCTTATGTGGCGGCGAGACTGACGCGTGAGAATATTTCTTAACAAATCTTTCCAGCGATTCGCTAACAAAGAGAGCATAGACATAGATAGTCTTTGTCTCGCAGTACAACGAGCTGACGCAGGTCAGGTAGATGCTGATCTGGGCGGAGGCGTGATCAAACAGCGCATAGCCAGGAGCAATGAAGGGAAATCCGGTGGTTATCGTTCCATCATTCTCTATCGAAGCGAAACACTGGCGTTCTTCGTGTAGGGTTATGCCAAAAATGAGCGTGATAACATAACCGCAGATGAGCTGAAGGCATTTAAGAAACTCGCGAAAACCGTGTTGAACTTCGACACAGAACAACTGGAAGCGTCAATAACGGCCGGGGTGTTTATAGAGGTGGCATGTGATGGATAAAGCATACAAGAGCGACGCGCTCGCGGCAATTCATGAGACCGCATCCGATCTTCTGGACGCGGAACTTTTGGACCGCCGATCCATGCGGGAATTCGATAAGCTTTGTCTTACACCTGTTGCGCAGCTTTCTGCCGAAGAGGTCAAATCCATACGCGAAAATGCTCGTGTTAGCCAGCGCGTGTTTGCAGCCTACCTGAATGTTTCGCCTGGCGTGGTTAGCCAGTGGGAACGAGGGGAAAAACACCCATCCGGCCCGTCGCTAAAGCTGCTGACGATTGTGAGTAAGAAAGGTCTAGAGACCATCGCTTGATCAGCAGGATGCGAGTGACTGTACGACTAGGGCAGCGGGTATCGCGATGGGCTGCCCCCCGCAACCGCCTGGATACACAGCAAAATAAGCAATAGATAGCATTTAGATATTGAAGGGACACCACCCATGTCATTCCAAGCGTACCTGGACAACATAGAAGCAAAGACCGGTAAAACCCCGCGCGAGATCCTGGCCATGGCCGAGGCCAGAGGGTTTAAGGACCCAAAGACCAAAGCCGGCGACATACTTGCCTGGCTGAAGGAAGAATTTGATCTGGGACGCGGCCATGGTATGGCTATCGTAACCGTCCTCAAGAACGGAGAGATAATCAGCGACAAGCACGTCAATTCTGGCACTGCTCACAGCGATCCATCTAACCGTTTGAACCTGGACGGAAAAGACAAAGCAAAGTACCGAAGCTAACCCAGGTGGGCCACAGTGGGCGTTGCCCTGGATTGCCTCGATAGCCAGGTTCAACGCATGCAAGCCAGAACCCATCAACCTGGCGAGGGGTTTTTGGCTACACACCTTAAAAAGAGGCGCGGATGGGGGCTCTGCCATCCGTGCCCACTTGTAGCTTCTGTGCGGCCTTCGTGATTTTAGAGCCGCCAGATGTGTATCGCCCTGACCCCGGGTATTTTATGCTTGTTCCCGCATCTCGACCGCGTTACTTGTACCATTACATCGAACTGTATCACGCGTAGGGAAGAGGGAACGGGTGATAGGGAAAAGGCCTGGTACGTTTGCTAAACAGAGATGATGCCGAATTGCCAGTAGTCGTAGGATTGGATGCAGGAGATTACATACAGATCAGCAAAACCTGAGGAGCCGAAAGCGAATTCGTAGGATATTTTTTTAGCGAGGGATAAATCACGATCGGAGGGTAATCACGATGGGTTTAACAGTTACGCATGGCTGCTTTAACGGTCCGTACAGAACGTTTCATTGGTGGAGAACCGCCATTGCAACCGCAGCTGGCATAGATATTGAGAAGATGGAAGGTTATTGCGAAGATGAAAGTGTGATACCGATTCCATGGCGCACTCTCGAACCCGACATTCTCCACGTTTTGCTTTTCCACAGTGATTATGATGGCTCCATCGCCGCCGAGCAGTGCGGCCCACTGGCGGATAGATTGCAGCAACTGCTGGACGTTATGAAGGCCAGCTCGGATTCTGAAACCGATGAACAGAAAGTAACTCTCAAGTTCATTAAGGGATTGCGCAGGGCGGCGAGCCGGGGCAAGGGCGTTGAGTTTGAGTAGGAGCCCCGGGCATGGCGCCTTCGGCGCCGGGATGGGTTTTGGGGGCTGGTGAAATGCAGAAAATCTGGCAGGCGAGGGAGCAAGGAGAGTTAGGAAGTTAGGAAGTTAGGGTCGCCTCCCGGATGGCCGGCGGTACCAGGTTGGATTGGTTGTATTAAGCAGGCAAAGACGCGGGGACGCAAATAAATGCAATGGATGCTGACGGCGAGGGAGCGAGGAATTCAGGGGTGCCCGCCATCACCAGCAGTTAAGTCAATTGTATTCACATCTCGTGCGCCGTGCAGAACGCGTGAGATCTCGATCCCATTGGTAAACAGGCGATAGAAGATTACATGGCTTGTGGCAGGAAAACTGCGATACCCAGGGCCTAGCTCTTCTCGGCCTATTCCCATACCTGGATATTCCACCAGCGTGGCAAACTTGCTCACGATATCTGAAATCACACTGGTGGCACGCTGTTCGCTCACAGTTTGTTCCAAAACATAAATCCAGAGTTCCAGCAGGTCAGCCTCTACAGCTTTGGAGAGGCGATACTGTTTGAGGCTCATCCCTGGTTCTGGCCCAGAATGCGTTTGTTACCTGCTTGAGAAATATGGGAGACAATATCGTCGGTCGACGAGAACTCCAGATAGTCGCCACTTTCAATCTGGGAAAACCCCTCGCGCACCTGTTTTCGCAGCTCTTCCAGGCGCACCTCATAAAGGGCGTCGCGCTCCTTCAGCAGCCGGAGGGCTTCCCGTACCACCTCACTGGCCGAGTGATAGTGGCCGCTCTTCACCTTTCCCGCAATAAATTGGTCAAACTCTGGAGTAAGTGATACATTCATTGTCAGGCCTCCTCCCGTGCACAATCCACGCGTGAATACTACCATAAATCAATTGCAATAACAAAAACTGTTATTGACTGAATCTGCACAGTTGGCCACGCCTTCGGAGCGGGGATGGGTTTTGGAACCGGAGAAGACTGTTGGCTACCGCGCCAAAAATCGACGGGGGCTACCCGTCAATTTTAGGCTTGCTGGCGAGCCGCGCGTACGACGCGCACTACCCCGAAGCACCCGTAGTTGGCATGGATGGCGTGCAGGAGCGGCGACAGCAACGTATGCGGGCCAGCCTCCTATCACAAACGCGGCAACATAATTACTGTTTGCTGTTTTGTGCAGATCTTCTGGCAGCACGTTATCTGAAGCTCCCGGCCCCAGATGGCCGAGCCCGTTGGCACAAACATGCCAATTCCGTAGATGCGTGTTTCCAGCAAACGGGCCAAATCTGGCCTTAATCGCTTGCGGATACCGCCGTTTTATGATCGCCACCCATGCTTTACTTCTTCTTTTTCTGAGCAAATAGCCAGGTTAACAGGCCCGGCTCTTTGTAGGCTTTATTCCAGCTATCGTGCCCAACACCGGGATATTCGGTGTATTTCAGATCTGGCGACTTTCGGCCGGCCCGTACCATATACAGGAGGCCCACCATCTGGCGGGATTCGGATACCGGGATAACAGAGTCCATCTCACCATGAAAAACCCATGTGGGAATATCCACTACCTTTTTGGCCACCGCCGTGTATGGATTGGCAAGAGGCGTTGTGCGCAGCCACGGAACAATAAGCCCGCCACAGCATGGGGCGATGGCTGCCCAGCGATCCGGATACTTCTGGGCCAGATCCCAGGTGCCGTAGCCTCCCATGGAGAGCCCCGTGAGGTAGACACGCCTGGGATCGCAGTTGAATTCCTGAATTGATTGGTCCAGCGCCTTGAGCGCCAAATCCTCCATCGCTGGCTCTGTCCACCACGCGTTGTCGCCTTTGCATTGCGGGCAAACAACAACTGCCGGGAACTCCGGATCTTGAGCGATTAGCAGCGGAATACCAACCGTGGTCTGGGCTCGGTTATCGCTGCCGCGCTCGCCCGCCCCATGTAGAAACAGAATTACTGGTGATTTCTTGTGTGGATCGCGGTGAACTGGCACGAACACGCGAAATGCGAATGTGCCGGAACTGGTGGTTACGGTACGCTCCGCGAATACGGGCGGATCAGCATCCATTGCGGCGCTGGCGGCGACTGCCGAGATTGGACCGATGCAGCCCATAAATAGAGCAATTAATAGAGCGCGGGTGAACACTTGTTCTTGACCTTGACCTTTCAGAGGTGAACGAGCAGCACGGCAGCGTTATCGCTCTACTCCCTCGACACCACAACGATATCGAAGTTCTACCTGAGCGGTGCTTTGTCCTTACTTTTGCTTTGCTTCTGTATTGAATTGTTTACTGCACGGGCGGTAGCCGCAAACAAAAGCACTGAGCACCAACCTCTGCACCAAATTCTACAGATATACAGGCAAACGAGCTTTCGGATATTCTGCGTTGTTCGTGACAGAGGATGGGTGGCCATCGCTTGACCGCAGGTAACCATCACTATCATGGATAAGAACAAGCTGGCCCGCCTCGGGTCCCTCAGGTTTTAGATAGGAATCACTAACGAGTTTATAGGGCTTACCGATAGACTTGTGAAGGAGGTTGTGCAGCGCATGGAGGCGAATGGTGGCCTGAACCGGATGCGTATCCGTTTTTAAATGCGGGCGGCATTCGGTGCCGATGGCCACTTATAGCTGATACAGAGAGGGAGCTGGCAAATGGGTTTATCTCCGAGATTTACCACGTGCCTGTGGTTTGATAGCCAGGCAGAGGATGCGGCTGCGTTCTATATATCCATTTTTCAGAACTCAAAGATAGTAAACACCTCGAGATACGGCGAGGCTGGCCAGGAGATACACGGCAAGACTCCTGGCAGTGTTTTGACTGTTGAATTTGAGCTGGATGGATTTCGGTTTATCGCGCTTAACGGTGGCCCTCACTTTCAGTTTAGCGAGGCGGTTTCGCTTGTTGTTAACTGTGAAACGCAGGCCGAGGTTGATTACTACTGGGAAAAGTTAACGGCGGATGCAAACCCAAACGCGCAGCAGTGTGGCTGGCTAAAAGACAGATTCGGCGTATCGTGGCAAGTTGTTCCAGAGGTAGTTACTGCGCTCCTGGCACTGCCGCCATCGCCAGCTCAGGAGAGGGTGATGAACGCCATTTTTGATATGAAGAAGATCGACATAGCGGCACTGGAAGCGGCTTACGCGGGCTGAGTGCAGCACGGAATTGAGTAGGCGTATAACGGCTATTATGAACAACCTTCAGGAATCTGAAACGATAGAACCCACCAATGCTGGTAATCGCGGTGAAGTGCCGGTGAGCCCTGCGCAGCTTCAATCTATAGAGCAGGCGGACCAGCGCACGAATTGGAGCGAAGTTCTTCAGCAGCAGGTGGTTGCCAGAAAGCGACGCGTGCGCAGGCTTGCGATTTCGCTGGCCGCCTACACGCTCACGGTGGTGCCGCTTTCCTTCTATTTCCGGAACAGGGTTGGGCAGGACAGGATGCTGGAGCTTATCATCAGCCCGGCAGGGATTGCAACAAACGCGCTTGTATTGGCCCTATATTTTGTTGCCGCAATTACCGGTGGGCAATCCCAACGTGGTGCAACTACAGCTGTGAACGCGTTGAAGCAAAGTGTGGATATCCGCTCTGTAGGGCTTCTGGTAGACTCGCTCACATTCGACGACCCCGGAGCAAAAGACTCTGTGCGAGACGCCCTAACCGAGATCCTTCCGCTGCTCAAACCGGAGGATAGCGAGTTATTGAACAGTGCGCAGCGTACAAAACTAAGCGCTATACTTGGCCGCCGCGTTGAAAACGTGTTGTATAAAGACGTTGCCGCCATATTCCAGCCTGCAAGGCAAAAAGAGGTGCTTCTGCGTGTGGCTATTCTGGAGGCTTTTGCGAACGTAGGTTCGGAGATGGAGCTGCCCCAGGTTGCCAGCCTGTGCGAGGGTGAAACGAGAACTGCAGGGGAACGCGCCATTCAAGATGCCGCACGCGTTTGTCTGCCCAGACTTCAGGAACGAATCGCTATACTCAGCGCACCCAATTTGCTTTTGCGCGCATCTGCCGCTTCATCGAACACGGACACCTTACTGCGTCCGTCTGCCGACAAATCTTCGAGCTCCGATGAATTGCTGCGTTACAGTGCAGCGCAATCTGAGAAGTAGGAATACACTTTCAATATTAACCCTTGCATCAACAGCATTGTTTGGAACTCCCGTTGTTGCCAGCAGGCGAGGGGGCAGGCAATTGGGGCGAGGAAGTTAGGGGTGCCTGGCGGATGCATGCCGAAGTACAGGGGTAACTACATTGATGATTGCCGTTATATGCCTGGGGTTTGTGTTTTTCGCAGCGGGTTGGAGGTTAGCGGGTGCCCTGGCGGATAAATCTGTACGGGCTTATTCCCTGGCGATATTGTGCTGCATGGGCCTGGCTTTGCCTGCTTTTCTGTATGCGGTTTATTATTTGCATATTCTGGATGGTGCTGCATGGTTCTTTGTGCTACGGGCCGCACGAGGATCGGAATTACTGGCGACACTGGCCGGTTTGATATTTGGCCTGCTTGCGGCTTTGCTCGGCCGGTTGCCTTTTGTAGGCGCATCCACTTTGCTAAAGGTTGTTATAGGCCCAATGGCTGCTACTTCGCTTGCAGCCATACTGGTTGTGCCCTACCTTAAGCCGTATATTGTGCCCTTAACAACACCCCTTGCAAACCATTGGAAAGAGGATGTATGCATCCAGACCACGCCCAGCACCTGTGGCCCGAGCAGCGCGGCAACTTTGATTCACTTTTTGGCAAAGATGCCACCGAACGTGAGCTTGCGATAGAGTGCCATACCTGCGGATCTGGCACTGAAAACTGGTATTTAACGCGCGCGCTTCGGCGGCGTGGATTCACTGCAGATTACGTTCTCACTACTCCGCAGCCGAATTCACTTCCTTATCCCAGTGTTTGTGGCACTCAGCTGGGCAAAGGCAGTGCCGGGCATTTTATTGCCATACTCTCCCGAGAGGGAGATAAGTATGTAATCGGCGATCCTATTTCTGGCAGACAGACTCTCACAATAGAGGAAATTAAACAGCGATTCTATCTTACGGGTTTCTTTTTAGTGGTGGGGCGCACGGGTGCATAAGGGGGAAAAGGTGAGAGGGAATAGTAGGACGTTGCCCGCACCTATACTTCCTATCGGTCCCATCATCCTCCGCCCAAGAACCTCGCGTAACCCATTCACTTCGGATCCCGACTAATGGGTATGAAAACAATATTCCTGCGTGGTTATTTTCAATTCGGTATGTGTCTCTGGCTCGTTTGCCTTTTTGGCAGCAACAACACTACAGCTATGGCGCAGCGAAATCCGGTTCACATGTCGATCGAGGCCTTAATCGCCCAGGCCGATGGCGTTTATCTCGGCACCGTTTATAAAGAAAGCTCAATCAACCACGATAAAGGCGGCAATGCCGAATCATCTATCACGATCGATGTAAGCGAAACACTAAAAGGGAGCCCTCGCAAACGCCTCGAGTTGCTGACGTTCGGCAATACGCCGGACCAAAACTATCAAACATGGCGCCAAAAGCGTACGCGGATACTCTGGTTTGTTCGGAACGGGAGTGTAGACAAAGGCTTTCCATCACCGATTCAATTCTGGTCTTGCCTCACGGTTGACCCTGAAGAATCACTTACTCCTTTGCCGACGTTTGCGTACTTTTCAATGGAGTTTCGTGCTATTCGTTCGCCGCGTAAGGTCCTTGATATAGCGCGCCGCTATGCAAAGTCCTCTTCTGGAACCACACTCCTCTTTTCTTTGAGATATATGCCCGATCTGATCCATCGGCTGTTTCCCTACAATGCAGGCGGTGAACTGGTGGTTCCTGTTGGGCCGCAGCTCGAAAAGGTTGCCAGGCGCATGATTTTGTCTCCCAGATCGTTCCTCCCACTGGAACAAGAAATCAAAGGGATCAATCACGACGATTATCTGGCTGCCAGAGCCAATGATGAAGGCACATTTCGCCGGATGGGCGTCGAATGCCTGGCACATTTCAAGTCGGACGCCAATATCGACCTTTTGAAACGGCAACTGGATGATCCCTACCTGGAACGTTATTGGGATAACGATCAAGACGTATACTCCGTGCGTAAGTTAGCGTATAGCGCACTTCAGAAATGGGGTGTTAGCGTACCAGAGCCGCGTATATATTTGCCGAATAATACCGGACGGGAATAAGCGCGAACAGAACGATCCGATCGATTTCTTTTAATTCTACAGGCCGAATCGCTCTTCGCTTTTGTTGTTAACTGTGCCGACTGGATTGACCACGACGCCCAATTGTGATAATCTGGCGCTGTGAAGAACTCATTTTGGGTGCCAACCATACCAATATCAATTGCATTAACGCTCCTGTTGTCTGTAGCAGCCGTGGCACAGCAACCAGAAGCTGCCACGGATAGGCACGTTACCATCGATCCAAAATCTGTAATCGTTTCTGCATGGGATGGATGGGGCTGCAGCCTCTCGTGGTGGAGCGCTTACTCTAAGGGGTCCGCTCACGAAACGGAAAAAATCGTACGCTAAGGATTTGCAAACGGGCGGAGCGGCCTGAATTTGCCCTGTTCGACCTGTTTACTCTGTCGCCAGGCATAATCGCCGGTCAGATTGATGTGTTCCCAGCCCAAGGGCGACAGATGCGTCAACAAGCTATCGTCTACGGATTGCCCGTGTGCTTTCAAGCTCTGCACCGCTCGCTCCAGATAGACGGTGTTCCATAAGACGATGGCCGCCACCACGAGATTGAGGCCGCTGGCGCGATAACGCTGGTTCTCGAAACTGCGGTCGCGTAGTTCGCCCAACCGATTGAAGAAAACCGCTCGCGCCAAGGCATTTTTCGCCTCGCCCTTGTTCAATCCGATCTGAACTCGCCGCCGAAGGTCAGTACTTTGCAACCAGTCCAGGGTAAATAGTGTGCGTTCGATACGCCCCAGTTCACGCAGCGCCACCGCCAGACCGTTTTGGCGAGGATAACTTCCCAGTTTGCGCAGCATCAGTGAGGCAGTGACCGTTCCCTGCTTTATTGACGACGCCAGACGTAGGATCTCGTCCCAGTGGGTCCGAATGTGCTTGATCTGGATCGGGCCACCGACCAGGCCCGACAGCGTGGGGTAGGCTTTAGCATCGCCATGCAGGTAGAGGTTTTTGTCTTTAAGGTCTCGGATGCGCGGCGCGAAGCGGAACCCTAGCAGATGCATCAGACCGAACACGTGATCGGTGAAGCCAGCAGTATCGGTGTAATGCTCTTCGATACGCAGGTCCGATTCGTGGTTGAGCAGGCCGTCAAGCACGTAGGTGGCATCGCGCACCGGCGCATTAATGACCCTCGTGTGAAAAGGAGCGTACTGGTCAGAGATGTGGGTATAGAAGGTGACACCAGGGTCTGTGCCGTATTTGGCATTGAAATGGCTGCCGGATTGACCCACGCCGCCGGCGCGGAACCATTGCCCATCAGAGGAAGATGTCGTGCCATCGCCCCACCAGTCGGAGAAGGCATGCTCGCTTTGAGCGTTGACCAGTTCTGCCAGCGCCGCCGCGTAGGTGTCATCGCGGATATGCCATGCCTGTAGCCAGGAGAGCCGGGCGTAAGTGACGCCGGGACAGGATTCGGCCATCTTGGAAAGACCGAGATTGATTCCGTCGGCAAGCAGCGCGGTCAGTAGCAGGCTGATTTCAGATGTCGGCTCTCCGGTTTTAAGGTGGGTAAAGCGTTGGGTGAAGTTGATCCAGGAGTCCACTTCCAGCAGCAGTTCCGTGATCTTCACATGCGGCAGAAGGGCATACGCCTGACGCATCAGCAGATCGGCAGCTTCCGGCACTGCATTGGTCAGCGGCGTGATCTTGAGACCCGCGTCAGTGATCTGCGCATCGGGTAACTCGTTGCTTGCGGCCAGACGCTCGACTTTCTGTAGCGCACTTTCCAGCGCCGCAAGTCGCTCTGTCAAGAACGGTTCGCAACAGGTATCTATAGCCAGACCGAGTTGCTTCTCGGTGCGTTGTGCGGTAAAGCGAGCCGGAGGTAACAGGTACTCCTCGAAGTCTTTGAACTGGCGAGAGCCCTGCACCCAGATGTCGCCGGAACGGAGCGCATTCTTCAGTTCCGACAGGATGCACAGTTCGTAGAAGCGTCGGTCAAGACCGTCGCCAACATAGACGACGCTGTCCCAGCGTTTGCGTATGAACCCGGTCGGCGCATCCTCCGGCACTTTGCGTAACTGGCGCTGATTCATGTCTCGGAGAGTCTTGACGCCATCGAGGAGGTCGCGAGCGGCAGGCGCTGCCTTGAGTTCGAGAGTTTCCAGCAGGGCTGGGGTGTATCGGCGCAACTGCGTAAAGCCCTCGGCGACCAACGGCAGAAAATCGAAGTCTTCCGGTTCCGCCAACTTCTCCGCTTCGGTTACGATGTCGGTGAACGCCTCCCAGGGCAAGATGGCTTCGATCGCTGCGAAAGCGTCCAGTCCGTTTTGCTTGGCTTCGAGCAAGGCGCGTCCAATACGGGAGTAGATCCGTAGTTTGGCGTTGATCGATTTGCCGGAGGCTTGAAAACGTTCGGCGTGGTGCCGCTTGGCGCGAGAAAACAGTGCGCCGAGGATACGGTCGTGCAGGTCAATGATCTCATCGATCAATATGGAGCGCGTGTCCAAGACCACCGCGACCAGAGTCGCGTAACGCCGGAGCGGCTCCAGATCGCGCAAGTGTTGCGCTGTCATCTGACTGCCTTCGCGGGCCAGTTTCAGCAGCCGGTTCTGGTGAACGTTGCGCTCAAGCCCCTCCGGCAACTCCAGACTTCGGATGGCCCGCAACCGTTCGATGTGGGTCAGGATGTGCTTGGCATTGGGTGTGCCGGACGGTTGTCTCAACCAGGCCAGGGAACTCGCAGTCGCGTTTTTGCGCACTGTCAGCAGCTCATCCAGACGTTGCTGGTGGGCAGCCGTCAGGCTGGCAGTCAATGCTTCATGGACTTTGCGAGTTCCCTGTATGAGAGCTTGCGCGCACACGCGTTCGATGACTTCGACGCCTGGCACGATGACATATTCCCGTCGCAACGCCTCCAGAAGCGCGTTTGCCAGAACAATGCCGCGCTCCGTCTGTCGGCCCAGGTCCGTAAGATGCTCGACGAAGTGCCGGAAGTGTGAGGCAGAAAATGGCGTGAGGGCAAGCCAGGTTTGCAGTTCCAGAAGGTGTTCGCGGCGGGTCTCGGCGCGCTGGGCATATTGCGACCACAACTCGGGTTCGACCCGGAGTTGGCGAGCGACGAAGCCGAGAAGCGCCTCCGGAGCCTGGGCGTCCGGCGACAATGCGCAACCTGGATAACGCAGGACGCACAACTGAACTGCGAAACCGAGACGGTTCTGACCGCCGCGATGCTGACGGATCACCGCCAGGTCCGCTTCGCTGAAAGTGTAGTGGCGGATCATCGCGTCTTCGGTTACAGGAAACGCCAGGAGGGCGATACGCTCTGTAGAGGTGAGCAGGCTACGTCGAGGCAAATCAGGTGTCTCGCAGATACTGGTAGAGTGTCTCCCGACTGATACCGAGATCACGAGCAATCTGGGCTTTGGCTTCACCCTTGGAGACCCGATGGCGAATCAGCGTAACCTGGCCAGCAGAGAGCATCTTCTTACGGCCTTGATAGACGCCGCGTTGCTGGGCGAGAACGATCCCTTCGCGCTGTCGTTCCCGGATAAGTGCACGTTCGAACTCCGCGAACGCTCCCATGACGGAGAGCATGAGGGTGGCCATGGGTGAGTCATCGCCGGTGAATGTCAGGCTCTCCTTGACGAACTCAATACGCACCCCGCGCTCGGTTAGGGTCTTCACGATGCAGCGCAGATCATCCAGGTTGCGGGCCAGGCGATCCATACTGTGGACCACCACGGTATCGCCGTCGCGAACGAAGGTGAACAGCGCCTCCAATTGGGGGCGAAGGATGTCTTTGCCAGAGACTTTGTCGGTAAAGATTCTGTCGAGTGGAACGCTCTCTAATTGCCGTTCGGGGTTCTGGTCGAAGCTGCTGACGCGCACATAGCCGATCCGCTGACCGCTCAAATTCTGCCTCCGCCGTGATTGTGTCAGGTTAGGGTCTAGGACTTTTGGGAGGCAGTGTCAGAAAATGCCAAAAGAGACCCTATTCTGACGCCGGTAGTAGTACCTACCTGACGTCCATTTAGAGTATACTCTATTCCGACAGAGTGTGTTGGCCGGATTAAAAGGAAAGAGAACAGCGATGCCAAATGGAAGAGGACAAAATGCGCGTGCGACGACCAGGTTCTGCTTGTCGGCATCGCGCCAGCTGACTATCTATGCCGTAACGCTTCTGGAGGTATTGAGAACAGTGAGAAACAAGGACTGGTCCATATCAATTGCTATGCTCATGGCGCACGCTCCGATCGAACGCGGCCTGCACGCGATTCTTGAGCAACGATCGGTGCCGAGCCGCCAACTGCGACTCGGCCGAGCTGCAGCGATAGTAGTTATGGTCGTGAGTTTCGCCGTTACGCTCGTGGCTGTCCGGGTGCATGCCCGCTCCGCGAAATCGAGCCGAGAAAACCGGATCGGAGGCCGCTCCGTCCGAACATGAGCAGACCAAATCCCAGGTATTGGGAGAGCTGAATACGGGCCGCGCCATTGTAGGATCCAAGGCTGGCGAAACATCGAAGCTCAATTGGCAGCAATCGGGCCTGTTGGACAAGTTCGGAGATTTCGGGCCGAGGACCCTCTCTATGGATGAGGTTGTGCCTGCCGGGCTCAAGAGCAGGCCCAATGGGTTGGTGGCACCTCGCTATGGCAAGTTTGAGATCGGTCCGGCGGGCAAGGCCGTTACGACATTTGTCATCGTAGACGGCCCGAAAGGTCATCCAGCCACACTCTATGTGAACCGCAAAGCCGACGGGGAAATGATCGACGAAACGGGGCATCCGATGACTCTCAAATCGGGAAAGCGCCCCGATGGATCGGAATGGACGCTTTACGGAACGCAGGTGTCACTCGAGATTCCCTATGCCGAGGGGAGTCGCAAGGCAAATCTGGAATTCTTACGCTTCGATCCACAGAGGAAGCCCGACCTGTATGAGTTAAGCCTCTTTCTTGCTGCCGATTACGGTTACGCTGGCACAACTACCATCGACGGCAAACCCGTTCCCACACTGGTCCTTGACACCAGTTGTACAGGTGAGATCAACCTGATGGGGAACAGGAATAGAATGCCGCTCTTCTGGTTCGATTTCAACGGTGATGGGAAGCGCAACGCAGGTGAAGTGGTGAACGGGAGTCAGCCGTTCCAATTTCATGGTAAATGGTGGGCGGTTACCTCGATGGGAAATGACGGGACGATCTGTATCGCCTCCGATGAAATG
>CAIONQ010000048.1 GCA_903859705.1 uncultured Chthonomonas sp.
CAGAACGTAGCTCTGCTTAAGCCATAGGCCGATTGAGCAGTGCCGTGAGCAACCCACGTTTGTAGATACACGGGGCGCTACTTTGCCGCGCCTGCAGGCGTCCATCCCGAGGCCAGCATCCCATCGGCCCCTACGGTCCCCGGCCCCGCGCGCTTGCAGGTACCAGTCCCATACGTTCTATAGGTCCTATCGGTCCCAGCCTACTAAGGTTCACTCACCACCCTCCATCCGAAGGCGGCATCAATTCCTCTCCGGGTTCAATGCGCGTTGCGATAGCAACTACGGCGTAGGGGCGAGGAACGAGCCGTCGGGGAGAGGTTAGGAGAGGCCGAAAAATTACGAGTTAATAACAGTTATCTACGCTAAATATCGCATAACAGAACGGCGTAGGGGCCATGGCTCGTCTCGGCCCGCGTGATCGGCACGAATAGCCAAACATCCGGTCCCGCGCGCTAGCGCGCTTACAGGCACCAGCCTCATGCGTCCCCCTAGCGCCCCGGCCCCCTGCCCTCCGCCCCCACGCGCACCGCCCCCGGCCATCGGTCCCAGTCTGCCCCCCAATTCCCCAACCCCGCGCCGCATGCGCTCTTGCATCTCTTCGCGCCTCTGCGGCTGCAACACACTCGAACCAAACCTCCCGTGATACACGGTTTACCATAACAAGGCACCTCCAACTGAGATGCCATTAGTTTAATTCCACTGCAAAACACAGGGAACATGCGCGTGGTTTGACGCTTACGTTCCCATATGCACACAACCGCCCTCGCTTGCATGGAGCCTGCTTTGCGTTCCGCTTGACTTTCTCACCGATTAGAAGGCAGTTCTACAATGCTGACGAGTTAATTGCGCATGAAAATGAGGCCCGTAAGGCCCTCGGATTATTGATTAGGTAATTCACTGCACTACTAATGCTGACCCAGCACCCATCGCAATAGCAACGCGATTGAATTAAACCGCCCCCAATACCGGACTTGACATTACAATTCACCACCAAGTTGAGACGTCAATAATCCGTTTTGATTTCGAAACTAATGGTGCAGGCATCAGTTGCATGGTAGCTCACGGCAAGAGGAATTGTGCGCGATATATCGAATATTGGTTTGATATATAGTGTCTGTAGTGGCTAACCCATTGCGGACTCAGACTTGCCATGATATAACTTGGTCCGGGTTTCAAAATAATCTCGGAACTGCCAATCAAGAAACGTTTTCTGTAAAAATGACGACACTCGCGATATTGCCTGCCCTGGCATTTTGCCAGAAGTCGTCCGTCAACCGCGTGCACCATGTAAGGGTTGCGCCGTTAACTACTTCTAAGCACTAGCTCTATTCAGCGGTGTTAGTTGTTGGAATTATCTTGGGGTTACATCCTGATGAATTTTAGCACTCGAAAAGTGACCTTTGAACCGCGGGCTCGCCTTGTATCGATACTTGGAGAGCAAATGATATCTGATAGCGTGGTTGGGCTGATCGAGCTGGTAAAGAACAGTTATGACGCCGATGCTTCCCATGTCACGATAACACTTAATGGGCTTTCGGACACTTCAACAGCCTGCGTAACAGTCGTCGACGACGGTTTTGGAATGACAGCTGGAGATGTAATTGACCGATTCCTTGCACCCGCATCCGATTACAAGGCGCGCGCAAAGGAGCGTTCTGAACGAACACCAAGATTTGGTCGGTTACCGATCGGCGAGAAGGGTGTTGGCCGATTTGCAATTCAACAATTAGGCCGCCAGTTCGTGCTCATAACCAGGGCAGCCAATGCACTTGAAGTTGTGGTACATATCGACTGGGACGCTTTTGACCGTCCAGACGCTCGTCTGTCAGACATTACATTCGAAGTTCTCGAACGTGAACCGGAGTTGTTTACTGATGACAAATCAGGCACGTCATTAATGCTGACCACCGCCCGGGAACACTGGGATAGGGCAAAAGTAGCGAAACTTCAGAAAGGGTTGCGCCGCCTACGTAGTCCTCATGTCGGTGAGGGCAAACAGGGTTTTGACATCTGCCTTAGGTGCCCGGAGTTTCCAGAACTTGAGAACTTAGATCAGGGCGACCTGCGTGCCAATTACCACTATCGGTTTATGGCTCTGGTCGACGCACATGGAATGCTTGAATTCGAATACCTAGCAAGACACCCGGCAATGAAGATACGGGAAGTATTTTCAGAGTCTCAGGTTGATTTGGCGGTCGATGTACAAAGCGAACTCGACCGTACTAAACCAACCTGCGGCAGTTTTCTACTCAATTTATATGTCTGGGATCGCACAGCGTCTTACCTGAAGGCGAGTGGTGTGAGCCGCGCTGAACTTGACGATGTTGCTGGCGTTTCGCTGTTTCGCGACAAACTGCGGGTATTACCCTACGGTGAACCTGGAGATGATTGGCTCTTCTTGGACCGTGGACGCATCAACAATCCATCAGAACGTATTGGCAACAACCAGGTGCTGGGATATGTGGAGATCGATCAGCAAAGCGCAGGTGGCCTAAAGGACAAGACCAATCGTGAGGGCCTAATAGATAATGCTGCGTTTCGTGACCTGAGAGTGATGGTGCGGGCTGCGATACGATACTTCGAAACCCTGTGGCGGGATGATCGGCCAATACAGCGCGCTACAACAGCAACGACTGAACCGCTGCCGGTCACGAAGAGCTTGAATCGCGCACGCGCTATAACGAATGCAATCGCAGATTCAGCTAGCCCAGATATTTCTGTGTCGATTAATAACACAGCAAATTCGCCGATTATGTCTGCGGCCAAACAGTGTAGGTTAGTTACGCAACTTGAGGCGGCGAGCGAGGCCGCAACTGAGATTGAATTTGCACTCGCCGCGCAGAAACAGATCGAAGCTAGACAAGCTGAAGAACGTGAGCTCTTACTTCACCTTGCTGCAACCGGTTTGGCAGCAGAGCGGCTGATCCACGAAGTCGGACGGCAGTCTGTCGCTGTGCTCAGTGCCGTGGAGGATCTACAATCTGGGGATTTTTCGTCGGAGGCGTTGGCAGTTATTCAGAGTGCTGTGGGTACGTTGCGTAATGAATTCCGGTCGCTTAGCCCAGAGGGCGGTGTCACACGATTTCAAAAAAGGCGAGAGGTCTGGCTTAGAGAGGCAGTCAAGATTGCGAGGCGACTCAACCAGCATTTGTTCGACGACTTAGGGAAGAGACTTGTCGTCACCGGGGATGATTTTATGGTCTATTCGCGCCCGTCATCCGTCGTGCAGATACTCGATAACTTATTACATAACGCTCTGATGTGGTCTAAATCGGAGATTGTTATCGATATCGACGCGAATAATATGCGAGTGACCGTGCAAGACGATGGTCCAGGTATCAAGATAGCGCGGCCCGAGGCAATATTTGAGCCGCATGTAACAACACGGCCCGATGGACATGGACTTGGGCTCTATATTGTTCGTGAGCTTGTCCAACACGATGGCGGGCGCATCAATTTGGGAATAGGGCACAACGGGGCATGCTTTAAAGTCGATTTTTCAGGCTATCCCGCAAAGCCCGTAAAGGGGCAGAATAATGAGCGTTAGAACCCAGCTCGTGCAGGAGCTTCGAGCCCACCTGCTTGGTCCTCGCGACGGCGCTAACGAGATCATATCAAGCCCGAGCCATGAATATATGACCGGTGTACTGGCACCGATCTATGGCTCTGAGCAGTTGCCGCCTAGAGATGTAGATACTGATGCCGATACACTGTTAGGTGACGCAAGCGAGGATCTGGAAGACGACGGCCCGCCGGTAGCTAATCCAATTAGCATTGGACTTTCCCCTGCCCTCGATCCATCATGTCAGCCAAGGTCGCTTGGAATATCGTTCTTGGTTCGCACGACGACCATACCGACACTTGACATTTGTGCGACGTGGGCGCGCTATGAGCGGCAGGCAGAATCACACGGTTCAACTTGTGAACGGCGGCCCAAATATTATGTTCGCGAGGCCATAAGGGCAGATGACAACTGGACTGTTTCGCCAACGGGCGAAGACGTAACCATACAATTGAGATGTATTTCTGTTGATCAAGATTTGTATCGCGTTTCAGTATTCCTGCTTAATATCAGGCAGGCAAAAGGGCAGTATGCAGAGCCAGAAGACTCCGTGTTTCAACCGCAGCTCCGGGTTAAGCTGACTGCTGGCTGTACGTTGGAGTCGCTTGTTCGCTCACGCGGCCGCATTGAAGATGTAGACGATGACTCGCTGGAATTACTATATCGTGAACGTAGAGCACTGGCCCGTGGCCATCTTTGTTCAGCTGTTTGGAGCGAAGTTGACCCTGAACGACCGATAACTGACGGAAGCAAAAGCCCGTTCACGTGGCTTGATGGCGAAATCGTTCCTCAACCCATGCGGGGTAAATTTGAGCTGCCTGACCTAAGAACGGAGTATCTACCGATTTATCCGGTATTGACACCGTCATCCAAGTGGCAGTCTGATAAATTTGGGTCACCGCCAGAGTTGTCTGCGCTGAATCTTTCCGAGGCGATGGATCCCGAGGTATTGCGGAAGGCCCTTGAACCGCTGCTATCAGCATACAGGCAGTGGATAGGTTTGCTGAGACCTGAGTCTGTACCAACGACATTAACAGCGACTGCCGAGGAGCATATACAAATGTGTAAAACGGCAGCAACGCGCATCGACGTAGCTATTCAAATGCTCTTAACCGATGATGTTGCGCGCCTATCATTCTGTTTTGCCAACCGCGCAATCCACGAACAGAACAGCTGGCGGGGAAAGGATTTTACCTGGCGGCCATTCCAGTTGGGCTTCATTCTGCTCGCTCTTGCGGGGCTTGCGGATGGTAACCACATCGATCGCCAGATCTGTGACCTGCTGTGGTTCCCAACGGGCGGCGGTAAGACCGAGGCGTATCTCGGCCTTATGGCATTTACATTGGCGTTACGCAGGCTTCGGGAGCCAAAGGATCAAGACGGCTATGTTCATGAGACAGGTACGGGTGTACTCTCCAGATATACTCTTCGGCTGCTGACGATCCAGCAATTCCGCCGTGCCGTTGGCACAATCACAGCTTGTGAGTACTTGCGAGTGGCACAGTCGGAAGCAGGAGCCGTAGGATGGCGACCACGCAATTGTGCAATATCCGAAGATTACCTGTGGGGATCCACACGGTTCTCAGTTGGATTGTGGACCGGTAGGAATGTTACGCCCAACGACCTTTATCACCAGACAATTATGAAGCCTGACGGCACTCACGCTCAGGTATTCGGAGCAATCGACATATTGCAAGGCAAGCTTGGCGAAGGCGAGCCTGCACAAGTCATCGAGTGCCCTTGCTGCGAAACGATATTGGCAGTTCCACAGGCCAACCAGGACCAAAGAGCGTACACGGTTGGTAAGACATTGCGACTTCATCTCATTTTCTTTTTGGAGAAAGCAACACCTCCGACGCCTGTCCCCCACCTACTCAGCACAGCAAACATTAACGTCAGGGCGGTGGATGTTCGAGCAATGCCTGCAAATGGCTATTTCGTTTTGAGTGCCGACCTTGAAGCGATGGGAGCTGGGTTTTCGGCCCGTGAAGTCGATAACTGGTGGCAAGATCAAGCGCGCCCAGCTCTGGGTGTGTTGGATGGCGACTTAATACCTGCGCGTGCCAGCCGGCCCGGCTACTTCATCCGAGGGGCACGGACCGCTAGGAACAATGCAGTTCCTGTGGACTTTGAGGTTTACTGCCCAAACCCTATATGCAAATTGGGGAATGTACCGTGGCGTGAGAGAGTGCCGATACCGATCCAATCGCAATCGCCACACCAGGCTGGACCTGACTGGCAGGAAGTACTGGAACCATTTGCATGTAACTCGGATTGCACTGTTGGTACTCGCGTGCCGATACCGGCTATTACGGTGGATGCTCAGATCTATCGGCGCCCACCGTCCTTGCTTGTTGCCACTGTGGACAAATTCGCGCGGCTCGCATTTGAACCTGCTGCTTCCGCGCTGTTCGGAAATGTAACTCACTTTAAGAAACACATCATAAAGGACGAGAGTTATTACGGATACTGCAGAGATAACATAGGGCCTGGACTTGTTCGGCCCTTGGATTGGACGATCCAGCCGCCGGATCTCATACTTCAGGATGAGTTACATTTGATTGATGGGCCGCTCGGTAGCATGGTAGGATTGTATGAGACAGCAATAGATGCCCTATGCGAACATACAAATGGTATTCGTCCAAAGTACATTGCCTCAACAGCTACTGTTCGCCAGGCACATGAGCAAGTACAGGCACTCTTTAGTCGGAGGCTTTTCCAGTTTCCCCCTCGTGGACATACTGCTGACGACAGTTTCTTCGCGCTGACGAGCGAAGCGCATCCCGCGGAAAGTACCGGCGAATCTGGCCGCCTATATATGGGGTTTGCTGCACCAGGTAAAGGCGCTCAAACGCCAATAGTCCGAAGCTGGGCAGTGTTGCTTCAAACTATGGAAGATGCCCGCCAACAGGGAGTACCGCCCGCCGAGCTCGACACTTTCTGGACACTTGTTGGGTATTTCAATGCGATTCGTGAACTCGCGGGGGCAGCTGGTTTGTTCCGGCAAGATATCCGTCAACGCGTGCAATATCTGGCAGGTTCACGACCACAAAGAAATCTAAGTGATGAGGCCATTGAATTATCCAGCCGTGCTGATGCGCTGATATTACCTACCTTATTAGAAAGACTAAGCCGTAGCCTCTTGAGCGGTGCTGCTGAAACGACAGCTCTAGCCACATCGATGTTTGGCACGGGGGTGGACGTTTCGCGGCTCGGCCTCATGGTTGTTCACGGGCAGCCAAAATCAACGTCAGCTTATATCCAGGCAACAGGACGCGTAGGGCGCAGTGCCGGTGGGCTTGTCTTGACTTTCCTGAGGGCCAGCCGGCCCCGTGATCTCGACCATTATGAATTCTTTACAGGATACCACAGGCAACTATATAGGTCCGTCGAGCCGGTTACTGTAGCGCCTTTTTCGCCACGCGCTCGCGAACGTGCTCTTGGCCCAATTTGTACACTATTACTGCGACAGGCAAGAACCATCGGTGGGCAACCGGTAAGTGCTCTCTGGAAGAATAAAGACGCGGCCAGATACATGGAGACCCATCGTTCTGACGCTGAAGTTGTCGCACTATTAGATCTCCTGGAGTCCCGCGCACTGGCCCAGCCGTATGGACGGCGTCCGCAGGCCAATGTAACACGCGACGAAACCCGTTCAGAACTTGACAGATGGCATGCTCTTGCCAGTCTTCATCGGGATCACCTTGAGTATTCAGAATACTCAATGAACGTGTCCCCCTCACATCCTGTGGTTCTCGGAGATCCGCAGCACCAGCGAAATGGTCTGGACGTTGCATACGAGAACGCTCCACAGTCACTCCGTGAGGTAGAAGCTACGACAGGATTTAAGGTTTAACACATGGCTGCGCAATCAATACGCCCTTCACAGTTCATCACTACCTTTGGCCCAGGCAGTATACTTGAGGGCCCCGATGGCCCACGCGTTATATATGATTTAGCCAGAAGCAATGTATTTCATGGCCAACCTGTAAGTGATTTCTCAATAAATGACTCCGGGCTAAGCAGGGTCATCTCGAACGAGACAGGCGTCTCCGCTCAAATTGTCAGATTGCCAACCAATGCTGACCACAATACGCCGGATGGCGAAGACATTTATGAAACTGAGATGTTCCCAAAATGGTCGCTGTGCACTGATCATAATTTCCTTTATCGGCGCCGCCCAGCGGTGGACGATAAACATACTGGCTGCCCCCAGTGTGCCAAACACCACAGCAGTTACTCGGCCCATGTCCGTTCACGCCGCGAAGCTATACGATTTGTGCAGGCTTGCAAAGCAGGCCATATGGATGACGTAGCTTGGAGTAGACTCATACGGCACGCCACCGCACGATGTCACCCGCAATATTTGAAGTGGCACGGCGGCGGATCAAGCCTTCGTGATGTTGAACTGGAGTGTCCGGATTGTAGTGCCCGAGTAAATCTAGGTGAGGCGTACAGCCGAGCTCTGGTGTGTACCAGTTGCTATCCTGAGCGGGGTGACTTAGCTGCAAACAATGCAAATAATGGTACGTGCCATCTGACCGCGCGAATGTTGCAACGTGGCGCAACGTTCCTGTATTCGCCTGAGCATATCAGCGCCGTCACCATTCCCAACCTGGACACCGCCTTACATCAATTCATGGCTTCTACCACGAACCTTCGTGCGTTACAGGCCATGAACCGGTTTTCACGAGGCCAGTTTGATGCTGGTCAAGTGAGGGAGACACTCAATCCCCCTGAAGATAACGACCCTAGGGCATCGGTTATTTTGTCACAGTTTTGCGATGAGTTCGTCTTGAAGACTGCAAAGGAAGTACTTGCCCACCGTTTTCCTGATACACTGGCAGACCTACAGATTAACGAGTTTACACAGCTGCAACAAGCTGCCACGAATGGACACCCGTCTCAACCACCTTCAACGCGTGGTACGCCCTCGCTATTTGAGGTCGTTCACAGCGACGTGCGGACCGATCTGACGTGGCCTGGGATAAATTCAGCACACAAGTTTCGGGTTGCTCCGGTAAGCCGCCTCCGAGTTGTAATGGCACTCCTCGGCTATCGCCGGCTCGATGACACACCAGAACCAAATCGATCCAGCTTGGTATCTGCGCAATATAGAAATGGAGCTGACATTTGGTACCCTGGCGTTGAACTTTTTGGGGAGGGTATTTTCATCGATCTGGCGCCATCTGGCTCAGGCATAAGCTGCGGCGCGCATCCGAAAATGGACAACGATCACGCAAGGGCGTGGCATGATGCGTTTAAGACAAACAATTATGAAGTAAAGCTACATCCTGTTTTCGTTTGGTGGCATACACTGGCGCATCGGCTAATCGTTGCGCTCGCTGTCGACTCTGGATATTCATCAGCGTCAATTCGCGAACGAGTCTATACACGCCATAATGATGACGGCACAGCGACAGGCGGTATATTGCTCTATACAGTGCAGCCCGGCGGTGACGGAACGCTTGGTGGGCTAACGGCATTAGTACCACGTTTCGAACGTGTCTTGCAGGCTGCCCTCGAACGTGTAGGATCTTGCTCAAACGACCCACTATGCGGCGAGGAAAAGTTCAATATAGAGCGGGCTAACGGTGCGATTTGCTACGCCTGCGGGCTGGTTTCCGAAACCTCATGTGAACACAGAAACACACGCCTGGACAGAAATCTATTGGCGGAGAACCCTCTTATATGAGGCGTAAAGCAGAAGTGCGCCCCGTCGTTACGGGAACCCACTGGATGGGTAACGGAGTTGGGTCTATCGTAATCGCCCTCGAGGAAATGCTGAACAGCGCAGTACAAGAGATCCATATACTCGTTTACTCGATTAGTGATGGCGCCGATCGCCTCTTCACGCTTCTGGCAGATCGTTTACGTGAGGGCGTTCGCGTAACAATTATCGTCCAAAGGCTCGACCAGCAGCACCACAGTGCACCCGAGCGGCTCAAGAGCCTTGCCGCTGAATACGCCGGCTCATTCGAGCTAATTGATTTTACACCAGAAGAGCAGGAAGCTCTTCACGCGAAATGCGTCGTGGCGGATCGTAGAATAGCCTTTGTTGGTTCAGCAAACCTATCATTTAATGGCTTAATCCGCAACCATGAACTTGGGGTTGTGCTTGAAGGGCCAGCAGCAAGCGATCTTGCGGGAATCATTGACTTGATGAAGTCTCACCCAGACTGCCACCGGGTATCTGCGTTATCTGTCGAACGCGGAGTGACGACTCACTCCACATCTGACTGATACGGGTATACGACATTGGCTCGGAGAAGTTGTCGATATTATCGGTGAAATCAATCAGCAGGCACTCCTCTGTACCTCCATTGGCAGGCCCACGCATTCCTCGGCCAACCATCTGTTCGTATAGAAGAACGCTGGCCGTTGGCCGAGCAATTGCTACAATCTCGATTTTCGGTGCGTCGAACCCTGTGGTCAGTACCCCGACATTGCACAGGTACTGCAGCGTTCCATCCTTGAACTCCTGTATCCATTTACGCCGCATTGTGTCCGGTGTATCGCTCGTTATTGAAGCTGCCGTGCGGCCTTTTCGCCGTAATAGCATTGCAATTAGTCTAGAGTGCTCAACGTTGCATCCGAAGAAAAGGACAGCCTTGCCATTTGGAATATTCAACAGTCTTGCCAGGATCATTCGATTTCTGTCTGCGTCGTGCCCTATGCGGTTCAGGGTGGAGTTAGAAAGGTCATGCATCTGTTGGACATGAGCAAGTTCCCTCGCATCGAGCGTGAAGTTACTATACGTTGGGTGCTCCTCCGCCACGATTCGGGAAAGTATCCCGCGATTGCGGAGATCCTCCATTGGGCTAGTCAGTTTCGGTGCTATAAGGTTACTGTGAAAGCGCCTTATTAATTGGCGTGATTCATCTTGATTTCCTCGAAAAGGCGTGGCGGTTAGGCCAATTATTGGGCGTCTAATTTTATCGAGCGTACGTAAGAGTTGAGTATACGACTGCGCTATAGCGTGATGCGCCTCATCTATAACCATAACCGCTACATGGCTCGAGAGACTGTCTATCTCTGTCGAGGCATTTAGCTTTTGCATCCCGGCCACAACTACACTGCCTGGTTCAAGACCCTCACTTGGGTAGCTGTAATTTCGCCATAGTCGATGAATCTGGAGTGAACGAGGTGCACTCAGATAACCATCTTGTGACTCGCGGATAAGTTGCTCTGTCCACACCTCTCGGAACGCTGCAACTGCTTGTTCACACAGCTCTTCACTTTGGGCGATCCACAGGACTACCCCGCTCGGTTCATGTTGTGCGCGTAAGTAGCCAACAAGGGCTTCAACAGTAGTGCGTGTCTTGCCCGCACCCGTCGGCAATGTCAATATGGCTCGCCTGCTTGTTGCATCAGTGAGCATCTCTATAACTTGATCCCTAAGTTGTACCTGGAAATCATGAAGAGGTTTTAGTGGTACATAAGGATTGATCGTCTCTAAGGCCGGTAGCCCAGACTCGCTGGGCGTGCCAGCAAGACATGCTGGTAAGTTCAGGGCGCTGACAAACGTTCGAGCCCACTTCTTTCCCGGCGTCCATTTACACCCGGCTATTGCCTCTATTTTATCATGCCGCCTTCTCGCAAGCTTGTCAGAAGCCGCCAGCAGCTCAGCAAGGACTTCGTCACTGGCTCTCGCAAGAATTGCCTCGCGAACAGCCCTTTCGCGCAACAGCTCTGAGCCGTGGAGATCTGCAAGTATGCCAGCAAGCTCATACGTGTCGGTTATCGGCGGTGCAAATAAGCCATCGGTCCTCATGATTAGTGGGATTTTTCGCGTAAGGTCCGGCGTAGTCATATTGACGAGCTCTTTAAGCTGAACACTGGTGAGGCGATTTTGGAGATCAGTTGCGATTTGTTCGCGTTCGTCCAAGGGCATAATTCAGTTATCCTTTCGCCGCAAAATTGCAGTATTGCGCAATCGGGCACGATGTGCACTTGGGTCGACGTGCGGTGCAAATCAATGCGCCGAAGTCCAAAATTGCATAGTGATATTCGCCAGGATTCAAGTCCGGCACACATCGCTCGGCAAGGCGCTTAACATCAGCGCGCCTGCGAGCTTCGCCAGTTACTGGTAGTCCGAACACCCTACCAAGCAACCTGGCGACATTCGTGTCGATCAATGCGACACTTTGATCTCCAGCAAAACATGCTATAGCAGCACTTACATATTCGCCGACACCCGGCAGCGATTTCAACTCGTCAATGCTTGTTGGCAGGTCACTGCCATATCTGGAGCGTGCATCTCGCACGAAATCAGTCATGTTTTGAGCACGCCATCGAAGACCAAGCGGATACAAAAGTGCCTCCGTCGTATCAATAGCAGATTGTGAAGCATCCTCAAGGGTCGGATTGGCCTCCATATACGCATTGTATACTGGAACAACCTGCTCGGCTCGCGTTCGCCGTAACATCAACTCAGCAATGGCGGTGCGGTACGGTGTCCGATTGTGGCGCCACGGAAAATCTCTCGCATTTCCTTGCCACCAACTAAGTAAGGTTCGCCTGAATACGTCGATATTATCGTTCGTTGGTTTCACTGCATCTCTTCCAGCATGCTGTACACAGACTCGGCAATTTGATATGCCAGTAACGGCGGCACGGCATTACCAACCTGCTTGTATTGTTCGGTACGTGGGCCTTCGAAAAAGTAGTCGTCTGGGAATGTCTGCAGGCGTGCGGCTTCTCTCACTGTCAAGCTTCGACACTGGCCGGGGTCATAATGAATGTGATAGTGGCCGTCCTTTGATATGTGTGCGGTGACAGTAGTGGACGGCCGATCCTCCAATTGAACGCGGAAGCGATCTTCGAAATCTTGTGAACCACTGCGCTCGGCACCCTTAGAAACGTTCTTGTGAGCCGGTAGAAGATCAAGTGGAAAGTCCCGAATCTTCGGCGAACATCCGTATACTTTCGCGTAACAGGCCGCAAATAAGTATCTGTATAGGTCTTGGGTGATGTGTGATCTGGTTGTATGATTGCAAACGCCGCCAAGCACAGGTGAAGCGAACCAATCTGGTTTATAACGCGGCGCAACTCGTTCGGGAACAAACTCAGAGCCGATAGAAAGGTTCGGATCTAACCCTCGAATCGTTGAGGTAATACTTCTGAGGAGATCCTCTGGCAATGGATTGAGTACTTCTGCGCCTTCCCCTGACGTAATCCACGATTCGCCCAGCGCCATACGCAATCTGTGGGACCAATTCTCATTGCTATCACGAGTTTCCTTACCTCTCGCTGATAACTGGCTGCGGAGCCTTGGTAGATCTGAAAGAACATCACTTGCTGGCACAGTACGACCGTAAGGTGCTAAACTCGTTGGTCGGGCCGGTATGTCATTTCTAACGCCGATTAAGATGATACGGTGACGCGCCTGTGGTATCCCATATCTTTCGGCCTTTACGATATAGTCACTGGGCTTCAGGTTTCCCGGTTCGTCGGTGTCTATAACCAAAGAATAAATGCGGTAGCCCAAGTTGTCTGGTGCTATGTGGTAACCGTCCCCTTGTAGTTGGGTTACGTCCAATGCTGCCACTGGCCGTCGAAGATCCCGCAGGATCCGCTCAAACATTGAACTGTCGTCAACCTTGCTCGAAAGCAGCCCCTTGACGTTTTCCATAACGAATACCGAAGGCCTAACCTGGCAGATTACCTTAAGATATTCGAGATACAAAAAGTGGCGCTTATCGTTATTTGAGTCGCCTTTGTCACCCATACGCGAACGCCCAATAACGGAATAGGCTTGGCAAGGTGGTCCGCCAATGAGAACCCGATGACTTGCTGACGGGATTGTACATAAAGCAGCATTGATAGAGCTCACTATCTCAGCGTCGTCAGTAACACCGAGTTCCTTAAGAAGTGCTTCTGCCCTGGCAGACTTTGCTTGAGCAGGAAATGCCGAGAACAGTGTATCCCGGGAAATCTCTTGCCTGAGATATTGATAATATTCTGGAGGAATGCTGGCGTTGATGAATTGGCGGTAGAAGCTGCGAAGTTCAAGCGTACGGTGGGCCCATGGGTCTTTTTCGATCGACAATACAATCTTAAATGGATGCCGGACAGGTTGCTTCGCAGTGGCAAATCGCGAAAATCCTTCGCCCAGGCCACCCGGCCCAGCGAACAGGTCGATTATTGGGATATTCGTCAACATTGTAGTTTAAAGTAAGCACTCGTATGAGTACTACAGGTTACTTGCGTGTAATATGCTTTTGGTAAGCAATCAACTGGCTACTAAAATTCGGCCAATATTGCCTTAGCTTGTGCAATCGACGGGGCCTCGGCTAATTGTGCATCTGTGTGCAGTTCGGCATATTAACGCACATTAACCCACACTATGCTTCGCGTAATTTCATCACGGCACACAAGACCTCGTCGAAATCATCCGAGCGCAGTAACTCATCAACGAATTCATGGTCGCTGTTGTACTGCTGCAAGGCGAAACGTGGCCCAGGGGACTCTCGTTTATCGGGATCGGCGTAATCAATCCAAAGTTTCAGCCAACTCTGTTCATCGAACCAGGATGGACATGAATCGTTGTGCCAACTGCTATCGACAAATCCAGCGGGTATTTGGAACTCCATCTCACCAAAGTCAGGATGCTCAGACTTGTAGAGCGGCATGTCTTGGATTACCATCATTTACTCCTTTAGCCCAACCAAATTATTGCTATAGCAACTGCGGTAAGTTCACATTAACCGCTACAACGACATATTATCACAAGGCGGCCGCATAGATCAATGAATGTACTCCGGGCCCCTTAAATTCAACCACAGACATCGGGGTTTTTGCCCCAAATCTAACAGTATGGGGGCGTATCTCACTGGCCTTGTTTGATTGCATATAAGTGCTCGGAAATGTGGTTCTCCAAATTAACGCAAAAATCTGTTTCAAAAAGAACATATCGAGAAGTTGCTCGGTGGATGGATCGCCCGGGAACCGGGAACAAGTGCTCCCTCGCAAGCTTGTGGCTACAGAACGGGTGGTTCTTACTGATTTCCTGGCGTTTTATCGGCTGGGCGGCGATCTTGCCAATTACTGCCTTACTCGAGGCTGGCCGGAGCAAAGTGCCGCCAGCGAAATGAAACGCTATGGCGGCCCACGTTCCCTCCGTGCAGCGTGCCCTCATCCGCCAACTCAAGCATCAAACTAACCCACCCATTCCATTCATCCGCAATCCAACACCAGTTTTCATCCAGCCTGCGCAACTTGCCGCCTCTCATACTAAACAGCAAAGCCACCTATGTCGCCAGGGTCCCATTGGTCCCTGCATTGAGATTTTCCTCATGCAACAGCCATGGCACATGCCATATTCAACGGCCCCGTCGAACTAAATCACAAATCGCCGAGCTGCCGCTAAGACCCATAACCATCGCAGCCCCGAGAAGCGCCGACCCTGTGCAAAACAGCCAGAACCACCCGCGCTGTAGCCTCGAGCTTGCGAGGGGCGTATAACAGCGCCGAAAGGTACAACCCCAACTTCTTCGCGGCGCACTTGGTCCGTCATGTTCAAATCGCAAAGTGCGCCAGCGAAAAACAGACCGTGTCGTCAACGTTAATTTCAACGGGGCATAGTCAACTCGATAAGCGGCGATCTGCCGCTAACACACTGGCAAAACAGCACAGTACACCCGCGCTGTGACTGTGAGCTTGCGAACAGTGTTAAACAGCGGTGGCAGCAATAAGCGTAATCAGCGAAAAACAGAGCTACCACGACGCACTCAATTCGCCGATCCGCCGATACAAGCGGCGACCTGCCGCTAAAACACCGGCAAAACAGCCGGAACCACCCGCGCTGTAGCCTCGAGCTTGCGAGTGGCGTATAGCAGCGCCGGCAGGCTCAGAGTTGATTCCCGCTCCGCCGATACAACCGACAACCATCGAAGCCCCGAGCAAGCGACGGGTAACTGTTTGTTTTAACGCCGAAGCCGAAGCGTACTGGTGCCGTCGCCCGCGCAATAAATGAGTAAGAGTTAGTTTCAACGGGGCATAGTAAACTCGTTAGCACACGGGCGAGCCCGAAGCTGGACCGCACGCCGGAACTGACAGGACCCGTTTCGCGGCGCATTTGGTCCGTCACTATTCATAAGCAAAATGCGCCAGCGAAATG
>CAIONQ010000049.1 GCA_903859705.1 uncultured Chthonomonas sp.
AGCTTACAACAGGCAAAACAACGTGATAGCTTCGCTGTCTTCGCCGTGCCAAACCAAAAGCTCCCGGTTAGCACAGCCTTGCATCCACCATGAGCCTCGATTCAGAAATGCATTTCGCGCTAAGGAAATGCAAAGCACGCGAAGAGATGCATCCAAGAGGGAAGTGGTACCGCTCAAGCTACCCAATGCGCAGGCACAGCTTACAACAGGCAAAACAACGTGATAGCTTCGCTGTCTTCGCCGTGCCAAACCAAAAGCTCCCGGTTAGCACAACCTCGCATCCACCATGAGCCTCAATTCAGAAATGCAATGTTTCGCGCAAGCAAGCGTAGCGCGGTAGATATTGCTTTTCAATAACATCATGTTATGCGTTGCGCGAAGAAATTCAACCGGTCCCCTTTAGCAGCCACACCATCTTACCGAAGCACAAACTCTCTACAGAATCTTTGCGTCCCTGCAGCTCTGCGTGCGATTAATTCCTCTCATCGCAAGGATGGAACCTTACGGGCACCACTACCAAATTTAACCTCACGACGAGGAGATATCACCTGCACAATTAACAATGCCGGGCAGATCTGGAGTTGATCTGCCCGGCATTTCCACTTTATGCAGTATGGGTAGTGTTACTTCCCTACCCGATTAGTGCAGGAATTTGCCTTTTACATCCAGCACCTGGGAACCGCAGAGGTTGTTGCCCACTACTGCAAAGTTCTTGTAGGTCCACACCACCTTTTTATCGTGCGATATTTCGATGAGCTGCGGATTATCCGGACCAGCATGTGTGTTGCCAATTATGATGTTGCCATTCGGCAGTGCCTGCAGCGATGTTACCCAGCAAAGATGTATGCCGGGAAGTTCATCCCGATCGATGCTCCAAACAATTTCGCCCGCTTTGTTCACTTCCAACACGCGGTTGTTGTTGCCACCTGCAATCAGGGTGTTGCCGTTCTTCAATCGCAACGCGCCAAAGGGCTCGGCGCCATGGCCATCGCCGCCGGGGGCGCGCTCGCGGCCTGCCAGATCGACTTTGTAAGACCACACTACGTTGCCGTTTTGATCGTACTCGCGAATCATGCCCCGGCCTTCGTGCCCGGCCAGGTAGTGGCCATTATCCAGCCTTCTTACTCGCCGGGTATCGCTGTGCACGGGCGGGGTATCGAACTTATAAGGGACTTCGTGGACAATTTTGTCCTCTTTATCCACTTCTATAATCCGAGAATTGCCCGTTTCCGAGATCATCGTGGTGCCATTTTTAAGCCGCTGAAAGGCGTGGATCTGCACATCGCCCGGGTTGGAGGCGATTGGTTTGCTCTCGTGCTTCCACACAATCTCTTTTTTGGGGGTCATCTCTACAACAGTGGTAATGCTGTTCTGGATGAGCAGATTGCCATTTGGCAACATCTGAATATCGTGAGATGTGAACGGCATATCCACCTGCCATTCGATCTCGCCTTTAGCATTAAGGATCATCACATGGCCATTGGCATGCGCCACCATGCGATGCCCAACCGGCTCCTCTGCGCGAACAGCGGCTGCCAGCCCCAACGCCACTACAACCGTAAGAAATGTCCTGAAACTGTTTTTCATCCCGTGCCTTTCGGTAACGCGCTGTATGGAAACCCGATAAATAGGTGTTGTTGCAAGGGCAGCATGCGGTCTGTTTCCCGCCCACATGGCTGCTTCCCCCGCCGAGGTTGTTTGGTATACTCCCCCACAATACTAACACAAATTACTTTAGCTGCCCCACAAAGTACCGTGGGTTTAGCTCTTCTCCGGTGGCGTGGTGAAGCCATTGCTGCCATGGGCGGGTGGCGCCAGGTTCAAATAGCTCTGCGCACATCCACTCCCCTACTTTTGCGCTGGAGACAAGCGCCTTTGCATCGCCGTTGAGCACGGTGTTCTGCAGGTAGTTAAGCAGTTGGGATGCCGCCATTTCACCTAACAGGTAGTTGTGGTAGTACACGGGCGCGGTGGCGATGTGGATTTTTGCAGCCCACATCCCTGGCTGTCTGTCTTCCGGAGGGCAACTTACCCCCTGGAAGCGCTGCGTTAACGACCACCATAATGCATCCAGATCCTGATCCGGGTTGGAATAGAGTTCACGCTCGAAGTAGCACATTACAAAGCACCAGCGCATAAACACCAGGAAGTAGGCCGTTAGCTCCCGCTGTGCGGCAGCGGCGATGCGCTCTGCCTCGGCAGGGTCGGCGCCTGCCCAGGCTGCAAGCCAGTTTGCACTTTTGGTAAACCGGCCCATCAGCAGAGCAATCGCTTCGGTGGTGAGGGTGTGTGCCGGGCCTCGCAGCAGATAGGGCAGGTTGTGATCTGTAAACTTATCGTAAACTGCGTGCCCGTATTCGTGCAGCAGGGTGCTCATCCAGCGCTCATCCGAGCGCAGGTTGCACAGCACGCGCACATCGCCAAGCCTATCGGCATCCAGGCAGAATGCATGCTGGCACTTGCCTTCGCGCTCATACAGGTCTGCCTTTGTAAGCAAATCCTCTATCGGCATGCCAATAGCGGCAAAGAAGCCTGCGGAAATGGGCTCCAGCTCTTTACCTTCAAAAAACCGATCGAGATTAGCTTCGCCAGATCCCGGCTCCTGAAAGAAGCGGTTGGCATGATGCCATGGCTGAACGGGTTGCTGTGCCGAAAGTCCGAAGCGGGTGCGCAGGCTGGCCTCAAGGCCCGCCCTGTAGTTGTTCCAAACATCCGTGCACTCTGCCTCAAGCCGCTCCAGCAGGCCAAACAGTGTTTCACAATCCTGCTCTTGCAGGGTTAGTGACATTTGATAGTAGTCTGCAAACCCCAGCTTCTTTGCCTCGCGGTTTCTAAGGCGAACCAGCTCAATAACGCTTTCTGCGGTATTGCAGCCTATCTGTTTAGAGGCAAGCCAAACTGCTTTTCGCGTATCAGAATCTAAAGATTCCAAAAGCACATCGTCAATCTCGTTATCGGATAGTAGCTTCTGTCCATCGGCATCAGAAGGATCGATTGGCCTGAAAGAGTTGAACTTCTCGGCTATAGAAACCTCAAGCGTAACAATTTCATCGATTGCCTCTGCAGACATCTGGCTGCCCGCATACTCCAGCAGCAGAAGTTCGTGCTGCCGGCGCAGCAAAGGATCAGAAATCTGTGCAGCATCAATGCTCTTTAACAGCGCGTACTCATCCGGGTTGGCATAAATCATTGCGATGCGCTTGTTCAGCTCTTCAGATAGGTTCTGTGCCTCTTCAGAGCTTGTTGTTTGCAGATCCCATTCTGCAAGCGCTGCCTCGCGGTTAAGCGGTTCAATAAGCGAAGTATGCGCGTGTATAAACTCTGAAAGCACCTGTTCCGTAGTCATCTTATCTCCCCGGGGTTGCCTGCTTGGTGGCCACAATTATTAATATGCGAGTATTGTACAACCTTTAGCATTGGGGCACAAATAACCGGGCGAAAACCTGCCTTTGTGCAGCCAAGAAATGCCGATTCTACCGGTTGTAGAGCGCAGTGGCGCGGCAATACCCGGGCTTAACGCGGCATCAACGTTGAGTATCCGGCCCTTTTCGTGATACAATCGCCCGGGGATTCGTGCAGAATCCAATGATTTTGAACAAGTTCAGGAACTCAATGTCTATGTCTTCCCGTAAGCCGCGCGCTCTTGTGCTCGCACTCATCGCGCTTGGTACCCTCGCAGGATTGCTTGCAGCGCGCTATCGCCTTCATGTAGAAACCTCTAATAAGAGGGTGGAGATTGCGCTGGAGTGGGATGAAGTATCCCGGCTGGCACAGTTTACCCACCGCCCTGTGCAGGATGTGCTGCAGCAGTTTAAGCTGGCGAATGTTACCAGCCTGGTAATTCAGGAAGATACCTTCACCACTCTGGAGCAAACCGGCCAGGTGCGCCCGGTTCATGCTGTGCGCCCGGTTGGTGCAGGTGGCACAGAGATCCATGGAGTTGAGCCAGCGCTGTTTGAGAGAATTCGGCAGCAGCTTACGCTGAGGGGCATATATAAAGGAGAGCAAGCAGAATCTGCTGGTCCATTTACGCATATTGTTGCCGCCGCCGACCCGCAAGCACCCGCCGACGCTGTGCCCGCAGCCATGACCATCGGCATTGATTACTCCAGTTTGCGCACCGTTGGAATTGGCCTGCCCGTGGAGGCCATGAAGGCGGCATCCCGCGCACGGCTGCAGGTGGGGGGCCGCATCGGCAACTATCCGGGCGCAACCCTGGCCAGCGCCCGCGCCGTGCTAACCGATCTGGCAAATCAGGGCGTGGGCATAGTTATATTTAATGGAGAAGAGGTTCTTGGCTACCGGGACATGGAGAAAGAGGTAGCGGAACTGTTCAAGGAGGGTGCCCTGCCGGTACGATCTGCCGGGCGTGAGCGCAACGGAGTTGCCGCCAGCCTGGCCTACGGCGCCGTTGAGTTTGGCAAACAGAAGGGCGATGAGAAGCTATCGGCCAAGCTGCATGGCGATGTGATACGCGTACATAGCATTCAAACCGGCGAAATGGGCCAGTTGGATGAAGTAGAAGCGGTAGATCGCTTTGCCAAAGCTGCGAGGGAGCGCAACATTCGCTTCTGCTACGTGCGCCTGTTCACGTTTGCGGGCGACGATCCTGTTGCAGACAATGTAAAGTTCTTAAACGCTATTGCCAGGGCAATTCATAAGGGCTCGACACTTACCGGCGGTGGGCTGCAGTTTGGCCCGGCTCGCCGCCTTTCCGAAACACATACACCCAAATTGCTGCTGCCGTTAATAGGGCTTGGCATAGCAGGTGGCTTTGTGTGGATGATGGCCCTTTTGATGCCCCTATCCGATAGCCGCCAGACCACCATTATCGCAGCATCCGCACTGATATTTGCCGGACTGGGGCTGGCAGGCGATTTCGGCCCGAAATTGCTTGCGCTGGCAGCGGGCATCATATTCCCGGCGGCTGCCTGTTTGTACACATTCCCGCTGGCTCCCAGCAATGATCCCGAGAAGCCCGTTAAGCCTCGCGATATTGTAAAAACCGCCATGCGCCTCATTGCAACTGCAAGTGGTATTACCGCGCTGGGCATCGTTGCGGTAATTGGCCTACTGGCGCAACGCCCATACATGGTGCACATCAGCCAGTTTATGGGCATCAAAGCCCAGCACGCAGTGCCGCTGTTTCTGGTAGCTTTCGCCGCCCTTACAGGTGGCGTGGCAGGTTCTGGCGAGCGGCTGGCCCGCTATCGGCAACGCGCTAAAGAGAACGTTCGCTCGGCATTTGCTCAGAATGCCCGATACGGCACACTGATTTTTGGGCTAATAGTGCTTGCTGGCCTGATGCTGGTAATTGCCAGAACGGGCAATGATGCTGGCGTTGGCGTATCTGGCTTCGAGCTGAAAACACGCGCCATTCTGGATAGAATACTGCCAGTGCGACCACGCACCAAAGAGTTCCTGGTTGGCCACCCGGCGTTTATTCTGGGGCTTTGCTGGTGGATGCGGGGCCGTAAGAAGATTGCTGTGCCTGCCATTGTTATTGGCAGCCTGGGGCAGGTATCTCTGTTAAACACGTTCTGCCACATCCATACCCCGCTCATCATCTCGGCATGGCGCGATGTCATAGGGCTGTTTATTGGCGCAGGCATCGGAGCGGCGGTTTACCTGGTGCTGGAGAAGTTGTTGCCCGCTCCGGAGAGCGCGGAGTGAGCTTAAGAACCCTACCGAGGATTGCAATATCTGGCTATTATGGCTGCGGAAACTCTGGCGATGAAGCAGTGCTGATGGGTATTCGGGATGCCTTCCGACGCACAGCTACCAATAGGGTGGTTCTTACTGCCCTATCCCAGAACCCGGATGAAACCACTCGGCTGCACGGCATTGATTCGGCTTTCAGAATGGATATCCCCACTCTAAAGCGCGAAATATCCGGCTCTCAGCTGTTAATTTCCGGCGGAGGCAGCCTGCTTCAGGATACTACCAGCCTTAAATCGCTGCTGTACTACCTGTATGTAATGCGCGTTGCGGCGACCTACAAAGTGCCGTTTATGGTGTATGCACAGGGTATTGGCCCGCTGCGCAGGCCAATATCTCGCAAACTGGTTGTGGCCATGTTAAAGCGCGCTGCCGCCATAACCGTGCGGGATAACGAATCTAAGCTGTTGCTGGAATCAATCGGTGTTATAAGCCCGCCGATTGAGGTGACTGCAGACCCGGCATTTGCATTAACGGCTGCTCCCATCAGCGATATATCAGCAGTATTTGCCGCAGCTGGTGTGGGCCTGGATAGCCAGCCTATTGGGGTGGCTCTTCGGCCGTGGGGCGATGCGGCAAAGGCCCCCATAGAGCGCTATGCGGCACTGATTGCGGAGTTGCAAAAGCAAACCGGGCAGCCGGTGGTTATGCTGCCCATGCATCACCCGGATGATGTGGATTTTTCCAATAGAGTTGCCGCCGTGTGCAGCAATAAGCCTGCCATCCTGAGCACGCACATGCCGCCCGATGCCGTGCTGGCAACTGTATCCACATTTAAGGCCGTGGTGGCGCTGCGTTTGCATGCCCTGATATTTGCCGCACGCTGCGGCGTGCCTGCCGTGGCACTGGCTTACGACCCGAAGGTTACTTCCTTAATGCAGAGCCTGGGGGCCGAGCAGAACTTACTGGATTGGCGTGATTTCGATCCTGCTGAAGCAGCCGCGCTGGTGGTTAAAGCAATAGAATCGAACAAAAATACCAATAGCGCCTCCACAATGGCTGCAGAGCGCGAAGCACTTGCACTGAGAAATAGTGAGATTGCACTGAGTATTGCTGGCCGGTGAACATTACCGGCCCACAGCGCGCCGTATGCTCTCTTGCACGGAAGGCAGTGTCAGCATGGCTCCGGTGAGGATCATTGCTGCACCCAGCCATGTGAGTTTTGAAACCTTCTCGTGAAGAAATGTTACTCCCAGCAGCATAGCAACGATAAAGCTGAGTTTATCGATGGGTGCCACGTGTGAAATTGGCCCGGCCTTTAGGGCTGCAAAGTAGCACAGCCAGGATAGCCCGGTAGCCATCCCGGATAGAACTAAGAAGGTCCAGTTCTTACTCGATAGCGTGCCTATATTCTTAAGTTGCCCCTGTGCCAGCACAATGCCAAAAGCAAATACCAGTATAACGCCTGTGCGTACAAAGGTGGCAAGGTTTGAGTTAACATTGGCGGTGCCCAGTTTTGCCAGCACGGCCGTTAGCCCTGCAAACAGCGCTGAAAGCAGCGCAAAAGCCGTCCAGTTCATAATGAGCGAGGCCCCCTTTCAGCCCCATTGGTGTTGGCACAAATGTGCCGTTCAGAATCTTCTGCTGTAAGTTGCTCCTACGCATGCACCACTTCCTGCATTTGCAGGGGCCAATTAGGGGTTAAGGGAGCGCTGAATCGTGTCTCAGTGAGAAGGATTTCACATGCCCTTTGGCGGAAAAAGCAGTGTGGTATACTGGAAATGTCAGGTGGGCGCATGCGTGCATCGCACCGTCACCCTGTTGCCCCCCGCTCACTTCCGTGTCAGTCACAGCCTGGCTGTTTCTGTATCTATGCCAAGGCTCTGGCCATTTCGTTGACGGTGGAGTTTATGCTTCGTTCGTACGCTCGTCGCGCATTTCTTGTAGCCGCACTATCTGCTCTGGAACCCATGGCCGCGTCTCGCGCTACTGGTGACGACACCATTCGCCAGGTGCAAGTTCCTAACGCCCCTGCCGCGCCTGCATCGCAGAGCCCGGCATTGGATGATGGGCCAACCCTTTTCGATGTATTATCCCGCATTCAAACTCCCAACCCAACCGTAACAGGTGTCGGTACCGGTGCTGGCATGCCTGCTGCCGAACAGGCTGCAGCCTCGGCAGTGCGCCGCCCGCTTGGCCCTGTTCCGGGTATATCGCTGGCTGGCACAGAGGCCGCGGCGGCGCGGAAGAAGCATGGCGGGTTTCTTGGTGCTGTTTCTGATTGGTTCAGCAGCATAGAAACGCGCACTGGCACGCGGATTAAAGCAACCGGTTACAGCACGCTTTCGTTTTCTAATCAGAATATCTCTGGCTCCGATTCGGCTTTTCAGAGTGATCAATACTATGGGCGTGGCTCCGGTGGTGTATACAACGATACCGATCTTACTGTTGATGCCACCCTGTTTAAGTGGTTTCACTATCAAACGCGCGTTACAAACTCCCTGTTTAAAAACCCCAACGATAACCGGGTAAAGCTGGATTACAACACGCCAGCCACCCGTGTTGAGTTTGGTGACATAAATGTAAACTTCCAGGGCAACTCGCTAATAGATTTTAGCCGATACCTGCATGGTGTACAGATCCGGGACGTTTGGTCGCCAAAACTATCAACAACAGTTCTGTATTCTAAAACCAAGGCCACCACACAAACGCTGGTAATTAACGGCAACAACTCCAGCGGCCCCTATTATGTGTACGCCGGGCAGATTGTGGATGGAAGCGCCCAGGTTCGTATTGACAATCAGGTGCTAACCGCGGGTACGGATTACACTCTGGATACCTTTACGGGCCAGCTTAACTTCCTGAGAAACCGCATCGTTCTCCAGACTTCCACCATTGCGGTTTCCTTTGAATCGCTGGGATATAACTCCAGCCAGGGCTCCATATATGGTGCACGTGCAGAGGTAACGGCTAAAAAAGGCTGGACACTTGGCACAACCTTTATTCAGCAAGAGGCTCAGGGAACTACCGGTAACCAGATGCATACCGAGCAGTTCAATGGGTATGGCATTCCAACGTTCTACTACACCTCGGCACCGATCGATCTCTCTAAGCCGATGATCGTTACCGTGGGAGGGCAGCCGCTTACTAAAGGCCAGTACACGGTAGATACGTCTACATCAACCACTAACAGAATCTTCCTGACAGTAGCGGTTGATGCCAGCACGATTGTTCAGATTCAGTATGTGCCGTTTAACAGCAGTGTAACGCCCGGCAGCCGCAGCATTGTTGGCCTGGATACGCGTTACACCATGGGCAAGCTGGGCACCATCACCCTGGAATCGGCAATGTCTGGCTTGAGCCTTACCGGTGCCACAGTAAATGGCAACGCCTGGCTGGCGCGTGCAGACCTGGTGCCAGCAAAAAATCTGCATACAACGATCACCTTAAAATCTGTTAGCCCAACCTTCTCATCCATTCAGAGCCCGGGATTCTCGCAAAACGAAAAATCGATTCAGCTTGCGGGTGATTACTCCCCTATTAGCAGGCTTAAGCTGAATTTTGATGTTCAGCACTCCATGCGGCCAACCTATTCTGGAACAAACCAGTTTACGCTGAGCACGGCCGGAGACGATGCCTTTAACCAGTACAGCTTGGGTGCAAACTATTCGCTTTCCAAGAGCTCTAATATTGCCCTTACGCGTAGCGATATCAACACCAAGTATGCTGCGGGCGGAAATAGCACCACAAGCAGCAACGCGCTAACCTATAGCCAGACTATTAAGGCCATTAGCGTAGACCTTTCGCTGAACAGCAATGCCTCAAATGTAAACTCGAGCGCTGCGCTGTTGGGCCTTACTACAGGCACAACGGGCAGCACCGGATATATAAGCGATTCTTCCAGCCTGGGTGGGCGCCTTGGTTTAAGGTGGCAGGCAAACAAGGCACTAAACTTTAGTGGTGCGTTATCGCTAAACAAGATTTCCAATACCAGCCAGGGTACCAGCACCGGATCCACAGCTAAAGATTCCCAGATATCCGCGAGCTACACCGGCATACGCAAGGTGCGCTTGAACTGGTCGCTGGATCTTTCCGATACGGGCAGCGCAGCGATATCTACAAACGGAACAACAACAACAACCGGTTCGGCTGGCAGCAAGGCCATTCTTGCCCCCTACTCATCGCTAGCTGCAGCGCCCGATATCAGCATTGCAAGCTCCATTCGCAACGCACTAAACAGTATGAATCGGGCCTCGGCCACCACATCAACAGGCACTGGTGCTGGAACACTGTTTGGAGGCGGCATCAACAGCGGCCTGGGTGGGTACGGTAACCAGAACAACGTTATAAACAACACCACAGGCTTTACAAGCTTTGGTGGCCGGAGCCTTACAAACAGGCTTCAGGCCGACGTACAGCCGCGTAAAGATGTGCAGGTAGGTGTTAGCCTGGATAGTTCATCCAGCCTGGGAGATTACCAGTACAACAGTAACCGTACAGGCCTTGGCCTTAACACCAACTGGCAACTTAGCGACCGCATGCAGCTTTCTGGCAGTTTTAATATGCAGCACATGGTGTATACCGGTTCGTTCGGTGGCACGGATAGCAGAACGGCCCTGTTCTCGTTTCAGGGCAAGCCTTTTGGTGGCAAGCTTGGTACCCAGTTTGGCTTCCAGATGATGCATACAAGCAGTGCATTCAATACATCAGCAACAAGCACAACCACATCGTTAACCAACACCAGCAACGATCTGAGTTCGCTTTCTGCACGGCTGGACTATCCAATATCGCAGAAACAAACGGTATTTGTAGAATTGCTGAAGTCTACCACTGCGGGCTACCTATCTAACACCGAATCAGACGTACGCTTTGGGCTGGATTATGCGATTACACGAACGCTTAAGTTCTCTTTTGGATGGCAGATATTGAGCCACGTTTACAACGACGCCGCCAATTCAAACCTGAACTACCACGCCAGCAACCTGCTTGCACAGTTTGGCGTACACTTTTAATAGTCTCCGGATTTACCGGATGCATCGAAAACAGACCCCCCTGGAGACTGCTTGAGAACCCGAGCAAGAATACGTTTTAAGAAACAGGAACGCATACAACGGCATGCCAGCAACAGGGTACTGCACACCCTTACCTGGGATCAGCGCAAGATACTTGCTTTATCCGCAGAGGAGTACACTCCGGGAGAAATTGCCAGAGAGCTGGCCATGGAACCAGAGTACGTATCACACTTTATGTTTGGGATGGTACAGAGGCTGGTGCAGGATAGGGTTATACCATCGCCAGAGTGGCGATGTGTTGTGGATTGGGCCGAGCAGCAGGGTTTGATTTAACCCATGCCTGCCAGCATCTCCCTGGCATGTTGCAGCACGGTTTCGGTCATCTCAGTTCCACTGATCATGCGTGCAATTTCACGTACTCTACGCTCGCCATCAATTGGCGAAACATCCACAAATGTGCGGCTTTGCTCTTCTCGCTTCTCAATGTAATGGTGCCGTATACCGCGGCTAGCAAGTTGAGCAAGGTGTGTAATACAGATAACCTGTGCACTGGCCGCAAGCACACATAGTTTCTCTGCAATCGTAACTGCAGTTCTACCACCAACACCCACATCAATCTCATCAAACACCATCGTTGGCAGGGCTTCCTGCCGGGCCATTGCCGTTTTGATGGCCAGCATGATGCGCGAAATTTCACCGCCAGAGGCGATTTTGCTCAGCGGTTTTAGCGCCTCACCGGCGTTGGTTGCAATCATAAATTCGATACGATCTGCACCGCGTGTCGTAACCTGAATGGGCTCGATGCTAACCTGAAAGCGCGTCTTTTCCATCGAGAGGCTCTTAAGTTCCGCCTCAACGGCCTCTACAAAACGCCCGGCAGCCTTCTTGCGCAGATCCGTAAGGGTATCCGCACTTACCTGCAGTTGCTTCTCTGCGTTGGTTAACTCGCGCTCCAGATCTGCACTGCGCTCTTCAGAGTTATTAAGATGCGCTGCCTTTTCTCGAACCTGCGCACCATAATCCAGAATCTCTTCAATACTGGTGCCGTACTTACGCTTGAGGTTCCGAATTACTTCCAGGCGCTGTTCTATCTGCTCCAGGCGCTCCGGATCTACTTCCACGCGATCCTGGTAGCGATCGAGATCCCTTGCGGCCTCTTCCAGTTCGTACCCAGCAGAGCGCACTGTCTCCAGTTGGGGCTCGAGTGTGGGATCCAGCAGGGCCGCCTCTTCCAGCAGCCTTACCGCCGCAGATACTGCCGCAGAAGCGCTGCGCGTATCACCGGCAATGGCCTCAGAGGCACCTTCGGAGAGATCGCGCAGCTTTTGAGCGTTAAACGCTCTGCGGTACTCCGTTTCGAGCTGTGTATCCTCACCTGCTGTTGGATCAGCAGATTCAATTTCGTTTAGCTGAAAGGCATACAAATCCAGCAGATGTACCCGCTCGCGCGCCTGGGCATCCAGCTCGTTTCGTTCTCGGCGAAGCTCCTGGCAGCGGCCATACTTGAGGCCATTCTCCTGAATAGCAGCATCTATCGTTTTGCCGCCCCACGCATCGAGGATTTCAATATGTTTGGCCTGTGCCATAAGGCTCTGGTGTTCGTGCTGGCCATGCAAATCTACCAGCCACTCGCCTATCTCTTTGAGTTGAGAAACGGCGGAAAGGCGGCCGCATACCCGGCATGTGGATTTGCCTGCCGCAGACACATCTCGGCTAATGAGCAGCAGATTATCTTCTGGTTCAAAGCCCATTTCGTTCAAAAATACAATTAGCTCATCACTGCCGGTAATATCAAAACGGGCATCTACACTGGCGCGTTCGGCACCCTGGCGCACCATCTCGGAGCCAGCACGGCCTCCAAGAATAAGGTTAAGCGCCTGCAGGATGATGGACTTACCTGCGCCAGTTTCACCTGTAAGCACATTGAAGCCCGGCCCGAACTCAATATCAAGCCGATCGATAATAGCGAAGTTTTTAACGGATATGGCAGTCAGCATATTAAATTATGACCGATTTCGGCAGGCGGTGGGGGTTAGTCTCCCCCATGAATTCTGCCGACATGCATTTCAACGGGTTTTAGATTAAGCTTGAAATACTGGCTCAGCATTCTGCGCGCAATTGGCCCGGCAACCTCATACCCGAAACCGGCACCTTCCACCAGTACAGCAATGGCGATTACGGGGTGCTCTGCCGGGGCAAAGCAAACAAAAACAGAGTTGGTACGATGATGCCCATGAAAGATCATCTGTGCAGAACCGGTTTTGCCTGCAACACGCATCCCGGGTATGGCTAGAGTGTGTGCCGTACCCCCCTCTTCAAACACGCGTTCCATTCCACGCAAAATTGCGGTGCGGTGCTCATCCGATAGATCCAGGTGCCTGCGTACCGTTTTGCCGATTTTACGCACTGGAATAGGTTTGCCAGTGGATATATCATCGATTTCGCGAACCAGATGTGGCGTAAGCAGATCACCACCATTTGCAAGGGCAGCGGTATAACTTGCGAGTTGGAGTGGTGTAACAAGGATGGCCCCTTGCCCGATGCTCATGTTGATAAGATCCCCCGGAACCCAGGGGCCCCTGCGCGTTTTCTTCTTCCATGCGGGGGTAGGTACCAGGCCAGCATTGTCCGTTCCTGATGGCAGATCAATTCCGGACTTCTCACCCAGCCCAAAGTTTTTTGCGGTTTCTACCAACCTATCGGTGCCCAGCATCTGACCAACACGGTAATAGTAAACATCGCAGGACTTTGCTATGGCATCTTCCAGGCTGAGCGAGCCATGGCCAGATAGCTTATCGCAGTGAAACGTTCTGTTGCCAACCTGCAGAAACCCGGGACAGTAGATATATGTGCCGGTAGTGATAACACCGGCCTGAAGGCCCGCAGCAGATGTTACGAGCTTAAACGTTGAGCCGCATGGGTAGGCACTATCCGATGCCCTGTTAATCAGGGGAGACATCGGGTTATTCAGAAGATCTTTAAACTGCTTAGAGTAGCTATTCGCATCGTAAGAGGGGGCGCTTACCATCGCCAGCACAGATCCATCGTTGGGATCAATGGCTACAGCAGAGCCCGGGTGGCCATCTTTTAGTGGCTCCTGAAGCGCATCATATGCAACCTTCTGAAGGTCGCCATCAATGGTTAGCTTTAGGGTGTGGCCGGGAACTGGCTGTGCTTCATCAAGTAAGTGCTGAATTCGGCCATGGGCATTAACGGATATCCACTGGCCGCCATCGTGGCCTCTAAGCTCCTGCTCGTAAGTTTTTTCGATTCCTTCTTTGCCAATTATATCGCCGCCGTGGTAGTTGCTGCCATGTTCGTTGGCTTTTTTAAGCTCATCTGGGTTGATGGCACGTGCAATACCCAGAACATGCGTGCATGCCTGATTATCCACGTAATACCGTAGCGGATCCCGGGTGATGATAACGCCGGGAAGATCTACACGCTGCTCTTCCACCTGAGTCATTAGCTCAATGGGTGCATCTTTCACAACGGGGACAGGGTCTGAAGGAGCCAGATGATCGTGGCTTACTATGTCATCGATCTGATTGTGGAGATCCTCCTCACTCATCTTTATGAGGGAGGCAAGGCGTGTGTAGGATGCGGGGTTTTTGCGGGCTTCATCCGGGATGATGGAAACTACAAATTGCGGCCTGCTGGTGGCAAGCGGCCGCCCCTGCGCATCCACAATCATTCCTCTGGGGGCAGCGCGGCGAATAAGGCGTGTTCGCTGATTATCGGCCTGTTCGGCAAGTTCTGGCCCGCGCACGATCTGCAGAAGCCAGAGGCGTGCAATAATCACGGCCATCACAATGGTGATGGCCGCAAAAAGTGCTCTCACTCTTCCGAGATCGGGAGTACGTTCGGGCCGCTCAATCATTTTTCAGTTAGCAGGGGTTCCGTGTAGTAACGAGCTGTTTCTGCAATTTTGCGGAACCAGCCGCCAGTAGAATCAACCATAGGCAGCCACCATGCCGAAGGGCGATGGTTTGTGTGCGGCAGCCCATCCGAAGTAAGAAGAGCGTTGCGAACCAGTTTAAGGCGTGCCATTTCTGCATCGCGCTCAATAGAATCGAGTTCCGTTCGCAACCGTTGTGCGGCGGCACCCTTTTCTATGGCTCGAATATCTTCTTTCAGGGTTATTACGTGCCTCAGCAGCTCTCGGATTTCATAATCTAGCGCACTAATCTGGTTACCAAACTCTGTACGCTTCTCAGTGGCTTCCTCGTTCCACTCCGTAATGGAGCGGAAGTGGCTACCCATTTGGCTTTGTGCCTCGGCTCGCTGCTTGCGTAAGGATGAAACACGTGTATACGCATGCTGAACCTCCGAATGCAGGGGCATTGCCTCCTGACGAAGAACCAACAAGCCCGTGCGGATTTCAGCATAGCGCTGAAGTTTGGAATCCCAGTTTCCAAGCGGGTCGCGGCCCTGTAAGTAGTTCATCAAATCCGATGGTTTACGAAGGGCAGCGCTGGTGGTGCACACCTGCTTCTGCTCTTCTACCACGCTACGCCAGCTTGCAGCAAATTCGGGGCACGTAATTGCTGCTCGGCCAAAGGCGGAGGCAAGATGATCGGGCAGGCGAATGGTTGCGGTAGCTGCACTCAGCGCATCCCACGTTTCGTACCGAATGCGCAAAATTGGGCGCATATCGAGTGGAATACCCGCCTCGGCCAGAGTATCGTTAAGCTGGCGGGTGATGGTTACGTAGGTAGAGCCCTCTTCGTTGAAAACGAATATGAACTCCTGGGCCAGCATAGAAACCAGCGAAACAGCTTTGCCTACCAGGCTAATTTCGTTACCGAGGCGGGCGGCTAGAACCTGCGCAAGCTCTTGTACAGAAGTTACAGGTTGCTTGAGACCAATGGCAACGGGCTGAGGAGTTTCTACAAAAACAACGCGCGGCGTTACTCGAATGGTGCCACGGCCCTTGCCCGGAATAATGAGATCGAACGGAATGGCACCCGCCCCAAACTTATCCAGGGTGTAGATGTTGGAACCCTGTACTGCTGCATTGTAGGCAGATGCAGCAAGCTCCCGCGAGGCAGGAGATAGAAACAGATCAACGAACTTGAAGCGCGGCAAAGATGCAGTTGCAGGGGTAAAACGAAGCAGATTTGCGGTGCCATCCACCGTTACGTTGGATGGGGCTGAGCCAATTACCAGCTCATACATGCGTGGCAGAACAGACTGAAAGAGATCCGTTAGAAACTTATCCGGGTTTTGCTCGCAATACTCCCGGCACCAGCCGAGAACAGTATCTGCCGAGCGGTGCGCTTCGCCGCAACAACAGGCAGGGCCAATTTGTACGGCTGCATTTTCGAAGGCCCAGGCAAGCAATTGCAGTACGCCAGCTCCAACATCTTTCAGAGGTAGCCTGCTCACAATGAGATCTGTGGAACCGGTATACACCAGCCCGCGCCATCCCCATGCCTCCGTTACGGAATCAAGAAATGCTGCGGCGGCCTCTCCATGGCTGCGCGCCAACCTCTGGAACGGCACGCCTGCCGCTTTCAGCCGGTGCCTGTCTGGCAAGGTTTCACTACCAAAAAGTGTGGATACTTCGCCCGCAGCAGACCACAAATCACGTGTGGTGCCATCGTTATGAGCCATCAACACAAAACGCCCGGGTCCAGACTTTCGGACTCGGGTTTTAGCAAAATAATCTGTATCGTGAACGCCCAGCACCATGTGGCCGGCACCGAGGTTATCGAGCGCCAGCCGGAGGACTGCTTTTACGGGTTCATCCCAGAAAACGGTTTGGCCGAGCGCCAGAAACGGTGAGCCCGGGTAATCAGCAAGCAACTGAGATACCACGGACGACCCGGCGGGCTCCGTATCGGTTATTGACATATACAAGCAGCTCCCCAGGCGGCTGTGATAGGATAAGAGCGATATGTGATTAATATGCTGCGCAACTGCGCGCCGCAATGGCTCTCAGACATCTTTATTGTAAACCTGCCGCAGGCGTGTTGTTGGTACCTATGAGTGCTACGAATCATACGGCAATCGGGTTCCGTTCCAACGGTGCAACCTGGTTCTGGCCACCACGCTTACGCGGTAAGAACAGGTACAGGTACCAGGCAATTCCATTGACAACCGCAAATGCGTAGCGGTAGGCCGGAGCAAATGCCTGATGGGAGAACATACCTTCTACCATGCCAGCAAATATGAACATTGGGATGGTGCCCAACACCATCTTAATGGCATCCTGCGCGGCGGCCTTGAGAGCATCTGCACGCCGGAGCCTACCAGGAAACACAAGGGCACCAGAGAGCACAAACCCTGCACCACCGCACACGAATATTGCCGATAGCTCGGATACACCGTGCGGCACGATACCAGGCCAAAATGTTGAGTGGGCATGCGCCCGCGTCATCTCTGCGCCAAATGCGCCCAGCATGGCTCCGTTGTAGTACATGAGAGATGCATCCGGAACAAAGGCAACGCCCAGCGCAAATGCTGTTAAGCCAACCTGCAGGTTATGGGTCATCAGCATGCCGGATTGCTCCAGATGCGCTTCCTCCTTAACCTTACCGCTCTTCCACTGCTCCAGGGCACCTTTAAAATCGCCAGATACAAACAGATCGATATCATCCGGATGATGCAGAATGATGCCGTAGGTAACCAGCCCACCGAATACCGTGATAAGCATTGCTAACAAGAAACTGCGCCAACGCTTTTGAAGCACGGCCGGAAACTCATAAACGTAGAAATCCAGCACAGAGCGAAACGGATTGGTGGATATCTCCGACTCATACAACAAGGAATGGGCCTGGCCAACCAGTGCATTGAGGTGCGCTATTAAATCGGCACTTACCGCATGGCGCCGTGCACGCGCAAGATCGGAGCATGCGCGCCTGTACAGCGGGCCAAGAGCGAGCAACTGCTCTGAAGTGAGCGATCGTTTACCGCCTGCCGAGTTGGCTGTGCGAACTATGCCGGCAAGCCGATCCCAGTCTGCCTGTTTTTTCTGCGCAAACTCTCGTTCGTTCATGGCAGATTATAGCACGCCAGGGCACGCTCAAAGCCTAAATCTGGCCTCGTTTATCTCTTACACGCGCATATGGATACCGGTAGACGTGATCGGACCAGACCTCCGACTTATTGTGGCAATTTATACAGGCTTCGATTCTGCCTTCTGATTCGGGCTTACCAGATGCTGAACCATATACCGAAAACTCCCAGTCACCACATGCAGCATTAAAGCCCTTTTCACGCTTGCGCATCACCGTTAGCAGTTCTGGCTGATTGGAGGTGGTGCTCTTGAGCTTTTCTTTCACTATTACCGAGCCAACTGGAAAGGTGCCGGGCGTGCCATTGACGAGCATTTTGCTGGCCATTTTATTGGTATACACGCGTACCCAGCGATTAAGGTGAACCGAAGGCAGTTCATGCGCCATAGGCCCGCGGCAAAGCTGCGCTGAAACGGGGTCCATGTGCACAGGCCGGTTGTTGATACAGGTCCATGCTTTATAGTTCTTAATGGAGTTAGTATCGTCTGCCACACCAGGCTGCGGTGTTAAGAGCAGCACACCAGTTGATAGCGACACAGCACAAACAGCGGCGATGGATGGCGCTTTCATACGTTTCTTACTCCCTGACTCTGGCAAAAACTTTCGCCTGTATGATTCCATCTACGCAGTATTTAACGGTTTTGGTTCACTACAGCAGACACAAAAAAAGGCCCGGTCTACGCTCACTCTGAAAATCAGAATGCGGACTCAGCGTAGATCGGGCTGATAAGTTTTAAGGGTTGCTGGAACCAGCAGGGCAGTCAGTTCCGACGAGGAAATTGCATCAGCCATGCTTTCAGAGGGCTCATCCTGGAGCGTGCTCAACATGGAAACTGCAGTAACCTACATCAATCATCCCTTGGGGATAAGATGCAGCGAGATCCATGATAAATACATGCCTTGAAAAGTTTTTCAAAAAAGATTTTTACCGCCTTCCAAACGTGCCACCGCGCATCCATGTAACGCCAAATGCAATCAGCAAACCGCTGAATACCAGCGATTCCAGCGACTGCATGTTATGCATCTCTGGTATCTTGAAGAAGCCATAAACCAGGAATCCACCGAAGAAAACCCCCAGAAGAAAACCAAGACACCCGAACGCGCGTTTGAACATCTGACTATCAATCCCTTTCTAAATAAGAATCAGTACCCTAACTCCGCATCGTACACGTTCTCAAGCGGCTCTCCACGCAGGTAGCGCTTCATGTTTTCCGCAAACTGCACCGCAAACCGTTGAAAGTAGTATGGCGTGAGGCCAGCAACGTGCGGGGTGATGAACACATTTGGCATGTGCCACAGGGGGCTATCCGCGGCGAGAGGCTCATTTTCGAACACATCCAGGCCGGCACCTGCAATTCTGCCCTGTTGCAGCGCTTCAATCAGGGCTGCCTCGTCTATAATCGCACCCCTTGCGATGTTGTACAGATAGGCATCCGGACGCATTTTGCCAATCATTTCGGCATCAAACAGGTGATGGGTTTCCGGCGTGTACGGCGCAGCAATGCATACATGGTCGGCTTGAGCAAGGGCTTTAGGCAAGGTGGCTACCGAATATACTTCGTCTACAAGATCGGCAGTCTGGGAAGAGTAGTGGCGCGTAACATCCCTCTTCACTGCAATCACGCGCATTCCAAAGGAGCGGGCGCGCTCAGCAAGGCATGCTCCTATGCGGCCATAGCCAACAATAGCCAGTGTTTGCCCGGTTAACTCTGCAGCGGCAGGGCGATCTACAGGCATCTGCCTATCCCACACGGCTGCGGCCTGGTTGCGCAAATGCACATCAAACCTGCGAGTAAACATGAGCATAAAGGCCATAACATGCTCGGTAATATTGGGGCCATGCACTCCGCTGGCATTGGTAAGTAAGAGATTGCGTTCTAATAGCTGGGGCGATAGCTTGCCATCCAGCCCTGCACTCCAATAAGCAATCCAGCTAAGCCGATCGGCTTCTTCAAGAGCCTCATCTCTTAGCACTCCGCAGGCCACTACTTCTGCATGGCTCACATACATTGGCGCATCTGCTGGCGCGCAGTAACGCAGCTTAACATCAAAATCCAGGCCTGCATCGGAGATGGCCCGATTAAAGTAATCTGCCGAGGGATCCCCTTCAGGCAACAGTACCAGAACGTCTATGGGCGTCAAATCTGCTGCACCTCCTGCATTGCTGTACGATACTCCTCACGGCAGCTTTCGGCAGATTCGCTTCGTACCGCCGCTTTCACTGCCTGCACATCTTGCGGATGTACAATAATCCCGGAAGCACCGCCTCCTACAAGAAGGCGTACTGCACACTCGATTGTATTTTCGAGGCTCCCAAAACCAAATGGGTTTATAGAGACACTGCGGCAAACAACGTACGCTGGAACGGTAGCATTTACTGCAGCCCGCAGCCAGGGATCGAGTTCGGCAAGCATCCCCTCTCCCAGCGATTCGCTGTTGTAACCAAGTAAGAGGCGGGTACTCCGCACCTCTGCACTCCAGTTCAGCAGTGTTTCGCTGTCTAAATCAGTGGCTGATTCGTGGGATCCTTCTGATGGTGTGCCCGAGTTTACTGCAACGGCAATCTCTGGCATTGTGGCAGGCTCATCTGCATCCAGCAACCTCTCGGTGGATTCTCGAAAAGCTCCACAAACTGCAGCACCCAGAACCATATCTGACGGCTGGCTTACAGAGAGCAAAACGGTGAATTGGCCTCTATTGCCAGTGGTTAACACGGACGTTAACCCTCGCAACCCGGGTGCCATTAAGAGGATCTCTTTGCCGGAGGCCAGTTCCGTAGCCCTGGCCAACAGGGGTTCGCAAGCTGCAGGATCGGCGACCGAGAGCAAGATGCCATCGGCACCGTTTTCAATAGCCTCTGCCAGTTCCCCTTCGGATGATGCCAGGCCAAGCACTGGTATTAATACCCCATCCATGGTGCGGGCAGGATCGTGCCCGGCATCCAGGAAGATACGCCTACGTGGTGCCAGATTTGCGGCCGTTGTAGTGTAGTGTGCAAGAAAAATCGGATCCGGGTCTGGAAACACAAAACTGCCGCCGGCATCTACCAGCAGCAGCATATCTTCATCGATTGCGCTAAGCAGCCCATCTATTGAGCCTATAACCGGTACCCCGGGTAAATCTGGAATTACAGGCGCTGTTTCGGCAACAATCGCAACTACTTTTCCCCAGGATATTAAGGGGGCAAGAGCTGCCGCGGCCCGGCAATCACGCGCAGCAAGCACAATATCTGGCTTTTCTGAGGCACCCCGGCGGCGCACCAGCTCCTTCACAACCCTTTCGGGCGGCTGAGGAGCTATGGGGATACCGTTAAGCTCTTGAATAATGGCGGCGGTGCCAAGCACCATACCGGTCCCTGCCGAAACTCCGCGCAATCGTGCCATCGGCCCTCCCGGTTAGTGTTCGCCTTCGATTTCGCCAACCTTGATGTCAAGATCTGCGCGCTCTTCAATTTTGGCAACTTTGCCATCGCGGATCCACACAACACGATCAGAAACATCTACCATCTTATAATCGTGGGTAGCTGAGATAATGGTAACGCCTTCGTTCTTATTAAGCTCACGCAATAGTTCAATAATCTCGGTACCGGTTTTCAAATCCAGGTTGCCAGTGGGCTCATCTGCAAGAACAATGCTTGGGCGGTTGGCAAGCGAACGTGCGATTGCCACACGTTGTTGCTGACCTCCTGAGAGCTCTGATGGCCGGTGGTGCAGCCGATGGCCGAGGCCAACTTTGTTAAGCATCTCGATACCGCGCTCGATGCCCTCATCGGTTGGCATACCTGCGAAGATTGTTGGCAGCGTTACATTTTCCAACGCAGTCATAACGGGAATCAGGTTGTAAGATTGGAAGATGTAGCCAATGGTGTGGCAGCGCAGGTAGGCAAGCTCCGAGGCATCCAACTGAGCCATGTCTACATCGTTAATAAACACTGAGCCAGAGGATGGTTTATCAAGGCCACCAATTGCGTTAAACAGCGTGGACTTACCCGAGCCGGATGGACCCATGATTGAGATGTACTCACCACGGATTATATCAAGATCCACCCCATTAAGCGCCCGCAGCGTTTCACCACCCATGGTGAACTCTTTAACGAGCCCTTTGGTTCTCACCACATATTCGTTTGCGGGTTTGCTTGCAGCTGTCATAGTATCGTAATACCCTCTGCCTCTCGAAACGGATCCTCGCCTGCTTTATAGCCAGGCGGCCATACAAACTAAACGGTTGTGCGCAACGCCACAGCCGGTGGCATTCTGGCGGCATTCACTGCCGGCGGTATGGCTGCAAGCAGGGTAATTACCACACCAATTGTGGTAGAGATTACCGCCTGTTTGAGCGATGCCGAAAGTACATGGGCTGTGAATACATGCGGCCCTTCGGTAACCAGATGCACCACACACACTATAAACCAGCCTGAAAACCAGCCGAGTACGGATGCAACCAACCCCATGAGGCCTGCTTCTATAAAGAAAAGGGTTACGATGAACCGGTTAAGTGCACCGAGGCACTTCATAGTGCCGATTTCTCGGAAGCGCTCTGTAACGGCCATTAGCATGGAGTTTGTGATGCCTACAGCACAAACGAGCAGCGCCATGATGGCCAGCCACTCCTGCCTATGCCCGGCTGCTATAACTGCAGGGTCGTGCGGATCCCCGGACATCGGGAACAGGCCCGAAGTTTTTACGGAGCTGTAGAAAGCGATGCCAAGGCACACACCGGCTGCTGTAATAACCGAACGCAGCAAGCGAATGCGGATGCTTTTGAGGCTGATTTCCCATGCCTTGCTGAAAGGCAGGTGTATCTGTCTCTGGATGGCCGGAGATGCGGCCTGTGTACCGGTTTCTGACTTCATCTCTTATCCAGGCTCCGTCATGACTTCTTGACCTTCTTGTAGAACCCGATGTAGTTCTTCTCATGCAGCATCTGCAGAAACATCGTAACCGAGACCTCTGCCTCGCGGCGGTTCATCTTGTACTCTTTGCCGGTTTTCTGAACGATGGCCTCTATGGTGTTGGTGCCATCACACAGTTCCCACACAAAGCCGCCGACCTCATCAAGCTCTACTCTGCGCTCCGTTGGTGCCCGCATAACGCGAGCAAGCACACGGGTTGGCCCTTTATGCTCCAGCGGTACCGTGAGCATGGTTTTGCCAGGCTCTGAAGTTTCCCAGGTAAGTGCCGAGTTTCTTGCCGGGCGCAGTGTAAGCGCACCCTGACGATCCATCTCTGGCGGTGTTACTTTCAGAAACGGCAGGTACTTGCTGGCAAAGGTGAGCGCCTTCATCCGCAGTTTTGGGTTCAGTGACAGTGGCATTTTCCCGCTACCTGATCCCATAAACCTTCCGTTTTTGCATTGTGCAGCACCTGCACACTGAAAAGCTTGTTCTGTTCCTCACAATGCCAGGCGCCGCCTGTGTACCTGGTAGGGAAAGGGCGCATGGAGCCCTTGCACTCCTTCATAGCAGTTAGCCTGGCGGCCAACGGCAATACGCCGGTTGCCACTATGGCTTTGTGCCCGTTTACCTCGGCGTTTGAGTGAGTCATTTTGGCGGTAGCACATTGCGCATTGCGCTCAAACCACTCTTGTAGTTTAAAGCGCTTGAGAGCAACATTGGCCAGCCCCCACCTATCGATCAGTATCCGTTCGGCACCGCGCGCAAATGCCAGATGCAGATGGCCAGACATTACACGGTGTGCAGCCAGATGAAACTCAGTTGGCACCTCTGCCTGCAGATCGTACAGTGCCCACAGATCGTTGCCATCTACACTGTGATCCTGAAAGGTTGCAAACAGCTGCGAGGCCACGGCGCCAATCTGATTATGGTCTTTCTGCAGGCCAACAACCTGCGCCATAACCACCCTGTTACAGGTGCTGCATCGCCAGATCTTGCCCTGGCCACGGCCTGCGCCGGTCCAGGTAAAGCCCATGGCAATGCGCTCATCGTTGAGGCCTTCCGCCTTCTCGGGGCGGGTTTGGCACTCGAACGGGGCACGCCCGCTTTTCTTAGCTTCCTTCGCCGCATCTTTCAGGATGCGATCCAGAGTTTGCCTCAGATCTGTTTTTGGTACCGGGGGTGCCGGCCGTTTAAGCAGCTTACGAAAGTAAGGTGCAAACATATAGTACGGTGTTGGCGGCCCTTGCTCCGGCTTTGCCGCATTGCTCCAGCGTACCTGAACGCTCATGGTGGCTGTGCCCGGCGAATCTACCCGCACGTAACCATTATCTCTATCCAGAGAAAACCCGGTTACGTTCCATTCTGGCGGCAGTGAGAACCGAACTCCTTGCCAGCCCACCACGGTTTTGCCGGGCAGCACTGCCGTTGCTTCTGTGCTAGCCACTGGTTTATCTGATTTGTTGGTGTTACCTGCCATACGATGAGCTATTTGCCTTTGCCGGGATCGGCCCCCGGAGCAAGGGCCTCCACATGCCCATCACAGTACAAAACGTTGTTGTGTCCGCTGTGGCGGCCACTTGTTGGCAGGCTCTTCACAGCATCGTGCGCGCTGCCCGGCAGCGTGCTGGAATCATAAACCAGCGGTGTATGGGCGGCATCCGGCATTTCTGACAGCTTCTTGCCGTTTAACTGTTTGTTTGCCAGCGCCTCATTGTATGCGTAGCCAAACTTATCATCGTGCTGGTTGGAAACCTGCGGGCAGTGAAACCACTCATTCTTTTGCACGCGTGATGCGATTTCGTCGTTCTCCATCCACTTTTCCGCAGGTGGCAACGATCCGTTGCTCTCTGCGTACTTATCGAATGCAAAGTAGAGCGCCTTCAGGTTATCTGCACAGCCCTTCTGCTCGGATGATTCTGCCGCGACTTTTGGCCGCGTAAGCCCCATAGTTTCTGCCAGATCTGCAACCTTGTGGTTGAGCGCATAAAATGCGCCAAGATCCGCCACTATCAGCACCAGAGCCACGGGCCAGGCAGCCTTCAGATTCTTGCCTGTAGAGGAGGCGAGGGATCCGCCTACAACACCTACAGCCGGGCCGAAAGCCAGGAATATGCCTTCAGCAATGACGATAGGGCCAATTTTTGCCTGAAAGGCAATGCCTGCCCCCAGAGCAGCTACACACCATATAGCCACCAGGGCAATGAGAGCAGTGCGTGCCGATTTGGAAAGGCTGGCTCTAGCCGCTGCACCGGCTCCCACCGAGAGCAGTGCCGAAACAGCCAGTATTATCCTGAGTATCTTCTCGATATCCATCTATTGCCGCAATTCAGAGATTGATCTGGACCTGCCGTTAGAAAGGCAGGTAGTTAACAGATTTTGCGATTAGCGCTAGAGCGATGGCAGACATCGCTATCAGCCCGGTTCCGCAGGCAAATCCTGCAAGCAGAACGGGTGTGTACATGCGCCAGTTATCGACTCCGAATCTTCTGGCAAAGTACTTCTTGCCGAGCCATGCGCCCAGGAAGGTTGGGATTACATCGTGCGGGAAGGCACCTGTACCCCCAATGAACCCGTAGAACGTGAGCATCGGTAAGTTGAAGGTTTTGAAGAATGTAAACAGCAGCAATCCGGCCGCGATGCCACCACCAATACGTGGGAAGCTGATGGCTTCACGCACCCAGGTGATGCTACCATCCTTGCGGTTAATGGTGTTAAACAGCGCCTGCATAGTGGCACTTATCGGCCAGAACTGCGAAGCATACGGATGCTGTGAAGATGGTATCTGGCTGGTATGCCAGAAGAAAGCCCAGAATATAAAGCTTGCAGGCAGGATGATGGCAAGCATCAGCAGCTCTACCTTAACAATGCTTACAAACTTGGTTCCGGTTAGCTCCACTTCACGGAAGCGCTGGGCTACACCACCAAAATCGTACAGTGGGATTGGTGCATACCAGATATCAGCATACTGGTAGCCAGATTTCATGATCGAAACTTCTCGCAGGTATGGGAACGAAACACCACCACCTGTAAGGCCGATCATTCTGGCAGAAACATAGGAGTTGATGGGCGACCATATGAGGCCGTAGAACACAAGTATCCAGATAGGGAAGTTGTGATCTTCGTGCAGCTTACTGCCATCCATATTCAACAGAAACCTGGTTAGGCCAATGTAGAAGGTGGTTACTGTGAGCCAGGTTACCAGCGGAACCCACAAGGGCAGATCTCCGCGCCCTTTTGGCACAGTAATCTTCAGGCCCCTATCCTTCATCTGCTTGCGCAGTGCGCTAACAGATTGGAAAACACTGAACAGGCCTATTAGAGCTACCGAGATCTGAAGCCCGATACCAACAGAGGTCCAGAACTTGATGTTGATGGCGTTGTTGGTGTAGATGGCATTCATGCCACGGGTCCAACCCGAACCATCGGTGCCACCGAATGCGCCGAAGTGGTACAGGATGGGGGCAAGGCCAACGCGGCAAAGTAGCGAGCCAATGAGCGAGCCCTGCACGATGGGGTACGGAATTACAAACCCCGTAAGCACCTTTGTGAGGTCGCCAGAAATACCAACCAGGGCACCGGGCAGAATAGTTTCTGTATTGGTGGTGAGATCGAAGAACGGAATTGGTATTAGCTGGAATGCCTTACCAAACACAACGCTGGTAAATACGGGAACGGCGATATAGAAAAAGCCGAAGATAAGCCCGATTACACTGCCGGTTGAGAACACCTTCCAGCGCCAGCTCTCCTCCTTGTTTGCGGCTTCGGCAAGGGCAGTTGCGCCACTGGCGGCAACAGGGGCCATTGGGAAGGGCAAACGTTCGATATCCGAAGTAACGCGGAACAGGAAGTAACCGGCACTGAGCGAGTTAAGCTTGCCAAGCACCTGCGTTATCAACAGAAGCGTGATTGGCAAGAACCACGCCGAATCAAAGAAAGTGCGGTGCAGCAGTGCAGGTGAACCTGCGGGAGGCACAACCCAATGCGGCACCTGGCTGGCTACAATTGCGGCCTGTGGAGATTGAACGAAGTACTGATTCCAGATCAGTTCTCCGAAGGGGCCACCAGAGATACCACGATCTGCAGCCAGGCCTGTGAGGCCAGCCGCGATGTAGTACAGAATGTAGATTTCCTGCCGCTTCATTGGCAGGAACGAGCGGCGCATGATTTCGGCAAAGAGTACGATGGTTACCCACTCTGCCGCGGGGCCAAGGCCCTGCCCGGCAACGAGGCCAAGATACAGAGCGCCAGGTAGCATGATGAAGCCGACGAACAATGCGCCAATAACTGTTTTGGCACTAAAACCATCCTCAAATTGAGGCTGGTGTCCCTGTTCGCCGTCTTCGGTAGATTCCGCCTCTACCTGAGCTCGTATTTGCGCGTACTCGCTGTCGGTCGCCACGCTTTGGGTTCCCTCTCCATGCTTCAGAAGCGCAGTTAGCGCACTCCTGCTTTCGCAAGGGCTGCTCGTATGCCCTGCTCATCAAATCCCATAAACCGCGCCAGGATCTTTCCAGACGGGTCCAGGACATAGTTGGTTGGTATTGCCTGGATGTGGTACTGTTCGGAGACCTTTTCTCCACCCAGCACGGCATGCATCCCCAGCCTATCTTGCTTCCAGATTTTTTCTACTGTTCCGCGGTCGTCTCCGAGGTTCACCGAGTAGATATCCAGACCTTTGCCTTTTAGCTGCGCAAGCATCCGCGATAGTTGCGGCAGCTCTTCGCGGCATGGGCCGCAGCCTGCGTTCCAGAAATTAACCAGCGTAACTCGCCCGGCCCGGCAAGCATAGTTTAGCGACATCGTGCCGCCATCCAGCTGCGGAAGCGTAAACACAGGTGCGGCACTGCCTACGGGCAGTAACCCCTGTTCTTCGGAGCCAGTGCCACTTGATGGCGTATTTCGGCTGGCGGCTACCTCTTGCACAGAGCGTGCGTTCTTGGGCAGCCTGTAGGCCGCAAGCGCAGCAGGTGTGGCTGCATTCACAACCACGCGGGTTATCCTGCTCTCGCGAGTAACGGTTGCATCGCCCTGCACTGCCTTCTGGCTGTAGCCCCGCAGCAGATCATCTGGCCCGATAAATACTTTCCAGATACTTCCACTATCACCCAGCACCTGCACTACACGGCATGGCACGCCGGAAAGTGTTGCTGTGGCAATTAGCCTGGCCCTGTGCCCGAAACGCATACGGTCCAGAAGATCCGGGTTAAAGAAGGCTGCAGCCTCCAACAGCTCACAATCTCTGGTTATGTTTCCGCCCGCTACATCAACGGGCTCTCGCGCATACTGGTTATCGGTTGTGCTGTACGTAAGCAGCAACTTACCATCCGCATGCGCCACCACTGTTCCGCTGGTACCCTCACGCGTGAGCTCTATATGGCCCCAGTTCGGTTTGCGAAGGGCTATATGGCCCTTTACGGTGCGAATATCGGAGCCCTGGAGTGTGAAATCGGCCTGCAGAGAGTTGGCACGCCTTTCGGCGGCAATGCACTTCTCTAACATGGCGTCCGCCGCTGCATCCGCATTGGCCCTACTCGGCACACCCAGCATGGCTGCTGATACAGTGCAGTAGAGCACTGTTACAGTTAACGATGCGGATCGAACACACCCCCATACCGATGCCTTTGACACCCCCATGGCAGTATCTCCGTCTGGTAAAATCCCGCGCCCGTTTCACATGTGCCGGCATTAACTCATCAGGATGCCGGCGACGGCTCCAGTCCTGCGCCTTCCGGCGCATCCTTCTCTCCGCTAAGGTACCTCTCTCGCTCCGCCTGCTTAAGGGTTCGCCAGATAAGGAACTGCTTTCGCAGCGTGTTTACAAACCGCCTGTTAACGCGTTTCCAGTTCGAGATGTCTCCCGATTCTCTATCCACAACCAGGCGGATATCGTACACACCTTCCGTGGAGGTTGGTATCGTTTCTATGGCAACCTTTTGAGATACGCCGAGGTCAAATGGTGCCAGCCAGCACATGCAGCCAACCCGATAAGCTTTACCGAATTCTGCCTGATACTCTTCAGATAGTACGCCCTGAGTAACGAAATCTCCAATGCTGTACTCTTCGTAGGCGGCAAACCATTCATGCAGGAAGGAGTTCATACCGCTTGCCTGCTCACCGGTTACCGCAAACGGCAACGGGATTATCCAGTGGTCGCCATCCGGATCCGGAACCTTCCAGTTACGATCGATGGCAGGAGTTGCCACTTCGGAAGCGCGGCGCGCCGGGTAGATGGTGGATAGTAGCACCACGGCAACAACCACCAGGGTTGTCATAACGGCAGATACACTGGAGAAGTTCAGGTACAGATCTGGCAGCCAGCCGGTCCACACCAGCACCTTACTTGTCAGCTGCCCCAGCAAATACCCGGATACAGAACCAAGAATGGCATACACCATGGCTTCGGCCATAAACAGCATGCCAATATGCGAGGGCGATAGGCCAATACTGGAGAAGATGCTGATCTCTTTAACGCGCTCCAGCACCGAGTTGAGCATGGTGTTGAGAACTATAAGAGATGCAATCAGGATTGGCAGGAACACCAGTTCCAGGCCCCGTGAGCTGGTTGCAGCTATCGAGGAGTACCGCTCTACATGCCCGCGATCTTTAGGATCTGGCGCGTTCGCATTGGTGATCTCGCCGGCATACAGGTTAAGGCCCAGGCGGTGCATCAGGGGGTTAAGGCGCTGAAGTACCTGAGCCCTATCGGCAAAATCGATGGCGATGGAGCGCAGTTCTGCACCCATGTTGGTTGCGGTTTGATAGGGTACGAAGAACACCTGATCAGGCTCAAGGTGGGTGTACTCTTTAAAGCCCTGCTCGCCGGCAGATCCACCGCCGCTACCCTTAGACATCTTGTTCATCGCAACAAAGTCTACAGGAGTCATCGGCTCGTTATCGAGATCCGCCATCTCCTTAAGCTTCTGCGAGTTAACTATGCCAATAACCAGATACGGCACACCGCTGTAGTTTACGCGGGCTTTGCCTACATCCGCGGTATCTATACGTAGCGCCGCAGCCACAGAATCTGGCAGGATCATGGTGTACGTATCACCAGGCTCAAACCAGCGGCCAACCGGCTGCCCGGTTTTTTCATCGGTAAGTAGCGCATCTTGCGGACGCGTAATCTTCGCTTCCGCGGCACTCAGGCCAACCATGGCTCTGGCGTCGTAGCTCTTATCTGCACGGCTGAGGGTAAGGAACGATTGCTCGCCCATCTGCGTGCCGTAGAACCATGCACGTGGTGCAACCGAATAGGTGCGTGCATATTCATCAGATAACAGGCGATATGCCGGTTCCTGCAGCGGATCCCACATCGCGGTGCGGATCATGATACCGTTGTATCTGGGACCATGGTCGCTCGGAGCTGGTACCTGGTTAAACCGAATGGTCTGCACAACCGAGGTAAACGATAGCACCGTAAAGGTAAGCAGCACCAGGGTAACGCACGTAAGGAAGGTGCGCATTTTGCGCCGGCGCATGTTTGAGATGCCCAGATTGAAGGCTGCAATGGCAAGCGAGAACTTGGCAACATCTGCCTTGTGCACGCCTCCAGAGCTCTGATTCATCTGTTTGAGCTGCTCTTCAAACTTGCCCGCAATTAGCCCGATAACGATAATCGAAAGTGCCGCCATGATGAAGGCCAGCAGAACAATTATCGGGTTCATGGTGATATCGAATGCCGGGTGGATGAACCGGAACACCATGAAGATTGCAAGGAAGATGAGGCCTGCCACGCTGAGCTGGCGCTTAAGATCGAAGAAGCCGAACAGCAGGCGCTCGCCAAAGTAGGCGAAAGGCATCAGCAATGCGAGGTAGAACAGAACGCCCTGAACTACATCGGTTGCGATCTGCTGAACGTCCGGATAGGCCCTGCTCTCGTAGCCCCACGCTGCGCGGGAATCGGCATCAAACCGTTCCCAGTTCAGCGCTTCTTTATCTTTTACAGCCTTTGCAATGGAGTCTTTGGCAAGTTTGTGCAATCCGGGCACGCCCTCGTTAGAATCCATATCTAGGATTCTGTAGCGTGCCAGGCGGCGCATACGGAAATCGTCCAGACGCCACATGTCTTCTGCAACATGCAGCGCCGTATCGTAAATCGCACCAGATTTTGCAATCTCGCGTCCCGCATCAAACTTAACCTGTGCTATATCACCAAGCAAATCGGCATTCTGCTGATCTCTTGGATCACCGGCAACCAGGTAGCCCTCGCCCTCAGGCGTGCCCCCTTCTGCCTTCGGGTTTTTCGGATCAAAGTGATAATCCGAGTTCACCAGAAGCAGGCGGGTTGCGCCCGGGCCGCTATTCATGGCAATCTTCAGGCGTGTGCCCGGCGCAGAGAACAGTACCGCTACATCTTCTACATAAGAGCCAACCAGCGATGGATCCTGAGGATCGATGGCATAACCAAACATACGTGGTTCGCCGTTGGTTTCTCCATCGTACACATCGATGCCCGTAAGTGCCCTCAGCGACTGCTGATCTACGAGATCATACACCGCAGTTGGCACACACCGAAACACAATTATCGGTGTTTCTTTAACCGCTGTAGTTACCATCACGTCCAGCGGAATATACTTGGCTCCGGTGCTGCCCAGATCCGGCGCATAGTCTATCTCGCCACGATGTGGGTTTGCAGCAGCTGTGCCATCTGCATTCTTAACGGTATCGGCGTTATCTACATGGTAAGCGGCAAGCATGGATGGCTTATTGGTGCCGTACGCGGTTAGTGGCGCTATCCCATGAAACGCAAAATAGTTATTGGGTAGTACCTGATTGCCAGCCTCATCCACCGCATTGCCGGTGGTGGGATCGATTATCAGGGAACCATCTGGCGCACGTTTAAGCACGGTATGGGTTTCGGGCGCGGTCCATTGTGCCTGTTGCACCATATTGCCGCGCACACCCATAAAGCTCTTGTTTCGGTTGCGAACTACCACCAGCGAATCTGCCAGCCGGGGATCCGGGCTGGAGATAAACGATTTGCGCGGGTTAAACATCTGAACCCGGCCCTGGATGGTGGCAAACCCGCCCTGCAACGCCATGCGCGACCAGTTGGACGGATCCGTAATCGGCATGCGTTGCGAGTTCACGTCGCCTGGCGCATTGTCATCGGTAACAATATGCCACATCAAACAGGAAAGCAGCTTTACTTGCTGCGCCAGGTTTGCTGTGTTTACACGGTCTACTGTATCAAACGGTGTATCCACGTAGGAGCGGCTATCATCCGTTGTTGCAAACGTGATGCCTTCGCCGCCGGCCATGGTTACGGCCTCGGAATCAAAGGCGGGTTTGCCCGGTATATAGTTTCGCCAGTTTTTGCCATCTACAGGGTTAACGCCATCGTTAAAATAGCGCTTGGAGTTGATACCCCATACCGCGCCAACCTTTTCGGCATTTTCGCGGCAAACACGGGCAATATCACTGAATTTGCCCTGAATATCCTCACGGAAATCGTAGAACCAGCCCTTGTAGAAAACTCCGAAAGACTGGGAGTGGCTGGTCATATCCAACCCACACCACAGGTATATGGTGGGTGGCTTGCGCAGTGTGGCATCGTGCGGGCGGGAGTAGAACACTCCGTTAACCGAAAGCACAATTACAGCCAGCAGAACAGCCCCCACCGATGCTGCATGCACGCGGGAGCCAGAAGCGGTTTTTCGTGCAAGCGATCGAATTGCGAGCGCTATTGAGCCCAGGAGTAAGATGCCAAGCCAAATGGAAGCGCTACCGGATTTCTCTTTTGTGAGCGAGGCTTCCACCACGCTGGGCGGGGTCCAGGAATCGATGTGGCGATCAACATACTCACGTATGCCCTGCAGAGCCTGAAAGTGCGCACTGGTGGCCACAAACATCACGGAGCGAGCCGGCGGATGTGCTTTAAACTGGCGAGCCTGCTCCAGCATGGCCGCGATACCGCAAGCAGATTCGGCACCCGGTGCGAGGCCAGGAACTACAGATATTGCATCGTAGTAAGACTGCACCACAATAAGTTGGCTCTTTAGCTTTGGATCTGTGCCCTCTATAAACCCTGTAATGTTGCGAGCGCGGCGTGTTTGCCACGGCATATCACAGTTTAGAGTAACCTGCGGAGGGGTGCCACCTGCCATGCAAAGGGCCATTAGCGGCGCAGCATCCTCCATCTTCATGTAGAAGCGTGGAATGGCAATGGGAATGGAGATAAACTTGGCTTCGGCCTCACCGCGCATCGATGTTTGCGGGGCAACGAAGATAACCGCTTTAGCACCGAGGCGAGGTGCATTCATCCATTCGGCGGCACAGTTAAAGTCAACCATTACCACCGCGCCATCAACGTTTTTGCCGTTAAAATTGCGCAGGCGGCCATCTCTAACGTAAATTAGCGGGGCGGTTAGTCCATCTTTAGGAAGTGTGGGAGTGCGAACAAGGTTTGGCCACAGCGGATACATCCGAAGAGATGTATCTGCTGCACCGGAGGCCAGGTTCACATGGATACGTGCGCCAAGCTCAGGCTTTTCTACGCCACGATCATAGGGAACAGTTACATCGAAATCGTCGTGAGTAATTCCAGAGAGGCCAAGCTCTTTAAACTGCGATTCTACGTAATCTGCAGCACGCGCGTCATCTGGATACCCCGCGATACGAGATGTCATGCCGCCAAGCGTGTGAATGGTGCGCTCAAGCCCGGCTTGATCCACACTTTTCTGAAGCTCGCGATACATCTCCTGGCGTTTAGCCTTAGCCGCATCGCTTTTCTGATCCGCACGGGAAGGGTTTACACAGGTGAGGAGCCCGATTACGGCGGAGATAAGCAGGTAGGTGGAAATGCGCCGACCGTTAGAACACAGCAGGCTTTTTCCGTTGCACAACATGTACACTGCTTCCCTTCAGTTGTTCTTGCACACACCGCCAGGCGCGGCCTACATTTGCGTAGGATGCGTACCATTGGCGGTCTTCTCAGAGGCTGAGCGAAGACATGCCGACTTGCGGGATCGACTTCGATCGTAAGGCATAAAGCGACAGGAGCGGGCATTTTCGACAGCGAAAAGTACAGCGTATGTCGTACTGCGTACGTCGTTGACATTGCACCTGCCGGATACCCGGGGGTCGCTCCATAATATCATACCGCCCCGCAAAAAGCAAGCGAAATAGCACGCCCATACAGGCAGTTAAAACGGCACCAATTGCGCACAGTTTCGCCTCTTGTTGCAGAATGGTTATTGCTTCTGATCGTTACAAGAAGCACACTACATTTTAGATGCCTGGCGCGCAGATTTGTGGCTGATAAATACAAACAGCCCCCGGAATGGATATGCTCCATTCCGGGGGCTGTCTTATTCAGACACTACGCGTTACTCTTTGCAAAATCATGCAGATATTGCGCCAGTGCGTCGCATCCATCTTTTGGGAAAGCATTATAGATGGATGCACGCATTCCGCCTACATTGCGGTGGCCTTTAAGGCCATCCATGTCTCGGCTCTGAGCGCCGGCAAGGAAGGGCTTTTCCAAATCCTTGTTTTTAAGCCGGAACGTGATGTTCATGAGCGAACGATCGGCCGCGCCAGGAACTGCAGGCTCGTAGAAATGTGTATAGGCATCCAGAGCATCATAAATAACAGCCGCCTTTGCGCGGTTTCGGGCCTCGATAACGCCCAATCCTCCCTCTTTCTCGATCCACTTCAGCACCAGGCCAACAACATAAATGGGAAATACTGGCGGGGTGTTGTACATTGAGTCTGCTTTGGCATGCGTTTTGTATGAGAAGATCGTGGGCAGGTTATCCAGGGCACTATCCAGATACGCTTTGCGCGCAATCACCAGAGTAACACCGGCCGGGCCCGCATTTTTCTGGGCGCCTGCATAGATGAGCGTAAACTTGGAGTAATCCAGGTTCTTGCCCATGATGTCAGAAGATGCGTCCGCGATGAGTGGCACATTTCCCGTTTCCGGAATGTATGACCACTCGGTACCATATATAGTATTGTTGGTGGTTATATGAACATACTTTGCATCCGGGCTAAAGTTGTGCTCCGTTGGGATATATGTATGGGATCGGTCTTCAGAACTGGAAGCAACATTTATAGTTCCGTAACGCTTGGCCTCTTTAATCGCCTTGGATGCCCATTCGCCGGTGTTTACGTAATCAGCGGTATCGCCCGGACTCAGGAAATTCATGGGGAGCATGGAAAACTGTGTGCTGGCTCCACCACCAAGAAACAGAGCGGTGTAAACCTCTGGGTCGAGCCCGAGCACGCGCAGCAGGCGTTCGCGCGTTTCAACATGAATGGCATCATAATCCTTGCCACGATGGCTTACTTCCAGGATAGACATGCCGGATCCATTGATCTCCAAAACGCCCTGGCTCGCTTCCTGCAGAACCTCCACCGGCAAAATGCCCGGACCGGCGCTGAAGTTATAAATCCTTTTCATTCGTTCTTACCTTCCTGACTAATATGCCACTACAGATCATCCTGTAGCAACTAAACACACTGCGTTTGAGATATGCAAACAGCACTAAGTCGACTGCTGCGCGGCATGGCGTGCGGTTGGGCTCCACGGGTGTAGCCGAAGCTTCCATGGCATCAGAAACGACTCTAGTAACACAGCCCGGGATATCTTGGATTTGCCGAATTGCCTATCCGTAAAGATAATGGGAGACTCCGCTATCCGCATACCAGCACGGCAAGCCCTGTGTAGCATCTCCACCTGAAACGAGTATCCCTCAGAGTGAAGACTGCTGATTTCAACGGATTCCAGCGCATGGCGGGTCCAACAACGATATCCGCCCGTGGCATCGGCCACCGGGATCCCGGCTACTTTGTGGACATACCAGCATGCGAAACGAGATAGCATTACGCGGCGAGCGGGCCAGTTTTGCACGCCTCCGCCCGGGCAATAACGAGAGCCAATAACCAGCTCGGCGCTATTTGCAGCCTCCAGCAGAACCGGCAGGCGTGCCGGATCATGCGAGAGATCGGCATCCATCTGAATGATACGCTCGTACCCGGCATCCAGGGCGCGTTGAAAACCATCGCGATACGCGCGGCCAAGCCCACGCGGCCCGGTGCGGCGCACTACGGTATAACCTGCAAACTCAGGACGGGAGGAGAATAGCGCCTCGGCAGAATCTGACGTACCATCCGGTGAATTGTCATCCATTAACATGAGATGCACCCCCGGAAGCGCCTGCGCGATCTGTGCCGCAAGAAGCGGAACATTCTCCGCTTCATTGTAGGTCGGTACAACGATCACGGTTTTATTCATAGCTCCGATTATACCTTAGCGGTGGGTAAGGGCGGCAGCACACATGCAACGATAATACCGAATAGCGACGGAGATGAACACCAAGGAAACAATAACGAGCTAGAGCACTCCTAGCTCAGGCATCTTTCGCAAAATGGTAGCGGGCATCGAAAAAGTAAACACATTTGCCTGAAAGGAATTATTTCAGCAAATCCGATCCACCAAACAGCCACATCCCATGTGTTTAAAGGCTGTGCGCTAATTGTGAGAGGAAACTTTTTGAAACAAAACCGCGCTGGGATCACCGTATGATGCAGAAGAACCACGGCGTTGCGGCGCCCTGTGAGAATTCAGTGCCCAAAAGGTACGAAGAAGCCCGGCTCTACAAAGCAAATTCTGTAACATATTTTCGTCGCAGGTACCCAAAGCGGGCACAGGAAGCGACGTTTGTTGGCAGCAATCCTCCCTTAGAATTAACAACCCAGGGGTACATAAGCGCGACAATTGCATCCCAGACCGTAGCTCTGCTTAAGCGACAGGCAGCTTCAGCCGTACCACCTCCCTCTTTCGCTGCATCTCTACACGCAACGCATAATATGATGTTTATGAAAAGCAATACCTACCGCGCTACGCTTGCTTGCGCGACACATGCATTTCTGCGTGCTGGCCAGTAGATAGAAACCTGTGCTTGAGGCACAAGAATATTGCCTGCGGCCAAGCCCCCATCCGCAGGCGGCACCAATCCGTCTCAGGTTACATTCGCACACGCAGTGATCCCGGCAGCCCGCTCTACATTTACTTGCAGCCTACCACGTTTGCACAAATCTATTGCTGCTCACTTACGTCTACCCTCTCCAAAGCAAAACGCCCCGTACACATCATCGTGTACGGGGAGTTTAAGGTTATTCTGGCGGCTACCTATCTTCCCGGAGGGTTGCCCCTCGAGTATTGTCGGCGTAAGTGGGTTTCACTACCGTGTTCGGGATGGGAACGGGTGGGCCACCACTGCTATGACCACCAGAAACTTGACTGATG
>CAIONQ010000050.1 GCA_903859705.1 uncultured Chthonomonas sp.
ATGGGCTTTGATCCCTGCGCAGATTACCCCACACACCCCTACCACTACCGGCGTAATGTGAATGTGCTGGCATCAGAACTGGGTGTTGGGCCAAACTCTGCCGCAGAGATTGAGATTGTTGGCGAGCAGCCAGAGGGGCACTGCCCGGCATTTGATGTGCACAAATATCAGGGAGAAACCCACCGGCCAGAACAGCTGCTGCGGGGTGCAGAGTGTGTGGCCGCCTACCGCGCTAACCAGGATAACTTTGCCGATAGGTACCACAATCGGTATCTTGCACTTTTTGACGGCGAACTGCTATGGGATGGCGTAGATATGATTGAGATGCAGCGGCTGGAGCGGGAGAGCGGGCGCGATTGGCAAAGCGTTCCGCAGTATGTGGTGCGCTGCGTGCCCGCCGCACAAGAGATTGAGCATACGCATTTTTATACCCAGGATGCCGCCTTTACCGGGTAAACGCCACCAGAGGAACAACGCTATTGGCCCGCAAACTTAGAAAATCGGATGTAGATACAGAGCTGGATCTGCACGGCTACACCGCAGCTGAGGCCCGGACTTTGCTTCAGAGCGAATGGCCCGGCTGGCGTGGTATGCGTAAAGTACGTGTAATTCATGGCCGTGGCGATGTGCTCCGATCCGAACTGGGGCGCTGGTGCCGCGAAATGGGGATTCCATTTCGCACGGAAGAGAATAACCCGGGATCTGCCTTGCTCTTCCCGCTTGAGCGCGAAGCCCAGGGGGCCGAACTGCGCATTACCCTGCGAGATAAGGGCCTCAACCTTACCCCGGAACAGGAAGCAGAACTGCGCGATCCCGAGGCAATGAAACGAGCCCGGATTGCGGAGATGGAGCGCCGCCTGGAAGAGGAGCGCAAACGCCGCCAAACCGAAATGCAGAAGATGATGGAAAAGCGCCGCGATGAAGCGCTTTGGATGGCGGAAGTTGCCCGGCTGGATGGCATGGAGAAAAAGAGATCCGGCCGAATACTGGGTGATAACAAACCTGCTGCCCCTGCAGTGCGCCCAACCTCCGAGATCAAACATCAGGAGGGCTGGTGGAAGGCAGAACTGGTACGCGTTGCAGATACCGATGAGGAAACTCTGAAGAAACAGAAGCGCACTGGGTTGGATAGGCTGGCCCCACCCGTAACCGCACAAAAACCAGAGAAATCGCCCGGGCCAAAACGCGCCCCACAGCGGAATTTTGATACCGATAATGCCCTGTTTGAAGCCGCGTTACAGCAGTTGGATGATTAGCTTTCGAACGGCCAGTACCTTGCTATCGCATCAATTCGTTCGTTAAGTTTGAACCCCATATAAACTTTTTAAACTTTCATTATAAAGTGCTATTGCCTCGACCATCTGTAGGGTGTATACTCAGGGTATCGCAGGTTATCACCAGCTGATAACCCCAGTACCCGAAAGGTGAATTTACCAGGATGGCTTTCAAGAAGAATAGCGCAGGGCAATGGGTGCCCGAGCTGCCAGAGTATCAACTGGGCGAGGCGTTTGGTGCCGGTGTTTGGAACATTGGCCCGGGTGGAGGTCGGTTTGCACCGGCTATGCGGCCCGTTCTTTCTCTCGAAGAGACCCTTGCACACCTCAAAACATCGGGGCTAACGCATGTAGAGTTTCATGATACCGAGGCAGAGCCCGCAGATGCCGAAAAGATTATGACTGCGGTTAACAATGCTGGCCTAAAAGTATCCATGTGCACCGCCAACCTGTTTAAGCGCGGCCCGGAGTTTGCAAACGGTAACTTTGGCTCAGAAGTAGAGCACAGCCGTAAAGAATCGGTGCGCCGCACTCAGGAGTACATCCGCACCGGTATCGAAATTTTTAATGCGGGCGTATATGTTTACTGGAACAGCAGCAACGGCTTCGGTGGCCCGCTGATGGTGAACTACAAAGATATGTTCCAGCGCACTGCCGATGGCCTTAACGAGGTAGTTGCCTGGATGCTCAAAGAGTATGGCCCGGAGCGCGCCCTGCCAATAGCCATTGAGCCCAAGCCAAACGAGCCCGTTAGCTGGGGCGTACCCGCCGATTGCGGCGAGGCACTTGCCATTATTGGCCTTATGGAGCCCGAATATCAGCCATTTGTAGGCACCAACCTGGAAACCTGCCACTCTCTGATGGCGGGCAAGCGCTATGCGGCCGAACTTGGCCTGGCAGCAGCGGCTGGCAAGGTGTTTTATGTTCACCTCAACGGCGGTACCGGCCTGAAGTTTGATGAAGACCTGGCCTTTGGCGATAACGATTTTGGCGTTGCCGTAGAAACCGTGTACACCCTGCAAGAAGTGGGTTACAACGGTGTGGTTGCCATCGATGTTCAGCCACTGAACACGGATACCCCGGATCAGCAGGCAGCATCGCTTGGCAGAAGTATCCGCAATTTCAAGCGCGCTCAGCAGATCTGCACAGAGCGCATCGATGCAGCAAAGCTTCAGGCCCTGCGCTCCACTGCAAACCGGGCAGAGCTTTCGGAGTACTTTGTATCTATAGTATCCGGCAAGTAAGCCATTCGTTTCTCTAACAATTAAAGCGGGCAGGCTCTCAATAGGGAGCCTGCCCGCGTTATTAGTGAGCTATGAAAACCCTGTTTACGGAAATGCAAAGAACTTGTGTGGCGCAGATAGTTTTGTCTTTTCTGTCTGGCAATAGGGAATGCGTGCAAATGCAGCATCTGCTTCTGCATTTTTGCCCAGGGCTTTCAGGGCGTAAGCCAGCCGGATTTGTGCCAGCATGTTGTGCCCATCTGCAGCGGCGGCAGCCTTTGCACGGGTAGCCTCGGCTGTTCCCGATATCTGCATTATCTGCACATACCGCTCACCAATCCACAGCTGTTTCAGAGGTAGGTAGGTTAGCTTCTGTGTTTGGGGAGATTCGTTGTGGCAGGATTGACACGCTTTCTCTGGCCACAGGGGCATGTGCTCTATCATCTTATCGATGTACTTAAGCTCTGTAGGGATGTCACCTTTTAAACGGGCAATTCTGGCGCGCAGCGCGTAGATTCTGCGCTGATCTCTGGGATTGAGGTCTGCCAGGTGCTGTGCATCCAGTATCTCGAGGGTTCCGCTCAAATCGGCATCTCGCAGGCAGCCATACGCTTTCAAAATGGGGTCTCCGCCTGTTACGGTGCTGGTGCTGCCGGTTTTAGAAAGTGTTTGAAGTGCCGGCCAATCGCCCATTCTTATCGCCAGTGTGCGCTCTATCCAGTTGCTGCTTTGCTTTTCAGCAGGCGTTAAAGCCTGTTTGTTTAACTGCGTTAGTGCTGCCTTTGCCCGCAGGCAATCGGCCGAGTTTGCCATCAACATAGACAGGCGGATTTTATCCAGGGCGTCATCATGGTCAGATTTTGCCGGGATGCATGCCGCCAGCATAGGCACAGCCAGTGCGGCGGCAAGGGTTAGCAGCCACGTGGCTGTGCGGGTAATTCGGTTCATAAACCATCTCCAAACTCTGCGTTCTTGCGTTGCTGCGCTGTTGCCGCGCGTTCCTGTTTCACAATGTTCAGGTAGGCATCGGAGGGCAGCCCCTCAAATCCCAGAAAGTGCGCCTGAGTGGGCGGATTGCTGGTTACTTTGAAAATGGCTGTGCCTTCGTCTACCTCATCAAACATGGCAACGTAAATGGTATTTTGCTTCATGAGTGCCAGGCGCTCAAACTGCTCTCTAAAAAAGGCTCCGCGCCGCCTCGGTATAACGGATGTGCCGGGCTTTGAGTGCATCAGGTTGTCCCAGGCAAAACCGGGGTACACAGATGGTATCCACAACACCTTGCGGGCATCGCACAGCTTGCGATCTTCTTCCCAGGTGCCAACGCTTGCCGATTTTACCCCTGTGGATCTATCTATCGAGTAGTTGCCAATATTCCAGGGCACGTAGGCATCCATTCTGGCAAACATACGCTGCCACTCTGGTTCCGGGTTGCGCCTCCAGTCCCAGTCGCCACCGCCAACAAAATAAGCCCTGTACTTGCCCGGTGCCTTAAAGAAATCTATCAGCCGGTTGCCAAGCTCGGCCGTCATGCGGTTGCTCTGGTTCCGGTAGTAGTATCCCCAAATCTGCACCACTGGCACGCGGCCATTGTGCAGGTAGCGCCCATCGGATACCACGCCGCTGTCTACCAGGTGTTTCCAATCCGTGGTGATGGTGTTGTAGATTGTTTCTGGCTGTGCACCTGCAATGTCGTAAGAAAGCGCCCAAACTCGCCCTGTTTTTATCGCAGCTTTGCGCACATGGGTCAAAACCCGCATGCGCGATTCATATCGGGAGGCATTGGGCTGCCCTGGCAAATCCACAACAAAGTGCTGCAGCCATACGCCATCAATATCGTAATCCCGCATCCACTCAAAGTGGCGAAGTACCGTGCGCTCATTATCGGAGCTAAACAGCTCCGCTGGTTCTCCGCTTGGAAGCATGAAGCCAGGGGCTTTAAATTTTTCTGCCGCAGAAAGTTCGCTTACGTCTGGCCAGAGCTCAAAACTCAAGCTATCGGGGGTTATCTTTACAGAATCAAAACTCCAGTGCACCCAACCCTGGTTTGCTGCATCGCCAGGGCATCGAAACCAGCCCTGATACCCCGCCATAACTTTGCCTTTAAGGCCATTGCTGTTTACTTTGTGCGTTCTGTCTGCATTGGCTAATGTGCCAGCACAGGCTGCTATAGCAAAAAGCAGTGTTGATAGGCAAAGAACAAGTGCTGAGTACAAACGAGATCGGTTCATATGCTGCACACCGGCGCCCTGCAGCTTCGCTGCCGGGCCGCCTACTTCTTGGGAGTTACCGTAAGGCTTACAGGTGCAACATACCACACTTTCATCACGAAGTTAACACTCACGTTGGCCATTACCGCCATATTCCAGTTCTGAATGGGTTTTGCATCTGGCGCGGCCTTGATAGTAATAACGCCTTTGTTCTGATTCTCCGGTATGGTTACGGCATCTGCCTCCACGGTGATCCCGGGTGGCAGTTGATTGGTGTGCACGCCGCCAAGGTGATTTACTCGCAGATCCAGCGTTACAGGCTTTTTGTAATCTCCCCGGCGCTCTATCTGCACCTCAATCTTCGCTGTGCCGCCGGGTGCCAGAGAGATACTGGGGTTGGCAATTGTAACCGAAATATCGTTCTGTTCTGAAACCGCGATGGCGCAGGTATCCACCTCAAAAACGCCTCTGCCGCCACCGGGCAGATAGATCTCGGTTAGTGGGATCGCTGTACGCACTGCGGGGGCAGGCTTGCCATCGGGGCCGGACAACACAGCGGTGCCCGTAACCTTAACAAGGCCCATGTCTATCTTCGCGCCCGGGTCTGCTGAAAAGATAATGGCACCCTGCGTTATATCGGCAGGCAAGGTAGGCGTGGTGGCCGTAACCCCTGCGGGCAGGCCTGAAACCTCAATTTTCACATCCCCGGCAAAGCCGTACTTTCGCTCCAGCATTACAAACCATGCGGTGCGATTTCCCGGGGCAATCATGCCCCTATCCGTATCGAAGCGAACTCTGAAATCGGGGGCAAGCCGCTGGGCTGTAAGGTTGTAATAGTAGGTTGGGCCGGCATGGCCAGCCAGATCCCGCACATCTATGGTATAGTCGCCATCTGCCGGGGCCGACCAATCCAACCGCGAGTCTTTGCCAAACGCATCGTCGTTTGCAGCAAGCACATTGCCCTTTGCATCGCGGATTTTGATCTCTGAATCCAATTCGGAGTCTATCCGCCTTGCCGTTACCTCAAAGCCCCAGCCTTCCCCCTTTTTTGCATGGAAGGGATACCTATCCACTACACCGGCCGCTTCAATCCAGCTGTTTACACCACCCGGGAGGGCAAGTGCCCCCTTTTGTAGTGGGCCAGCCTTTGCTGTACCGGATGGTACAAAGCCCGTTTGTGGCGCATCTGTAACCAGCAGGGGAACAAGGTTCGTGGTGCCATTCGGCATCTTTAACGGGGTGTACCAGATGCCGAGTGGCGCAGATGGGGGCACATCCAGGCGTGCGGATTTCGCGCCATTTAATGCAAAACCCACTAAGTTAAGCTCCACGCTTTGCCCGCGCCTTACTGCGCAGGGTACCGTAGCCACCACAAACGGGCGATTGGTGATGTTCAGCCGATAAACCCAGTTGGGGTTTCCCTTATAGCCAACATCGCGCACTTCGGCATAGTAGGTTCCTGCCGTGGGAAAAGTGCAGTGCACCATAGGGTCGGCACGGTAGTAATCATCGTTGCGAGCAAGCTCATGGCCAGCGCCATCCTTGATAATCACGAGCGGATCGGCATGGGGATCAATATCGTGGATCTTATCCTGAAGGCGGGCGCACTGTACCGCAAATGTTAGCTCCTGGCCGGCAGTAGCGGGGAATTTATAAACATCAACATCCTCGGCAGCCTGTATTTTGCCATTTACTACACAGGGCACTGGCAATTGCTGAGCATGTTCCTTATCGTTATTGGGTTCTGCCTCAATAATTTCAGGCTCATCGCCAATAACAAGCTGCCCTACGGTAGAAGAGCCGTGATGTGGGGTTGCCACTCTGAACTCCCTAACCCCGGGCAGTGCATCGGCGGCAACGGTAACGCGCATGGTTACGGAGGGCACTGAGGGAACCGCAAAAGGCGTTTTGGGATCTCGAGCTGGCCAGCCTTTTTCGGGAGGTACAATCTCGGCCTTTACGCCTTCCCCTTCAAACATCGCCTTGTAAGCACCATAAAGGTTGTTGCCGCCTCCTCCGTTCTGCACGCCGGAGTTGATGGTAACATCGGTGGTTTTGCCGCGCTGCACGCCCGTTGGAAACGTGGACATTATCATTGGGAACGAGGTTTGCGCCGTTGCCTGTGCCGCGAGTATGGCAAGCATTGTGCACGCTGCTGCGCGCGCTATTACACGGGCTAAAAGTGCGTTGTTTGGCTTTAGATCACGAAGCATGGAGAGCGGGCTCCTTGAGGCAATGCGATTCTGAAAACAGGGCGAGGTCTATTTCTGCACGGTGGGCAGTTTCGGTGTGGCAACTGCCGTGCCGGCGGCAAGTTTGCTTACATTTTCTGCCGAAAGCAGGGTGCCTTTTACCCAGGCCTGTACGGCGGTGCTGCTGGCCGGCGCTGCTGCAGGTATGGTTTTGAAGGCGTTAGCCCATGTGGCCGAGGCCGCATAGTACCCATCCGGGGTAACTGCCGCCCATTCGGGCATGTCGCCCTTATCTGGCGGCCAGGCGAATAGCATAACGCGCAGTTTGCCGGTGGCGGTTTCCCACAATCTTACTATGCCATCCACACCAGCTCCGGCAGTCAGTTTCCCATCCGGGCTAATGGCCACGGCAAACAACCAGTCTGCCGAGCCCTCCAGTGTGCGCTGCTGCCCGGTACCAATGGCATCCCACACTCTGGCCGTGTTATCTGCGGAGGCCGTAATCAGGGATTTGCCATCTTTGCTAATGGCCATTTCATTTACGGCAGCACTATGCCCGCTAGCGTTTGCGATTACATCTCCCGTATCGGCATTCCACCACTTGAGGGCGGGCTCTATTCCTGCCGATACAAGCTTTTTGCCATCTGCACTCACCGCCATGGCAGATACGGCCTCGTTATGGCCAGAGTAGGTGCGCAGTAAGGTGCCCGCAGGCAAGTCGTATCTGCGCAGGTTATGATCTGTGCTTGCGGTGTAGAGCGCCTTGCCATCCGGGGCAAAGCAAACGCGGTTTACGGTATCCCCATGCTCTTTGAATGCAAACAGCTCTTTGCCACCGGGCCACTGCCACAATCTGGCAGATCGATCCTGGCTGCCCGATGCAAGCAGGGTGCCATCCGGGCTCCAGGCCACGCTCAGCACGGTTTCCAGATGCCCGGTAAGAACAGGCCCTTCCGGCGCCAGTGTTTTTGCATTCACAACGCGCAGCTCACCTGGCGAACCTGCCAGGCCACCGCCAATGGCAAGCTGAGATCCATCTGGCTTAAATGCCAGCGATTGAACTGGCCCACGCAGGTGGGAAAGAGAGCGAATGGGTTGTGCGGTTGCTGCCGACCAGAGTGTGATGGCACGATACGTGCCAACCGCCAGGGTTTGACCATCCGGGCTGAACGCCAGAGCTGTTACGGGAGATACTGGCCCAAGGGGGAGAACCAGGCGCAACGGGGCTGTATCTGGCTTACCTGCGGCCTGAAGGCTGGCATCCAGATGCAGGTTGGTTTTAAAAACAAGCATCTGCCCGGCGGAGGGTGCCGGTGAGGGCATTGGGAAATCGGCGCTTACAGTTCGAACAGCAGCTGCCGGGCGTGGCCCCGCAGGGGCCCCGGCAGCAACCCAGCGCTTGAACAGCGCTATCTGGGTGGGAGATAGAGGCGGGCCGCCACGCGGCATAAGCCGTGTGGGGCTAACAGATTCCAGGCGCTCCATCAGGCTGCCGCCAGGCTTGCTGCCGCCTGTTAGAATTGATCGTGTGCCGCCTTTTTCTACTACTCCGCGCACAACTGCATCGTGCGTTTCCAGATCCAGCCCGCCAGATACCGCCGTATTGCCCAACGACTCGTGGTTATGGCATACAGTGCAGCGGTCGCGCAAAACAGGCAGAATATCTCTGGTAAACACTGGCGCCGGGAGTACCTGCTTTGGGGGCGCCGCCTGCGATGTTCCCCCGATTGCCAGCATGCAAACGGTGGCCAGGGAGAACAGTGCAGAACCGTATCCAAACTTAATAATCACACCGGGCCCCCACATCAGGATAGCAGCTCTTTAATTGGCACGCCGCCGTAGTTCACCTGAATTGGGCGCTCCTGGGGAGACATGTAGGCGGTTTCCGGATCCACACCCATAGCGGTGTAGATGGTTGCAGCCACATCCTCAACACGCAGAGGTCTATCTTTTGGATACTCGCCACGCTCGTTGGAGGAGCCAACCACCATGCCCGTTTTAACGCCGCCACCGCCCATACATACGGTGATGGCTCCGGGCCAGTGATCTCGGCCAGCGGAGCTGTTAACACGCGGTGTTCGGCCAAATTCTCCCATCCACACCACCAGCGTAGTATCCAGAAGGCCTCTCTGCTGCAGGTCGTTAATAAGTGCGGCGTAGCCCATATCCATCGGTGGCAACAGCCCATTTTTGAGGGCGTTAAAGTTATCCTGATGGGTATCCCAGCCGTTGAAGTTGATGCTAACGCACCGTACCCCGGCCTCTACCAGGCGGCGAGCCAGCAGGCACGATTGCCCGAAGTAGTGTTTGCCGTACTCCTCGCGCAGTTTTGCGGGCTCTTCTGAGAGGTTGAAAGCCTTCTTCGCAACGGGAGAAGTAACCAGATCATACGCGCGGCTGTAAAACTCATCCATCGTCTGAGTGGCCTTGCTGGCCATCTCTTTGCTGCGCTGCCAGTCATCCAGCGAGGCGCGCAGCATACGGCGGCGCTCCAGCCTTATGGTATCTACGCCAGAAGGTGGGCTCACATCCTGAACGCTAAAGTTGGGGCTGCTCGGATCTCCAGAGATAACAAATGGGTTGTAAACAGCGCCCATATACCCGCCGCCGCCGTGATTGTTGGGCATAGCGCCAAACATGGCATAGGGCGGCATGCCATTCTGAAAACCCTTTTCACGGGCCACAACGCTGCCGTAGCCGGGATATTCTATGGCCGGGGTAAACGGATATCCGGTGAGCAGGTAGTGGGTAGCGGTTTCGTGCGTACCATCCGGTGAGGTAACAGAGCGGATAACCGATAGCTTATCCATCTGCTTTGCCAGCTTCGGCAGGTGCTCGCTTACCATTACGCCCGGCAGATTGGTTTTGATAGGGCTGAAGGGGCCACGGATATCTACGGGGGCTTCTGGCTTGGGATCGAAGGTATCGATATGGCTGGGGCCACCGCCCATCCACAGCAATATGCAGGAGATCTGCTTTTTAGGGGCTGCAGCAGCGTTCGCTTTTAGCAGGCCCGGCATGGTAATGCCAAGCGCAGAAAGGCCGCCGATGCGCAGCAGATCACGCCTGAAAATACCTTCACAATCTTTCTGACCGCCTACCTCGATGTCGAGCATACGTCACCTCATCCCCGGCCCATCCGCGTACCGCGCTGTGTTAGCGCCTGCGGTCAGTGGTTAAACAGAAACTCTTTGCTGTTTAGCAGTGTCACCAGCACATCTTCAAATACTGCCTTGCGGCCATCATCTGGCGTGAATGCCAGCACGGAGAACACGGCACGCTTTTCAGAAAGCCGCGGTTTGCGCGCGAGGGCGGCAATATACAGGTCGCTCAAAATCGCTTCATCGCTCATTCCCTGCGCAAGCATGCCAGCAAGCCGCCCGCCCTGCTGGCCTGCCTTGCGGTTTACAAGCTCCCCATTCATCAGGCGCAGGGTTTGCGATAGGTTGGCTTCGGATTGGCGCTCGCATTCGCACGCTATTAGTCGCTGTGGCCTGCCGAACACATCCAGAAAATCGGAAGATACGGTTGGATCTGGCAGTTGTATGGCGCGCGTGCCGTTGGGCAGATCCTGATACTTCTCCCGCGTTCCGCACACATAATCGATGGCATCCAGCAGAGATTCTGCGGGCAGGCGTTTCGGTTGGTAGTGCGTTAAGAAGAGGTCGTCCGTCTCATTGCCCGGAACTGCCTCAGAGCTTCTTTGATAGGCAGCCGTGCCGCAGATGGTTTTAATAAGGTGTTTGAGATCGAAGCGATTCTTCACCAGATCATCGGCAAGCGCATCCAGCAACTGGGGGTTTGTTGGCGGGTTCGTAATGCGTTGGTCATCGATAGGGTTTACAATCCCCTTGCCAAACAGGTAGCCCCAGTAGCGGTTGGCAATGTTACGAGCGAACAGCCTGTTATCTGCAGAGGTTAGCCACTCTGCAAGCGCGGTACGGCGGTCGCCATCGGCATCAGGGTCTGGCAACTTGCCGCCCTCTTTCAAAACGGCCTGCTGCACTCCAAGTGCGGTTGGGCGCATGAGGGCACCAGTTTTGGGGTGGTATACCTCGCCGCCATCCTGCACTTTTACCACGTTTTCGTTGCCGAATATGCCGAAATCAGCACTGCCCTTGAGGCCAACCCTGGCAAAGAAGGCTGCGAACTGGTAGTAATCGCCCTGGCTCCATTTTTCAAATGGGTGGTGGTGGCAGCGTGCACACTGCATGCGCACACCCAGAAACACCTGGCTGGTGGTTTCGGCCAGGTCCTGCGGGTTAGAGGCCACTCGATAGTAGTTGCTTGGCCCATTGGTGAAGGTGCTGCCCTGGGCAAGAATAAGATCCTTCACCATGCCATTAACCGGCTGATTGGAGCGTACCTGCTCGTGAATCCAGTTGGTGAAGCTCCACATGCCTTTTGTGCCCAGGGCGGGGCGGTTGCTGCGCAGTAGGTCGCCCCATTTCAGGGTCCAGTAATCGGCATATTCCGGGCGATCGAGCAGTGCATCCACAAGCCGGGCACGCTTATCTGGCTTGCGATCGGCAACAAAGCCTTCCAGCTCGGCGCGCGTGGGCGGGGTGCCTATTAAATCGTAAGAGGCTCGCCGAATGAAGGTTGAGTCATCGCACAGACCCGAAACTGGCAGATTGAGCTGCTTTTGCTTACGCTCTATAATCGCATCTAACTGAGCGCTTATGGTATCTGCCCGGGCTGCATTGGCTGGCGTTGTTGCTGAGGAAGACTTCTTACGATAAGGAACAATCACTGTGGAAACAGTTGCCAGCCCCGAATACCGCACCATGATTGCGGTTTGCCCCTGCCCCACTGCGGATACATGGCCCTCAGGGGTGCAGGCTGCCGTGGCATCGTTAAGAGAAGATAGGCGCGCATGTGCCGTTACATCACGTTTCGAACCATCAGAGTAGGTGGCTACTACTTTCAGGTCGATGGATTGCCCCTGTTTTTCCAGAATCTTCTCATTAGGGGTAACCGTTATTGCGGTGATATTTGGGTCTGCAGGATTGGGGCCCGGGGCGCCTTGCTTTAGCCAGCGCACCAACAGCGCATAATCTGCCGATGCCGGGTTCAGGCGCAGGCCGCCCCCATGCGGCACCGCCATGGTGGGCTTCAGCAGCAGCAGACTGTGTGCAGGATCGGTAAGCGAAATTCGCCGACCTCGCGCCGCTTTAATCGTGTTCTGATAATCCAGATCTGTGTCAAACCCCGCCAGGGAAAGCTTGTATCCGCCCTTGCCAAACTGCGATCCATGGCATGCACCCATGGCGCATCCGGCGCGCGTTAGTATCGGCACAACATCGTTATTGAAGCTGATGGCAGATGGCTTTGGCAATGGGGCTGGTTTAGCAGCGCCCCTTACCACAAAAGGAGTAGCAGAGTGGCGTGGAGGCGCAGCACTGCCAGGCAAAGCGGCGTGCAACATTAGCCCGGCGGCCATTGCGGCCGATAGGCCAGTAGAGAATCGTCGAATCAAAGGCATAGAAACCACAGATCCCACGTAGACACTCCAAAGCAGCGGATGAAATAGAGAACGAAGGCAGGGAAGGACCGCAGCCGGGTTTACGAAATGTAAACCGCACTACGCTGGTTGCTATTGTATAGCGAGTGTGACGCAAAGGTCAAGCAATTGTTGCGCAATTTGGATGCATCCTGTGCATGCAGATTTGAATAGATGCAAAAGAGTCTCTTCTTATTTCGCAAATGTGGCTATGTGTCTGTGTGCCGACAGGCAGCATATCAACCTCCAACCCCCAGAACCGATATCCGCGCCTGCCGGGCACCACTAAATATCTAAGTATTGCTTAACAGCTGCTTACGAGCGTCGGAGCCTTCTCCGAAGCTCACTTTTCTATTGTGCTTGTTCTGTGCATTAAAGGTTCTGTTCCACATGCTTAAGAATTGCTTAATGCGCCATTAATGGCTTTCCGAGATACTGTGATCGAAGGTTATAGACAGCGTCCTGAAGCGTTGCACAAGACACAACACAACATTAGATTTTTCAGAAGGGTTATATACAATTCATGCTTCGGACAGTATCGAATATCAACGCTAACAAAATCTTCGCTGGTCGCCAGATCGGACTCCTGGCCGCCGCAGCCGCTCTCATATCCCCGATGGCCTCTATGGCAGATGGCATCGATTACTCAACCGGCTTCTCCTCAGATACCAACCTGATTGTAAATCAGAAAGCAGTTGCCGGCCTCAAGTGGGATGCCGTTCATGATAATGTTCTTCAGATGACCACCAACCAGATGGGCCCCGGCGGGGCATGGCCCTTCGAGCGCCAGTCGGTGTTCTTCAACAAGCAGGTAAACGTTTCTGCATTTAAAGTAAGCTTCGATTTCTCTTCGGTAGGCAACCCCGGTTACATGGCAGATGGCCTTACCTTCTGCATCCAGAACGGTGGCAAAGATGCCCTGGGCAGCGCCGGTGGCGGCCTGGCATACGGTGCGGACCCAACAGTGGGCAAGGGCGATCATATTGATAAGAGTGTAGCCGTTAAGTTCGATGTTTACCAGAACTGGCCGGATCCTTCCAGCACCTCCACCGGCCTATACCTGAATGGTCAGGTACCCACTGGCGGTGTAGATCTCTCCAAGTACAACATCGATCTTCGCAGCGGCCACCCGATGCACGTAACCATGCAGTACGATGGCAAGATCCTTGGCGTATCGATTACCGATACCAAAACCGGCGCAAACGCCTGGCAGCAGTATCAGGTAGATATCCCCGGCACCGTAGGCGGCAACCTGGCTTACGTAGGTTTCACCGGTGCAACCGGCGCAGCCACCAGCGATACCGAAGTAAAGACCTGGCTGTTCGCGGCTCCCGATCTTACCCCCACGCTGAACACGGTTTCCATTGATGTAGATAGCATCTGCGGCGGCAAGGTTGCCAACGGAACCGTAAGCATTGTAAACGCAGTAGCTTCTGATACAGTTATAACGCTGAGCGCATCGGTTGCTCAGCTGGGTGTGCCGAAAACGGTAACCATCCCGGCAGGTAGCACCTCTGTAAACTTCCCGATCCAGACCATACAGGTAGCCACCAAGATCTCCGGCTCGATCGTTGCAACACTGGGTAAAGCAACCACCAAGGCTTCTCTGATGATCATGCCGATTACAGTGGACTTCGTACAGGTTCCTGTAGACTATGTTGCCGCAGGGCAGCCAAGCGAAGGCACTGTTACCCTGCAGTTGGCAGCCCCGGCCGGTGGCCTCACGGTTACCCTTACCAGCCAGAACGATGCAGTTGCATCCATCCCCGCAACGGTAACCATTCCGGAGGGCAGCATCTCTGCTAGCTTCCCAATCGCTACTGGCGCAGTAACCGTGAACACACCGAACCTGGTAACCGCAACCCTCAACGGCCAGCGCAGAACCAGCACGCTCACAGTTCGACCGCTGCGAGTGAACTCAGTAACAACATCTATCGCAGTAGCGGCAAGCGGCAAGGGCCTCACCGGTACAGTAACCATCGAGCACCCGGCAACCAGGGGCGGCGTAACCATCCTGCTCAGCAGCAACAACAGCAGCCTGCAGGTTCCGGCAAGCGTAGTGGTACCGGCCGGTGCCACCACGGTAACCTTCCCGATAACCACCAGCGCAGTGAAGGCCGCCATCAAGGCAACCATCACCGCATCCTCCCCGGTGAACAATGTGTACAGCACAGTTGCAGTAAACCCGTAATCTAAGCCTCCCAACTACGCACAGAACGCACCCACGGCCCTTTCCGAAAGGAGAGGGCCGTGGGTGTTTTTGGGTGGCTTGTTGTACTGCACCATCTTTTCCGCATCCGTCCGAAGGCGGCATCAAAGTCCCTCTCCAGGCACCATTCCCGTTGCGATAGCGACTACCGGTAAGGGCGGTAACATGCCACTATTCAGGTTTACCGCGGTGTACAGATTAGCTGCGGTATGCGCAGAAGAATAGGCCAGCAGATCGGATGCCCACAATAACAAAGAGCCCTGTGATAGAGTGGATCTATCACAGGGCTCTTAAAAATATATCGCGGGAACAAACCTAATCTCAAATGCGATCCATGCGACATTGGTAGATGGCAGCAGAAGTGCGTGGCGAGCCTACTTGCCCTTACCTTTGCCCTTGCCAGACTTCTTTGATTTCTTGTCGGACTTGTCGGATTTCTTGCTCATTTTGATGGTCTCCCATTGTGCGAAGAGTACCGATAATAGGTATCGGTATTATAGTATACGTGTGCAAATCACGTATAGTTTCATAAAAAGCGCTTTTTATTTGCTTTTATTTTGTTGGGTATATAAAAGCGAGAGTTCTTGTAGTGATGGATATCTTAGGTTGCTTGTTTGGCCGCAATCTCAGTATGTGCTTCAGGTACAATGCACTTAGCGTTAAGCGGTGCAAAAAGTAATTCAGGGAGCGAAATTGACTGTGCAGGATAGCAACGGAGATTTACATAACGAAGCCACATCTGAAGGTGTGCTAGGCTTGCTTTTCCAATCGAAGAGCAGCAGCCCAGCCAGGCCCTTTGATAACATTCCGGATCTTGGGCGTGCTATTGCGAACCTGCCGGGCAGCCAGCATGTTGGTAAGGAAGCAGCGGTAACTTCATTTTTGCGGCAGGTATTTAATGGCCAGAGGTCCTGTTCAAACGAGTATATGAAGTTAATCGTTGCAGCTGTAAGGCTGAGGGCCGTAGAGCGTAATACACCAGATAGCGCAAATCTCACCGGTGAAGTTGAAAAGGCAATACAGGCGCTTAAGAAGCGGCGAGACAGGCATCCGAGGCTCAAACACGGTTTCGGTGCCAGGCCAGCACATACGTCGAACAGCGTCGCCTTAAGGTTTGTTATTAACCCTCCGCTGCGTGAGATTACCACGCCGTTACCCGATGGGAAGCCGCTGTCTCAGCTTATCGCCGAGAACATTGAAGCTGCAGAGATCAGTAAAAAGCAGCCCGTAATTTATAAACTCTGCTTCACCTCGGCAACCGATGCCGTCGACTTTTTGCGATTAATATTCGCCGATCTGCAATCCAAAAACGGAGAGGCTAGCACAAACACCACGCCAGATATCGCCGCAAATATTATGGCAAGGGCCGAGGCAGAAAACCTGTTGCAGGTTTACATAATCCCCTACTATCTTTGCCTCACATCGGCGCTAATCGATAACCCGGATAGCAGGGACGATTGCCAGGGCGTAACAATGCAGCTTGAAAAATCTGGCCAGGTTCGGATCTACCCAATTGCGGAAAGGAACATCACCTACTGGCGCCAGATGTATTACGACCTTGAGAATGGCGTTTTCGGTGATTACAGCCGCATTGAGTTTGAGAAGTACCGCAACCTGATCGTACGAAGGTGATATCCGTATTGTGGGTGTATTATCGGCAGATTGCCGTTTGCTGTAAAGTTATCACCCAAAACAGAGAAGCCCATTAACACAAATTCTCGTTGCTGTTTTGGGCTCGTGAAATGCAAGCTGGCACCCCACAATTATTGTGAGATTCCACCATTTGTTATTACATCGCGTTGGGCTTGATGATAGACGCACTTGATTATTGATGGCACTTTTCGTCAATTGATCACCAATACCCGGTGATGGCCGGTTTTCCTCACTTCCACCACATGGCCACTTCGCCGGCAGGCACTTTTACATTCTGTTTGCCGCCATCGAATTTGCCGGTTTTACCCACAGAGTAGATTACGAAACCGGCATCTACGGTGCGGTATCGCAAGGGTTTCTGGTCATACGGATCGGTTGCAGGTGGGTTCATCGCCTCGGCAAGGGTGGCGGGCAGGTGGCCATGCTGCACCTTCCAGGCAATAACGGCCGCCGCGGCCCGCATTGTTTCTGCTGTTGCTGTGTGGCGGGCAGCTACTGTGGGAAGGTTGCCTACCATATCAATCACCATCCCTGCAAGTGTTTTGTCCGGGTTCTTTTCTAATGGCGATATCTCCGCAGCTACGGCGCCAATCCGTGCAATTGCTTCCGGGTAGGGCAGGTCGGCCGCCGGAATAATGCGCCGCATGGCAGAAATAAAGTTGGCATCGTTCATATCAAACAGGCGTGCCGCCGCAAGCTTGGGATCCTTTGGATAGTGGTACTGAGCCATAGAATCCCGATAATCCGGATCTTTTGTGATGTCTGTATCGGCCGAATTTCCCTTTGCATTGAGTGCCGACTTCTTGTAACTGGCAGACCTGCCAAGGTAATCGGCAAGCTCTGCCCGCAATGTTGCACTCAGCGCCATAGCCGGGCGTGCTTCCACTGCCTGCTGAACGGCGGCTGCCACGGCCCCATCATCCTTTGAGATCTTTAGAACGCTACTCAGGGTTTTCACCCCTATCGCATCCACGGCAATTCCCACAAGGTAGGTAATTATTCCGCCTTTCTTAGCGGCCAATTGCGCAAGCCCAAACGCCAGGCTGGCCTCCTTTACGCCCTCCATCGGTTTGCCATCGGCGGCAAGCAGTAGCGCTTTGTAGGATACCCAGCGTGCACAATCCCGTAACCGCGCCATCTTCGGAAAATCGTCTTGAACGGTAATATCACCAACCGTAAGGCTACCGCTTTTTTGCGCGTAATCTGAGCTGCTCGCAATCTGCCTGATCAGCGCATACCTGTCGAGATGTGCCTCAAACGCCTTACGAGCCGCGGCAACCACATCCGGCGATTCAAAGCCACTGCCCAGCTTATCCAGCGCCTCTATATCCGTGCCAGAAACACGTGCGGTTTTATCAAGCGCTTCCAGCTTTGTTATATATGTGGCTGCATTCTGCTCCGGGGGAACAGGCTTTATAACGGGTGTGCCAGCGGGGGCCAGTATGCCTTCCCGCCTGGCCGCGGCTACCTGCTCGGCACGCGCTTTCTCCCATGGTTGCATGGTTTGGGCTCGTGCCACCCCACAGCAGCTAATCAGCAGTACTGCCAGTAATAGCTTTCCTTTTGCATCCACTGTGATGCGTCCTACCGTTCCCATCGGTCCACCTAACTGCTGCTAATCTGTTGGTATGCAGCGCATTCCGTCTTTAGTTTGTTACTACCATAATAGCAGCCTTCAGTTTCGAAACTGTGTTTCGGCCGCTGAGAATTGCAGCATTCCGCCCGGTTCACTAACTGCCCAGCAGTGCCATTCGCATCGGCTCGGATTTTGCCACATCCAGCGGGGTGATACCCTTCTTATCTGGCAAGTACGGGTTGGCTCCCCTGCGGCTCAGCAGCCTAACAAGCTCCACATGCCCGCAGTTAACCGCGCGGCGCAAGGGTGTTTCTCCGTTCTTATCGGCAGCATCTATGGTGGCCCCGGCCTCAAGCAGTGCCTCTGCAATCCGCAGGGTGCCTCGTCTGGCACTCATATGCAGCGGCGTCATTCCGCCAACACCGGTAATCTGGTTTACATCTGCACCATATTGCAGCAGCAGTTTCACACCGGCACATCCATCCTCTTCTCTGCGTGTATCGCTGCTGTTTGTTACACGGTAAAGCGGGTTGTGTCCGCCACCCCCCGCCGTGTTTACGTCCGCTCCCAGCTCCAGCAGTAAACGCATACGGGGCACATCAAGATCGATGGCTGCAGCACAAATAAGGTTTCTGCCGTGGTGGTTGGCACGCACCAGCGATGGATCAGATTCCAGAACCTGGCGCAAGCGCGCAACTGGCATTTTATAAAGCGGTAAAAATGGGTCTACCAGGGTAGCCGCCGTACTCGAGAGCTCCGCAAACAGCTTGTGCCGAACTTCGGCATCCACACCTGCCTCCTGCATGGCGGCATCCATCAGCTTCAACCAGCGCTCCGCCTCGGCATTGCCAATAGCAAGGTGTGCGTGCCGGCAAACAAGGCTATTTTTGCCCCGGGTTTCCGAGTAATCTGCCGCACCACCCGTAAACTCTGCGAGAAATAGTGCCAGTCTCTCCTCCAGGCTGTGCATACTTTCAGGGAAGAGCCCCCTCAATATCGGGTCTGATTCTACATTGTGGTGGAAGATCTGGGAGATCTTCCGAAAAACTTCGATACCCCCAACGGCCTCACACACTCCCTTAAGTGCGCTGTTGGCGAATTTGCCTGGCTTTGCAGTTTTGTTCGGTTTTGCAGCCATATTTGCCGACCTTTCTACCGCCAAACACCGGAGATTTGTTGCTCCATAATAGCCCATATCAACACTCTGGCCTTACGTCTCCTCCATGCAGAATTGTAATTGTTGCACTAAAATCAAAATCTGGGCTCATAATTGCTATCCGCTTACCATTACACCAGAGGCAAGTCACGCATGATTCGCTCGTCAATTAAAACCGCACTGCTCCTCGCGGCAGTTATCTTTGGCGCTCACCGGCCCGCTGCCGCCGAGATCAATTACTTTTTGCGGCCTTCTGCCGATCTGCAAACTGTTTCTGTAAAGATGAAGGTGCCATCCCTTACGGGAATCCCGATTGAGGTTCAACTTCCCAGCTGGATGCCAGGGTTCTATGTGCTGGAAAACTACTGGCAATCGCTTACAGATGTGAAGGCCACCGATGCCGAAGGCCATGCTATCGCCGTTGCCCACCCAAAAGGGGATACCTGGAGTGTAGATCCCGGGCAATCTGCATTTGTAACCCTTGAATACACGCGCCCACTGCCACGCGGCGAAGCGGCTTTTGGAATTTTCAGTGGCGATGCAGATACGGCGCTAATACAGGGTGCTCAGGTCTATTTGTATGCGGTGGGCCGTAAAGAAGAGCGATGCACACTGGATGTGGAGGCGCCACCCAACGCGCAGGTTGCCATTGGGCTGGAAGAAAACGTGCCCGGCAAATACACTGCTTTTGATTACGATACACTGGCAGATTGCCCGTTAACCATCGGCAAACTCCGAGTCGCAAACTACACCGTGCGCGGAATTCAACACACCATTGCGGTGCGTGGCAAGGCGCGTGCCAATGTGGATATGCAAAAGGCGCTCAAACTGATGCGCTTTATATCCCTGGCCGAGTCGGATTTCTTTGAAGGATTGCCCTATCACAAGTATGTGTGGCAGATCAACGCATCGCTCATACCCGATGGCGGAGGCGGCGTGGAACATGCCAACAGCAGCCAGGATTTTATGGCAGTTAGCATGGGCAATGCTGCAATGCGCGGTTTGGCGCATGAGTATTTTCACCTCTGGAATGTTAAACGCATTCGCTCTCAAGCCCTCGGCCCATTCGATTACACGGTTCTGCCGCGAACCGGAGCACTCTGGTGGCTGGAAGGCGTTACCGATTACTATGCCTCGCTGTTGCCTTACCGCTATGGCTGGTACGGAGAGAAGGACCTGCTGGGAAACGCCGCCTACACCATTGCATCCGTTCGGAACAATGTTAACAGGCTCAATGTTAGCCCTTACGAATCCAGTCTGCGGGTAGCAGATGCGGATGGCGGCAAGGGCAACAGCAACGGCTACCTGGTTAGCTACTACGAAGAAGGCTGGGTGCTGGGCCTGATGTTTGATATTGAGCTGCGAGTTCGCTCTGAAGGCAAAGTAAGCCTGGATACCGTGGAACGCGCTCTATGGAAGCAGTATCAGATTGGCAAACCGGGGTTTGAAGAGGATGAGATTCGCAAACAGCTAATCAGTGCTGGCGGCGAAGATTTTGGCCCACTGTACGATGCCTGGGTAATGAAGCCCGGCGATCTGCCAGTAGAAAAACAGCTTGCAAAAATCGGCCTGCTCCTGCGTACGGTAGGTGGCCGAACAACCATCACAATAGATCAAAACGCAAACCCGGCCGCTGTGGCCCTTAGGGCTGGCTGGCTTCAGCAAAAGCCCCTGCCAGAGGATCAAAAAATTGCCGAAAAGTAAGGGCAATACAGCAACAGTTTGCATAGCGGCAGCAATACTGGGCCTGCTGTTGTTTGTGCTGCTTACGGCCCCTCTAAAGGGAAGCAGTAAGACGATAGTGAAGGTGCGGGCGCTGCGCCCCGTTGATTGGCGTATTGGAGGGGTGTTTTACGACTACAAGGATGCTTCCGGATATGGATACAAGTATGTATTCTTCGAGATAAGCAGGCAGCCGCGTTTTAGTAAGTAGGCTGCAAATCCCCACCGGCATTTTGGGGGTGCTGCGTGGCACCTCTCCAAACCGGTGGGGAACCTGCGCGGGCTTAAGTTACTCCGCCCCAATGGTAGAAACAAGCATGCCATTGTCAGATTTCACAACACGTATCCGCGTCATCTGGTCGCCACGTTTAGCGCTCACGATAAAGTAGCGGGGGTTGGTTAACTCAAGTTTCCAGTCTGAAAATTGAGCAGCGTATATGCCCTTCGCTTCACATTCTGGCTTCCACTTCCTAATTATCATTGCCTTGTAGTCGTTCTTAGCCGTATCATCGCGCAGGCCACGGTATATCTCGCCATGATCCCTATACACAAGCCTCAGGTTCTCCCAATCAATGTTGGGCGCAACAAGCGGATCGCTGTTGGCCAGCCGGTTAAATGTAGTGTGCGCAAACTCTACCACGGTGAGGTTAGTGTCCTGACTAACCGTTGGCAAAGGGGCGGCATGGCTGCAGCCTAATAAAACCAATGCAACACTGATAAGGGCAAAGCCTGAACACAGTTTGCGAACCATCTTGAGTTCCCTTCTGAAAGTGCACCTGTCACGGCCACAACCAATGGTAGCTCTTAGTGAGCGGCGTTGTGGTGAAACGTTAGCGTAACTATACTTTACTACAATAGTGCACAAAAATAGCAACAGGTGAACGCCTGCTATGCAAACCCTTGCAAATTGTTTTGCGCTGTATTCGTTGATATCGTGGTGCGCACCGATAAAACTATGCTCAGCACGATATCAAGAAATTCTCAAGTTAATGTGGGAATAGCCCGGCGGTTACTGTCTCTGGTGTAAAATGATGCCGAACTACCTCGCATAGTCTGATAATTAACGAGCAGTTCCGGAAGAGTTAACCCACGCCATGAGCAGCGATAAGACGGAAGCAGAAACAATCGATCTGGGAGTTTTGAGGAGCCACGGCGAGTTTCACCTTGTTTCCCTCACGGCCATCCCCACTGGCACCCTGCTGTTTGATATCGTTGGAACTGAGACAAACACACCCTCCCGCCACTCCGTACAGGTTGGCCCCAATACCCACCTGGTGGTAGATGCGGACATCGATACCGAGGCGCACCTGGATAGCTTTCGATGGCAGTTTATGAACCATCATTGTCAGCCCAACTGCGCACTTAAGGGCCGCTCCGTGGTGTCGGTTCGCAACATCGCACCGTACGAAGAGATCTCCTTTAACTACAATACTACGGAGTTCGAGATGTCTGTGCCGTTCGAATGCCGCTGTGGCAGTGCAGAATGTCTGGGTGTTATTCGCGGCTACAAGCATCTTTCAGATGCAGAGCGCGAGCGAATTCGGGTATGGACCGCTGAGCACCTCTCCGGGTTAGACGAACCAACCGTAACCTCCGAAAGTGGCGGCAGTTGAACGCGGTTGCCGCTGCCCCAAACTCAGAGCTGCTGACAGGCCTTTTCGAGGAAGCCGTTCGCCGCTTTGCAGATCGCATTGCCATCGATGTGCCGCCCGGCCTGGCCCGGCCAGAGCGATCAACACTAACCTACGCAGAACTGAATCAATGTTCGGATAGCCTCGCAAACGCGGTTGTCGATATCCTCAACGGCCCCGGCGTAACGGCCATCCTCCTCTCCCGCCAATCTCCCTGGCTATATATTTCCATGCTGGCCGCGCTAAAAGCTGGCGCAACATACATCTGCCTGGATCCCTCTTTTCCAGATGCTCAGATTGTCGAGATCCTGCGCGATTCCGGCGCACGTATCCTTCTTACAGATCGTGATGGTTTTGATTGGGGCAACCACCCGGATCTCCCTGCGCTCCAGGCTCTGAACGTAACGTGTGCTCCCGCTTCTGCCGCCTTGCCTCAGCCGTTGTCGCCTACGTGGCTCACTCCGCACACGCTTGCCTATATCATTTATACATCTGGCACAACCGGCAAGCCGAAGGGAGTGCAGATAACCCATCGCAGCATCACCAACCTTATCCGCTCAGATGTTGCCGAGTTCACTCCTGGCCCCGGCGATAGAATTGCGCAGGGATCGTCTGCCGCCTATGATTCATCTGTAGAAGAGATCTGGATGGCGCTGGCATCCGGCGCAACCGTTGTGGCGATGGATGAGGACGCCGTACGCTCTGGCCCGGACCTTACGCAGTGGCTGAGGGAAGAGCGTATCACGGTGTTCTGCCCGCCGCCTACGCTGCTGCGTGCTGCCAGCTGTGAGGATCCCGCCGGCGAACTGCCGGAGCTAAGGCTGCTCTATGTTGGGGGCGAGGCGCTGCCAACCGATGTCGTCGATCTCTGGGCCCCGGGCCGCAGGCTGGTGAATGGGTATGGGCCTACCGAGTGTACGGTTACGGCGCTCCGCACTGATATCCAACCTGGCGATCCGATCCGCATCGGCCGTCCGGTACCCGGTGCAAACGCATTCATTCTGGATGCCGATCTAAACCTGCTTCCAAATGGCGAACCAGGCGAACTGTGCATCTCAGGCATCGGCCTGGCGGTGGGATATCATGAACGGCCGGATCTTACATCCGAGCGGTTTCCCCTACACCCCGTATTCGGCAGGATCTACAGAACTGGCGACCTCGCATTACGTTCTGCCGATGGGGAGTTCACATACTGCGGTCGGCTCGATTCGCAGGTAAAACTACGCGGCTACCGCATCGAGCTGGAGGCGATAGAGGCATGCCTTGCAGAGCAACCCGGTGTGCGAGAAGCAGCCTGCAGGGTGCAGGATACCGCCAGTCGGCAGGAGATAGCGGCGCACATCGTGCCCGCAAACAGCGCATCCCCACCCGATTTCGGCTCACTGAAGGCCGCCATCCGAACGGCGCTGCCTGCCTATATGGAGCCAGCGGTGTTCGGCCTGCTGAAGGAGCTTCCCAAATCCATTGGCGGCAAAATCAAGCGAGATGCGCTGCCCATTCTCAAGCTGCATGGCGCCGATTCAAAACGCCCCATCATTGCGCCCAGCACCGAGATCGAGGCTCTGCTCTGTGCGCTGATCTGTGAAGTGCTTGATTCCGACCGGGCCATCTCCACGGATGATGATTTCTTCCACGATCTGGGCGGAAGCTCTCTCACCGCTGCGCGCCTTATATCCAAACTGCGTAAAAGTGCGGCTACCTCTGGCCTCACCGTTCGCGATATCTACGAATCTCGAACCGTATCCGGGTTGGCGCAACGCGCCGGCGGGCACTCCGCCCCTGTCCAACGTGCACATCCCGAGAACAATGCCCGGGTTTCCTCCGTTCGCGCAACGGCAACTCAAACGCTTGTTCTATTGCTAAGGGCGGCTGGCCTATCCTATCTGGCGTATATATCTGCCTGGTTTGCCCTACCTGCAATCATAAGTTCTGTAGGTCCGAAGGCCATGCTGCTTTCGCTACCAATCGTACTTCCGCTTATTCTGGTGGCCTATACAGCTGCCGCAGTTGCCGGGGCCATTGTTGCAAAACGCCTATTTATCGGCACATACAGGCCGCAAAAAGCGCCGGTATGGGGCGATTTCTACATTCGAAACTGGCTGGTTCAGCGCGCAGTGCACCTCGTTCCATGGCAGATTATTGCCGGCACCGAGTTTCAGTGCATGGCGCTGAGAGCGCTCGGCGCAAATATAGGTAAGCGGGTGCACATCCATCGTGGGGTAGATCTTACAGAGGGCGGGTGGGATCTGCTGCAGATAGGCGATGATGTTACATTGCAGCAAGATGTGGCGCTGCATTTGGTTCAGCTTGAAGATAGGCAGCTTGTTCTCGGCAACATAATTATTGGCGATGGAGCAACGCTGCAAACGCGCGCCGCCATGGGGCCGCACACATCTATTGGTAGAAATGCGGTGCTCTCCGCGCTCTCTTACCTGCCGGAGGGTGGTTCCATTCCGGATGGTGCCCTGTGGGATGGCATTGCGGCACAACCTGCGGGCGATGCGGCAAACCCGCCCGCAATATCCTACTCGCAGGATCTTGCACCCATGATTGCAGCAATTGCAATGCTCACAGCCAATCTGGCGGTGGCGTTGCTAACCGGGTTGCCATATGTGGCGGCGGCTGCAATCTGGGTGTTTCGGCATGGCGTCAACTCCGCCGCCATCCACTATCTTTTGCTATATGGCGGGAGCAGTACCGATCTGGTTTCACTAATCGCCGCAGCAATACTGCCGTTCCCGGCTGCTCTGGCGCTTGAAGCGGCGGTAGCGCGCGCACTGGGCAAAGTGCCCGAGGGTGTCATCTCCCGGTGGTCAATCGCCTACATTCGGGTTTGGATAAAGGCGGGGCTGGTAGATTCTGCGGGTCACTGGCTCAGCGGTGCGCTCTTCTGGCCGCTCTGGCTACGGCTGGCCGGCATGAAGATAGGCAAGGGGTGCGAAATAAGCACCATTATCGATGTGCTGCCGGAACTGGTAGAAATCGGCGAAGACACCTTTTTTGCCGATGGCATCTACCTTGGCGGGCCAGATATCCAGCGTGGGGCCGTATCGCTTCGCAAAACCACCCTCAGCCCCAACACCTTCCTGGGGAACCACTCCGTTATCCGCTCGGGGGATCATCTTCCCGGCGATCTGCTGCTGGGGGTTTGCACCGTATCCGATGCATCGCGAATGAAGCAGGGCACCTCCTGGTTCGGGCATCCACCTTTCGAGCTACCCGTTCGGGAGATTGTGGAGTGCGATCGCAGCCTCACGCACAATCCAGGGGTGGTGCGATACACAAACCGCCTTATATGGGAGCTATCGCGGTTTGCCATCCCCGTGCCTGCCGCTTTGCTGGCGGTGGCCTGGTTTCACGCCGTTGGCGCTGTGTTCTTGCAAGGTAACATTGTTGGAGCGGCTGTAGAGCTGCCCTGCATTGCCCTTGTTTTTGAAATACTGCCCTGCATGCTCATACTTGCGCTTAAATGGCTGCTGCTGGGGCGCGTGCGGCCTGGCACACATCCGCTGTGGTCCTGCTGGTGCAGCAGGTGGGATTTTCTGTACGTTGCGTGGGGATTTTATGGGAGAGCGCTGCTAACATCGCTGGAAGGTACAGAAATGCTCACCGCGTATCTGCGAGCGGTGGGAATGAAAATAGGAAAAGGCGTTGTGCTGGGGCACGGCTCGGCTCAGGTAGTCGATCCGGATATGCTCGAATTTGGCGATTACTCCACCATAAGCGCCATGTTTCAGGCGCATACCTTTGAGGATAGGGTGCTAAAGATTGATACGGTGGTTGTTGGTAAATACGCAACCCTCGGGGCCGCAACGGTTCCACTTTATGGGGCAGTGATAGGTGATAACACACTCGTAACTCCGCACGGAGTTGTTATGAAGCAGGAGCTTCTGCTGCCCAACATCATCTACGAAGGCGCACCCACGCGAGCCCAGGTTGCGCCGCATCCGATAGCCCAAACCAGAGCCCCACAACCGCATGAGATAGAGCCCGACATTGCAAGGCAAATGCGTTAAAACAAGGCCAGAAATATAGGTGCGGGTTCGGGGGCTGGGTTTAGGGCATTGGTGAAATGCAAGCTGCATTTCTTTGCTTCCCTGCGGCCTTGTGTGCGATATTCCTCTCATAGTCAGGATGAAGATCCAGATAAGGTGACGGTACGTCTCCAGCCGGGTTACAAGGCTTGTAAGGCCCTTAGCTTTAAACGTCGAAAGATAGTTTTCAACTGATTTTGGTGGGCGGTTCAGGGAAGCGCGTTGCTCGCGTACGGCCATCAAGAATAGGTCTGCTGCTTGCTCACAGAGAGCCGTAAGATAATTGTCCGGGTGCATGCACGGGTGCCATAAGGCTTCAATACCGATTCCGGAAAATCTGATAGGGTTGCAGGTTACAATCACAGATGCCTTAGCTTCTATGGCAGCCACAAGAACATGACGCAATATACGAAGCAAATGAAATCTCTGTTGTAGCCTAATCTGAGTCCCAGAGTTCAACATGGCAGTTGCCACCCGTAATAATCCTGAACAATCCTGTCGAACGCACGCCTATGTGCATCATGCTGTACCGGAACTCTCAATCAGATCGTCCTGTGCTGGAGGTTGCATGGTTATGTTTCCGTTCCAAACCGCTTTAACTCACCATTTGCAGGACCTCCGTAACCGTTCGTTGAATCAGCCTTCTGTTGGCGGCTAAGTTTGTGCGTGCTCTGCCGCATGTATCCGGATTGTGCTGGAGGTTTACTCTATGAAATTGCGATTGTGGGCAGGCGCACTTAGCGCTGTCCTCACCACTCTGTTTGCCGGCGTTGCAAACGCAGATGTGAAGCTGCCTCATGTATTCAGCAGCCACATGGTGCTTCAGCGGGATACGCCGCTAACCGTTTGGGGCTGGGATAACCCCGGCCAAAAGGTTAGCGTAGAAATCGCGGGCCAAAGTGTATCGGCCGCAGCCAATGCGCAGGGCGAATGGCGCTTAAAGCTGGCTCCCCTTAAGCTCGGCGCTCCGCTGGTGATGACGGTTGCTGGCTCCAGCACCGTTAAGCTGGAAGATGTGCTTGTGGGCGAGGTCTGGCTGTGCAGTGGCCAATCCAACATGGAGATGGGCATTGGCATGTGCAATAATGCACAGGCAGAGATCGCGGCGGCAAACCACCCTCAAATTCGCCTGTTAATGGTGCCAAACCGCTTTACACCACAGCCAATGGCAGATTTTGAAGTGAACGCGGCAGGCAACGAAGGCATTTGGAAAGCCTGCACGCCAAAGGGCGTTTCCGAAGGTGGATGGAGCGGCTTCTCCGCCGCCGCCTACTACTTTGCCCGGGAACTGCAGAGCAAACTCAAAATCCCGATCGGCGTAATCGATGCCACCTGGGGTGGCACCGTTATTCAATCATGGACCCCGCCCGCGGGCTTCTCCCTGGTGCCGGCGCTTGCCAACCGGCACGAGCGTGGTATGTATGCCGATCCTGCTTCTGCGCAGTATCAGCAGCGCATCGATGGCGTTCTGCGGGGATATCAGGAGTGGCTCACAAAATCGCAGCAGGCCGCCGCAGCGCACAAAGCCGCCCCTGCGCTGCCAGCCTTCCCCGAGGAGCTAACCCCACCCACCGACCTGCAGCAGAACACCGCACTCTTTAATGGCATGATCCACCCGGTGGCCCCGTTTGCTATCCGTGGTGCGCTCTGGTATCAGGGCGAATCCAACCTTGGCGAAGGCAAACTGTACACCGAACGCATGAAAGCGCTTATCGGTGGATGGCGCTCTCTGTGGGCTCAGGGAGATTTCCCGTTCTACTATGTGCAGGTGGCACCCTACAACTATGGCCCCAACGCGGTGCAAACCGAGCCGGAGTTCTGGGAGGCACAAACCGCCGCCATGGCCATCCCCAACACGGGCATGGTAGTTACTAACGACATCGGCAACCCCAACGATATACACCCCAAAAACAAGCAGGAGGTAGGCAGGCGCCTGGCGCTATGGGCGCTGGCCAAAACCTACGGCAAAACGGGCACAGTCCACTTTGGCCCAACCTTCAAATCGATGCGCACCGATGGCAACAAGCTCATCATTAGCTTCGATAACGTTGGCGGTGGGCTAAAAAGCCGCGATGGCCAGCCCCTAACCTGGTTCGATATTATCGATGCAGAAGATGGTGGCTTTGTGCGGGCAAACGCGCAGATTGAGGGCGCCACAGTGGTGCTTACCGCGCCAGATGTTAAGCGGCCTGTGGCGGTACGCTACGCATGGCATATGCTTGCCGAACCCAACCTCAGCAATGCAGAGGGCCTGCCTGCCAACTCTTTCCGCGCTGGCGAAGTTCCAAAGCGAGATGTGATGTCGCTGCATGTTCCAGAATCCAAAACCTATGCACTGGTGTACGATATGGACCTCAACAAGCTGGCACATGATGTTAAGTACGATGTGGATAACCACCGCAAGCTAACAAAGGCATTCGATAGAATTGCCTACTGCCTGGAGCTCACAAAGGCCGATGGTTCCACGCAGTTTGTGTACACCTCTATGGATGCATTCACCACAGATGCCTCCAAAATAGGCATCCCAACGCTGGCCTCTGGCGCTCGGTTCCAACAGAACGTTAAAAACCTCAACGTCTACTCAAATGTGCCATCCATTGCGGCAGGGCTTAACATTGCGGGTGGCAACATAGAGTTCTGGCCAGATAACTATGAAATGACCAACGGCGGCAAGGTCCCTGGAGCATCCAGCGAATTCTTCGATTTTGGGGATCAGCCCACCGCCCCCGCCGATGGTTATGGCTGCATGCAGGTGCACAACCACGATGCAAAGCAAACCATATTTGCCATCAATCACTGGGTAAACGGCAGCAATGCCGATCTTGGCATCGGCAACCAACCCGCACCGGGCCAGCCCGATTGGACCTTTGCAAGCAACGGCAACACCTACATCGCAAAGCGGCTACGCGTTCTGGTGCACTACACACCCTGATAAGTGGTGCTACGGTTCCCGTTTAATTGGTTGCGGCCCATAGCGCATTGCGCGGTGGGCCGCATCCCTTTTTGGTTCCCTTGCAGGAATCCGCACCGTTTATGCCAGAATAATGTACACATATTATGGAACCACAAATACATGTAGAAAATCTGCGCAAGGTGTACCGTGTGCACGAGCGCGAATCGGGCGCCAAAGCATCGGTAACCAGCCTGTTTCGCCGCAAGTACCGAGAGGTACAGGCGGTGGAATCGGTTTCGTTCAACATAGAGGCCGGGGAGGTAGTGGGGTTTCTGGGCCCAAACGGAGCCGGCAAAACCACCAGCCTTAAGATGCTTGCCGGGCTGCTACACCCAACTTCAGGTACTGCAGGCGTGTTAGGCCACACACCCTGGAAGCGCGAACCGGAGTTTTTGCGCAACATTAGCCTGGTTATGGGCAACCGCAACCAGCTGATGTGGGATATTCCGGCCATGGATTCATTTCAGGTGAACCGGGCCATCTACGATATCCCCGAGGCACAGTTTAAGCAAACCCTGGATGAGCTGATTGCCCTGCTGGAGCTGGAGCCGCTGCTAAAGAAGCCTGTGCGCGGCCTATCGCTTGGCGAGCGCATGAAGTGCGAGCTGGCAGCTGCATTGCTCCACCGCCCCAGGGTGCTGTTTTTGGATGAGCCTACTCTGGGGGTAGACGTAACCATGCAGGGCAGAATTCGGCAGTTTGTTGCCGAGCAAAACCGCCGCCATGGCTCTACTGTGCTGCTAACCAGCCACTACATGGCAGATGTTACCGCGCTGTGCAAGCGCATCATTGTTATTCATCATGGCAAAATTCTGTACGATGGTCAGCTAAGCGCCCTATCCGATCGTATTGCGCCCTACAAGCGCGTTATGCTGGATATGGAAAATGCAGAGGCTGCCGCAAAGGCAGAGGCATATGGCGAGGTGATAGAGCGCAACGATGCAAAGATTACCCTGCGCATCAAGCGGGATCAAACCTCCGAGGTGGTGGCACGCCTGTTATCAGATCTGCCAGTGCGGGATATGACGGTGGAAGACCCACCCATTGAAGATGTGATAGAACAGGTATTTCAACAGGCGAAAGAGGCACAGTGAAGTACTGGATCACCGTGTATCGAGAAAACCTGAAGATCTCCATAGCTCAGATGCTCCAGTACCGGTTCGGTATTCTCATCTGGGCCATCTGGGGATTTGTGGGGCCGCTAATATCGCTTGCAGTGTGGTCTGCCGCCAGCGCTGCGCGTGGCGGCGGCAGCATCGGCGCCGCGGCCGGGGCCAGCTACTCTCGTGCCGATTTTGCCGCCTACTTCCTTACCTTTATGATTGTAGGGCACCTCACCATGAGCTGGGATGCCTTTGAGTTTGCCTTTCGAGTGCGGGATGGAAACCTCTCTCCCAAACTGCTGCGCCCCCTGCACCCCATCCACTCGGATGTAACCTTTAATCTGGCTTTCAAACTCACCACCAGTATGATGATTTTGCCAGCCTGGATTCTGCTTTTTGTGGTTCTGCGCCCAACACCCCCGCACTCGCTGCTCAGCTTTTGCCTGGGCATACCGGCGGTAATTCTGGCTGGCCTGCTGCGTTACATACTGCAATATAGCCTTGCGGTAATCGCTTTCTGGACCACCCGCGTAGAAGCAATCAACCAGCTTTACTTTACGCTGGATGCCTTTTTGGCTGGCCGAATAGCGCCCCTGGCATTGCTGCCGGGGTGGATGGGGCTGGCGGCGGCCTACCTGCCGTTTAGAAGCATGGGCTCATTCCCCGTAGAGCTGCTGCTGGGCAGAGTGCCAGCAAACCAGATATTGCCCGGTTTCGCCATGCAGCTTGTATGGCTGGCCGCGGCCATTGGCCTTCTGCGCATAATGTGGCGTGCAGGCATCAAACAGTACTCTGCCGTTGGTGCCTGATCTAACAGCACCCGGCACCAGGAAAGAAAAGCAAACCATATGCGGTATCTCCGCCTCATGGCAGTCTTCTTCAAAACCAGCGTTCAAACCGACATGGAGTATCGGGTGGATTTCTTCACCCGTATTATTGCCAGCCTGCTCGGCCTGCTCACCACACTTGGTGGGCTTACGGTTGTGTTTACGTACACCAGCAATATCCGTGGTTGGAAGATGGCAGATATGGTGGTGCTGCTCTCCGTCTACTATCTGATGGATGGCATCATTGAAATGTTTATTGGCCCAAACATGCGCCAGATTATGGAGCAGGTACGGCAGGGCACGCTGGATTTTGTGCTGCTAAAGCCCATTAGCGCCCAGTTTTTGGCTACCACGCGCCAGGTAAACGTATGGCGCATTGCCAACGTGCTGATTGGTGCAGGCCTCTCTATCTTCTCAGTTTTTCGATTATCACTCAACATAGGGCCCTCTCAGGCCGCTGCATTTGCCATCACCATGGCAGCATCGTTTGGCATCATCTACTCGTTCTGGCTGTTTCTGGTAACGCTCACCTTCTGGGTGGTGCGCATAGATAACCTGGAACAGATTGTTGCGCAGGCATTTGAGGCCGGCCGCTACCCAATAGATATCTACCCTGGCTGGCTGCGTGGCGGGCTTACTTATGTAGTGCCGGTAGTGTTTATGATAACCGTGCCAGCTGGTGCGCTTGCTGGCAGGGTTCATGGCGCGCAGATAACAACATCGGTCGTGGTTTCGTTGTGCGCAGTAATACTCTCATCGTGGTTCTGGCGCTTTGGCCTCAAACACTATTCTGGCGCCAGCGCATAAGGCATTTGCCGGAGGAACAGCAATGCTCCGATACCTATCCTCAATGCTTGTAACGCTCTGTGTCTGTGCCCTATTTCTGCACGGTTCTGGGGCGCTCGCCCAGGCCAATGTAGATGCAACCACGCTGGATGGCAAGGTACTGTTCGGGTATCAGGGCTGGTTTCGCACCCCGGCCGATGGTTCTGGCGTGGGCTGGAGCCACTGGGCACGCGGCGTTCCCTCGCCAAATACAATTACGGTAGACCTCTATCCAGACCTTTCCGAGTTAGATCCCGGAGATCTGTATGCCATCCCCAACGAAACAATCGGTGCCAAACCCGCCTATCTGTTTTCATCTTACAACCGCAATGTGGTAATGAAACACTTTGAATGGATGAAGCAGTACGGGCTGGATGGCGTTCTGGTTCAGCGCTTTTTAAGCGATATCCCCGGAAGCAAGGCCCAGAACGATGGCGTGCTGAAGAACATCATTGCCGCGGCAGAGAAAACAGGCAGAACCTTTGCCATAGAATACGATATCAGCGGCGCCCATGCAGATACCATGGCCGGAATTTTGCAGGCAGATTGGAACTACCTGGTAAACGATCTGCACATAACCTCCAGCCCCAGATATCTGCGCCATGCAGGCAAGCCAGTGGTCTCCGTTTGGGGCATGGGCCTGAACGATAGTGGGCATCCACCTGCCAACACGGCGGCTGCAATCGATATTATCCGCTGGTTTCAAACCACGGGTGGGGCCACATACATTGGGGGCACTCCCTCTTTCTGGCGATCCCGCACGCGAGATGCCAATCCAGATCCCGCGTGGGATGCCGTTTACCGCACCATGGATGTGATTCAACCCTGGAGCGTTGGCAGGTACGGAGATCTGGCCGGGGTGGAACGGTGGAAAACCGAGCAGATAGTGCCGGATCTTGCGCTCACTACAGCCAACAAACAGCTCTACATGCCCGTTATCTTCCCCGGCTTCTCATGGCATAACCTCAATCCTGCGTCGCCACGCAATCAAATTCCGAGGCTAAAGGGCGAGTTCTTGTGGAAGCAGGCAGTAAATGCGCGCGCTGCTGGTGTGCGTGTGCTTAAAATTGCCATGTTTGATGAAGTGAATGAAGGCACCGCCATGTTTAAGGCCGCCCCTCGCCGGGCGGATGCGCCCGATCAGGGCTACTGGCTAACGCTGGATGCCGATGGGGCAGAACTGCCTTCGGATTGGTACCTGAAGCTGGCAACGGAAATTACGCGTGCATTCCACCGCAACACAAAGCTGCCAACCTCTGTGCCGGCTTTAAAATAGCCTTCAAAGCGGCAACTTTATTGCAATAGTTCCCAATAGGCATGTTTGTGTATAATAAAATAGTGGTGATCTCCCGTGATATGAATTCGGCAAGAACTCAGATGAAATAATCCAGATTAATGCAGCTGGTTTAGCCCGAAACCAGATTCACCCCCCACCCGTTATGGCGTGTATGGTTTCAAAAAAACGCAAGGTCCTTTTGATTATCCTTCCGGTCTCTTTGCTGCTTATCTGGGGTGCAATTTCGCTCCAGCATAAAGCTAAGCAGGCCGGGCTGGATCATGGTTTGTTTGTAGCCATAGGCACAGATGATACCGCAACCGCCCTAAAGCTATTGGAGCAGGGGGCCAATGCTGATGGCCATGATCCGGGCAACCACTACAACCTTGATAGGCCAGTCCCGAGGCTCATTTCTAAGCTGCGGCGCCTTGTGGATGGCGAGCATGAGCAGCAGGATGATACGTCCGCACTTCTCTATCTGTGTATGTGTGCACGGCCAACCTTCGACCCCGTAACGCCTGCCGGAACCGGCCCGGATCTCACCCTCGCGCGCTCCCTGATCAAGCACGGTGCGCGGGCAAATGCTTCTTCAGCTTACTGCTCGTCACTGGGGATAGCAGTCACTTTTCAAAACCTTGATCTGGCAAAGCTGCTTATTGAGTGCGGTGCCGAGGTTAATATCAGAGACCAAAATGGGGCTACCCCTGTTTTTGATGCCGCAAAGGTTGGCAGTATTCCCGCGCTGCTTCTTTTGAAGGCGCATGGGGCAAATCTTGATCCGCACGATAGCGATGGAGCTACCCCGCTCATGAATGCGGCCGCATCCGGCAAGCCGGAGGCGGTGGCTTTTTTGTTGGAAAATGGTGCCGCTGTCAATGCCGCCAGTACAGATGGCAATACGCCCATTCTTCAAGCGGCAAGAAACAACCATTTTGAAGCAGCAAGGATACTGTTGGATCACGGTGCTTCGCCAGAAGTGCAGGATATTAAAGGAAAAACGCCACTAACCAATGCTGCCGAAAATGCAGACATGCGCATGGTTAGGTTGCTGGTGGAGCACGGTGCAAAAATAGAAACACGCAACTGCACCGCGCAAACACCTCTCATTGTGGCCTCACTACAGGGCAAACTCGATGTTGTGCAATACCTTATTGGCAGGGGTGCAAACATAGAAGCTTTTGATGATAATGGAGATACCCCGCTTACATGGGCCACCTTTAACGGCCAAAACAGCGTGGCGCGCTTTCTGTTGGATCACCATGCAAACTGGCGCCATACCGATAAGCACGGCATGAACGCCCTGACTATTGTGGATAAAAACGGGGCCGATTGGCAATCTACCATTCAGCTGCTTGCCACGTACGGAATTAAGTAGGGCCAGGACACACACTTGCAGACTCCCGCCCGGCTACACCACTACCGCCCAACCCCTTTCTTGACATCAATACCCCTGTCAGGTAGACTCACGGTATATCAATTATCAGAGCAATGAACCGAATCGCTCACTGCTGGGCGGTGCGGTTCGTTTTATATTACGCGGGTTTCGGCGGCCAACCGGATTGCAGTGGGCCGCCGTTTTGCCGAACATTAGAGCTCGCAAGGGCTAAATTACCGGGCCCGAAGCAAGCGAAGGGATATCAGCGCACAGATGTTACTTGGAACGCAGCAAGTTGGAGACAATGGCCACCTTTTTGTAGGAGGCTGCGATACCGTTGAGCTGGCAAAAGAGTTCGGCACACCCCTCTACGTGGTGGATGAGGCAACCATCCGAGCAAACTGCCGCGCCTACAAAGCCGCGTTTGATGCGCGCTACCCCAAAAATGAGATTTATTACGCCAGCAAGGCGTTCCTCACCACCGCAATGGCTGCCGTTATTGCCAGCGAAGGCCTGTGCATGGATGTTGCCAGCGCTGGCGAGCTTTACGTAGCCCTGCAGGGCGGCTTCCCAGCAGATCGGCTGGCACTGCACGGCAACAATAAATCCCGCGCTGAGCTGGAGCTTGCAGTTAAATCCGGCATTCGCCACATCATTCTGGATAACTTCCTTGAGATTGAGATCCTCACCGATGTGCTTAAGGAGCTGAACGCGGAGATCGATGTGCTGGTGCGCGCAGCGCCGGGCGTAGATCCTAAAACACATCGCCTTATCCGCACCGGCCAGGCAGATACCAAGTTCGGCTTCAACATCGCCACCGGCGCTGCTCTGGAGGCCGTAAAGAAGGCGATTGCCGCACCTGGCATGCACTTCAAGGGCATCCACTGCCACGTTGGCTCACAGCTGCTGGATACCGAAACCCATGAGCAGGCCGTAGAGATTATGGTAAACCTGCTGCAGGCAGTGGTTAACGAAACAGGCGCTACGGTAGAAGAGCTCAATATCGGTGGTGGCCTTGGCGTTCGCTACCTGGGCAAGCACGAGCCCCCGAGCTATGATGCCTTTGCAGAAAGCATTACCACCCCGCTTAAGGCCGCTCTGGATAAGGCCGGGCTGCCTTACCCGGTGCTGGAGCAGGAACCGGGCCGCTCGCTGGTGGGCGAAGCCGGAGTAACGCTTTACACCCTTGGCGCCATAAAAACGGTTCCTATCGGCGAAGATCCTGGCACGCGCACCTATGCGGCCATTGATGGCGGTATGTCCGATAATCCGCGCCCACAGCTTTACGAGGCGGTTTACGAGTGTATTCTTGCCAACAAGGCCGCCGAGCCGGCAGAATCCACCATTACCATAGCTGGCAAGCATTGCGAAACAGATATCCTGATTTGGAATGCGAAGCTGGCCGCCCCGGAAACGGGCGATGTGCTGGCGGTGCAAACTACCGGTGCATACAACCACGCCATGGTAAGCAACTACAACCGCTTCCGCAAGCCGGCCGTTGTGTTTGTGGTAGATGGCCAGGCAGATCTGGTTGTTGAGCGCGAGAAACTGGAAGACCTGGTACGCAATGAGCGCGTTCCCGCAAGATTGCGCTAATTCTACAGGCAAGGAAGGCACGCATTGAGAGGATTCGACCCCACAGAGTTTATTATCCATGTGCTGGTTGTTGTGCTCTCTGTAACGCTGCATGAGTTTGGCCATGCCATTGCCGCGGATATGCTGGGCGATCCTACCCCACGGTATCAGGGCCGGATAACCCTGCGCCCAGATAAGCATCTGGATCCGCTGGGCTTTGTCATGATCCTTCTAACCAGCATGGGCATGGTGGGGCTGGGCTGGGGCAAGCCGGTTCAGGTAAACACTGGCCGGTTCAAACACCCGCGCCGAGATCTGGTAATAGTGGCCCTGGCAGGGCCAGTAATGAACCTTGCGCTGGCGGTGGTGTTCGGCCTGATGCTGCGCTTCTTGCTGAATGCAAGCCCCAATCCGGAAGCCTGGATGCAGGAAACGGATCCTGGCCGGTTTATGTTCAGCCTGGTATGGATTAACCTTGTGCTGCTGTTCTTTAACCTGCTGCCACTCCACCCATTGGATGGTGGCAAACTGTTCAGCGGCATGCTCCCCAGATCGCAGGCCGATACCTACGATCGATTTATGGGGCAATACGGGATGGTGATACTGCTGGTGCTGGTTGTTTCCGGCTCTATGCTTTCATCCATCATCTCACCGCCGGTAAACGGCTTCTTTAAATTACTCACGGGGTACTGAAGTACGATCTTCCCTCGTGAATAGGAGAAAAACCTTGGCTTCGGAAGTGAAACCACCAAAGCGCCTCCTCAGTGGCATGCAGCCAACAGGATCCGGCGCGCTGCACCTGGGCAACCTCGAAGGAGCGCTCAAAAACTGGGTGCGCCTGCAGAATGATTATGAAATGTTCTGCTGTGTGGTGGATTGGCACGCCCTTACCACAAGGTTTCATGAGTCCAAAAAAATCGCCCCGGCCTGCCGAGAGGTAGCCGCAGATTACATCGCTTATGGTCTGGACCCGGATAAGTGCGCCATCTTCATTCAAAGCCATGTAAAAGAGCATGCAGAGCTGCATCTTCTGCTCTCCATGATAACCCCGCTTGGCTGGCTGGAGCGTGTGCCTACTTTCAAAGAGAAGCGCGAGCTCATGGTTGAGAAGGGCGAGGGAGATGAAACCGTATCTTACGGTTTGCTTGGCTACCCCTGCCTGCAAACGGCCGATATTCTGGTATACCGCGCCAATGTTGTGCCGGTAGGCAAAGATCAGGCCGCACACCTGGAGATTAGCCGCGAAATCTGCCGCCGGTTTAACAACCTTTACGGCCCTGTTTTTCCGGAGCCACAAACTCTGATTAATGAGGACGCTGCGGTACTGCCCGGGGTAGATGGCCGTAAAATGAGCAAATCCTACGGCAACGCAGTATACGCTGCAGATTCTGCCGAAAAGGTTGCCGAAACCATCAAGAGCGCCTTTACCACGCCCACCAAGCTGCGCAAAACAGATCCCGGTGTGCCAGAAGGCTGCGTTGTTTGCCAGTGGCGCAAAGTGTTTGATCCCGAGGGGTACATCACCTCGTGGGATGAAGATCGCGCCGGCGAGCGCGGCTGCATGCAGAGCAAAAAAGAGCTCACCGAGATTCTAAACGCCTACCTGGATCCTATCCGAAAGCGGCGTGCAGAACTGCTGGATGATCCCGCAGAGCTGGATCGTATTCTGCTGCGTGGCGCCGAAAAGGCACGCGCGGTGGCCTCAGAAACCCTGCGGCTTGTTAACGAGGCCATCGGCCTGCGCTAACACATTTTAAAAAGCCCCTGCATAGCAGAACCAACCGGTTCACCATGCAGGGGCTTTTTGTTTTTCCAATTGCCCGTTATTTTTTAGGTTACGTTGGCAAGGTAATCCAGCAACAGGCGCAGCATCTGCGCCGGGGCCCCTTTGTGCATTATCTCGTACCCGTGAGAGTTCTCTACCGGCAGCCCGAAAGTAACTGGCCGGGCAGTAAATCCCTTTGCCGCCGCGCAGGATGCATCGGATCCGCCTCGGCTTAAGTACTGCCAGTGCGGCTGTATGCCAATTTCGGCACAGCGCTGTTCCAGCAAAAATCCATCCACGGCTTCCATAGCGGCATAACCATCCCGCACCCATATGGTGGGCTGCGCATCAATGGGGAAATCCGCATCAATGGTTTTGGGGCCAATCTCCAGCGCAACACAAACATCGGCGGGGTGCGTGCGCAAAAGATACTGAGCGCCCTCGCCGCCCACCTCTTCGGAGGTGGTGGCCGCAAATGTGAGAGAACCATAAGCTTCATCGCCAGTTTCTTGAATGGCTTCCAGTGCCATTAGCCATACTGCTATGGGTGCCCTGTCGTCCAAAAAGTAGCTGGCAATGCAATCGCCAATTTCAGTTACCACTCTTCGGCTTCGGCTCAGCGCCACGCGCAGGCCGGGGCGCACGCCGGCCGCCGCAAGCTGATCGGCCGTTAAGCCTGTAAAAAGATAAGCATTTTCCCAGGGAAAGGGCTCTTTGCGCGCCTGATCTATCACGCTTCCCTTTGTGTTTGAGTGAATGCTGCCGTAGGATAGAATGGCCTCCATCGGACCCCTTGATGTGAGGATCTCCACCGGGCCTTCTCCCCATTTGTAAGGGTAGGTGCCGCCAACTGCAGCCACGCGTACCTTGCCATCCGCATCCACTCCGGTAACAAGCAAGCCAATCTCATCCAGATGCGCGGTTATCACAACATGCGGCCTATCCGATCCGCCAACAACCCGAACCACCAGGTTACCCTTCGGGTCTATCTCCGGTTCCCATCCGGATCGGCGCAATCGCTCTGCCAGCCAGGATGTTACGGCAAACTCCTGGCCGCTGGGGCCAGGCAGGGCAATAAGCTCATGAATCAGTTCAATGGGGTCAGAAAGCATAATGGCCTCCAGCGCGGCAACACGAACCGGCAAAACCGGCAACCGTGCCAGTAAGTAATAAGGGTTTTACTGTACAACCCTTCCACCCGGGCCGCCGAGATTCCTTGTATGGTGGCGCAGAGCGGTTGTACACAGGCCGCGCAGATATAATCCACCACTGCACCATTTACGCATCGCTATGCGGATTAATCCCCATCCGTGTCGAATGCTACCGCAACTTTCTGGCTTCGGCCGCACTCCTGAATTGATCTCGTGTATTAAAGGGAAAACGCATGCCGTTCCTCGGTTTTAAATCCGCCCTGGCCCTCTCCATAGCAGCAGTGGGAGCCGTACTCATGTCCTCAACCATCGAAGCTTCTGCAAAACCCGCACCTGCGGGCCACACCCGCAAGATAGTGCTTATCGCCGGAACAATGACAGGGCATGATAAGCACACGCACGAGTATGAAAAGAACGTAATTCTGCTCAAACATCTACTGGATACCGCCCCCAACCTGCATGGCATCCGCACGGAGGCCTGCTTTCATGGCTGGCCAGAGAATGAGGCCACACTGGATGATGCCGATTCAATAGTGTTTGTAACGGATGGCAGCGATCGTAACGAAGCGGATCACCCCCTCTTTGTGGGCCATCGTATGCAGGTTATCGAGAAGCAGATGCGGCGAGGCTGCGGGCTCATGCAGTTCCACTGGTCTACGTTCGCACCGGTAAAGTACGATAAGCAGATAACAGACTGGGTTGGCGGTTATTTCGATTATGAAACCGGCTCGGCACCCAACCACTGGCGCTCGGCAATTCAAACCTACACCGCGCCCGTTAAGCTGGCCGAGAGCCACCCCATAGTAAACGGCGTGAAGCCCTTTACCGTTCAGGAAGAGTTCTATTACAAAATTCGGTTTGCCGAGGGTGATAAGCGCGTAACGCCAGTGCTGTTTACCCGCCCACCCGGCGAGCAGCAGGATTACCCGGTTGCATGGGCCGTTCAGCGTGCAGATGGCGGGCGCGGCTTTGGGTTAACAGGCGGGCATTTTTATAAAAACTGGAACCTGGACGATTATCGCAGGCTTATCCTCAACGCCATTGTGTGGAGCAGCGGTATGGAGGTCCCCGCGGGCGGCGTCCAATCCGTAATGGAAAAGCCAATAAAAGCGCTTATCCTTACGGGATATCACCACCCTGGCCACGATTGGCGGCAGCTTACGGCAGCGCTTATTCAGAGCCTGGAGCTGGATCCGCGTGTTACTGTAGACGTTTCAGAAAACATTGAAGATCTGGCCTCTGCCAGCATCTCTGGCTACGATCTGCTGGTTCTTAACTACTGTAACTGGGATAAGCCGGGCCTATCGCAAGCTGCAAAGGATGGATTTGTAAAGTATCTGCGTGCAGGAGGCGGCCTCAGCATTATCCACTTTGCAAACGGGGCATTTAACTACACCCTGCCAGCAAAGGATTCGGATTGGAAAGAGTTTAGAACCGGCATTGTCCGGCGCGCCTGGATGCACGATCTGCCCAGCGGGCACGATGCACACGGTCCGTTTACAGTGAACATATCTGCCGAAAAGAGCCCCATAACCGCGGGCTTGAAGCCGTTTGATACCAGCGATGAGCTGTACTTCCATCAGGTCGGTCCTGAGCCGATTACACCGCTTGCCACGGCGCACTCCAGAGTAACTGGTAACGATGAGCCGATGGCGTGGGCCTACAACTATGGCAAAGGCCGCATCTTCCAAACGGTGCTCGGGCACGATGCCGAGGCAGTGAGGCATGCAGGGGCGCTTATCCGTCGTGGCTCGGTATGGGCGGCAAAGCGCGGGCAGATATCTTTTGATCCGCCCACATCCCTTACCGAAAATGCACCTTTCCGCAATGGAAGCAGCTGGAGCGTGGCCCTTAGCCTGCAGCGTTCAACCGTCGCTGGCATCAACTCTGCCGAGCCTACCAGTGATGGCAGATTTGGCAAAGCGCTGGATGCCCGTGCAGGCGGCGCATTTGCGCCCGCCCGCGCTGCATACCACACCCCGCCTATAACAGTGGAGCTGTGGGCAAAACTATTCAGTAAAACCGGCTTCAACATCCTGATGGCCAACCAGGCAAAAAGCTCACCCACTCACTGGGAGCTATTCACATTTGCAGGCAGCGGTTTCTTAACGGCCTACATGCCAGGCATGACTCCGGATCACATCCGCAGCAGTGTGGATATCTGCGATGGCAAGTGGCACTACCTCAGTATGGTGTTCACGGCGGGAAGCGTGCGCCTGTACGTGGATGCAAAGCTTGTTTCGGATACTCCCATAAAGTTTAACGGGGGCGAACCCAGGCCGGGTGAACTGGCGTTTGGCAACGAGCCAACAAAAGAGATGCGCTGCGATGGGCTGATAGATGATGTAAAAATATCTCAATCTGCGCTGGATATCCGTACGGTGCCAGCCAGCCCGCTTGCTGTTGACGATGCTTCCATAGGTGTGTGGCGCTTTGATGCGCTGGAGCAGGGCAAGTTTGCCGATATTGGCAGGCTTAACAATGCCGCCGCCATCTCGGCACCTGCGCAGGTAACTGCCGAACCAAACCCGGTGCGCAGCGGCACACTGCCACGCATAGATAGCAAGCATTCGGTAGATTGGCGCATGGTTAACAACGATGCAGGCGGCCAGCGCTACTCTACGCTAACGCAAATAAATGCCAGTAACGTTACAAAACTAAAGCCTGTTTGGAGCTATCATGGCAACGATGCCTCGCCCGGAAGCACCATAGAGTGCTGCCCGGTGGTGGTGGATGGCGTTATGTATGCCACCACCTCTGGCTTAAAAGTGGTGGCGCTGGATGCCGCAACTGGCAAAGAGATTTGGCGTTACAACCCGCATAGCGGCGGTGTAAACAGGGGCATAGCCTACTGGAGCGACGGCCGCAAAAACGGCAAGCGCCGCGTGTTTATGGGCACACCGGATGGGCGCCTGCTATCTCTGGATGCAGCAACGGGCGAGCCAGACAAAGACTTTGGCAAAGAGGGCGCACTGGATTTGCGGATCGGCATTGAGCGCGACATTCGCGGGTTGACCTACGGTGTAACCTCCGCCCCCGTAATCTTTGAAAACCTGATCTACGTTGGCTTTCTGGTTACCGAGGGCCAGCCCGGAGCCCCTGGTGATATTCGGGCATTTGATGTGCGCACCGGCAAAGAGATGTGGCGCTTCCACACTGTGCCCAGGCCCGGCGAGGTAGGAAATGAGACCTGGGAAAAAGATGGCTGGAAAGAGCGCAGCGGCGTAAACGCCTGGCCCGGCTTTACCCTGGATGCCAAACGAGGCATTCTGTTTGCGGGCCTTGGCTCCGCTGCCTCCGATTTCTATGGGGCAGATAGGCCCGGCGCGAACCTCTATGCCAACAGCACACTTGCCCTGGATGCTCGAACCGGCAAGCGAATATGGCATTTTCAGGAAATCCACCACGATCTGTGGGATCACGATAACCCGTGCCCACCCATTATGGTCACCATTAAGCGAGATGGCAAACTTATAGATGCGGTGGCACAGCTTACAAAAACCGGCTTCTGCTACATATTTGATAGAGTAACTGGCAAGCCTATCTTCGATGTGCTGGAAAAACCCGCACCTGCCTCCGCCATTCCTGGCGAAAGAGCATATCCTACGCAGCCAGAGCCGGTGAAACCGCCCGCCTTCTCACCCGGGCTGTTTACCACCAACGATATAACCAATATATCGGCAGAATCCCACGATTATGTGGCGAAGCTCACCCAGAAGCTGCACACCGGTATAAAGAACGAGCCGCCCACGGTGGAAGGCACGGTGGTATCACCGGGCTTCCATGGCGGGGCAACCTGGAGTGGAGGCAGCTTTGATCCTACTACCGGGCTCCTATATGTAAACTCCAACAACGTGTTGTACACCTCTGTGCTGCGGCCCAATACCAATGGAGGGTATGACTTTGGTGGGTACGCCTACTTTAACGATCAGTTCGGGTACCCGGCCAACCGCCCACCGTGGGGATCGCTTACAGCCATCGATGTAAGCAAAGGCGAGTTTGCCTGGCAGGTTCCGTTGGGAGAGTATCCGGAGTTAACTGCAAAGGGAGTGCCGCAAACCGGCACCGAAAACTTTGGCGGCACTATAGTAACGGCAGGTGGCCTGCTGTTTGTGGGCGGCACAAAAGATGAAATGCTGCATGCGTTTGATAAGAAAACCGGCAAACTGCTGTGGCAATACCACCTGCCGGCGGGTGGATATGCCACGCCCAGCACCTACATGGTAAACGGCAAGCAGTACCTTGTAATTGCAGCGGGAGGCGGCGGTAAGCTGCGCACCAAAAGCGGCGATAGCTTTGTTGCATTTGCAATACAGTAGCGGACGGATACAATGGATCAGGAGGCAAGATGCCGTACCAGCAGAACAGCCAGAATGCACCAGAGCAGCCCGTGGAGAAGGTTACTCCTAAATACTATGCGGCAGTAAACTCTGTTCTGTTTGTTATCATTATCCTCTCCATGCTGTTAACCACCAGCGGCCTTATATCTGTTGTTAAGGCCGTAAATAGCGGTGGTATGGCGCAGCTAATTCTGGGAGGGCTGGCTGCTGCCATCGCATTTCTAACTCTCATCGTCAGGGTGTCCAACGTACAGCCGCTGGATGCAGGCACTGGTCATGACGCGGCAAAATGGACAGACGATTGGGTGGATGAGGTACCCACACGGGTTACCAGCATGGGTATGTGGCTGGAAGGTACAGAGGGGCAGTTCGAGTCGCTTCAAGCTCTGGTAAACCTCTCCATGTATCTCGATACTTCGGTAAGCCCCGGCAGGCTCTCGATAGAAAAGCGCACAGAGTTCTGGCAAAGGCTGGAAGCCTGCAAGGCTATGTCTGAAAGTCAGCCTGAGATCGTAACCAGATACCTACCATCGTTTGTCGGCGATCAGCGCCGGCTGCTTGTAACGGTACTCAACTCCTTGCGTAAGCTTGCCGGGGTTGCATCCACCCCGCGCGTAGGCAAACAGGAGCTGCCACAGCTTACAGCATCCGGAGAAAAGAGCGGGCCAATATTAGTGGAGCTGCATATAACTGCAATCCAGTGCGAGCGGGCACTTTCGACCTTAGAAGCCCTATTTGAAGATTCAGAAACCCTATTGCGCGCTTCCGGCGTAGATAATGAAACGCTGAAACAGGAGCTTTTACGCCCGGTCGACCACTCCGATAACGATACATCCCGAGCTGAGCTAATGCGCGCTGCAAACGATCACAAGTGATGGAGGCGCTTCCGGCAGCATTAACTCCCAGGTTACCTGCCTATTGTGTTAGCAAATACATGGTAGGGGCACCCCGGCGAGCGAAGCCATCGGCGACCTGCCGATAAAGCACAAGCAAAGTGGAAAAAGACTACCTGCGCTGTAACTCTCCCCTGCACTCGGCCACATATCTCCTCACAAAAACTATTTTCTACCGTTAAAAGCACTCTGCCATACAGTTGTCACGGTCCATTTGTTACCATGTGAGTGTGCGAAGCAACGAACCGTAGGTACACAGTTGAGGAGGCTATACATGCAACCGGAACCCAACCAACCGCTTCAAGAACTGCACAATCCTGAGCCAGCCCACTATGATGTGAACTGGATCTGGGGTCTATTTTGCGAGTATGCAGAACAGGATTTTCCAGAATCACTGATGCTGGCGCCGCTACTGTTTGCCATTGATGATGAAGGCAATAAACTTGGCCGCTATCTCGAGAACGAAGAGATCTGCGCCCTCATTGAAGGGGAAGTGGAAGTAATTGTCGATGAAGAAGACGAAGAAACCGAAGGTCCAGACCATCAATATCCTTGCCACATACTGGCAATGGCAGACACAAAAATCGATGAACTCCCATCGCACATTGCCAACCTGTTCAAACCAAAGATAAATCGCCATCCGTGGCAGGGCAAACTGTTTGCTAAGGATCTGGGCTACACCGTAGAACCCAACACCCGCGAGCAGATATCAGAAATTTACGACACCCTTGCAGGTTCGGGGCTGATCATCCATTCGGAAAAAGACTACATTCTTGATGCCCTTGTGGAAACTGTAGAGATCGAAGGCAACTACATCGGCCGCCCGCTTACAGAAAAAGAGATCCGGTACACGGTTCTTGATGATGATGATGGAAATTCAGACTGGCCCTGCGACACCCCCTGGTGGTGGAGCCAACAAATCGAAAGGAAACTGGAGTTAGCTCAACAGGCACCAACCACCTAACCAGCAAACGCTATTTGCACAAAGGGTAGCAACACACTTCCTCCGGAAGCTCACTTAAGCTTCGGATACCTTGCTGTGCTGATCTCATCATAAACCGAACGGAAGGTAACCACAATACTCAGGCGTTTAAGCACGGTGCCATTCGCTGCGGAGTTGTGGCGAGTGCATATCGTAGTCGGTGTTATCCTTTAATGCCGATGATCCTTAGATGTTCATCTACATCATCCAAATCACTCCAACTACCCGCACCTATACGCGATGTAATACTATAGAGTTCGGGGTTGGCCAGCTCCCGTGTTTCCGCGCAACCTTAGGCACCATTCGCAGGGTAACACGGGATCAACGGAGCGCTGTAAGGCAACTGGCAGGGTGTGATTGAGGGGTGGTGCTTATTCAGCCAGCGGGGCTGCAAACACAAAGCGCACCCCTAGAGTCCAGTGCAGGAAATAGCACCCATGCAACGAATATTGCGGTATAAGTTTCTTTTGATCAGTCGGCGGATTGCGCATTGCGTCCTGCCGTGTGACAATTACTGTACCTGGCGCTGTTTGTCTGCTTAATAGATTAATCCGGGCGGTGTTCTTTCAGGCACCGATAAACGGCACCAACCCCTTACGCTCAGGTTTAGAAAGCCAATTCATGGAACAGCAACAGCTCGGCTGGATCACCAACTTCATCTGGGGCATCGCAGACGACGTCCTTAGAGATGTATATGTGCGTGGTAAATACCGGGACGTAATTTTGCCAATGGTAGTTATCAGGCGCCTGGATGCCGTTCTGGAGCCCAGCAAGCAGGCGGTGCTCAGCATGAAAGCACAGCTAAACAAGGCAAATATTGCTAACCAGGATGCGGCCCTGCGCCACGCCTCCGGCCAGGCGTTTTACAACAGCTCTCAGTTCACCCTGAGGGATTTGAAAGCCCGTACACGCATTCAGCAGCTTAAAGCAGATTTTGAGGATTACCTGGATGGCTTCTCACCCAACGTTCAGGAGATCCTTGAGAAGTTCAAATTCAGAAACCAGATAGCCACGCTGGTAGATGCAGAAATTCTGGGTGGCATGCTGGATAAGTTTCTGGATCATAGCATCAACCTTGCACCGCAGCCAGTTTATGATTCCGCAGGCAACGTTCGCCTGCCCGCCCTGGATAACCACGCCATGGGCACCATGTTTGAAGAGCTCATCCGCAGGTTTAACGAAGAAAACAACGAGGAAGCCGGAGAGCACTTCACCCCGCGTGATGTGGTGAAGCTCATGGCAGATCTCATCTTCCGCCCTATTGCCTCCGAAATTACGGATGGAACCTACACAGTTTACGATGCCGCTTGCGGTACCGGCGGCATGCTAACCGTTGCAGAAGAACGGCTAAAGCAGCTGGCAGAAGAACAGGGCAAACAGGTTTCCGTACACCTGTTCGGGCAAGAGGTACAGCCAGAAACATACGCCATCACACGTGCAGACCTGCTGTTGAAAGGCGAGGGTGCCGAAGCAGATAACTTTGTGTATGGCTCTACACTTTCTGCCGATGGTTTTGCACGCAACGAATTCGATTTCATGCTCTCCAATCCACCGTACGGCAAAAGCTGGAAAAACGACATGGAGAAAATGGGCGGCAAAGGAGACATGCGCGATCCTCGCTTTCACGTTATGCATCACGGCGAGCAGCTATCACTTATAACCCGCAGCAGTGATGGCCAGCTGATGTTTCTGGTAAACAAGCTTACCAAAATGAAGCAGAGCGGCCGCCACGGCAGCCGTATTGCAGAGGTTCATAACGGTAGCTCACTGTTCACAGGGGATGCTGGCCAGGGCGAGAGCAATATTCGGCGCTGGATATTGGAAAACGACTGGCTGGAGGCCATTATCGCCCTGCCGCTCAACATGTTTTACAACACCGGCATCGCCACCTACATCTGGGTGCTCACCAATAAAAAGCCAGAGCATCGGAAAGGCAAAGTGCAGTTAATCGATGCCTCAGGCTGGTTTAAGCCGCTTCGCAAAAACCTTGGCAGCAAAAACTGTGAGCTTGCGGATGAGCACATCCAGCAAATTGTAGATACCTTCCTCGCATTTGAAGACAGCACGCAGTCTAAGATCTTTCCGAATGCCGCTTTCGGATATTGGAAAGTAACAGTAGAGCGCCCACTGCGCCTCCGCATAGACCTGTCACCCGCAAAACGCGCCGCGTTTCGCAACGCGTGTGCTGGTGCAGCAGACCTGCCGCTGGCAACCCTGGCCGTGCACCTCGCTGAAAAGCTGGGTGCTGGCCCCCATTACGATTGGAACAGTTTTCTTGCTGCCGCAGAAAAGGCCGGCGAAGAGTGCAAGTGCAAGCTGAACGCAAAACGTATAAAGATGCTTCAAACCGAACTTGCCGTAAGGGACGAATCCGCGCAGCCCGTTATACGCAAGGTTCACAGAGCCACGGTTACGCCAGACCCGTTCCATGGCACCTACGAAGTGCAGCTCAACGGCAAGCCAGGCGTGGTGGAATATGAGCCAGATTCAGAACTTCGAGATTCCGAGAGTGTGCCGCTGCTGGAACCGGGGGGGATAGAAGCGTTCATCCGCAGAGAAGTGCTGCCGCATGTTCCCGATGCCTGGGTTGTGGCCGATAAAACACAGATAGGCTACGAAATCAGCTTTACCCGCTACTTCTACAAACCAAAGCCAATGCGCACGCTCGCCGAAATCCGTGCAGACATAGAAGCACTGGAGAGAGAAACCGAGGGCCTGCTGCAAGAAGTTCTGGTGGAGGTGGAAGGCACAGGGATGATTGGCAATGCCGATTGACTTTAAGGCTCTGAGCGAAGAAAACCTTCGACGATATGGCACGGATGTTGGTTTGTGGGCACCAGGATTGCTCGCGAATCTTTATCACGAACGAATTCACTTCGTTTTTGAGTTGCTGCAGAACGCAGAAGATGCCATTCGCAAACGTGTAGCAGACGGGCCGAACTCCGTTAGATTCCACTTGTCGCGCGCTGGTTTAACCGTTACACATTATGGCAAACCCTTTGACGAGTCAGACGTAAGAGGACTTTGCGGAATAAGTCAGAGTACCAAACGAGACGAACTAACGGCTATAGGTAGGTTCGGAATTGGATTTAAGTCTGTTTACGCAGTTACGAATGAGCCGCAGATAAGTTCTGGAGGACATCATTTTGCCGTCGAAAACTATGTTCATCCCGTAGAACTGCCGCCCACTACCCTGGAGTCTTCCTGCACCCGCTTCTGGCTGCCATTTAGAGATGGGGATGGTTCTATTTATGACGAGATTGCAGAAGGCCTTCAGTCACTCGATTCGCGAACGTTGCTGTTCTTAAAATACATTGATGCTGTGAACTGGGAGATTGAGGACGGGGAAACGGGTAACTACGTCCGGCACGCCGAAGATATGCAGCCGGGGGTGAAGATAGTTACGCTGGCTTCTTCGGCAAGCATTGGCCGCGAGTCGGCGACTGAACGTTGGCTCGTTTTCGCCAACAAGGTTGAATTTGAAGGTAACGCTGTTGGATTTGTTGAGGTGGGGTATGCCCTCAATTCAGCGGGCGCAGAGCGTGATCTCTCAATAAAATATGCATCGAACTCACGGATCGTCGCTTCTTTCCCCACCGGTGTCTCTACCAACCTTGGCGTGCTGTTGCAGGGTCCGTACAGAACAACACCAGCTCGAGATAATGTGCCACCCAAAGATGATTGGAACCAGCATTTGGTCCATGAAACTGCGCGACTACTGGTAGCTTCACTGGGGATACTGCGGGATCTGAATGCACTTTCTGTCGATGTACTTGGTTGCCTTCCAATCGACAAAAAGACCTTTGGTCCAGGGAGTATGTTTGAGCCCTTGTACTTACAAGTCGCTGATGCAATACGCTCACAGCAACTGCTTCCATCCTATAGATCTGGATGGGTGGCCAGTACGCAGGCTGCACTTGCTGGCACACGTGGAATCGCCGACCTCTTGGATGCGAATCAGCTAATGACGGTGCTTGAATTGCCAAATTGCATCGAATGGCTTAATCCATCAATTACTGTTGATCGTTCCCCAAAGCTGCGCACGTATCTGATTGAAGAACACGCCGTTCAAGAACTGCAGCCACAGTATTTACTAAGTAAATTCACGAAGGAATTTCTGGAAGCACAGACAGATGAGTGGATACAGCGTCTTTACGCGTTTTTGAATGGACATCCACAACTATTTAAACAAACAACTATTGCCAACAAGCCATGGGTGAGGTTGGAAGGTGGCACCCATGTAACTGCCTTCATCGGAAGACAACCGAATGCCTTCTTGCCTACAGGCTCCCCATCTGGATTTCCAACCGTGCGGGCAGCACTTTGCACAAGTGAAACCGCACTCAATTTCCTGAAAGAGACTCTAAACCTAACAGTGCCAGATCCTGTAGATGATGTAATTGCGAATATACTTCCGTATTACAGCGCAAATGATAGCCAAGAACATGATCTGGCCATATTTGAGGAACACCTGAAGGCGATTGCGGTTGCCTACAAAACTGATTCGCGCACCCAACGCGAGCGATTAGTTGCAGCATTATCAGAAGCGAATTGGGTACCAGCAGATTGTTACGATTCGGATCGACATTGGCTAAAACCAGCGGAATGTTATTGGCCAACCCAGAGACTAAAGGCACTCTTTGACGGTATTACCGGTATTCCCTTTGTCGATCTGTCAATCACGGGTCTTAAAGACGACAGTGTTCGGACAATTATGGTTTCCAGCGGTGTTGCCAGTAGCTTACGGCTTGTGCAACACACGCCCAGGCTTTCGGATGAGTATAAACGAGAACTTAGAAAACAGACTGGCAACTCCGGGTTAACAGGCAACGAACAGGTGGATGATCGCACGCTCCTGGGATTGAACGCAATTCTTGCAGGAATAAACACAGATCCTCAAGACCTTGCCTGTGCACGCGGCCAGCTATTGTGGCAAGCCCTCGGCGATGTAATTAGTGCAAGGGGCGAGAACATTCTTCAGGCAACGTACTCTTGGGCATTCTACTCGGGCAGACAGGTGAAGTTCCCGGCAAAATTTATACGTTTGCTCAAGGAAACCAAATGGATACCTTCATCCAGCGGCAGCCTTGTTAAGCCTAAAGACACAGAGTTTGAGGAAATCGAGCCTAACTGGTCTCCAAATGCGGCGCTGCAATCTGCCCTAAAGTTTCTTCCGGCGGCGGCGAACCTGCTTGCAAAAGAATTTGGTTTGGACTCGGACCTGCTACGCATGTTAAAAACAAACGGTATTACAAGTATCGTAGAACTAAAGCAACGCACAGGCTTGAGTCTGGCTGCATCACCTGCTGTGGCAACAATCGCACCTGGGACCGTTGCTGGTGGACACAAGCCGGCCGAGCCAGGAGTTAGCCATTTAACCAATAATGTACCTGCAACCAGCCTTGCCGCAAACACCATTGAAAACAAGCTTGCCACAGCGCAAGGATCAGAGGTCCAGGGCTCGCCGTATACTGCAGGTAAAGTTGTCTCCAATTACAGCGGAGTTACTAACAACCCCAGGCACACAGGTAGTGGGGCACGCGAATTTGTATCCTATATCGCAGTGCATCCTGTTGCCGATGATGAACATACCCAGGGTGACGCTGATGTCCAGGCTGCAAGAATGGAAATTGAGGAACATGCCATAACGCATATATTGAACCTTGAGCCAACCCTCAAACGAACAGCCGCCGGAAACCCTGGTTTCGATCTTTTTGGAGTTGACGAGGCAGGCAATTACAATCGATGGATTGAGGTAAAGGCGATGACCGGCAGCTTGGACGACCATCCGGTTGCCATATCGAGAAAACAGTTTGAAATGGCACAAGATAAGGGCACCTGCTTCTGGCTTTACATTGTGGAAGCTGCAACCTCAACTTCACCGCGCATCGTCAAGATCCAGAACCCTGCGGGCGTAGTTCGGTCATACACATTCGACCGTGGTTGGCGCGAATATGCGATCACAAGTATTGTCGATACAAATACAGGTGAGGTCATCGTATGAATACTACCTTGAGGCCGTACGAACATTATGTGGACATGGGCTTGCCCTTGGCGCAGCGGTACCCAGGGCATTGGGCGCTACAGAGAATCAAGTTTTTATTTAATGAGCGGTCTGAAAAGGGCTTTCCAGATGAGCCCCTGCTTGCATCTTCGCAAAGCCACGGAGTAATAGCAAAGTCAGATTATGCCACGCGCACGGTTGAAGCTCAGAAGGACCTCCACCTACTAAAGCTCGTTGAGATCGGCGACTATGTCATCTCATTGAGATCATTTCAAGGGGGCATCGAGTACTCGCACGCAAGGGGCATTATCAGTCCGGCTTATACCGTGCTGGCCCCAGGACCAATGAGTCAGCGCGGTTATTTCGAGCACCTATTCAAATCTGCACCGTTTGTCGGGAGCATGTCATTATACGTTACAGGCATCCGTGAAGGTCAGAATATTGATTACGTGCGGCTTAGCAGGGAATACATACCAGTTCCGCCTCCTGATGAACAAGAGTCAATTGGTCGTTTCATCCGCTACATTGACCTCCGTGTGAACCGGCTTATCAAAGCAAAGAAGCGCCTCATCGAGCTGCTGAACGAGCAGAAGCAGGCCATTATTCATCAGGCTGTTACACGGGGCCTCGACCCGGACGTGCCGATGAAACCAGGTGGCGAGGTATGGCCCGGTACCACGGTACCCAGGCACTGGCACCTGCATCGTCTGAAGGACATCTGTACTATTCAATCCGGTCTGACTCTCGGTAAGCAATATCTTGTTTCCGACGGTACCGAGTACCCATATTTGCGGGTCGCGAACGTGCAAGCTGAAAGATTGTCGCTAAAGGATGTCAAAACGTTACGTTTGCCGTCAACGGAAGCTGGCAGGCGTATGTTGCGATATGGAGATTTGCTGCTTACGGAAGGTGGTGATCCGGACAAGCTTGGTCGGGCGTGCATTTGGCGTGGGGAAATTCATAATTGCCTGCATCAAAACCATGTTTTCGCATTGCGTTGCTATCAGAACGCGATGCCAGAATATGTCCAGATGCTTCTCAATTCCAGCCACGGCCGTCTGTATTTTGAACGCACCGCAAAGCAAACGACAAATCTGGCAGCAACCAACAAGTCTATGGTTTACGCCTTCGCTGTCTATCTGCCCACTCCGCTGGAGCAGGCTGCAATCGTCGAATATGTATCGCAGGCAGTCGCTGGCATCGATCACGTACTCGGTACCGCAAGTTCAGAAATCAACCTACTCCGTGAATACCGCACTCGATTAGTGGCGGATGTGGTTACCGGGCAACTGGATGTGCGCCATCTGCAACTCGCCGACGTTCCAGAAGTTGAAGAAAGCTGTACTGATGATGAAAGCGACGATAGTGAAGCAATAGGTGAGCAGGACAGCCTGGAACTGGAGTAACCCCGTGACGCAGGTACCCAATGATCCCAAAATCTACCATATAGTACATGTCAATAATCTGCCATCGATTATCGCGGATGGGTATATCTGGAGCCATGCGAAGGCCATCACACAAGGCATTGCCTATACAGAAATAGGCATGTCACGGATAAAAAGCCGCCGCCTGTCGATGCCGGTTAGGTCTCACCCAGGACTGATGGTTGGCGCATGTGTGCCATTTTACTTTTGTGCCAGATCAGTCATGTTGTACACACTTGCAGGCAACCATCCTGAGCTAGCCTACAAGGGTGGAGATGAGCCGATTGTTCATCTTGAGCTCAGCATGCGTAAAGTCATCGCATGGGCGGAACAAAGTAATCATAGGTGGGCATTCACTACATCTACGGCAGCGGCTTATCACTTTAACGATTATGTGAAAATTGAGGACCTCACAAAAATTGACTGGACTGCAGTGAACGCCCGCTATTGGCCAGAATGCAGCGAGCAGAAGCAGGCGGAGTTCCTGCTGGAAGAAAAGTTGCCATGGGAGCTGGTGCAGACGATTGGGGTAAAATCCAAGTGGGCACTGGCAAGGGTTGCGGATGTGCTGCCCGAAAACGCCAATCGACCGCATGTAAGTCTTAAGCCTGAGTGGTACTATTAGAAGGGTTTGACGCACGCATGATCGTATTCAAACAGGGCAACCTGCTTACCGAAGATGCCGAAGCCTTGGTAAACACCGTTAACTGCGTGGGCGTTATGGGCCGTGGAGTGGCGCTTCAGTTTAAGAACGTCTATCCTTCGAACTTCACCGCATATGAGCTTGCCTGCAAGCAAGGCGTGGTAAGACCTGGCAGAATGTTTGTTTATGAAACTGGCCAGCTGGTTAATCCGAAATTTATTGTCAATTTCCCAACAAAGCGCGACTGGCGCGGCAAGAGCCGCATGGAAGATATTGAAGCTGGGCTCGCAGCGCTGGTAACTGAAATAGAAGCCCGAGGTATTCGTTCCATCGCATTACCACCGCTCGGCAGCGGTCTCGGCGGTCTCGACTGGGCAACGGTTCGCCCTTTGATTGTAGGCACGCTGAGCAAGATAAATAACCTGAATGTCGTAATCTTCGAACCGGGCGATAACGCAGGCGACCTGCGCCCCAATATGTCGACACAGGCCCCAAAAATGACGGCTGGCCGTGCTCTTCTTGTAACCATGATAAATCGCTATTTAGCCGGGCTCCTGGATCCATTTGTAACGCTGCTGGAAGTTCACAAATTGATGTACTTTTTGCAGGTTGCTGGCCAGCCGCTCAAACTCAATTACGTTAAGCACAAGTACGGACCGTACGCAGAGAACCTGCGACACGTGCTGAAGAGCATTGAAGGCCACATGGTTACGGGGTATTCCGACGGCGGCGACTACCCTACCAAGCCGCTGCAGCTTGTGCCTGGCGCACTGGAGGATGCCACTGCATACCTGGATGGCAAAGAGGATCTGCAGAGGCTGGATCGGGTGTGCAAGCTCGTTGATGGTTTTGAAACGCCTACGGGACTGGAACTGCTCGCCACCGTGCACTGGGTGGTGGCGGAGCAGGGGGCAAGCAACATTTCTGCCGTGGTTCATGCAGTACATGCCTGGAACACACGCAAAACGCAGTTTACGGAATATCAGATAGACCTGGCACTCCGAGTGCTTGCCCGGCACAACTTTGTGGATAAGCAAATCCTCGCATGACTACAGACACCACTGAAAAAGGCCTTGAGCTAACCATAATGCGTGCCCTTACGGGCCTCTCGGACGCGCAGATAGTTGGTGGCTCGAACACGGCTGTAGCACTGCGACGGGGCGGGTATGGCGGCGGCCTTTATTACCCTGGCATAAGCGGTGATTACAACCGGGACCATGCTGTGGATACCGTGCAGCTGTTCACCTTTCTTGAAGAAACCCAGCCTGTAGAATTTGCACAACTGGGGTTGGATACCGCTGGCACAAAACGTAATCAGTTCTTGAACCGACTGCAGGGCGAAGTTGCAAAACGTGGAATCCTATCCGTTTTACTTAAAGGCATATCCCATGGGCCGGCAACTGTAAAGCTGTTTTATGGCACGCCCTCTGCAGGCAACCCTACAGCAAAACAACTGTGGGAGGGCAACCGCTTCAGTGTTACGCGCCAGCTGCAATACAGCAACGATAACACACGGCGCGCGCTGGATATGGTTATCTTTATAAACGGCCTGCCGCTGGCAACGTTTGAGCTAAAAAATAGGCTCACCAACCAAAACGTTTTTGATGCTGTTCAGCAATATTGCCGGGATCGCGATCCCCGTGAGCTGCTGTTTCAGTTTCCACGCTGCCTGGTCCACTTTGCAGTGGATGATGACCAGGTGATGTTTTGCACCCGACTTTCTGGTAAAAGCTCCCGGTTTTTTCCGTTCAATATTGGCTGGAGAGGCGGAGCTGGCAACCCGCCGAACCCCGGAGGGCTAAAAACGGATTATCTGTGGAAAACCATCCTTACCCGGGAGGGCCTTACAGATATTCTGGAGAACTACGCCCAGTTTGTGGTTATACCGGCTGATAAGCAATCGCCCAGACGCGAGGAGCTAATTTTCCCCCGTTACCATCAGCTGGATGCCGTGCGTACCCTGCTGGCACACGCGCAAGAGCATGGCCCTGGCAAAAGGTACCTTGTACAACACTCGGCTGGCAGCGGCAAATCCAACACAATAGCATGGTTGGCCCGGCAGCTTGTTGGGCTGGAAAAACAGGGTGCAAACGTATTCAATGCTGTGATTGTAGTTACCGACCGGGTGCTGCTGGATAAACAGATCCGGGATACGATAAGAGGGTTTACACAGCTTGCAAACACTGTTGGCCATGCCGAACATTCTGGTAAGTTGAAGGAGTATTTGCAGGGTGGCAAACAGATTGTAATAACCACTGTGCAGAAGTTTCCGTTTATCCTGGATGATATTGGCAACCTGCATAGAGACCGCAGCTTCGCTATCATTATTGATGAGGCACACTCCAGCCAGGGCGGCAAAACCGCTGCAAAAATGAACCAGGCTCTTTCGGCAGATGGCAAATCCGAAGAAGATGAGGATACCGAAGACCAGATAAACCGCTTAATGGAAGCACGCAAAATGCTGCCCAATGCAAGCTACTTTGCTTTCACAGCTACCCCTAAGCCGAAAACACTGGAGGTGTTTGGTGTGCCAATGCCGGCCGGGGAGGCTGTAAAGTTTCGTGCCATTCATAACTACACCATGAAGCAGGCCATTGAGGAGCAATTTATTCTGGATGTGCTGGCCAACTACACCTCTTACAAGAGCTACTATAGCCTGGTAAAAACGGTGGAAGAAGACCCGGAATTTGACGCAAATAAAGCCCACCGCAAACTAAAAAGCTACGTAGAGGGGCACGAATATGCCATCCGTCAAAAAGCCGAAATCATGGTGGATCATTTCCATGATCATGTGCTGAACAAGCAAAAAATTGGTGGCCAGGCACGTGCCATGGTGGTTACTGGCAGCATTCAGCGTGCCATTGAGTACTTTCAGGCATTCCAGCAGTACCTTACAGAACGCAAAAGCCCATACCAGGCAATAGTCGCATTCTCTGGCGAGCCAGAATTTAGAGGCAATAAAGTTACCGAAGCCACTTTAAACGGTTTTCCCAGCGCCAAAATATCTGAAAAGATTAAACAGGAGCCCTACCGCTTCTTAATATGCGCCGATAAGTTCCAAACCGGTTACGATGAACCGCTGCTGCACACCATGTATGTAGACAAGGTTTTGACTGGTATTAAAGCAGTGCAAACCCTTTCTCGCCTGAACCGCTCATGGCAAAACAAGCACGATACGTTTGTGTTGGATTTTGTGAACGAGCCAGACACAATCCGTGAAGCATTCTCGCCTTTTTACAAAACCACCATCCTGAGCGGGGAAACCGATCCAAATAGACTGCATGATCTGAAAGCAGATCTCGATGGGTATCTGGTTTACTCGCCCGCGGATATCGATACTCTGGTGGAACGGTACCTCGGTGGTGACGCGCGGAATAGGCTGGACCCAATACTGGACCAATGCGTTGCTAACTACATGGATGATCTTGATGAAGATCAGCAGGTGGATTTTAAAGGCAAGGCTAAGGGATTTTTGCGAACATACGGATTCCTTTCTTCAGTCTTGCCGTACTCGCATGCTGCCTGGGAGAAGCTGAGCATATTCCTTAATTTTTTGGTACCCAAACTACCTGCCCCAAAAGAGACGGACCTCTCGAAAGGCGTGCTTGAGAGCATTGACATGGACAGCTACCGTGTTGAGGCACGGAGTGCCATGGCAATTGCCCTTGCAGATGAGGATGTAGAAATCGGACCACAGGCTGTTACAGCGGGCGGGAAATTGCCTGAGCCGGAATTAGACCGCCTTAGCAACATCCTGCGCTCTTTCAACGAGCTATTTGGCAATATAGAGTGGAAAGATGATGACAAAATACGGCGGGTAATAACCGAAGAGATACCGGCAAAAGTGGCCGCCGATAAGGCCTACCAGAACGCAATGAAAAACTCTGACAAAGCGAACGCCAGGATTGAACACGACAGAGCCCTTGAGAATGTGCTTGTGACGCTGGTTGCCGATCATATGGAACTGTTCAAACAGTTCTCAGACAACCCATCGTTCAAGAAATGGCTTGCGGAAAGTAACTTTGCGACTACGTATGTAGAGCGTGAGGCAGGCGGGTAGCAGTGGAACGGCACAGTCTGCCTATCCACACCACAACAACTATACAGGCTATTACAGCTATACATGGATCTGTTTGCATACGCTCTGCTGGTAGGCATGTTGATAAAGTAATGTGCGACGTGATTTAAGGACATCGTTTTGTTCATCATGCAATTGGCCCGAATCAGGTCGATCGCTATTGCAAATCCCGCCAACATGAGGGTTGCACACCAGGACAGACTGGCGAATAACATCCCAGCTCGCAGAATAACGTTTGTCGCCGTACGAGAGCCGAACAATCTAACAACGTAAGTATAACTTTCCTTCGGCCAATGATCTGTTAATGGGTTCGTAAATAGTATATAAAATATCTTGACACTTTTTGTAATCCGCGCTTATAATATGCTTGCCAAATTGCAATCCTGCGCAGGCCACTTTGCGCGCAGTCCTTAAGTAATTCGATTGCAATGGCAATAAAAATCAATCAGGAGCACAACCATGAAGTTCGTGCATGTTATCAGCAAATGGCTGATATTGGCTGTGGCAATCGTTGCGACTGTAGTTTTGTTACCTTTTTTGTCTTTTGCGTAGGAGAAGCTTTCACTATGCCAAGAGATAACACTCTCACCTCCACGGTGTGGATTACCCTGATGGTCGCTATGGCCATGGTAGTGCTCCCCGGCTTTGCGTTTGCAGGTATCCGCCCGTTGGGCCCGAATCCGCCCATAAAGATCCACTCCTACGGGTCCGTGCGCAAAGGTTACATCGATTCAGTGCCATTGTATTATCTTGTATCCGAACCCGCAAGAATGGCTGTGCTTAACCTTAGGCTGCATACCCTCAGCCCTGCTGAAGTTTCGGAACTTGTGCAATTGAGTAACAGCTATCCGGATGATCTCGCCCTCTGGGTAGCCGCTATTCAGGCAGATGATGCCTTGAGGAAACAGGAGACAGACCGACTGCTTCCCGCTGATGTGCACGGCATGCAGGAGCAGTTTAAACGCGCAACGTTGCAATGGTACGATTTTGAGCTGCATGAAATGACAGACCTAAATTGGTACGTGAATAAGCTCAAGAGGGCAACTGATGCCACGGTGCCACCAACTACTACCCTGTATTCACTCTGGCTCAAAACCAGAAACATCACCATAGGACTCATGACACTGGACGCGAATTCAACGAACGGGGCGGCAAAGGGCTTTGAACCGGATGTTATCTTAAAAGGTGTAGCACCAAAGTCTGTTATATCCGAATATGAGGCCGCACGCCTCAAGGATTGGAACGGTGCTATCCCCTCCTGGCGTGATTGCTCAGACGACCGGATGCGGGCAGTTTACGCCGCCTTAATTACCATCGCAGATCACTCTCATTATTACTGGCAGAAGTGTGAGCTGGTGAATGGCAGATGGACGCCAACAGGCCCCCATCTGTTCAACAAGCAAACGGTGAAGGAGGGCAAGTATATAGAGCGATGGATCGACAACATCGATTCCAGCAGGACCATCAAAATCGCGGACAACGACTTCCGTCACTATGGATTCACCCATAAAAAATAACGGGTTTAACGCCATTGCAGCCTCTGCCGGAGATACCTGGCAGAGACTGTTTGTCGTAGCTGGTTAATGCTCGACGTGGTTTACCAGCACTTTATATCCAGAAACGTGTGTTTGGTAATAATATGTAGAAAGGGGTAAACGAGTTGCAAACTGTAATTTCCCGAGCTGCAGCTAACAGCCGCGTGATACAAACTCTGCTGCGTGTATTGTGGTTGTTCGTGGCCTCTGCCTATGGCTTTAGCGGAGCATGTGCGAACCCGCCAGTCAAACTGGAATCCTACGGTTTTGTGGCGCAAGGATACGTTGATGCTGTTCCGCTCTTGTATCTGGTACCTGAAGAGGCCCGGCTGCTTGTGTTACGGCTCAAGCTGCATACAATAAACAGCGCACAATTAGCTGAGCTGGTTACGTTAAGTGAGAAGAATTCGGATAATTTACCACTCTGGCTTGCGGCAGTGCAGGGGGATGACACGTTCAGAAATCACGAAACAGCAAGATTGCTTCCGTCGGTTGTGCATGGAGATACCGAGGAATTCAAACGTGCAACTTTGCAACTGTACGACTTCAAACTCCACAAAATGACAGATCCGAAATGGTACGTGAATAAGCTGAAACGTGCTACTGATGCCACTATTCCGCCAACCCAGGTGTTCTACAAACTGTGGCGCAAAACGAAAGACATTACAATCGGACTGATGCTGCTGGACGCTAATGATTTGAATGGCAGTGCAAAGGGCTTCGATCCTGATCAGTTGCTGCGTGGTGTTGCACCGCGGTCGGTCCTGAGCGTTTTTGAATCTGCCCGCGAAAATGGTTGGCAAGGAGATATCCCTTCATGGCGTGACTGCTCTGATGAGAGAATGAGAAGCCTGTATGCAGCTCTTGTCTCAATCTCAGAACGAAGCTTGACCTGCTGGCAGAAGTGTGAGCTTGTAAACGGCTCATGGACTCCTACTGGTCCGGAGATTTACAACCAGCAAAAGCTAAGGGAAAACAAGTATTTGAAGAGATGGTTTGATAGCATCGAAACAACCAGAACCATCAAAATTGCGGCAAACGACACACGGCGATATGGATTTACCCGAAAGAAGAATCACGGGTGAGAGTGATCAATCACAGCCTCTGCCGGGGATACCTGGCAGAGGCTGGATTTTGTCGCTGGCAAACGCGGCACCGGTGCTCCAGCGCTGTATCTCCAACACAACGTGACGGGCCCACGGTGAAAGGCACCTATAACTATGCCAAGAGATAACACTCTCACCTCCACGGTGTGGATTACCCTGATGGTCGCTATGGCCATGGTAGCGCTCCCCGGCTTAGCGTTTGCAGGTATCCGCCCGTTAGGCCCGAATCCGCCAACTCCGATACGCTCCTACGGGTCCGTGCGCAAAGGTTACATCGATTCAGTGCCATTGTATTATCTTGTATCCGAACCCGCAAGAATGGCTGTGCTTAACCTTAGGCTACATACCCTCAGCCCTGCTGAAGTCTCGGAACTGATACAACTGAGTAACAGCTATCCGGATGATCTCGCCCTCTGGGTAGCCGCAATTCAGGCAGATGATGCCTTCAAGAAACTGGAGACAGACCGACTGCTTCCCTCTGAGGCGCACGGCATGTAGGAGCAGTTTAAACGCGCAACGTTGCAATGGTACGATTTTAAACTGCACGATTGGGACGATCCAACATGGTATGTGAAAAAACTCAAGAGAGCAACTGATGCCACCGTGCCACCAACTACTACCCTGTATTCACTCTGGCTCAAAACCAGAAACATCACCATAGGGCTCATGGCATTGGCAGCGAATTCTATGAATGGGAGTGCAAAGGGTTTTGACGCGGAAGCTATCTTAAGAGGTGTTGCCCCAAAGTCTGTTATATCCGAATATGAGGCCGCACGCCTCAAGGATTGGAACGGTGCTATCCCCTCCTGGCGTGATTGCTCAGACGACCGGATGCGGGCAGTTTACGCCGCCTTAATTACCATCGCAGATCACGCTCAGACTTACTGGCAGAAGTGTGAAGTGGTGAATGGCAAATTGATAACAATTGGGACTCGTCTGTACAACAAGCAAAAGGTGAAGGAGGGAAAGTATATAGAGCGATGGATCGACAACATCGATTCCAGCAGGACCATCAAAATCGCGGATAACGACTTCCGTCACTATGGATTCACCCACAAAAAATAACGGGTTTAACGCCATTGCAGCCTCTGCCGGAGATACCTGGCAGAGGCTGGATTTTGTCCAATCCCAAAACTCCGCACCACCTGCATTTCCCTTCCTTTCCTAAGCTCCTAACTAAGCGAGACGGCCGGACCTACTCCGTGCAAACTTAGGCACGAAAAATGCAAACTTAGCAGCATAATCCGGTATGATAACATCAATTAATATCATTATATAACAATAGATATCAAAATAATGGGGATCATGCACAAACATGCAATCTTAGCATCTTAGCACCGAGGCAGGCTCTGTCAGGGGGATTTTCTTGCAGGTCTCAGACTTCCACGCAGGTACGAAAATTGGTTGCCGGTAAAGTTGCCGTGACGTTACCGGCGGTCTGATTAAGGCTCTCATAATCAAGCGGGCGCAGTAAACCAGGCGCCCCAGCGCTCATCCATTGGCGTCACTTTACGGCATACTGGACCGCGTTCCCTCGCAGGCTCGGAGTTACAGCGCGAGTGGTTCTGGCTGTTTTGCCTGGGTTTTATCGCCGGGTCGGGAGGGGAGGCTTTGTACGGTTTGGCGCTGCTATACACTCCTCGCAGGCTCGGAGTTACAGCGCGAGTGGTTCTGGCTGTTTTGCCTGGGTTTTAGCGGCAGATCGCTGCTTGTTTTAGCGGCAGATCGCCGATAGGTGATTGCGGTACTGGCGTTGCTATACACTGTTCGTACCTCACAGTTACAGCGCGGGCGGTACGTATTGGTTTGCAAGTTTTTTATCGCCAGGTCGGCGATTATGATAAAATAGATGCGTATTCTGTTCATAGCCTTGCTGTGTGGTGTTCTGGAGAACGGAAGCGGTTTTTAAGCATGAATGTTCGATCTGTGGTAATTCTGATTTCTGGTGCTGCGCTGGCTGCGCTCGGTTTTACCGTGTCTGCGCCGCGCCGGGCTGTGGCAGCCCTGCCCTCCGCGCATGCACCTGCCGCTGGCCCAGGTTTCCTGGCTCTTAAGGGCAACCGGGGTCCGTTTTCTGTTGCCTTTTCGGCCGATGGCCGTATTGCCTGCGTTACTGAGTTTGATGAGGGTGCGGTTGCGGTAATTGATGCCACAAGCGGTAAGGTGCTGGAGCATATCTCCACCGGTGGCCTGCAGCCTACCGGCATCGCTGTTTCGCCAGATGGCACGAAGGCGGTTGCTGCCAATAGCCTCAGCGGTTCTGTTGCGTTTTTAGATCTGCAGAAGCACTCTGCCGTTACCGTTCCGCAACCCGGAGCACCCTGGGGAGTGGCAATCTCACCGCAGGGCGATAAGGCGTATATTACCGTTAGCCAGCTGGACCTGGTTGCCGTTTACGATATGGCAACACATCAGAAAACCGGCGAGGTTCACTGTGGCCGCCACCCGCGCGCGCTGGATTTAAGCGCCGATGGGGCAACACTGGTTACTGCCAACCTCTCGGCTGGTTCTGTTACGTACATCAACACGCAAGATCTTTCTGTTAGGGGAGAAGGAGCCACCCCCGCCGTGAATCTGCGCGGCGTGGCGCTGTATCCCGATTCCAGAACGGTGTTTGCTGTGGGACAGCGCGCACAGAATGAGCGACCCACGGAAACTGCCGTTGGAATATGGTCTAACCAGGCGTTCATTCAGGTGCCGAATGGCCCTCGCAATGGTATTCAAAACCTGTGGCTGGATTTGATGGGCAGCGATGTGGCAGACCCCGATAGCTGTGTGCTGGATGCACGTTCTAACCGCGTTTTTGTTACCTGCAGTGGGGGAGACAGCCTGAATGTGCTGCCGCTGCGTGGCGATGGGGATACCGTTACTGTTAAGCATATTGGCGCACAACCACGCGGCCTGGCGCTGAGTCCGGATAGGCGCTCTGTATGGGTTGCCTGCCTGCTGAGCAACAAGATTGCTGTGGTGGATACCGAAACGCTGAAGGTTACGCGCGAAATTCCACTCGGGCAGGCCGCGAAGGGTGGGCAGGATATTGAGGGCCGATACCTGTTCGGCACCGCATCCATTGTTAAGGGAGAGCAGTTTAGCTGCAACTCCTGCCACCCGGATGGTGGCTCCGATGGCATCAGCTGGAAGTTTGTGCATGTGCCCGATGCCCTGGGCAAAACCACCGATCGCAATGTTAAGGGGCTTCGTGGGCATATTGGGGCAGATCCACCGTATCGGTGGTCGGGCCGGGATGCCACACTTTCTCAGTTTATTTCCGAAGAGGCCACTGGGCTGTTGCAGGGCGCGCCGCTTACTCCGCAGCAAACTTCGGCGCTGGCAAACTATGTTGGCACCCTGCCTTTATCGGCTAACCCGTTCAGGGAGCCGGGGGGCAAGCTAACTGCCACCGCAGAGCGGGGCAAAGGGCTGTTTGAGGGCAAGGGTGGCTGCGCCGCCTGCCATACGCGGGTGGCGGGAAAACAGGCACAGAAGGCCTGGGTGGGCACCACTCCGGAAGGCGTAACCCTGCTGCCACCGCGGTTAGATGGGGTGTATGATACAGACCCTTACCTGCACAACGGCAGCGCTCGTACCCTGGAAGAGATTTTTACGCTTCGAAATAGCAGGCATTTGCATGGAAAAGCACATCTGCTTTCCGATTCTGAGATGAAAGACCTGCTGGAGTACGTAAAAGAGATGTAATGCGGTGCTGTGCCTGGCCAATAAGTCAGGGGCAGCGAACCTGTGCACGGATGCGCACACTGTTCCGTAATATCACAAAACCGAGGCGGCAGGGTATCCTGCCACGTTCAATACAAGGAGATTTCCATCAATATGAAGTTCAAGACAGGCGCCTTTATTGCAGCAGCAAGCATGCTGGCAGTTACTGCCTTCGCGGCCATCAACTCCGGCCTTAAGCTGGGCGAATCCCCCAGCCCGTTTCAGGTGGTAGATGTTACCGGCCCAATGAAGGGCAAGCAGCTTTGCTACCGCTGTAAATTTGGCCCGGCCCCCGTATTGGCCGCCTTCATTAATGGCGATGCCAAGAAGAGCGAGAAACTGCTTACCGATCTGCAGAAGATTGTGGATGCACACAAGGCTCAGGGGCTGAAGAGCTTCGTTGTTTACATGAGTGGCCCAGAATCCAAGGATGCCATTCAGAAGGCAGCTGCAGATGCCAAGATCACCATCCCGCTCACCTTCCTGCCGAAGGGCGCGAAGGAAGAGGATATTGCCACCTACAAGATCAGCCCAGATGCAAAGAACACTGTTCTTATCTGGAAGCAGTCTGAGGTTAAGGGCAACTTCGTGAACGTAGACGCCGCCGGCGCCTCTGCAACCGAAGTAAGCAAGGCCGTGGATGCAATGCTGAAGTAGGCCAAGCTGGCTGAACTTAACTGAAAATGGCCCGCCCGGAGATGCTCCGGACGGGCCATTTTTATTGTGTGCTTACCAGTAATTAGATGATCTTGCATGCCTCATCAAACTCCAGGCGTGGCAGGCGCGGGTACACCTTAGCGGGATCGCCGTTGCCAAGGTTGATTACGAAGTTAACCTTTACCTTGCCATCTGGAAAGAACTCTGCATTGATGCCATCTGCATTAAAGCCACCCATTGGGCCTGCATCCAGCCCCAGAGCTCTGGCGGCGATGATGAGGTAGGCACCCTGCAGGGTGCTGCCACGGAATGCCGATTCCTGAATAAGAGCTTCGTTACCCACAAACCATGAGCGCGCATCTGCAGGCGGAAACAGCTTCGGTAGCTGCTCGTAAAACTCCAGATCGTACCCAACGATGGCAACAACTGCTGCCTCGCGAGATTTCTGCTGATTGCCAGGGGCAAGCAGCGGAATAAGCCGATCTTTAGCCTCTGCAGATTTTACAAACACAACGCGTGCCGGAGTACTGTTTGCAGCCGTTGGCCCATATTTGAACACATCGTACAGCTTCTTGAGGGTATCTTCCGAAATTTCGGTGGGCAAAAAGCCGTTCTGCGTGCGTGCCTCAGTAAACAGCGTTTCCAGAGTTATCTGAAAGCCTTCGTTATTCTCGCTCATGGTATCTCATATTCCTTGCGTTAAATTAGCACCTCCAGCTTCTGGCCCGGCTTCAGGGTTAATCCGCTGAATGAAAGGGTGACTGTTTTATCGCCACCTGCATCGCCAGGAGTTGGAGTGATTTTATGTGCAGTTTGTATACTGCGTCCATCCAGTTTTACGCGTGGCGAACCAGCTTTTGCGCCAGCTGGAATGGCGATTGCAAGGGTTTGAAGCGGTGCAGATCCGTACTTAACAACCAGATCGGCGTGCAGTTTGCCGCCAGTAATGGACTGCGTGTAGGTGCCCCAGCCATGTGCCGAAGTGAAGGGAGCCTGGAATTTTTCGGCACCAATGCGCGGTGCAAACTCCAGATGGCCCTTTGGCCCGTGGCAGTTAAAACCGCAGGCGCTGAGGAATACGCCATAGCTTGCCATGGCGCGGGAATAGTGGTCTCCACACTCCACCTCGTTAAACGGGTTGCGGCGCGCAGCATGGTACCGGTCGTGAATAGCGCGCACCACTGCCAGCCCCTCGGTAATAAGCCCCTCGCGCACCATGTGGCCAGCGGCCTGGTGCTCAAAGCCAGTCATGCACTCATTCAGGTAGAAATCGAAGCCGCCAGAGGCACGCCTGGCATCCCCCTGTGGCCAGGAGCACATAAGGAGGCCCCCTTCACCTGCCATAGCGTACCAGCGCCCTGGCTTATGGCTTTCTCGGTAGGGGCCAACATCGGTAAGGAAGCTATATTTGAACAGAGATTTGAGGGCCGTTCTCACATGATTGCGCGGCAGCACCTCTGGCAGGCCCACCTGGCCAGCCCAGCCTGCGCCAAACACCTGATCTATCTGGCAGCCATCGTAAGATCCTACGGATTTGATGTTGGCAGGGTCGCCAAGCTGAATGTAGTATTCGCCGTTAAACAGCTGGCTATCTATGTTCTTTCGCCCTGCATCCGCAATGCGCGTGCACTTTTCTGCAAACTCTTTCTCGCCCATTTCTGTAGCCATAGCGGCACCGGCCCGCAGAGCGGCACAGTACAGCGAGCTTAGCCAGGCAACCTTGCCGAACCACTGCTGATCCAGCGTATTCATCTGGCCGCCTTCCAGCACGCCATCTTCATCGGTATCCAGCCGGAACAGCGGATCGTATGCGGCTTTAATACGCGGCCAGTTGCGCTTGAGAAAGCCGCTATCCGGTGCCATCTGGTGTTCCCGGTAAATGCGAAGCAGGGTACCCGTTTGCCCATCTACTGCAAGCGATCTATCGAACTCCGCACGAAAACCCATGATACCGGTTTCTGGATGAAACGCTATACCGAGATCCACACGCTCTCGAATGTCTCTCTCCAACTCAGGAAACAGCCGCGCCATGGCCTGTGCGTAGTGCCACACATGGGTGCAGGTGCCCGCGCAGCAGCCCACACCTTCCCAGGCGTAAAACCGGCCATTTGCAAACCGATAGCAGGCCCCGGTTGCAAGGGTAGAGATATTGAGCAGGGTACGATCCAAAAACCAGTAGGGCAGCGAGGAGGCATACCAGGTGCTGCGCCAAAGGCGCGTTTGGGATGTCAGCTTTTCGAAGTGGGTGGTTACGTAGCGGATAATGGCTTCGGCGCTATCAAACTTAACTGCATAGTGCCTGCCCACTTTCCCCAGGCCATCTATGCTAAGGTTGGGGAAGCGCCAGGCCAGCACAAACGATGCTGTGCGCGATTCTCCCGGCTTAAGCGGGAAGCTGCGGCCCATCGAGCCAATGAGTGTTTCTTCCACGCTGTGCTCGGACTTATCCGGGCCATTTTCATTAAAGTAGTCGCCGGAAGAGTTGGCAGATTTCATGATTGTGGGTGGGCCAAGCAGCGCCAGGCTAAGCTCACCAAAATCTGGCAGATCTTCCAGCTTTGCCGCCGACGCAGGGCCATCTGAAAGGGTGATGCTGCCCACCCCAATGTTGCCCCAGGCCTCGGAGGCAACATCCACAATCTGGATAGTGGCCCTGCTGCCGTGCCAGCGCCGCACATCTATGGAGTGCAGCGACATTTTGTTATTGTTGCTGCCGGTTACAGAACGCACCGTTTTGCCATCTACCACCACATTAAGGCAGGTTCTGCCAGCGTGGCTTCCACCACCCACCCAAACGTTAATATAGTTTCTATCCAGCACAAATTCTGGCCCAAACAGGGTGCCCTGCGCGCCATCCTTGTCCTCTATGCTTGCACCGGTTGCGCTTGCGTGGGAGTTAACAACGCGAGGGGTATCTCCGCCAACGTCTCCCTGGTAATCCGGGAGTTTGCTCTTCTCAATTGGGCCTTTGCCAAATGCGGTGCCGGTTGCGGTCCAGCCAGCTTCAGCATAGGTTTCCTTGCTCCAATCCTCCAACAGCCTATCTGGCTGGCGTGCCGCCTGTGGCACTGCGGTGTGCGCAGCGCTTGAGATAAGCGCGGTGGCCGCCTCTGTTTTAACAATGCGGTTAACGCGCACGGCAGGCTGCGGAGGCGAAAACAGGAGGTTTGCATTTTGTAGCCAGCCCACAACATCGGCGGTTACGGTGGCTTTGCTGTGGTTGGTTACCGTGTAATTGAGGATGGTGGCAGGCAGGCTTGAGTCTTCTGCATTCAGCGGAATAAACGGGCTGAACGCCTCCAGCTTAACAGAAACCGGGAGATCGGCATCCGAGTAGGTTACCTCGGCAATGGGGTACTGGCCCAGAAACTCGATGCTGCGGAAGCCAGATTTATCCAGTTTGTGTACCGAGATGCCCGCAGAACTTGTTATGCGCAGTGCAAAGCCCTGCTCAAGCGGGGATTCTGGCATTGGTGGGTGTGCATAGCCTCCATCGCCCGTGCCGTGTGGAATGTTGAAAATATCCCAGTGCCATAGTTTGCCATCGCCACCAAGATACAGCTGGCCAGCGCCTATGCCACCGATTGGCATGCCGATTTTCTCGAGCTCGGCCCCTTTATATACGGTGGGTTTACCACGCTCGGTTAGCGATTTAAGCCAGGCTTTATCCAGCTTCTTATCATCGGTATCCAGCGCTTCACCGGGCTCATAAGGGCCAGCCATAACCTGGCTGGTTGCGGCGGCGGCCATTGCTGTTAAGGGCAGCAGTGTGGCGGCTTTCAAGAAATCTCGCCGGGCTATTTCCGAACGGTTGCATCCGCAGCTTTCGCCGCAGGCGTTGGAGACTGGATCTGTCATGACTCGCACTCCCTGAGTGTATTAATCTGTTTCAAATGGCGCCCGTATATTGCGTGGCGCGGTAAATATCATCGGTGAAATATGGCTGCGCAGTTAATGGAAATGGCAGTTCCAGCTGCTCGCCTGCAGCAACATCTACCCACAGGGTATGCAGTGTGCTGGCAACCCTGCGGATTTGCTGTACCTGATCTGCAGTTATAGGCGGCACGCCATAGGGCGAATTTTGAAATGTGCTTGTAAGCTGCTGCAGAACCTCTGTGGAGGATAGCGGTGGCCCGCCACCAACCTCTGGCCATTGCAGGAAGCCAACGATGGATTCTGCCCACATCTCTTCGGCAGTATAGGTATCTTTTTCGCCATTTCTGGTTCCGAAGCTATCTATTTCGCGGCCAGCAGCAAGCAGGCCATAGAAAGCCTGGTAGTAACCAAGCACAGATTCCACTGCAAGGTGGTAAAGATCGTGCAGGGCGAAGAACGGTGTGGATGCCTGCCACGTTACGCTGCCATCTGCGCGGATGCAGGTAAGCATGCCAGATGCCCTAAGCGATTGCTTTTTTAGCCGAACTATCATGGCTGGACCCCACTGGTGTGCTGGCAATTATCGAAAATTGCCGAAAGTGCGCAACTTTCTTTACCATGGAAGCTGTCGATACTATACTATAGCCGGGTTAGATTTGCCGGAGAGCCGCATTTCCCCTTTGTTATGCCTGCATACTGGTGGGAAGTACCAGACGTACATTATTAGGCGACCTGCGAATCTGGCGCAATAGAACTGGGATGATCAATGTCGACACCGTTGTCCGAATCGGCGGGGCTGAAGAAGGGGAAGCGAAAACCCTTTAAGCTCGCCGTAAATACGCGCCAGCTTCATCACGAGGTTTATACCCTTGCCTGGCCATCTGTAATCACCATGCTTATGCAGACGGTGAACAGCATGATGGATGTGTTTTTTGTAGGGCATCTGCCCAACGGCAAGAATGCACTTGCCGCAACCGGCATTGGCGGAAGCATTATCTTCCTGTTAATATCGCTGGCGATGGGTGTTTCTGTAGGTACCACCGCACTGGTTGCCAGGTTTACAGGGGCAGAGGATCATGGCAGCACTGTAGAAGCGGCGGGGCAATCCATAACCCTATCGCTGCTGTGTGGCATCGTATTTGGCTCTCTTTTTTATATTGCACGTGGCGTACTGATAGGCATGCTGCTTCAGGCAGATAAAAACCAGGAGGCCGCAGCCCTCTGCAATCAGTTCTTGCAACTTGCCCTGCTTGCCTCTGTGCCGCTGTTTGTAACCAATGTGCTGATGGGTGCCTTTAGAGGCCTGGGCGATACACGCACACCCATGATAATAACGGCAGTGATGATTGCCGTGCATATTGGCCTTAACGCTGTGCTGATATACGGCCGGCTTGGTTTTCCGGCGCTTGGCGTACGCGGAGCCGCCACGGCACTGGCAACTTCTATAACTACCGGAATGCTGGTGTATCTGCTGTTTTTACGCAGATCTGTATTGAAGGAGGCGCTGACATGGAAGCACCTTAAGCCGCACACACACTGGGCCTGGCGAATCTTCAAAATTGGTATCCCGGCCTCGGCACAGGCGGTGGTGAGGCAGGTTGGCATGATGTGGTTTACCAGCATGCTGGCCGGCACCATTGAGGGCACCGCGGCGGTGGCGGCGCTGCAGATTGGCATACGGGCAGAATCGCTGGCATTTATGCCGGGCTTTGGCTACAGCGTGGCGGCATCCGCCCTTGTGGGGCAGAGCTTGGGGGCTAAGGATGTAGACCGGGCAGAGAAATCGGCATGGGCAGCAACCCTGCAGGGCGTTATTGTGATGAGCATAATGTCCACAATCTTCTTTGTGTTTGCCCGGCAGTTATCTTCGCTGTTCACAAACGACCCCATGGTGCGGATGCTCGGCACAGATTACCTGCGCGTAAACGCCTTTTGCGAGCCGTTTCTGGCATTAAGCATGGTGCTTATGGGGGCGTTTCAGGGGGCAGGAGATACCGTTCGGCCCACCTTCATCACCATTCTTACCATGTGGGTGTTTCGGCTGCCATTTGGCTGGATGTTGATGTACCCGCTGCATATGCAAACGCACGGGGCGTGGGTATCCATGAGCCTTAGCGTTATCATCGGTGGGCTGATGTCTGTAGCGCTGTTCCGAACCGGGAAGTGGAAGAAGATAAAGGTGTAGTTACTTGCGCGTGTACACAGTAATCTCCGGCAGTATGTAGGCAAGGTCATCTGGAATATACGCTCCACTAAACGCCATATCAAAAATGGCGGGCGGGGCGTATTTCTTTGGCTGCATATTTGTGGGGATTGCCTTTAAAAAGTTGAGCGCAATGGGTATATGTAGGCGGCGCTCGTTGATAGTTTCAATGTTGGAGATAACAAAGAAATCGGGAACAGGGTTGAACACGCCAGCATCGAACTCGGTGCCATCTGCTGGTAATACAAACTTATAGCGTTCAGATTGCGTGCTTTTGCGGCGTGCAGGTGCAGACATCTCTCCGAACCACTGCGATAACGGGGGAGAAAAGTACCAGGGTGTTTTGGCGAATGCCACAGTGGCACCCTGCGCCGCTGCATGCTCAATGGCATCTGCGGCGGCATCTCGTGGGTCTTGCCCGGCCATGGCATGCACCAGGCTTGCGGTGTAGGTAAGGGTAAGGGCCGCACACAGGCCCAGCACTGCCGGGAGGGCGGCACGCATTGCCCGGAACCGGGAGATGAAATCTGGAGCAAGCAGGCGCGCTACGCCAATACACATGGCAGGGTACAGCGGAATCATATAGCGGGCAAACCGAACGCCGGAGAGGCCTGTGATGCCATAGGCAATTAGTAGATAGCCCAGTACGAGCCTATCTTGCCGGGTACGCATAAGCGCCATGGCAACTATGCCAGCAAGCACAAGTAACAGGCCGGGAACACCAAGGCCAAACCGCAATGAAACCACCAGATGGTACCACCAACCCGGGCCCGTGTTAACAAACAGCAGCCCATGGCCAGCCCGCGGATGTACCAGAAGTTCGTACCTTACTCCCGATTCCGGGTAGTTGGGTAGCCCATTCCAAAAGCTATTCCAGTTTAAGAGAGGGCCAGGGCATGCCACAAGAAATCCGACCAGGGCCCCTGCTGCAAGGGCTGCAATAGGTAGAATGGGAAGCTTACGAGGTTCAGATGGCTTGCCGCTTAAAAGCGCGATAACGGGGGCTGCAAACACCATTACCACACTGTATTTGCAGGCAGCTGCCAGCCCACACCAGATTCCTGCTGTAATAGCCTTCTGCCAGGTAGGGGTATCCAACAGCTTCGCAGATGCCAGCAGAGCAAGTGTTACAAAAAGGGTGGCGCCCACATCTACAGTAAAAAAATGGGCATGCACTACTGCCAGGGGCAATATGGCATACAGGGCAGCGGCAACCAGCCCGCAGCGCACACCAAAAAGCCTGCGGCCCAGCGCAAATAGAACGGGAATGGTAATGCAACCCATAAGCGCAGTGGTAACGCGCGCTGCAAGGTAGATGCCCCGGGTTTCCGCAAGTTGCCGCTGTGCTGTTTCCATATGGCCAGCGGGTGCTGCATCTGCGGGTGGGGCGGTTGTGGATGGAATGGCGCCATAGCCATGCCCAACCGTTTGGGCTAAATCCGCCAGGTAAAAACAGAGGGTACCGTAGTTATAAAAGCCAATGTCCAGCTTGCCGTGCACAATATCAGATTGCTGCAGTGCGCTGAAATCTACAAGCTCATCCGGGTGGTAGGTTGCCAGAGGGTGGCGGGCATCCGGCAGTCCCCATCCAATTCCCCAGAACCTCAAAAAGATGCCCAGCAGAGTAACAAGGCTAAGAGCTGCGAGCGCTTTTTTGGAGATGGTAAGCCGTAACCCGCGAGTTATAGCCTGGGCGGTTGTGGGGGCAAATTCAGGATTAACCATCAGGGCGCAATGCTCACTGTGGGATCTCTGTGGCTCATGGTTTTAGCAAACGGCGAAAACCACCCTGCCCAGGTGAGAGCGGAGATAAACGCCAGAATCAGGAATAGCCTCCAGGCGAATATGCGCTCTCTGCTTTTACGCTTACCAGTGTAAGGATACTTGCCCTGTGCCACGTTGAGGTTCCATCACGCTCTGCAATGCAGGAGTGTGTTAAGCTATGCAGACTTTGCTTTTGCCCGAGTGCGCTCTATGTACTTCACAAGCAGAATGCTGCCGAAATACAGAATGAGCAGGGCTACGGCGATAAGCGCCAGCGACCAGGGATCGTTTGCCGGGGTAAATATCATACCAAGGCAGGCGATAACCAGTCCCCATTTCCACTGCGTAATCAGCCCCTTAGAAGTTACGAGGCCGGCGTATGCCAGTGCCATCAGCACCACGGGCAACTGGAATGCAATGGCGAATGCCGCCATCATTTTTAGTAAGAAAAGGATGTAATCGTTAGGATCCTGCATCAAAATTGCGGGCTGCGGGAAGTTATTGAGGTACCCCAGGAACCAGCCTACCGCAAAGAACATGGTGATGTAGGCAACAAGCGCCCCGGCCAGCATCAGGAACATGGATAGTGGAACAAGCAGCCTGAGGGGCTTCTTTTCTTGAGGCGTGAGGGCAGGCAGCACAAATTGTGCAAACTCCCACATGATAAACGGAAGCACCATAAGCAAACCGATTACCATACTTATCTTCAGCTGAACCATAAACGGCTCGTAGAAGCCTCTGAAGATGGTAGACATCATCGGTGTGGCTACCGGATGTTCTCGAATCCAGGAAACGGCATCCGCGAGCCTGTTAAACTCCTCCTGCGTGGGAGGGTTGTGGAAAGCGTGCGGAATAATCAGAAGATCTGGCTGAAGTTTTTTGGGCGCCTTGGAAACTTGAAGCTTGATTTCTGCCTTAACGCGCTCCGCGTTAAGGGCATTCATCTCTTTTTCCAGAGGGCGATACAGGAAGCCGTAGATTGGCCCAAAAAACTGATATGCAGCAATGGCTCCAAGTACCAGGTACCAGATAGATTTGATGAGATGGGTACGTAACTCGCCGAGGTGCTCGGTAAGTTCCATCCTCTTATCGTTAGTGTGTTCCGATCTCATAACTGGTATCCAGAGGAATTACTGCGCTGCGGGTGTTGAAACAAAGGGCAACCGGCGCTAAAGCTGCCAGGCAATGGTGTAAATGGATTATACACAAGAATAGGCGAGGGGCGCAACATATGCGCCCCTCGCCCGTACTTTCAGGCATCTCTTAGGGGAAAACCCTTAGTGGGATTTTCGGGTGGTTTTGCCAGTAGCCTTTTTGGCCGGAGGAGCCGGCCGGCCGGGTGTTGCTGCAATGCCGCCGCTAAGAGAGATGATATCCGTATCAGATGTGGTGCGGATGGTGATTGGGTGCTCTACCAGCTCTGCGCCGCCAGACTGGCCAGCGCCACCGAAGGCGTTGCCGCCCTTGCCGCCAGCAGCCGCGAAGCCGCCCGGCATACCCGGGGAACCGCCGCCGCCTTCGCCCTTACCCTTCATACCACCACCGGTGTTCATGCCGCCACGGCCCGGGCCAACGGGCGGTCCGCCCATGCCCATCATGCCACCGCCGGGTGTCATCATTCCCTTGCCGCCGCCTTTGCCGCCGGGAACCATTCCCGCCATGCCGCCGCCGGTGTTCATGCCACTCATGCGTCCACCCATGGCTGCCATGCCGCCGCCGCCGGGAAGGCCCGGTGCGCCGAAGCCGCCGCCACCACCGCCCTCAGCTGCCGGATCCTGAGCAACGGCTGCGGTTGTGCGGCCCTTGATCAGAATGGTGCGAGCGGTGCGGACAAGGGTGCCGCTGTTGTACGCGATGTAAATATCGCGATCGTAGTTTACCGATGGGCTGGTGATTTCCATGCCAGCGAATGGCAGAGCCTTGAACGGCTCCTTGGATGCCTTCGAAAGCAGGCCAGCAAGCGGGCCGGAGAAGCTCTGATGAATCTTGACGCAGGGATAACCACCCTCGTACTCAAGATCAATCAGTTGGTTCGCCAGCGTAACCACCGGCTGAAGGGCCGGAGGCAGACCCGGTATATCGAGGCGCTGGCCCGGTGTGGACCATTTTTCACCGCGAGCTACGCGAATCTCGGGAAGCAGAGGCAGTTCCAGAGTGTTGTTGACCGGCAGACCCTGAGACATATACTCGGTGAGGCCGGTTGAAGTACCCGTCTCATAGTTGACTTTACCATTCGGCAACAGCTCCTGGAACATGGAGTTGGAGAGCGTGGTAGGATCCACGGTGATCTCCTGGTTGCCATTAAGAATGGAAAGCGAGGTTAGTTTGTTGCGAACGAGCGCGAGCGGCGCATGAGCACCGGCATCGAAGCGCACGTCCTCAACTGCCAGAAGCAGTTTGCTCTTTGCAGACATCAGATCGACGTCGCTTCGGATACCGCCCATGGCAGAGTCGCGGCTCACAATAACCGATTTGCCCGCGCGGTTGTATTCCAGCGCAGCGCCTTCTCGGTAGTTGTAGCGCAGAAGGAAGCTTGTGGGCACATCTGGCCCGTCTTTGATTTTGTTTTCTACAGTAACGTGAATGGCTGTAGTGGTTTTCTCCACCATAGCAATTGCGTTCGAACCTGCTGCAGGCTCGTACAGAATCGCCTTAATGGTGTGCTCGCCATCCGAAACCTTACCGGCCTTCGTATCCCATACGTAGGTGAACGGAGCTTTGCCGTTATCATCTTCGTCCTGGGCAGGGGCAATCCCGAGCATGAACGAACCGGGGTTACGGTCGTTCGAATCCAGATAAAATGCTACAAAGCCACCTTTTCCAATGGCTTCGCGCGGAATCTCTATGCGAACCTTCTCACGAACATGAGATCCGTCCAGCGGTTTACGAATCGTAAACGGCGCTGTCTGCGCCAGCACGCCATAAGATGAAGAGCATCCTAAAGCGGCTACGCACACAGCCACGGCTGAGGCGTTACGTACGGTCATGGGAGAATTCCCTCCTGAGAGTGCCTGTCGGTCGACGTAAGTTTATCACAGGTCGTTACGCAAAGTCAACCGCCCGTACGGCTACGTTCGCATAGTGCCATTTTATGCTTCCGGGGCATTCCCGGATTCCATGGCTAAATGCGTCTCCCCCGCTGCCGGCCTCTGGTTGACAGGCCCTGAACCTATAAGCAATAATTTAGTTGTTGGCCGGGCTAATAGGGTTCACACCCGGGTTGCCCTGCCTGATGGCATATTAATATAGGTTTCAGATAGTCCACTTAAACTGATCGGCCCGGCAGCGCTGCCGCAGGATCAGCCGTATAAGGCCCGCCAACCTGGCTGGCCCCTCTGCCGCCACAGTTTTGCCTCTGGAGTAGTTCAACATGCAATTTCGTACCTTGCCGGGCACTGGAGTAACCTTCTCCACCGTTGGATTCGGCGTTTGGACCGTTTCTACTAAGATGTGGGGAATTGAGGATGATGCGTTTGGCATTCGCCTGCTGCAGCGTGCCCTGGATCTTGGAATAACCACGTTTGATACCGCTGACGTTTATGGAGATGGCCGCGGAGAAACGATTCTGGCCGATGCATTTGCTGGCCGCCGCAGTGAAATTCAGATAGCAACGAAGTTTGGCTACGATTTTTACAACCACCCGGGTATTCAGCCCGGCCAGCGAGAAAGGCCGCAGGATTGGTCGCCAGCCTTTATTCGCAAAGCCTGCGAAGAGAGCCTGAAGCGCCTGAATACGGATTACATTGATTTATATCAGCTGCACAACCCCCGAATAGATGCCTTACAGAAGGATGATCTATTTGATACGCTGGAATCGCTTCAGCAAGAGGGCAAGATTCGCAGCTATGGGGCCGCCCTTGGCCCGGCATTAATGCCGGAGCGCCAGAGCGCCGAGGGCATTTATTGCGCTTCTGAGCGCAAAAAGCCTGTGCAGATCATTTTTAACCTGTTTGAGCAGGTTCTGGGCCTGGCAATTTGCCCGGTTGCCGAGGCGAACGATGTACCGGTGCTGGTGCGCGTGCCGCATGCATCGGATATGCTGTTAGATAGGGTTACCACCGAAACGGTGTTTAGCTCTAACGATCACCGCAGCTTCCGCCAAACCAACGAGGCCATGCGCCACGAGTGGCAGGTAAACGGCGTGCGTAAGTTGGAGAAGCTGCGCTTCCTTACCGGCGAAACGGGCCGAACCATGGGCCAGGCAGCCATTCAGTTTTTGCTGAGCGAGCCCAGCGTATGTTCTATCTTCCCCAATATCTACGATGAGCCGCTTCTGGAAGAGGTTGCTGCTGCATCAGATACGGCACCGCTAACGGCAGAAGAGGTTGCACAGATTAACGATCTGTATGCCAACAACTTCTACCTGGATGCCGAGAAGGAAGCGGTTGGTTCTGCAGGTTAATATCGGATAATTGCCCCTGCGCACTTTGTGTTTCTGCGCAGGGGTGATGCGCATAAGTGGCATGGAAACATAATGCATGCCGCATGGTCTAACCAAACCGTGCATCTCGTGCGCAGGAGCTCTATGGGAGCGCTCCCGGCGGCGCCCTTGCCTGAATTACCCTTTGAAGCCGCGAGCCACGCCCTGTGGCCCCCGGGCAGATAAAGAAAGCGGCCCATCGTGAGTTTGAGTTTGAATCGCACGCCGGAAAACCATCCCATCAACCGTTGCACACGGCCTGCGCAACCCAAAAATGCTTCGGTTAACTGTTTAAGAAGAGATTTTCTGCGGGCGGCAGCCAGTGGCCTGGCGGCCCTGGGCGGGTTTGCAGCATTGCCGGCAATGGCGGCACCGCCTGTTGCGGTTACTGCCGGTGCCGATTCGGAACTGCCAACCATTGTCTCTGGTGGGCAGGATCACAGGGTAAAGCGCTGGGATTCTTCCGGGCGCCTTACGGATACTCCCGGTAATCTGGAAGATGCCGTAAACGTGCTGCTGGTATTGCCGGGCGGCAACCTGGCAGCTGGTGCAGCCGATGGCACCGTGCATATTTGGAGCCTTGCAGATGGCAAAGCCCTGCAGAGCTTCACTGCCTCTAAAGGGGCCGTTAACGCCCTTGCATGCTCATCTGATGGCAAAATGATTGCGGTTGGCACGGCAGATGGCGCAATAACCGTTTGGAATACAACCAACGGCAAAAGGCTTTCGGAAACGCCCGCGCACTCTGGTGGTGTTACCGCCATGCAGCTTAGCTCGGATGGCACCCTGCTTGTATCGGGCAGTGCCGATAAAACCATCCGAATCTGGAAGGTATCCATGGCTGCCGATTCTGGCAGGCTGGATTACAAATCCAACATCGCCGCACACGATGATGCCGTTACAGGCATGGCGCTGGCCACCGGCGATTCTATGCTGGCAACGGTTTCTGCCGATGGGTATCTCAAAACCTGGAGGCTAGATGGCGGCCTGGTTGGCCGCATGAAGGTTAGCGATAAAGGGGCTGCTTCGGTTGCAATTTCGCCAGATGGCAAGCTGGCCGCTACAGGCGATAACGATGGGCGCGTGCGCCTGTGGAACCTTACCACAAGCGCCGCACTGCCTACCATCTTTATGCATGATAAAGATAGCGCGGTAACCGCCATTGCCTTTGCTGCAAACGGGCATGTGCTGGTTACAGCAGGTGCCGATAAAACCATACGCTACTGGAACATAGAGAACGGACAGAAGCTGAAAACCCTGGCCGCACACGATGGTGCTGTGCGCGCCCTGGCTTTATTGCCCTGATGCTGGCCTGAAAAGCAGGCAGATGGGCACGCAATAGAAGAGGAGCTACGATTGGAAAACCGCGGACGGACTATGGTCCAGTTTGCATTCTACAAGTTTGATGCCGCCTGGCGCAGGCTTCCAGAAGAGCAGAAGCAGGCAGATAAGGCCGCGTTTGCTGCCGCTGTAGAAGAGGCAGCCGATGAGATGATGGTGCGCTGCTACACCACCGTTGGCATTCGTGGCGATGTAGATATGCTGCTGTGGAACGCCACCGAAGATCTGGATCTGTTTCAGAAGCATGGCAGCCGCCTGCTGAACACGGGCATTGGCAAGTGGGCAACCCAGCCCTACTGCTATCTCTCTATGACCAAGAATTCGCAGTACAAAGACCCTACCGAAAAAGGTGCGCCCGAAGGCCGCCGCCTGGTGGTAAAACCTACTGGCCGCAAGTACCTGTTTGTTTACCCCTTTGTAAAAACCCGCCCGTGGTACACGCTTCCGCTGGAAGAGCGCCAGAAGGCCATGTACACCCACATCGAGGTTGGCCACAAGTATCCCACCATCAAGCTCAACACCACCTACTCTTTTGGGCTGGATGATCAGGAGTTTGTGGTTGCGTTTGAATCCGATATCCCGGCCGACTTCCTGGACCTGGTGCACCACCTTCGCGAAACCGAAGCCAGCGCCTACACCCAGCGCGATACACCCACGTTTACCTGCGTACAAACCTCCATTGCAGATGCGTTGGATGCGATTGGGTAGGGAGAGAGGTAGGGGAGTTAGGAAGATAGGACGGTAGGGAGTTAGGAAGGTAGGACGGTAGGACGGTAGGGAGTTAGGACGGTAGGGAGTTAGGACGGTAGGACGGTAGGGAGTTAGGAAGGAATCACCTCCCTGAGCGCAGCGACCTCCCTCCCTCGCTCCCTGAGCGCAGCGACCTCCCTTCCTCGCAAAGCGCAGCGTCCTCGCCCAGCGAAGCGACCTCCCTCCCTACATGAGCGCAGCGACCTCCCTCCCTCGCTACCTCGCAAAGCGCAGCGACCTCCCTCCCTCGCTCTAACAATGATTCATATCTTTTAACTCATACCGGGGAATCTTTGCTCCTTCTTAATCGGATATGATTTAGGGGGATGTTAAATGGAGAACTGGGCTGCGGCTGAGATGCGTGGTGCAACGATCAGGGATCATCGTTTCCG
>CAIONQ010000051.1 GCA_903859705.1 uncultured Chthonomonas sp.
ATTCGGCATCGCTCTGTGGTAAACGGCACCACCACCGATTTTGTGCTGGACGCCTCAATGTTCGTTCGCGAACTGCGCAGTGGAACCGCCTACGCAACCTACCTCATGGGCCCACGCGGTCCAGAGTACCGCAGGGATGATACTTCTGGCAGCGTCCGATGGTATTTATACGATGGTCTCGGCTCTGTGCTCGGTGAGGTAGATCCCAACGGAACCATAACGGCCAGCCGCAAGTACGATGTGTACGGCGCCATCCGCAGCGGAGATAGCGGAACCAGCACTCATAAGTTTGTGGGCGCTCTCGGCCACCCATCCGAAGACAATACCGGCCTGATCTATATGCAGGCCAGGTACATGGATCCGGTTACCGGGAGGTTTGTGAGTGAGGACAGGGGGCATGATGGGGCCAACTGGTATGTATATTGTTGTAACCGGCCAATCCAGTATGTCGATCCCAACGGAAATACGTCTAATGAACAACAGTGGGCAATTGGATGCTTTGCTTTATTTTGGGTATTCGGGTGTGCCTTCATTGGATTAGCGCTGATGGCATATGGAGATGCAGCAATTGCGGCGACTGTTAGTGCATGCAACTGCGCAACTGCATGTTTTGCGGCATCACTACTTGGGCTGTCGTTCGTTACACCCATCAGTTTTGGCCAAACTATTGGACTTACACTCACTTCCTATCTCAGCGTCAATTTTTACGCTATGACCAAGGACGTTTTCATATACGTAACGGGTGCAAAGGAACTATCGAAATCGGCCGAATTGACCGCAGCAAGGACTGCCATATACGCTTGTATCTCGTATGGGGCAGCGTTGATAGTTGCATCGGACCTGATTGACACCGGTTCGTAGTGACATTTCTTTCTTTGCTGAGCGAGCAATTGGGCGGCCATGCAAGTATGTGCATAAAACAAATAGAACACCTGTGGAAATGGGGTCTGAGGACCCCTCCAAATGGGTAGTTGGTATGTCAGCTTTGCTGACAGCCAGCTTTAAAAGAAGAGGGGGATGGCAACGTGCATTCTGACGATAAGTACGTGGTTATCAGGACAATCATCGTGGGGGTACTGTACATGTTTGTCAGTACCGGTGTGCAATATTCTTTCACACGTCTGTGTTACAGGTCGAGTGCGCGCGCGTCACTTCGTTTGATCCTGATTTTTACATCATGGCTATGTGTTTTGCCATGTATTGGATATGCGGTCATCCACAATTTTATCGGCGCTATGATCGGGTTACAGGGCGCCGCGGTAGGAATCAGTCTGGCAAACTGGAAACAGAAGATTCAGTTGTCAAAATAACGTGTTGAATCATCACAGCCCGGTATTTACTGGCAGAACCGAGGTTTACGGGTACGATAACTCCAATCAGTTAACCAACGTAGACTATGGCGATGGGCAGACACAGAGTTATAGCTTCGTAAGTAAGCGTGATGCGGACTGGCGCTCTTATACACTCTTCGCCTCTACTGCTTGATCCGAGCACGCTCGGCGCTCTCAGAGAACACCAGAGTTACACCAGAGTTACAGCGCGGGTGAGCACAACCATTTTGCCAGTGTTTTATCGGCAGATCGCCGATGGTATCTCTATGACGGATTGGGCTCTGTGCTCGGTGAAGTAGATCCGAACGGAACCATTACCGCCAGCCGCAAGTACGATGTGTACGGTGCCATCCGCAGCGGCGACAGCGGAACCAGCGCCCATAAGTTCGTCGGTGCCCTCGGCCACCCTTCTGAAGACAATACCGGCCTGATATACATGCAGGCCAGGTATATGGACCCGGTTACCGGCAGGTTTGTGAGTGAGGATCCGGCGGCGCATGGCGTGAATTGGTACGTTTATGCAAGCAACGCTCCAACAAGCAAGGCTGATAAAACAGGTTGTGATGATTTTTGGATAGGATACATCGTCCATCTAATCGATTGGCTCGCTGGTGCCATATTTGTTGACGGGGTAAGTGGTCTAATACGTTTGATAAGAATATGCCTCCAATCCAGAGCTAAGATCGCTGTTCAGGAAGCTGCAGAACTCGAAGGTATAGCGCAAATTGCTGGAGCAATAGACCCGTCTGACGCTGCAGAAGTTGCTATCGCGGGCGCCGCAAAAGATCGACTTGCTGATGCTGCAGTTTCAGACATCTTGTGCGAGCAACTTGCCACAGTTGAAGCAATACTTGGAGACTCCCTAGAATGGAGCGTACCAAACGACTAAGGATAGCCGTAGACTTTGCTTCGTGAGGAATATATGGAAAACAAGTACTACTGAAACCATATGATATAGGTAGTTTCCATCCCATAGCCTAACTCTGTTCACAATGATAACGTCCATTCCTTTCAAGCCGCGTGCGGCGATGTATTCCGTTCCCTTTGCATACGATCCTCCTCTGGAGCGTGTCATGGTTGTGCGAGCAAGTATTAACGGAAGCGCGTTCTTGCCGTTTATGCTTGATACTGGCTGTCAAGATTCTTTGTTGCTCAAGGAGTCTGTGGCAAGGGAACTCGGCCTGATCCCCGAATGGCTCAATCCGTTTCGGAGTCATCTGGGGATATTGACTTACCGTATGAACGAGCTGAATGTAAAGTTATATGGGTTGGATGTGCACGGTGGTCCTTCAATGGTGGCTGAACTCCCATTTGCGCTCGACGCAAACTGCAACCTTCTGAAAACTGACCGGTATGCTGGTATTATTGGGGCGCGGATGTTGGACGGCATGGCCGTTGGTTTTGACTTCAAACACAATATGCTCACCGTCTGTCGAGGTTCTGATGTTCAATTTCTGCACAGTGGCTGGCGGTCGTTGCCTCTGCTCAAGCATCGCAGTCGCGCGCTCATTGATGTCGCTATAAATGAAGGAGAGCCGTACAATGCAATCATAGATACAGGCAGTACTATTACCACGGCACCAGAGTCAAATTTACCCCTCAGGAGCCAGCATCAAAGCGCTAAAATAGTCACACTTACGAGCGCGTTTGAAACAGACTGGGTGCAGCTTTCAGAAGCCAAAGTCGGCCCATTTACTTGCCGTGATATTCGAATGTTCCGAGAGATGCCTGGAACACGGAATGTGGTTGGCATCGATGTACTATCTCGACTGCGGTTTGGTATTAACTTCCATCAGAAGTTGATTTACATACCCGATGCCGAGACAGAATCGCCTGCATGAACTATTCATAGCAATGACAATGTTCTTCCTTGACGTTGGTGCATCTGAGGGATCGGGGCTCGAGTAACCTGAATCCCTGGTAGGAGCAATAAGGGAGGGTTGAGTGATGAGTATTCTCTGCCATATACAGATTTCGCGGAACTGATTCTCAGCAAATGTGTGGCGGCACATCAGCATAATGCCGGCACGGATACAGCCGGAGCAACACCTGTTCAAAACCTGGCAGGCAGGCTTGCATTGCGATTAACAAATGCTCTGCAGCAGTCTCTTGAATTGGTACAGTTGGTAGGAGATTAGCACGTGGCTGCACTTACAGGCAGGGACTTCCATTCTGGAACAAAGACACTTAGCATTTCGCCAGTGGAACCCATTGATATCGCATTTGATGCGACAGAATATGTGATAGAGGTTTCACACCCCGATGGCTCAAACGCAATAAAGAGTGTTTTCTCAATTGCAGATTGGTTTACCGGGCCGCGCTTTGGGCTAATGAAGCGGCATGGGCTGGCATTCAGGCTGAAGGCAAGATGAAGGCCCTGGCGGCGCTGTATAACTTAATTAGGGTCATGCTTGTAGACCAAATAGTATCTGAGTAACGCCTGTGGCACAGGAAGAGAAAACAATAATGGAGAATAGCACAAAGCCTACAGAATGGCTGTTGCTGAAGCAAGCAATAAAAGCGCGCATAACCTGTGATAAAGTGAGGCAAGAAGCCAGACAGCGCGATTCAATGTCGCCGGACAGAGACAAAATACCAAAGGTTACCTCGGCTGATGTCGCTCTTACAAAAGAGGCCCTTGTTCTTCCTCCTCAGTCTGACCTCACGCAGGAGTGGCTTAATGAGCATGGGCTCGACTTCCTCGTGAAATCAACAAAGGCGATGACCGTTACTCGAGAGGTTCTCCCTCTCAACGACCCAGAGCTTGCAAAGCTCCTTGCGAACGCCGAAGACCAGCTGGACAGCGCAATAGACGCTATTGTCAAACTGCGCTCGTATCTGGAGTCTGCCAGAAACGAATAGGGGTGGATTAGAGAAGCGAAGTTGCCTACAGGCAATCGCGATATTGCTAAATTCGCACATGGCTGGAAAGGCTGAAATATTCGTAGCGGAAACTGATAGCGCACAGTGCCCGCACGGTCATTAGTAACTTCGAAGGAAATTCTGCGCTTGATATGGGTAAAAAGCGCGTGCATATTCAGGCAGATCGCATCAATTGGCATCCAGTCGATAGGCCAGAAACGGGAAGCAATCAAAATGGGTAATCTGGATCTCATGACTGAATTGGATGGGCTTCTGCGCACGAAGTGCTACGGTATATTGCATTTTAAATGCACTCACCCTGCCTCTACCAGTGTTGAACAAGCCAGAAGGACCCAGAAAGCGCTGTATGTTTGTTTGCTGCTGGGGTGGACCTATTTATGCGGCACTGAGAGTGAATATCAAAAGCCGTTATCCCATGCTGCTGCCCGGGAAGCTGCAGCGTTTGATGAAGATGAGGCGATAGCTGTCGTTCTCGAAAACCTTCTATCTGTGGTCAACGCTAGTGACTCTGAAGATGAAATATTGGACAAAGGTGGGACCTCACAGCAGAGGTAGATATGCTTGGGGAGCGGGTTGAGGCTGTCTGTGACAAGTGATCGTACACTATCGCCATAAGTGCCAAGAACCGCCAGCCGCAAGTACGATGTGTATGGCGCCATCCGCAGCGGAGATAGCGGAACCAGCGCCCATAAGTTCGTCGGTGCCCTCGGCCACCCTTCTGAAGACAATACCGGCCTGATATACATGCAGGCCAGGTATATGGACCCGGTTACCGGGAGGTTTGTGAGTGAGGATCCGGCGAGGAAAGGACCCTAACCTGTACTGCTATTGTGCGAATTCGCCAGTAAGCCTGGCCGATTCGAACGGCTGCAGTTACGGTTCTATAGTTACTGGCCTAATGATGGCGTTCGGCTTACTTGTGGGCTGGGCTATAGGATACGCGTTGACGGCCGTCCTATTCCAACATCTGTTTTCAGGATATATAGCATCGGGCTTAGCGTTATCTCCCATGCTAATGGCTGTCGCCAGTTCCTTTACGGGGGCAGCGCTTGGCCCGTTGGCGGATGCAGGTGATCTTGTAAAAGCAGGACAAATGAGCATCGCGCAATTTGCAAAAGGAGTCGCACGGGCCCTTGCCAATTCAAGTTTCAATCCAGCACGCGCCGCTTATTTTACGGGGCTTGCGTTCGTAGTAGGAATAATCCTTGGTGCAGGGAATGCCATTGAGGAATATTATGCTTCTGACTATTATATGACGCAGTAGTTATCGGGAAACAACGATGCAAACTCTTAACGACTGTACCAGGCATACATATCTCTTGTGCTACCTGTGGGGAACAACTTGCACGGCAGCGTTTGCCCTTAGATTGCAACCAAATGCGATGACATCTTACTGGCCACTATTCGCGGTGGTGGTTCTCAGTGCAATTGCTTGCTTCGCACTTGCCTTCTGGATTGTGGACCGCAAAGTTACCATACCACGACTTTTGGCTGCAGTTTCCCCGGTTTTGGCGGGGCTGTTGATTGCTAGATCAGGCAGTGTTCCCGCCTGGGAACATAGCCCTTTCAAAGGGCCAGTTGCTCTGGTCCTCGGAGGACTCATAGTTCTGTTTTTGTGGCTGGAGCCGCGCAATTTCGTAACACGTGGGAATTCGGGCCAGGATAAGCCCGGCAATTCGTTGGCTCATTTACTGAGGAATGTGCCGCGTGCACGGTTATATGTTCTGGTTATACTCGGTTCTGCGCTGCCAGCCGTGATGGTATGGATACTTAGGTTATTTTATGGAATTAACAGAATGAACGTGCCGCACAAGATGGTGCTAATTGCAGGGTTCACTCTAATTGCAACCTGGGCTTGCAACTTAGTCTGGCTTACAGGACTTGCCCTAAAAGGGCAGCAACTACCGCCAAACTTGGCCGAGTAGCGTGCGGACTATGCAGCCAGCCGCAAGTACGATGTGTACGGTGCCATCCGCAGCGGAGACAGCGGAACCAGCGCTCACAAATTTGTGGGCGCTCTCGGCCACCCTTCCGAAGACAATACCGGCCTGATATACATGCAGGCAAGGTATATGGACCCGGTTACCGGGAGGTTTGTGAGTGAGGATCCGGCAGGACATGGAGCCAATTACTACTTGTACTGCGCTAATTCACCGGTTACCGCTGTGGACGGCAATGGGAAGGAATGGAAACGCCCAGATCTCGTGGCTGTATTGTTTTACATGACAGGCTGGTCATTTGTGATGCAGGGTTTTCAGCAATTACAATTGGGGTGCGTGAGTATGGCCATTGGATTTATATTTTTGTCTACTACATGCTTTGCAATAGCCGCACTTGGAATCTGCGATTTCGGGTCATGCATAGTAATTACTCTAACTGCATTGAGTACTTTCAGGCCAGCGATCACTGCCATGTTTCTTTCGGCAGATCCCGCGGCCTACACGTTAGCACGCGACGCAGCAATAGGGCAGGTGGCAATTGGGCTGATAGAGTTCGCGTATCTTGCCTCAGTCGGTGCGGATTCGTGATATAGGACAACACTTTTACTTCTTGAGGCTGAGCACATGTCAATGGGATTAGTGCAGAAATAATTGATAGTCTGAGGCGGTCTGTCATTATGCGCATCGTAACTCGTAAGAATGGACAGGATTTTGAGTCGGCAGTTAATACCAGGCTACACATTAAGACTGGTGTACTGGCCTTCAATATACTGTGCCCATTGGTAAGTTTCATTATGGTGTTTTTGCATCGCGGACGTATACCAATTGGCGGTTCATTAACGCGTTTACAGTATGTCTTTGCAGTTGCATTTGGCGGTGTAAATATGGCAGTAATCTATTATCAAACTTATCTGCAGCGCCATCTGCCGGATCCTAACCACATGCTACATAGTGACTGCCGGTCGCATTCACTGAAGTGTCTGGTAAAATCGCTCGGCGTAGCCACCGTTTTCGAACGGCAGAAAATCATACACACCTTGACAGGTGTACTGCAAAACGCTTCGCACAAGGCCGTGTCCGAGTTAACCCCTTACGACTGGCGGAACGTGTGTATGGCAATTGAGGGCCGGTATACGAGCGTTGACACAGAACAGGGACTGTCACAACTGAGTGCATTTCGGCGGGCGTTCTGTACGGTGCTCCTTTGCCATGCTCCACAAGCGGCTGAGAGACCTATCCGTAATATATTGATCAGCTCAAAACCGTCGGCCACATACTTAGAACCCGAACTGCTGCGTGCGCTGAACGAATATTTGGTGGCCGTTAAGACACCACGGGAATCGGACAACGAATCTAAGGAGCTGCTTCGCTCATCTGTATTGCACACTCAAATGGATCTACTTCACGCTGGCATGCAACCCGAAGACAAAGCCGAGGAGCTACTGCGAACTGTTGCTTCACATCCTGGCACAGACAATGAAACGTAGCAGTATGAAGGAAAGCGAGCATTAAGAAAAAGGTACCTTTGCAGGCTATGCCGTCTACCACATTGGCCCAGAGTACCGCAGGGATGATGTTGCGGGCCGGGAATGAGCTTTAGCTGTGGATGGCGCTTCTTTACACTCTTCGCAAGCTCAGAGTTACAGCGCGGGTGACCTGTTCCGGCTTGCCAGTGTTTTATCGGCAGATCTGGGCAAAGCCTTGCATGCAGCGGCGCTGCTTTACACTCTTCGCAAGCTCAGAGTTACAGCGCGGGTGACCTGTTCCGCCTTGCCAGTGTTTTATCGGCAGATCGCCGATGGTATCTGTACGATGGTCTCGGGTCTGTTCTGGGAGAAGTAGATCCACAAACGGCATAGGTAATGCCGTTTGTCGAAACCCGCTCTGAGTGGCGTCGCGGCGAAGCCGCCAGCCGTTGCCGAGAGCCGCTGCCAGACGTGCAAGCCCAC
>CAIONQ010000052.1 GCA_903859705.1 uncultured Chthonomonas sp.
CTGCTATACACTCTTCGCAAGCTCAGAGTTACAGCGCGGGTGTACTGTGCTGTTTTGCCAGTGTTTTAGCGCCAGATCGGGAGAGAGCTTTGCAATTGTTAGCGCTGCTATACACTCTTCGCAAGCTCAGAGTTACAGCGCGGGTGTACTGTGCTGTTTTGCCAGTGTTTTAGCGCCAGATCGGCGCTGGCACCTAAACCCCGGCCCCGTGTGAAGCGTTTTGTGCGCCCCAGCCCGTGTAGCGGTAGTATGCACTGAGTACGGTGTATAGTTCTGGCATGGCTTCCAGGAGGTGGTGGGGGCGCATGAAGTATGTTTCGGTTGCTACTGCGAAGAATTCGGCGGGGTTGGTGGCGGCATAGGGGTTGAGCACGGTGTGGCCGTGGTGGTGGATGTGGATGAGCAGTACCTGGTAGTGGTGACTCATTACTTCTGCCCAGGTGGTGTATGCCGCATCGGAATCCAGCTCGGGCACGCCATCTGCCCCGCCAGATAGCATATCCAGCTTGTGTGCAAATTCGTGCAGGGTTACGTTGTTTGCGCCGCTGTGGCCAAGCGATCCGGCCAGCACATCTTCCCAGCTCAGCACTATTGGCCCAGCGTGCCACGCTTCCCCGATGCGCGCGGAGGGCACTTCTTCTATAAAACCCCCCGGGCGTACGGTGCGCGCTATGGAAGTGTAGCCCGTGGGGTACACCAGAATGGATTCTACGTTGGGGTAGTAGCGGTTGTTTTCGATGTTGAGGGTTAGCATGCAGGCGTGGGCACTTACGACGAGCTTTACTTCGTCGGTCATCTCCAGCCCGCCGCATCCCTCCCAGCTCTTTTCAGCTATAAACACCGCCATATCGGCACGCAGGCGCTGCTGCTCTTCTGGCGTTAGCATGTGGTACAGCCACACGCGATTTTCCAGAATGGTTTGCCACTGCTGCGGAAACGGCGCTGCCATGAGATCTCGGCGTTTTTTGTTACGCAGCCAGCCGAGCATGTGGCCCAATCCTTGCTACGGTGGTGTGGGTGGGCATCAGGCTGTTGGCGGCCAAACGGTGTGGCCCTTTGGCGCTTCCTGCATAAGTGCCAGCAGGTTGCCTGCGGGATCTTTAAAAAATACCATCCACAAATCATGATCTGGCATAGGCGCGATGAGGTGGGGCTCATCCGTAAACATCACGCCTTTTGATTGCAGATCCGGATAGGCCAGGGCAAGATCTGGCGAGCGGAAGTAGAGGCATGAGCTGGAGGGCTTGAACTCTGCATCTGTGGTGTTGCCCTCTATCATCACGCGCACCCCCGCACAGTCTATAAACAGCAGCGCGCCATACCTAAACAGCTTGCGCAGCCCAAGGGTATTGCAGTAAAAGGCCTCGGCGGCATCGGTATCGTTTACCGATACGCCGATTTGCCCAATTTGATTAAGAAAAGTCATATGTAGTGTACGCTCCAGAACGGCGATGTTATCTGCCTGCGGCTTCGATGCCGCGCTCTTTTGATTGCTGTTTGCGCTCTCGAAGGTAGGAAAAGAACTCTCCGCCCTCTCGCAGGCGGCGCCCCATCATCTGCTTATCCGTTATCATCTCGGCAACGATGCGCGCTATGGGGCGGGGCCGGAAGTAGAACTTGCGGTACATCTGCTCTACGGCATCCTCTATTTCGGCGGTAGACAGATGCGGATATTGCAGGGTGGATGTTTGAATTCCCGATTGGGCTATCAGAGATTCTCGCGCAAACCAGCCGTTGGCCATGGCCTGATCGTAGAGTTCGGTACCGGGGTACGGCGCTGCGATGCTTACCTGAATGGTATGCGGATCCAGCTCTTGAGCAAACCGAATGGTTTCTTCCACGGTTTCTTTAGTTTCCACCGGCAGGCCGATAATAAAGGTTCCGTGTACTTTTATGCCGAGCTTTTTGCAGTTGGACATAAACTCGCGGGCCATATCCAGTTTGATGCCTTTTTTGATGCGATCCAGAATCTGTTGATTGCCAGATTCGAAACCAACCAGCAGCAGGCGCAGGCCGTTATCTCGCAGGGTTTTTAAGGTGTCGTAATCCACATGGGCGCGTGCGTTACAGCTCCAGGTGAGTTTAAGGCGCTTCATATGCTGGCTAATGGCAATGGCGCGGGCTTTATCGATGGTGAAGGTATCGTCATCAAACATATACTCTCGCACTTTGCTGCCCCATATGGCTACCGCTTCATCCATTTCGCGGCCAACGCATTCCGGGCTTTTGGTGCGGTATTTGTGGCCACCAATGGTTTGCGGCCACAGGCAGAAGGTGCATTTAGCCGGGCAGCCACGGCCCGTGTAAAACGAAACATAAGGGTGGAGCAGGTAGCCAATAAAGTATTTGGTTATATCCAGGTGTTCGGCATAGGTTGGCAGCACGCTGGGCATGGCATCCCAATTGGGCACAAGCTCTCTATCTTCGGTGCGCTGCAGTTCGCCGTTTTCATCCCGCCAGGAGAGGCCTTTAATATCCTTCCAATCCTTGCCTTCACATAGCTCTTTGCAGGTGTAATCAAATTCGTGGCGGCAAACAAAATCTATTATTTTGTTATCTCTCAGGGTTTGCTCTGGCAAAACGGCAACATGCGCGCCAATAAACCCCACTTTTGTGCCGGGGCGCTGGGCCTTAATTCGGCGGGCACATTCCACGTCATTCGCAAGCGAGGGGGTGCTGGTGTGCATTATAACCAGCTCATAATCTTTTGCTATGGCCATCACCTGTGCATCGGTCATGTTATGCGGTGGCGCATCTATCAGTTTGCTGCCGGGTACCATGGCGGCAGGCTGGGCCAGCCAGGTGGGGTACCAGAAAGAGGTGATTTCTCGCTTTGCCTGGTACCGAGAACCGGCGCCGCCATCGAAACCATCGAAGGAGGGAGGGCTGAGGAATAACGTTTTAAGATTGCTCACGCTGGTCCTGCTTTCTTCTCAATCAAACAAACGGTGCTTATTGCCTGCAACAGCGGCGGGCCGTTGTATTGAGGCTGTTATTCGGTTGTGGGGAGGCCTTATTCTGCCATTGGGGCAGAAGAGTTATCAGATTCCGGGCGATTGCGTGTGCGTGGCTTCAGCAGGCGGCTTGCATCCACCTCGGTTCTAGATACTAGTTTCTTGTTTGAAACCAGCGGGCCGTTAACCGGTGCTTTGGTGTGTATACCGGAATCTGCAGGGGCATCTGCAATGCGGCGTTCCAGGGTTTTGAGGCATTTAAGCGATGCTTCTCGCACGGCCTGATGCTTTTCTGTAATAGGATCTATAGTGCTTACGAGCCGCACAAGCTCAATTTCACGCGCATCGCCAATTCGCTGGATAACTTTTAGTATTGCTATAGCAAAATCGGCAGAAGAGCGGGAGAGAGAATCTCGGCCCCCGGCCGATGCCGGCAGCACGCCATGGAGGCCCATGGTAAGGGCATTGCGCTCTTCGGGGGTCCAATCTTGCGAACCTTCCAGGGTTACATCTGGCAGAAGGCGCATGATTGCCTGAAATAGCTCTGGTCTGAAGCTGTAGTGATCTGCCTGGGCTTCGCTAAGCATGCATAGCCCGGTGGCAACAAAAGCGGAATCATCCATTTCGGCCAGGATGGTTTGCAGGCTGGAACGGGATCTTCGGGTGCTGCCGGCATAGTTAAGCCAAACCGGCACGGGTAGCAACGCTACAAACAGGGCTGCGGGGTAGATTGCCAGTTTGTGAATTCTGGCAAGTTCGGAATGAAAAAGTGTAACGGTGCCCGCACCAACCACCAGCAAGATTATGATGGTCATCCAAACGCTTCTTAGCAGGTCTGCAAGAGACTTATCATAAAAGCTCAGGAACTGATCCAGATCTTCCCACGGTAGGCCGCGCGCCATGCGGATGGCGGCCTCTCTGCGCCTGGGATCGATGCTGCCGAGATCTTTCAGGATACGATAGAGCACAATCGCAGCTCCTACCCTCCCGGTTAATTAACTGAGCCGAAGAAGGGTTTGTGCGTGAAAAAAAGAGGCTCTGTGATTGCCTGCCCGCGCTAGATCTATTCACATGGTGGAACAGATAGCGTTAGGGCAAGCAATCAGAGAGCCAGTTAGAGACTACAGTTTTTGCTGGCCCGCATCGGCCTCTACACCGCCGCCCGCTTTATCGGCGGACTTTGATGGAAAGAGCGATTCAAATGTGAGGAAGAAGCCAGATCGGTAGTGCGTTTTGCGCTCCCAATCCTGCAGGTACACCAGGGCGGCCGGCACAACCAGGAAATCGAAGTGCTTTGGATCCTGCCGGCGTGCAGCATCCCAGTACTGCTGTGCCTGGCCCACTTTGGATTTGTGGGTTAGGAATATCGCAGCAATCATCTCGACATCCGGTGCGGTAGAGTGCCGTGCAATGTAATCCAGAATCGGCTCTGCTTCTGCATCGCGGTTCTTGGAAGTGAGAATTAGCACTTTGGCCAGTTTTGCGCCTAAGTTTTCGGGTTCGCGAGATAGCACCATCTCGATGAGCTTGAGTGCATCTTCAACCCGATCTGCGTTTTTCTGCAGCGCAATGCGTGCCGCGTAATCGATATAGGGTCCGCTCTGGAAGGGGGCCAGGTTCACCACCTGCACCAGCTCTGTTTCCGAATCGGAAAGGTTACGGATGATCATGGAGTTTACGTAGCGGGCATCTGCAGCTTTTGGTGCGCCTGCCACGGCGGCCTGTGCTTCTGCAACGGCCTTAACCGTGTTGCCATCCACCACATCGGCATATGCAGCAATTATATTTGCTGCGGGATAACCAGAAGCCAGATCTGGCTCAACAATAGCGCGTGCCTCTACAAACTTCTGTTTGCGCAGCAGGGCAAGGCCATAGATTGCGCGGGTTACGCGATCTGCCTTTTTATCCTGCAGCATGGGGCGTACAAACGCAATTGCCAGATCGATGTTATCTTGCAGGGCATACGCCAGCGCCACCCGGTTGGCGGTGGTAACGGGCATGCCGTCTCCCGCCTTCTGGTACTCAAGCTGCGCCGCTTTGTAGTGGCCCGCAGCAATCAGGGTATCGCCAACGGCTTCATGATTGGCGGCCTCCTTGGCTTTAACCCGCTCAACATTTCTATCGGCGCCTGTCTGGCGCAGTTCCTGAACAGATTTCAGGAGGCTAACAAAGCTGGCGGCGTTCTCCGGACGGAGGGCGCGGTGCATTTTGTAGCCAGCCATTTCGGTAATAGAATCGGGATCGCTATCATAACCAGCACCTTTTTCAAGTGTGGCCACGGCTTTATCCCAATCGAAATCTTTTGCGGCGAGCGCGGCTACAACACGTGCGGCCAGCAGGCACGAGGCATCGGCCTTCATGCTGCGGCGTGCGTATGCGCCAGCCTTCTCTTTGTCGCCGGCGAGCAGCGCGGTGTGCGCGGTTTTTGCCAGCGCATCTGCGCCAAGGCCAAGTTCATTGTCGATTTCAACGGCAACGGTAACCTTCTTGGTTTGGCCGTTTGCGTCGTAGGCGGTTAGAGCGAGGGTGTGCTGGCCCTCTTTATCCGCAATGGTATCCCACAGATAGGTGTAAGGAATGCCGTTTGCGGTGGCTTTAAGCTGGTCATCGACAAAGAATTCAACTTTGTCTATCCCATCGCTGCTTTCTGCATGCGCTACAACTTTCGTAACGTCATGAATCTTGTCGCCGTCCTTGAAATCAATCGTCAATTTGAACTCTGCCCGAGCAGATGCTCCGGCGAGCAGCATTAGCAGCGCAGCTGCCAGCGCCAGCACCGAATGGCGCATGAAAGCGCGGGAGGTGCCTCTTGACGGTGGGTTGAGAAGCATAGGTGTGATCCTTATATGCACGCCAGTTGGAATCTTTATCTGGCACATGCCAGCGATATAGACGAGCTTATTGCCGGTATATTTTGCCTTATAACAGGGTTTTCATGCATCGTTGCGGGAAAGATGTTATTGGCCGGGGGTAGTAAGTGCCAAATCAGGCCCTGGTTACCACCCTTTTGGGCGTAAATGGGCGGGCGCGCCATTGGCAAAGTAGGATACATCGCCAATACATCGGGAAGGCAGATTCTGCTGCCCGGTGGCTTCTGGAAGCGGGAAACGCACTTTGAATGCGGCTCTTACAGATTGCCCCGGCCGGAGTTCTCCAAAATAGGCAGCATCATCCGGGGAGCAGGAACTACCCTGCGCAAACGCCCGGGTATCCATGCCCAGTTTTACCTTATCCACAGAGTGCGTGCCCGAATTGGTGAGGGAAACTTGCACTGTGGCTTCCATGGTGTTGGTGGCTGCGCCCGGAACAGGCGTAAAAGGGGTGAGCTCCACCTGAGAAACCAGCCCGGAGAATATGGCACTGGTTTCGGCAAGTGCCATCTCCAGGCGTTCTACTGCAGCCATAGTGCGTGCGCCGGGATCTCCAGATACTTTTTCTCGAGACTGATTGTTGCGGTGCTGTGCTTCTGCCTGTGAGTAGAGCAGAATCAACCGGTGAATGCAGGAAAGGCGTTTTTGCCGGTTAGATTCTGGGCCAGAGGTGATTGCATCCGTGTATTTATCACACTCTTTTTGAATTTTCTTCAGTTTGGCCGCTGGCCCTGGGGCGGTTTGTGCCAGGTCTTTAAGGCTTTGCTCAAGCGCCATCATGGCAAGGCGGGCCTCACGTGCCGTATCGGAAGTTCTGATAATGGCAATTTCGCCGGGTGCCAGGGTGCCACGTTTTACCACCACGGTTGGCGATGGTGTATCCAGCCCTTCCAGGCGGCGCAGGGCAGGGTTGGCGGGTGTATCGGCCGTGTGCTCTGCTTTGAGAGTACCGGGCTGGTGAGAGGGCACAAAGCTGAGGCGTTCAATTCTGAAAACACCGTGAGGAACATGCAGCTTTAGCTCAAAGGGAGCGGGTTGTTCGGCGGTATTCCAGAGAACTACAGAGCTGCCATCTTCACACTTTACGCCACATGCCTGTACACGATCTTGCGGCGATGCGGTGCTAACTGTGCAGAGCATGGGTGTAGAAGCGAGGCGAGCCCACTCATACCAATCTGGGTCAGAAGGTTTGGGGGTAGGTTCCTTTTGCGGATCTGGCAACTGTACCGCGCCCGGGGCGGGTGTTGCAGAATGGGGTGCAAGGCCCGGGGGCGTAACGCCAGATAGCGCCGCAAGTCGGCTTAAAACAGCCTGTTGCGAGGTGGTGTTTGCCGGGGATTGCGATGGATCTGCGGCAATCGTAGTTAGCGGAAGCGGCTGTTGCTCGGGTGTGCCGGTTTGAGCAGCGCTGGACTGCGGCAACGATCTCGTTACATCTGTAAGCACCAGCAGCGTTAGGGCAGCGGTAAGCGCCCTGCCTGCGCTGGTTTGGCAGCGCCTGCGCATCATAGTTGCGCCTGCTGCCTGGCTAAAAAGCATCATGTATTATTCTCGCCGGGCGGGGCTCCGGGCGCATCGGTTTCGGTACCGTGTTCGTCCGTATCCAGTACGGTTCGAACTCTGCGCTCAAATACTTCCCGCTCCAGCATTACGCGGCGTGCACAACCGGAACAGACGATACCGATGTCTGCGCCTGTTCGCGTTACTACCCACACATCGCTCCCACAAGGATGGAGCTTGCGCAGCCGCACCTTCATGCCAACTGAAATTTGAATGCGATTAGTCATACAAATCACACAATCACTGTGTACGGATGGTTCCGCAGGGGGCATTATACTGCCATAGTTGCTTAAAGGTCAAGTTTTGCACCTGTGTGCAGGCCTCTGCAATGCGGCATAACAAAAGCCGCACCCTGCAACAGATGCGGCTTTTGACGGGCAGGGAGCTAGCAATTAGCTGGCCATTACCACTTGATTTTTGCAGGGAAGTAGCGTGCAATCAGCTCTTCGTAGAAGGGCTTTAGCTCGGTTACATTTGGCCGAACAGGAGATTTCGAGTAGAGATCATATGGGTTAAACGCTTTAACCCACTTAAACAGCTCTCTATCATGATCGTTCATCAGGTGGCCATAGGCGGCCCCTGTGTGTGCCGGGTAGAACGAGTGATACCTGATCATGTACAGGCCCTCTTCTGGGAGGTAGGGTTTTGCTACATGGTACAGGTACTCATCATGCCCCCAGGACATATGAATGTTTTGTAGGCCGCAGCCATCGGAGTATATTCCGCAAGGAGTTTGCAGTTCTGGCCGATCTTTATCCGGGTTGTGCTGGAAGAATTCGTGGTAAACAATTTTATCCGACCATGCGCAGCCAACCGGGAAAGTATCGCCCACAACGGCCCACTGGGGCTCGCCGAACAGGCACAGGATTTTACCCAGATCGTGAACCAGGCCCGTAAGAATGAACCAATCTGGATGCCCATCTGCACGAATAGCCTCTGCAGTTTGAAGCAGGTGCTGAATCTGGGTTAGATCTGTATCTGGATCGCTATCATCCACCAGCTGATTCAGGAACTCCATTGCCTCCCAAATACCCATTTCGCCATGGGCACCGGGCACAAACTCCTGCTCTTTCGCAAGAACGAAATCGAGAGTTTGATTGGTATGGTTCAGGCGATAGAACTCTTTTACGCTGGCACGTGCTTCTGCGGCGTAATCGCGATATACGTGGCCTGGGGTGGCAATGGCAGCCGCGGTGGCCAGGCGCTCATCATCCAGAGCATCCATATCCTTAAGCGGGTTATCGTCTATTGCGGAATCCGGGGTCATCGAAATCTCCTGAAGCTGCACTCATCAGCGAATGGCAAGCAGTTCCACTTCAAACTGAAGCGTGGCATTGGGCGGAATGGGGCCAACGCCGGATTTGCCATAACCAAGATCTGGTGGGATAGTAAGATTGCGGGTACCGCCAACCTTCATGGAGGCAACGCCTTCATCCCAACCCTTAATTACCTGGCCCACACCAATGATAAACTCAAATGGCCTGCCGCGATCTCGGGAGCTATCAAACTTGGTTCCATTGGTGAGGGTGCCCACATAGTGTACTACCACCACCTGGCCCGTTTGCGGGCTCGCGCCCTCACCGGGTTTAATATCCTCGTACTCCAGCCCCGAATCCGTTTTGGTTTTCAATACAGTTCCTCCAGCATGCCCAAGCAAAGGAGCATGCCGCTAATTGGCGCAACCTCCGTGGCGTGATTGCCACTTGCAGCGTAGTTGTGCTGTGCTGCTAATTCTATTCGGCAGCACCTATTTCCTGAAAAGTGAGAGCGCAAGCGCAAAACCAATAAAAATAATGGCTTTACGTACATTGCTCTGGCCAATTTTGCGGGCAATGCCCGCTCCAGTGTATCCACCAACAATGGAACCTGCCATCATCAGCAGGGCCAATGGCCAATCTATTAGGCTGTTAGAGTGGGGGCCAACTCCGTTACCGGGTTTGGTGTGGCCGAATACAAAGAAACCAATGGCAACCATATTTATGAGCAGGCCATTGATGTTCTTGATGCCATTCATTCTGTGGATGTGGGAAAAGCCCATGAACCCGAGTGCCGCCAGCATAAGAATGCCGATTCCCGCCCCAAAGTACCCGCCATAGATGGCTACCATCAACTGAAACCCAATTACAGTGGCCAGCCGTGCAGGGCTATCTTCTGGAGTTGAGGGCGGTGCATCTGCAGACTCTGTGGCGGGTTTTTGCTTTTTGAGGTAGCGAGATAGCGGCTCTTGCAGCATAAACAGGGTGGTAGCCAGCAGAATCAGGTAGGGCACAATTGTGGCAAACACCTCGGGCTTAGTGTGGAGCAGAAGCGAAGCACCGATGGCCCCGCCAACAAGGCTTGGTACTGCCAGCCTCTTGATTGCTACCTGGCTTTCACCAATCTCTTTACGGTACCCAAACAGGCTGCTTAGCTGCCCGGGCCACAGAGCAACCGTGCTTGTGGCGTTGGCAACCAGTGGGTTGTTAAGAACGTGGTAGAGTGCGGGAAAAGTGAGCAGAGTGCCGCCACCCGCAACGGAGTTAACAGCGCCCGCCAGCGCGGCAGAGGTAAAGAGCAGAGCGCCCTGTGCAAATGTGATCATAGGGTGGAGTGTTTCATATTGTGGAGTTGTCAAAGCCGAAAAGGGCTGCGAGATTATAGCCTAAAACACGCCTGCCAATTGGCGAAGGTTCCCGGTTAAGGGGTATTAAAAGGAACGTTAACAGGCCGCCACACGTTTAAAAAGTATAAGTACTGAAACCTTAAAGAGTGTTCAGGCGTCGGAATTTTAGATGGTGCGGTGTTCTGGCCGAGGGTATGAACTCCGCTGAACAGGAGCATAGCTATGAGCAAGAGCAATACGGCTTCAAATCTGGTGTTTTTTCTTGTTGGTGCGGCAGTAGGCGCCGGAGTGGCTTTGCTATACGCCCCTCAGGATGGTGCAACAACCCGAAAGAAGATTGGGGAGAAGGCCACCGAAGTTAAAGAGAAAGCAACAGAGATAACAAGCGGGGCTGCGGCTACTGCGCGCACAAAAGTTGCGGCGGCAGGAGACAAACTTCAGGACCTGATAGAGCGAGGAAATGGGCTTGAGAGCCTGATTCCGCATTGATTTCTTCGCCAGTGTCACAGCCGGGTTAGCGCCGGAGTTTATTAAGTTGGGCGCGCCGAATAACGGGCCGCGATTTCCCGATTTTGAGGAGAATGAACGAATGAGTGTTAAGGTATTTGGCGTGCTTGCAGCCGCCATTGCGCTGGGATTTGCGGGCACTGGCGCTCGTGCTGATTCTGATGGGGATGTTAATGTGGGTGGTGAGCATGTACTTACCGTCCGCTTTGCCGCAAACGGAATCAGTGTTAAGGATAGGGCAGATGCCATCACCGAGAGACTGGTGCGCATACTTTCTGATCCGCACATTAAACCTGCAGATATCGTAGTTGTGCCTTCTGGCAAGGATGCGGTTATCAAAGTGAAGGATAAGCTGCTGGTAACCGTAGACGCACAGACCGCGCGCTTTAACTATGCAAAGCCTATGCAGCTTGGCGAGATCTGGGCTCAGCACCTGCGTGTTGTGCTTCCCAAGGTGAACGCAAAGCCCAATCCCAATGTGGAGCGAGGCCGGTAGTTTGAGTAGCTGATGCCCGGCACTGCAGCCAGGCACCAGAAACAGAAACGTTGGGCGTGTGCCATGCAAAGGCCCACGCCCATTCTATTTTATGCCAGGTATGGGTGTGCATTTGACGCCCCGATGGGGCTATGTTGAACCTTGGTGCGTAGAGAGCGTTATAAGTATTTGGGCCGATTTGAGAAATTGCGGGCATTCTCAGGTTAGGCCATATGCGGCCAATTATCGCGTTGTGATACTGTACGTTGCCTCAACGTCAATCGTGTTTCTGTGGCTGCAGAGTGCCAATGTGGTAAAGGTATTTGAGTACAACAAAAGTGCAAAGCTGGCGCCAGGCCAGCGGGCAATTGCGCTGGCAGTTGGGCTGCCAGCGTTTGCAGCCATATTAAGTTCCGTTACCAGTTGAATGCCCGATGCTCAGCAGCCAGCCCACTCTTCTTGCTGCCTCACGCAATAGTTTCTCTGCATTTTCTATGGCGAAATCCAGCGATATTGGCCCCGGGCAGATGCTTACCGTAGCCGTGATGCCATAGGTGCGCATAAGTACCTCTGCTCCTTCGGCTGTGGCACCCACCAGTGCTATACAGGGTTTACCCGCCGCAAGGCTACGCTCGGCAACTGCCTGAAGGATTTTGCCGTTTGCTGTTTGAGAATCCAACAGTCCTTCACCTGTAATAACCAGGCAGCACTCATCCAACTGTGCATCAAAGCCTACGGCATCCAGCACCAGATCGGCACCGGGTTTGAGGGTTGCTCCACAGAAAGCAAGCAGGCCAGCACCAAGGCCCCCAGCGGCTCCGGCACCCGGCGTGTGCTCTACATCTGCACCAAGATCCCGCCGTATAACAATTGCGCACCGGTGTAATGCGGCATCCAGAAACGCGGCCATTTCTGGCGAGGCGCCTTTTTGTGGGCTGTATACTGCCGCAGCGCCATTAGGGCCGGTTAGCGGATTGTTCACATCGCAGGCCGCCTCTATCTTCACATCCGATGGGAGATTCCAGCCGCTCATATCTATGGAGGCAAGGCGTGCCAGGCTTTCGCCGCAGGGGGGCAGCTCCTGGCCATACTCATCCAGAAATCGTGCGCCAAGGGCGGCGGCCATGCCCGCACCACAATCGTTGGTGGCGCTTCCGCCAATGCCAACCAGCAGGCGTTTGCAGCCCGCCTCTACAGCTGCCAGCATAAGCTGGCCAGTGCCATACGTAGAAGCAATTTGGGGATTATAGCGAACACGTGGCAAAAGGCGCAGGCCGGATGCCTCTGCCATTTCTATAACTGCCGTATCTGCCCTGTTACCGCCGAGCCTACCCCATCGCGCTTTCACAATATCGCCAAGTGGTCCGCGCACAGCCGTAGTGTGCAGCATACCACCGGTACCACTTACCAGGGTTTCCAGGGTGCCATCTCCGCCATCGGCGGCCGGTGCCAGCACACAATCAATGGTAAAGTTGTCGCTGGAGCTTTCCAGCAGGCCCTGCTCTATTGCGCGTGCAGCCGCCATTGCGGTGAGGCTGCCCTTAAAAGCGTTAGGGCTGATAAGCGCACGGATTCTATCTGACATAATTTCCTGTAAACGCAGGCTGCGCTCCCTTTCCAACCTTTTGTTGGGTTACAAGGAAAAGCAGGTTGCTGAACCGAACATTTCTGGAAGCCAGAGCCCGATGCCTTTTGTATCGGGCCGATACTGATACGGGGAGTTAAGCACGTGTCGAGAATTCTACGTCATCCTAATATCCTTCAAAAAGAGACCACAGCTCTTGTGGTAATCGATATGCAGGCTCCCTTTGTGAATGCAGTGTGTGATACGCCTGTTCTGGTTGAAAATGTTGCGGATCTGGCTGCTGGGTTTAACCTGCTGAAGATCCCCATTATTGGCACCACGCAGTATGCATCTCGCATGGGTGATATTATTCCAGAGATTCGGCGTGCATTGCCGCCCACTCCGGCCCATGATAAGATGGTGTTTGATTGCTGTGGCAGCGTGAGCTTTCTTGAGGCACTTAAGAAAACCGGGGCAAGCCAGGTAGTGTTATGCGGTATCGAGACGCACATTTGCGTGTGCCAAACCGCGCATGGGTTGCTTCTTCGGGGATATCAGGTTCATGTTGCTACGGATGCTATATCCTCCCGAAATGAGGCAAATTATCGCCTCGGGTTGGCTAAGATGACCGCAAGCGGCATATTACAGACCTCTGTGGAGATGGCCCTTTATGAGCTTATGTATGAGGCGGGCGGGCCAGCCTTCAAGGACATTCTGGCACTCATAAAATAGTTGCCAGGCAGCCCGCCAAACTCAGTATTAGTTATGCGTGGTGGCCGGGGCCAATATCACCGGCATCCACCATTGCTTTGAGTGCTGAATCTTCCGTATTCAATGGCAGATCAACTCGCCCCCTCCTTCGGCTGCTTTCGAAAAGGGAGAATATCACTTCTGTGTGCTGTATGGCATGGTCCACAGTAAGCAGTGGGCGATACCCGGGTTCATCGAGGGCTCGAATCAGATCCGCGCAGGCGCGATCAATTCCCACAAAGCTGTGGATACCCTCTTCGCTCGGGAACTCCTGCCATCCGGCCTGGTGACCATTGCGCAGCCTGAGCCAGGGTGAGTCCCAGAGAATTTCCATAACACCTTCGGAGCCAGTGAGGCGAATAGCGGCCCCAATACTTGCCTCAAACCCGGTAACCAGCATTGCGCGAACGCCGTTGTTGAACCGGAAATGGCAAACGGCCTGGCCCTCGGTCCACACACCAAAAGTCCTTAACTCTTCTCGGCTATCTAACTGCCCGATAACCCAGGCTGCCGGGTTTTCGTTATTGAAGAAGAACATCATATCGAGCCAGTGCGTGCCCCAGTCGGACATATCTCCGCAGTGGGCTTCCATGCGCTCAAGGGTGCCGATGGCACCTTCTTCCAACAGCCGCTTGGCCGTTTGGAAGGGCTCCAGATAGCGGCGCTGATGGTTGAATATTAACGTAGATCCACTGGCATCAGCAGCGGCTTTAATGCGCTTGCACTCTCCCCAGGTAATCCCCATCGGTTTTTCGCAGTGTATGGCCGGCACGCCCGCTTCGCAGGCTGCAATTGCCATTTCTGCGTGCAGGTGTGGCCAGGTACATATGCTTACGATATCCAGGTTTTCGGTGGCAAGCATCTCATGGTAATCGCTGTACACCACGGCGGCTTCGTCGTGGCGTTTTAGAAACAGCTCAGCATGATCGGCACGCACATCGGCTATACTCACCAGGTTGGTTCTGCCCGTTTTCTTATAACCGGTGCAGTGGGGATTGGCCATGCCGAACCCCGTGGCGTTATCTTCCTTCCAGGGAATACCGGTTCCGATTATGCCGTATCGGTACTTATCTTTCATTTCCTATGTGCTTCCATTTCCATGTACACAGATTTTGCGGATGCAGGCAACAGGGTGCCACGAGTATTCCATGATTTGGCCAGGCGGTTAAAACCGATACTGCGGCCGTATGGTAAGGAGATTAACCCCTTGAAAGAACTGGTTTTGCTTGCATTTGCAGCTGCACTGGAGTGCGGCGGGGATGCATTTATTCGCGCCGGGATTACCGGCGGTAAAGGCTGGCTGCTTGCATTTGGCGCTACAGTACTATTTGCCTATGGAATGGCTGTTAACCTTCCTAAATGGGACTTTAGCAAGCTAATGGGAGTGTATATTGCGGTGTTTTTTGTTGTATCTCAGGCAATAGCTATTGTCGCCTTTCATGAAAGGCCAAAAGCCCCATTACTGGTGGGTGGGGCACTGATTGTTGCAGGGGGCCTGGTTATCTCTTTATGGAGGCCGGCTGGCTAAACCGATGCCTGCCCTCCGCCCGTGCGCTTGGCACGGAACATAGCAGCATCTGCCTGCGAGAACAGCGCGTTCGCGGCCTCTTCATCGCTGATATCTTCTGCTGAACTCAGCTGCGCAATGCCCGCGCTGGCAGGCAAACCCGCCTGCAACAGCTGCTGCACTATGCGGGCAGTGGCATGTTCTGCGCCCTCTTGCGGCGTTTCGGGGAAGAGAACAGCAAACTCCTCGCCCCCGATTCTTGCGGCCAGATCTATGGCTCTAATAGAGGAGGCCAGGGCCACGCCGGCAGTGCGGAGGGCAGCATCCCCTTCGGCATGCCCGCGTTCATCGTTGATGCGTTTGAAGTTATCCAGATCCAGAATAGCAAGCGAAAGTGGCCGGCCGTACCTGCGAGATCGGCGGCACTCCTCTAAAATACGTGCCTGAAATGCCCTGCGGTTTGGCAGCCTGGTGAGCTCATCTGTAAGGGCAAGCTCCTCCATTTTCGCTGCGCTCTTCTCTAGCTCGGCAACCCGGCGCTGCAAGGCATCCACCGTTTGTTGTTGCGCTTCTGGTTCGGCAGAAACAGCAAACTCTGGTTTAAGAGCCCGGTATAGCCTTTCAAATTTGGGTGAGGCTGTGGCCATGGCCTGCTGCCAGTGTTGCTGGGGCACTACTGTTTCACCACCAGGGGCAAACCGCAAGGCAGCCTCCTGAAAACTGGAGCACATGCCAGTACCCACGGCAGCACACATGGCTGCGCCGCAGGCTGTTGCTTCTGATAGGCGCACCATCAGGCGCAGCTCTCGGCCATATGTTGCTGCCAGAATCTCCCGCCAGAGTGCACTGCGCATACCGCCGCCCAGAGCGTTTAACGGCCTATGGGCTGAAGTGGCCGGTACCACCTCATCAATTGCTTTCAGGTTCTGGGCCAGCGCCAGCGCCACCCCTTCCAGAACGGATCGTGTTATCTCTTTAAGTGAGTGGGCATGTGTTAACCCGCTGAAGACGCCCTTTGCGGCAGAATCCCATATGGGTGAGCGTTCCCCACTGAGGTAGGGCAGAAACAGAAGTCCATCGCTCCCGGGTGAGGCCTGTTGGGCCAGGTGCTCCAGGCGCTCGAATGAATCTTCGCAAAACGTTCTTACAGCCCAATCCACGCTGGAACCAGCCGATTGCACGGTGCCGTACACCACATTTTGCCCGGGCAGCAGGGTATGAAACGCGCACACACGCATCTTTGAATCTGGCACAAAGCCGGTTGTTACGGTGGCTACCCAGGAGGTGCCGCCCAGGTAGTGGTATTGATCCCCGGCCGCAACGGCCCCTGCACCTGCAGTGGCGCATGCCCCATCGCCACCGCCGGCAACAACCGCTGCCCCGGCAGGGATGCCCGTGAGCCTGCTGGCTTCTGCCGTTACATAACCAACGATTGTGGTAGAGGCGCATATATCTGGAAGCAGGTGGGCGGGAAAGCCAGCGGAAGCAATAATTGGCTCGTACCAGGTCTCTTTTTGTACGTCAAAACAGGCAGTTAGTGATGCATCGGATGGATCGGTAAGCCCCCATACTCCGGTTAGTTTGCCAGCAATGAAATCTTTGGTCTGCACCGCCCAGCGTGCTTTTAACACCTGTTCGCGCTCGTTTTCCCACAGCCATGCCAGTTTTCCAACCGTGAAATAGGGGGCCATTCGGCTGCCAGTGGTGCGGTAGATGCGCTCTTCACCAATTTCGGAAGCGATGCGGCGGCACTGGTCCTCACTGCGGCAATCGGCATGAATGAGGGCTGGGCGTATGGGCTCACCGGTATCCGATACGAGCGCGCATCCGTTCATCATTGCCGAAAGGCCAACTGCGGTTACATTGCGCATTGACTCAGGAGCCTGTTCTGCCAGTTCTCTTGAGGCGGCACAAACGGCATTCCACCAGTGATCCGGGTTCTGCTCTGCAATGCCGCCCTCTCGCCAGTTGGTGGGATAGGGGGCAAAGGCCGCGGCCTCCATGGTGCCATCGGAATGGAAGAGGGTGGATTTAACGCCGGTGGTGCCGGCATCGTGTGCCAGCAGGAAATCGGGCATGGGGTGCTTCCTCTATTGAGCCTCCGGCTCAGCCGGTTGGGTAATTATGGCAAATTTGCGGCGGGCGGAAGTTACCACAATAACACAGCACTGCGGCACGCCGGCGCTTTTTGAGGCACCTTTGATTTGCTTTTGTAGAGGCTCTGGCTCTGTGGTATCCCAGCGGGTTTTGATGGCCATAACGTTGCGGCCCAGTTCTGCACAGCGGCGATGCACAGCCGCCGCATGCAGGGGCATGCAATCCAGCACCTGGTAGGCGGTGGCAAAGGGGGTTGGGCTAAACTCTGTGGCAGCAAGGTAGCGGCTATCCAGGCTAACAAACTCCGCTCTAAGCCTGCGGCCCAGCGCCGCCGTAAGGTGGGCCCGTACTACCGAGGGTTGGGGTTCGTAAAGCCACATTCCCGGCACCAACCCTTCTCCGGGGAGCAGGGCGAAGTCAGCGGCCTCCGTACCTCCGTCTGGATACAGCAGCGAGGTTCGGCCACCCGGCCCAAGCACGCTGGCCATGTAGCCTGCGGGCAGATCTAGACCGGGGGCCGGTGATCCAGCCCATATTACGGCCTCTTTGCACTCACCCCGTTCTGCTACAAACTCTATTCGGCAGTTTTGCCGTTCGGCAAAGGGTGCCAGGGATTCATCATCGATGGCCGGAGAAACTTTTGCGGCGGCAATGGGAAATGCATCGGCAAGTTTGGCAAAGAAAGAGAGGGGGGGCGAATACTCTTCAGAGGCCCGGATTCGCGTGCTATTGCCGCCAGAATCTCGCGATTTTCGGCGAGATGGATCGATAAAGGCGGCATCAACTCCAAGCCTGTGCATTCGCCCCAGATCCAGCTGTGTAACATCGGCACAAACAAAGGCGGAATTTGTGTTGGCGCAGTTGTGTGCGGCGCACAGCAGGGTAACGCGGTCGGAATCTGCCGCAACAACACGGCAGCCTGCATTTAACAGAGCAAGCGCATCGGAACCGATGCCGCAGCAGCAATCCAGAACAGTAGTGCCTGCCACAAAGCGGCCAGCCCTGTGTGCGGCTGCGCGGCTGCCGGTGCTTTGCTCCAGCCCCTGCGGTGTAAACAGCATCGCTTCCGGGGAGGTGAAACGCCCTGCAGCCCTGGATCGCAGTTCCACCATTTCGGCAACGGCTGCAGCCTGCTCCGGTGTGCACGTGCGCCGGAGCGATGTGATGCGTTTGAGCCTATCGGCGGGCATGCGTGCTGCCTCTGCGAGGCGGAGCAGGCCCTCCGGCGATTGCATCCAGCGGAATACTGCCAGTTTGTCTTGTGTCACCTGGTGTTACCGTGCAAAGATGCGAACTCCGTAGGCCTCCAATGGCAGCACATCCTGATAAGAGTTTGAGCTTAGCAGATCCGTAAAGGGTTCGCCCTGCGGCAGAGCAATCTCTTTAGAGCTTCTGGTGTGGTTGATAACAAAGAGGATGGTGGAACCATCTTTGTCGGTTCTGGTGGCAAACTCCACGCCTTCTACGGGTTGTGGCCAGGCCGCCTGCATATTCGTAATGGTAAGCAGCCAGCTTGTGAGTGCATACTGGCCCGCTTCATTGAGCAGGGCTCCAACGTACACCACCTGGCCTCCGTTTTCGTTTCTGGCTGATATTGTTATTGCAGGGCCACCATCCAACCAGCCATTGCATTCACCAAAACGTGCTACGGTTTGTGTTGATTCGTTGAGGGGGCGCAACAGCTCAGCCCACAGGCTGCCTGCCGTTTGGGCCGCAACTTGGCCCGGAAGCGCCAGCGCAACCGGCACCTCAGAATCCAGAGCGAAATACTCTTCTACTTCCGTGCCAGCGGTTTCGCGCAGTGGGCCGGGCTGCAGAGTGGAGAAGAGCGCGTTGGCAGAATCTTTTTGGGCGCAACGCACGGTAAGCACAAGCAGGCCACCATCATTAACATACTGCTGTAGGGCGGCAGATTCGGCCTCGCTTAGCACCGCAATTGCGGGCGCTATCACCAGCTTATATTGCGAGAGATCGGTGCCGGGGGCCACAACATCCAGGCCAATATTGCTGGCCGCCAGGGGGCGAGCAAAGCGACGCAGGATATCTAGCGGATCCAGCGCCTTATTGTGGCGCTGTGCATTGATAGACCAGCGGGAATCATACGAGTGTAAGATTGCTGCTTTGTTAACAGGCGCGGTGTTCTGCACCTGGTTGGCTACCGCTGCAAACTCTTTACCGATTGTGGCAGCTTCGGAATAGAATGGGCGTGGGTTGCCATCGGCCCCAATCAGGCTGCCATGCAACTGCTCTTGCCCGCCCGGGGCAGAGCGCCACTGCCAGTAAAGCAGGGCATCGGCACCGTGGGCCACCGCATGCCAGGCCATGGTGCGGGCCTCGCCACGGTTAAGCATGTTGTTGTTTTCTGCCCAGTTAACACAGCCGGGCTGTGTTTCCATTACCCAGAAGTTTTTGTTTAGAAAACCCCGGGTGAGATCATGCACCAGGCCAGAATCAAGATAATTGTGATGCCCGGTGCCCACATACCAATCCCACGAGGCAAAATCGAGTTCGGCGGCTACTGTGTAATGGTCAAAGCCATCAAACCACCCCATAAAGTTGTGCGTAATCCACTGCTTATCGCCGGCAACCTGGCGGATAAGCTCACATTGCAGGTGTTGGAAATCGCGCCAAACGCGGGTAACGTAGCGCCGAAACTCCAGCATAAGGCCGGGATTATGTGGGCCGATGGGCAGGGGGATTTCGCGCCAATCTGCGTATGTCTGGCTCCAGTAGGCGGCCGACCAGCGTGTGTTGAGGGCTTCCAGTGTGCCGTACTGCTCTTTAAGATAGGCCTGGAATCGGCGGCCAGTATCTTCAGAATAGTCTACGCGGTTGTATTCGTTATCAATTTGCCAGCCAATTATACGTGGATCGGTGCCGAAGCGTTTTGCCATCTGCTCTACAATGCGGCGCACGTAGCGCAGATAGGTTGTGCTGGAGGGGTTGTAGTGGCAGCGGTTGCCGTGTTGGGCCGGGCGGCCGCTGGTTTCGGTTGCCAGGGTATCGGGGTGGTGGTGAGTTAGCCATGCCGGCGGGGCGGCGGTGGGGGTACCGAGCACTACCTTTATGCCATTTTCGGCAAGGAGTGCAACGGCACGTTCAAGCCATGCAAAATCATAATAGCCTTCGGTTGGCTCCAGAGAGCTCCAGGCAAACTCGCCAATTCGGCAAACGGTCATTCCGGCTTCCTTCATCAGCCGAACATCCATTTGCCATCTGGCCTCAGGCCAGTGTTCAGGGTACCACGCTGCTCCAAAATCCATGGCTACACACTTCCAAAAAAAGGGCTCGCAGGCAGCAGATCTGCCTGCGAGCCCTTTTCTTGTTTAGTTGGGGCGCGGGGTTAGATCCTGGTACTGCGGATTTAAGATATCAATGTTGGACTTCTTTACGAACTCCTCTTCTTCCTTCTTAAGCGCTTCCCCATTCTTCTGTACACCCTTCATCAGGAGTACCGCCGTGTTACAGTCTTCCTGAACAGAATCAAAGGTGTCTGTTTTTTCAGGATTGTGTTGCAGGCAGCGAATGATCCACCAGAAACCCGCCACAAGCCTTGGCTCGCACTGGCTTCCGGGTTGCATATCAAACAGAACCTTATCCAGGCTCTGGTACGCAGCAGTCTTAATGGAGCCCTTCTTAATCGGCTGTAGAACGCCACCTCGGGTTCGGCTAACATCTTTGCTGTACTTGGCAACCACGGTTTGGAAGTTGGTACCTTTTTTGAGTTCGGCATCCGCTTTGCGGATTTCAGATTCCTCTTTGGTAACAACAACGGCAACAACCACATTTTCCGGGTGGAAGAACCGTGCCTGTGCATTGCTCGGGTCTACGTTCTTACGATAGTATTCCTGAGCTTCCTGCGGGCTGGCTTTTACGCCCTGATAAATAATGGCCTGGTTGCACAGCTGAATAAGCAGGGCCAGTTTGTAATCGGCTTCTGTCTGGTTGGCCATGCGCAGCTGTTTGAAGAAATCTGGAGAGCGCTTGGCCTTCTCAAATTTGGAATCGATTGTTACCTGATCTGGCATCAATCCCTTTTTACGGGCGAACTGCAGCACAAGTTTGTCATTGATTATCTGCGGCAGTGCCTGGCGTCCGGCAGCTATTTCAGAAATGTGGGCAAATTCATCCGGTGTAATCTCTTCACCGTTTATGGTGGCAACCGGCTTGACCTTCTTACGCTGCTCCAGCTTTTTGCCGGCGTAAGCTCCCACAAAGAAGAGAACAATAGTCAGCAAAACATACACAAATCGGCCCTTCCTGCTTCCGCGTGGGGCTACCAGTGGAGCCTTCGGAGCGGGTGGGTTTGTGTAAGTGTAATCGTCTTCATTTTCCTGCAGCGCCAGCAATCTGGCAGACATCGCCGCCGCGTCGCTCGAAGCATCTGCGCCTCCAGCAGCCCCTGCGTTGGGCTTTTTGGACTCGTTCTCCATGTGGGTTCCTCTCGGATCTTCGGGTTTCTTTGTTGGCGCCCTGGAGGCCGGAACTTATTCCACAACACCAACCTTAGGATGCATACTTAAGAATTGCCAAAGTATATCATATCATGCCGGATGCATCCATGCAAGCGTATTGATCAGTGGTTAAAAACGCTTCGGCAGTCTGACCACTGGTAGTATACGTTATTCCGCGCTTCATACGTTTCCAGAACTGCAAATGTGCTAAAAAACACCTGCTGCTTGCGGCGAAGGAAACAGGCTTTATCGGGAGTAATTGGAGCATTGCATTCAGCATGGCGCAATCCGCGCTACATACAGGGAGGGGAAAGCATGAACTACGCCGCTGCAGGGCTAATGCTGGTTCTGGCAACCGTTGGGGGTATTTCGGGTGTGGGTGCCCAGGAGCGGCCCGAGCCGCTAAAGAATGTGCATCGTATTGTTTGCCTTGGCGATAGCATTACTCAGGGTGGCGAAGGGCCAGGCGGGTATGTATGGCTTCTGCGCCACTATCTGCACGCCATCTACTCTGGCACTCCAGGTGGGGATATCGAAGTTATCAATGCGGGCATATCTGGCCACAAAAGCAACGATATGAAGGCACGTTTTCAGAAAGATGTGCTGGATCATAAGCCAGATCTGGTTACAATCAGCGTGGGCGTAAACGATGTATGGCATGGCTTTTACGATAACCACCCGGCGGGAGATGGCCCGCGCGGCATTCCGCTGGATACGTATCGGGCCAACGTTGATGAAATGGTAACCTGGGCTCAGAAGCAGGGAGCAAAGGTTGTAATCCTTTCTACAACAGTTATAAAAGAGGAACTGGATAGCCCGGAAAACGCGAAGTTGGTGAGTTACAATGCGGCTCTTAAAGACATAGCAAAGCACAGACACTGCCAGTTTGTTAACTTTCAGAAGCCGTTTCATAGCCTCATCAATGCCTATCGCCGCGAAACAGGCGGGCGTGAGCTGCTGCTTACCTCCGATGGTGTTCACATGAACCCAACAGGGAACAGGGTTATGGCCAATACCATTCTTACAGGTCTTGGCGTTTCACCAGACGACAGAGTAAGAGCGGAAAAGCATATCGAAACCGAGATGAGAGCCGGCAAGTAGTAGCTGATATAGATCAGCTACACAATTGGTTCGCACACCAAATCAAATGGGCAACCCCGGCTATGGAGACAGATAGATATGACCAGAGGAATGAAGGCTATTGGGGCATTCTTGATTCTTCTTACACTGTCACTACCCATTGCCGGGGTTATGCTCAATAAACATGCGTACTATTCCGATCACTTTAGCGATGCAATAACAAAAATGTTGGAAGCTGCAACAAGTAACGATGTAGCAAAGATAAAGAGTATGCTTGCCAGCGGAATGTCTGTTAATGCTGGTAAGGAAGATGGCGTTACGCCCCTATTAGCCGCTGCTGGCTCTGGTTCGGATGCCGTTGTGGATGAATTGCTTCAGCATCATCCAGATATCGAAGCCACAGTCTCCAAATCAAATAAAATGAATCACATGCCTAACCGCAATAACACCCGGTTAGGAAATTCCAACATGGCCTGGTATGGCGAAGATGGGGATACTGCACTGCTGGTAGCAGTGCGCAATGCCCACCCTGTTGTTATGCAAAAGCTGTTGGATGCCGGGGCCAGTATTCACAAAAATCCGCAGTTCGATATGGCCCTGCAACAGGCCGTGCATGCCTCAGCTTCCCCGGAGATAATAAACCCCCTGTTGGATCATGGTTTTGTGTTTGGCAAAATATCTGATACTAACGCCACCTTGCTGTTGTGGGCCATAGATAAAGGAGATGTGCCTACCATCAAGCGTGCCCTTAAAATGGGTGTGGATGTAGATGCCATAGATACTACCGGGCACAATGCTCTCCTTCAGGCGATGCACAAAGGCATTGTGCCAGAGATAGCCGAAACGCTCGCCAGGCGAACAAAAGACATCAATATTTGCTGCCGAGATCTTACTACGCCGCTGCATGAAGCCGTGAAAAGTAAGGCAAACGGTGTAGTGAAGATTTTGCTGGAGCGGGGAGCAAATACAAATATTCGGGATGGCGGCGGGCAAACTCCCCTGATGATTGGGGTGGCTGCCGCGGATTCAGAGGCCATCAAAATGCTGATAGCACATCATGCCGATACCACTATTAAAGATTCAAATGGGCAAACAGCGATCGAAATTGCGCGATCTCGAAACTTGCCTGAGCTGGAGAGATTGATTAAGAACGGTGGTCTGTAACCTACCTCACGGTGTTGGCCAGTGACCTCGTGGTAAAATGAAACTGTAGTGCTTTGTTATCACGGTTAGCTCTCCGCACTTTCATTTTTGCCGACTATGGATACACCAGACCCAATAGACCCAATTTTACAGGCCAATTTTTCTCCCTTTACCTATGCAGTAAGCATCGGGGACGATAAAACCGTTCAGTTTTTGCTTGAAACAGGGATTAGCCCGGAAGAAGCGGATACTGCCGGCAACTCTGCTCTGTGCCTTGCAATTCGCAATGGCCATCTAAAAACAGCCGCGCACTTGCTTGATTTTGGTGCCGATATCTACCGTGCAGATGCCGCGGGCAACGTGCCCGCAACCCTGTGCCGGCAGGGAAATAACGAGCAGATGCAGTTTTTGATTCTGGGCATGCCCGTGGCGGTTCCTGCGCCAGAACCTGCCGCAGTTGCCTCAACAAAAGCGGCGCGTAAGATGGCGGTGCGCGTTCGGCCAGCCATGCCCAGATCCATCCCTGCAATCTCTTCTGTATTTCTGTATACGCTGGGTGTGCTGCTAATAATAGGCTGTTTTCGCCTCAGGGCAACCTACAAAGAACGCGAGAGCCTGAGTATTGTGGATGCCGTAAACGCCGCCGATGTTGAACAGGTGGGGCGCCTGTTAACCAGCGGAATTAGTGCGAATGTGGCAGATATGAACGGCGGTGCCATCCTATCCTATGCTGCAAGAAACGGCAAGGGTGAGGTTGTGCGCCTGCTGCTTGGCAACCATGCTGATCCCAACCTGGGGGACCCGCGAGGGATGAGCCAGTTGAGCTCGGCAATGCAGCACCACGAGATCATTCAGAATTTGCTGGATTCTGGTGCAAACCCCAACCGGGAAGACTCTGCGCACCGCACACTGCTTTCTTACGCCTGCCTATCTGTAGAAAATGCGCAGGTAGTTACCGACCTGTTGAAGCACCGTGCCAACCCAAATGTTGCAGGGTTCAACGGTCCGCCGCTTGTTACGCTAATCGAAACGGAGCGGTTAACCGGTAACGAAGCAAGTTCCCTGGAGTTTGTGGATACCGTAAAGGCTTTGCTGGCTGCTGTAGCCGATGCCACCGCAACCGATTCAGCAGGCAGCCCCGTAATTGTTTGGGCCGCAGAGTACAGCGATCCGCGGGTGGTGGCAGATTTGATAAAGCATGGTGCCTCCAGCGGTGCGCGTGATAAAACCGGCCGCAGCCCATTGCACGCATGCGCTGCGCGCGGAAATGCCGATATTGCCCGGCAATTATTTGTTGCCGGTGCCGATGCCAATGGGGAAGATCTGGATGGCAACACCCCCCTGTTTTCTGCTGTTGCCTGTGCTATAGATAGGGATACCGAAGAGGCTGCCGTTGCTATGGCTGGCCTGTTAAAGCAGCACGGTGCTAAGCCCGGGCATAAGAATGCCCGTGGAGAAACCGCGGCTGCAATAGCGAGGGCCCATGGGCTTAATCGCCTTGCAAGCGCCATAGGTTCATAGCTCGCCCGGTGGTACTCTCAGGGTTGTTTCCCCGCTTTCTGCAATACATCTGCCCCCAAATCGTATCTCAGTTACCGCAGTAATGGCCCTTACTGGCGTGCTTATTGTTATGGTTTCTCTTGCAAAATCAATTGATTCAATACGCCCAAGGCCAACAAATTTACCACGGTCGGTATGCAGCCCTACCAGGCGGTGCTTTAGTTCCTGCGCAACCGAAATTGTGACTGAAGTGGCGGCAAGCTGCTCTATGGCGATTGCCAGGGCCTGTTCTGCTTCGGCAGATCTTCGGTTTACCATTATGCCGAGCCTTGCGCCTGTTAGCTCTGCATAGTACACCCGGTAGTAGTCTGAAACGGCCCCGCTAAGGTATTTAAACAGATGCGGTGCCAGGCGAGATCCGCTGCCCAGCCAGGTGTTGGTAAGGGTGCACTTTGCCATTTCAAACGTATGATTCTCTGAGTTTTCCAGTGCTGCGCCAAAGCGTACGGATAGTCTTTTGGATCGGAACTCTATTGGCCGCGGCGGGCTTGCTGAAGCGGGCGCAAGCAAGTGAACCTGAATATCCTGCCGCCTCTTGAGTTGTGCGGCAAGGCCAACCCAATCTTCCCCGCGGCTAAATGCCACCACATGTGCCGGGCGTAGCATATCAATACAGTTCCACACCATACGAAAGAAGGATTTAATATCTGGCAACGCAGGCATGTCAATAGCTGTTAGTCTACTGCCGCATTCTTGCGCAACGCCATGTAACCTGCCAATAGCTGCAATAATTTCGGGTGCGTATCCTCCCGCGGGCTGGCAATCGCCAATAAAATGCTGCGTGCGTGTTCCAAATTGAAAGAGCGCGGTAGATTGGGCAGCTTCTTGCTTTGCTAGTTGTACCCGGGCAGCACCAATAACAGAAGGTGGGGCCAGGCTGCAATGTGCCATATCGGCATCAATCAGGGTGCAGGGTAGTTCTGGGTTCGCCGAGAGTGCTTCTTTAAGAAGCGTGTGGGCAAAGGTAGATTTGCCGGTTTCTCGCGCCCCAATAATCAGCACCGTGCCAGGATTATTACAGATTGCCTGAATCGCCTTGAGTGCTGATTCTTTGGGAGTATGCTCTGGTGGGGAAATTTCCAGATCCAGCAGGGGCTCCTCTTCCATGCTCAGGGCTCCCGGCCTTCGGTAGCACGCAACCTCAGCATGGCTTGAATATCTGGCGTGCCAGAGAGAATCAGCTTGCGGTTGTGCATCTCCACGCCATCCAGCCGCAACGGTATTGGCAGCGAAGAAAGATCCATGGCGCTTTCAAATTTCTTCTTAATAAAGCGCAGTGGCGCGCCAGAAATGGGTATGCCTATAACCACGAGTTTGTTGGGATCCAGCTCAATGGCCTCGGAGCCGGCAAGGCGTAGCGGGCCATAGGCTCTAAAGGGTACGCCAAGGCCAAGTACAACGCGCTCTCCGCGTATGGTTACGGTGCCTTCGCGTATGGTTATCCGGAGGTTGCGCAGGGTTTCACCTTCGGGCGATTCTCCTGCCAAAAACTCATCCAGCGCGGGCTCACCTATAGAAGCGGTGAAGTGTGCAGAACCCACGCTCTTAAGCTGTTTGTGCTCCAGATCTGCCTGTACCTGCATCATATCAAGGTGCAAGCTATCCAGCAGCAAGCCGTTCGAAAGGTTAATATCCATGCCATCCACGCTGATGGAGCGCAGTTTGCCGCGTGCGGTTTCGGAATCTGCACCCTCTACATGCACCCGATATTGCCGGGCATTGCCTACCAGATCTGGTAGCAAATCTCTTATTCTGCGTTCTGCTGAGCGATTAATGGCGCGTCCACATCCGGCAAGGCAAGTTGTGGCAACCGCAATAAGGCAAATCCTGCGTGCTGCCGGGCCAATGCTGTGCGATAATTTATAAGCGGATGTTTTGTTCATAGATGCAGAATATTTGTGAATGAGTGTGTGCCGAATAACGCCAGTGCATGGTGGTGGGCAGGAGTGAACCGTGCCGCCGTCCAACATGAATTAAAAGTACGACTATGCGAACTATTATGTCGCATGCAGGCATCCTCTGTGTTGAGATGCCGCGCCTTTCCAGAAAAGACAACAGATGACGGAGAGCTCGAACGGTTTGAAAATAGCAGTAATGGTTTCGGGGCAGGGGCGCGGTAGCAACCTTGGCGCGATTATACAGGGATGTGCCAGTGGTGAAATTGCCGGCGAGGTAGCGTTGGTGATTGGCACGCGCGCCGATGCACCCGCTTTGCAAAGAGCCCGAGATGCTGGAATAAACACCTCTGTAGTATCACCAAAAAAATATGAGGGTGATGACAACGGGTATGCCGCCGCACTATTGCGTGTGCTGGAGCGCGCAAACCCCGGGCTTATTTGCCTGGCGGGCTATATGAGAAAACTTCCGGATGGGGTGCTTAACAGTTACTCCGGGCGCGTAATGAATATACACAATGCCCTTTTGCCATTATTCGGGGGCAAGGGTATGTTTGGTGAGCATGTTCACCGTGCCGTATTAGAAAGCGGAATGAAGGTTTCTGGCTGTACTGTTCACTTTGTGGATGAGCAGTATGATGCCGGCCCCATCATCATACAGTCTGCGGTGCCGGTTATGGATGATGACACTGCTTCCACGCTTGCTGCCCGTGTGCTGGTGCAAGAACATGCCAGCTATGTGCGGGCCATAAAGCTCTACGCTGAGGGCCGCCTCAGGTTAGAGGGCCGCCGTGTGGTTGGCGCATATTCTGCGCCCTGAGCGATGGGTTACTCGATTTTCGGCAGAGTCTGCATGGAACCAAGGAGAGTGCTGCTTTGAGGAGCAATCGCATTGCTGTTACCGGTGTGCTGGTGCTTTCGCTACTGGTTGGCGCGGGAGCAATGATGGTGCATGCCCGGCAGGGAACCGATAGCCACACCGGGCAAGATATTAGCTTTGGAATGGTGGATATGGAGCGCGTTTACGAGGCCTCTGATTCTCCGCAGCAGTTCTCCATGGCGCAGCAGCAGATAGAATCGGATGCGCAGGCGAGAATCGATGCCATGAGCGCAGTACCCATGCTGAGCGACCCTGAGCTGAAAGAGTATGGCGAGCTTATTGGCCTGAAAACGCCTGATGCGCGCCAGAAGGTGCGCATTGATGAGTTGAAAGATTTTAGCGATAAACGTGTGGCTCACCTGCGTGAAGTTCAGGTAAAACCGGAGGCCACTCTTACCCCGGAAGATCGGCGATTGATGAGCAATGCCGCGCAGGCACGCCGGCAGTTCGATAGGCTAATAGGCATGATGCAGCAGGATGTTCGGCAACAGATAGCGGAGCGCGAAGATGCTGTGAAACGGGGATTGATTGCAAAACTGCGAATCGAAGTAAATAAGGTTGCTAAAGAGAAAAAGATAGCACATGTGTTCGATACAACGGTGATGGTTTCTTCAACTAACGATCTTACCGCCGCAGTTATTCAGCGTGTAGCCAAGAAAGCGCCACAATAGGCGCGTTGCATGGTAGGTTGTGTTTACGTGGATGCAGACACATAAAATCGCCGTTTGGGGGTGATGGATGCAAGCCGAAGATATTATAACAACAGCAGTGAAGCTGCGAAGCACAATCATGCGTCACTGGCAGGGAGAGGTGTGCCGCCGGTGGCCACACAGAGCCCGTATGGAGCTTGGAGCCAATAGTGCTGTGTACAAAAACGCAGGCGCAACTCTGGATGCCCTGCTGCAGATGCGGTGCGATGCAGGCGAGCCGCTGCCTGCCTATACAGATGGGGCGTATGTTAAACTTGCCCTAACCTGGGAAGATCTTGGATACAGTGCCCAGGATACGCTCGAGATGCTTATGCTACTGGAAGCAAGCTGTGCAAGCGTGGTTGCCAATCAGCTGCCAGCACACTGTGCTTCGTTGTTTGTTCGAGCCATATTTGCTCCTGTTATCTGCACGGTTTCAAATAACAAGGTTGTTGAAATGCAGGTTGAGATGGAGCAGCGTCATCAGGAAGAAGATTTCCGAGAGCAGCTAACCGGGCGGTTTCTCTCCAATGCTGCACATGATCTCCGTACACCACTTACAGCAATTACCGGCTTTTCAGAATTGCTATTAGAGGGTGATTACGGTGCGCTTACTGATGACCAGATGGAGAAGCTGGGGCATATCAGCGATTCGGGCCAGAATCTGTTAGAGCAGATAAACAATATGCTGGATGCTCTGCAGATTCAACGCGGAAACCTTACCCTTAACCGCAAGCGCGTTTCTGCCGTAGATGTTGTAACAGATTCGTTTCGTTTGCTGCAGGCGCTCGCTGCCCGCCGTCTTGTAGAGTTTACGCTTGAGTTGCCACCTGCCATGGGCAGTGTGGTTGTGGATGAAAAGCTGGTGAGGCACATGATTTACCAGCTGGGAACAAGTAGTTTACGTGCCTCTCCCACACATGGGGCGGTTTCGCTATCCGCCGAGAAAGTGGGAGATGGGCTAATTATCTACCTGCGAGATAACGCCCTGAGGTTGCCGCCAGAGGTTCTCTCTGGCATGCACGGTTCGGTCTCTACGCTGGAAAATGTGCCAATACGTGGCATGGATGGCTGGGAACTGGGGATATCGCTTGTTAAAAAGTATGTTAGCCTGCATGGCGGCACGCTTCGCGCAAGCAACCTGGAGCCCACCGGAACCGAGTTCCGCATTGAGCTGCCCGCACCTCACAATTAAAGGCGAATATTCAAGTGTTTGAAGAGGGGCCGGTTAATCTAACCCTCTCTCCGCAAGCTCTATAGCGTGCACCAGCGCACGTGCCTTGTTAACACACTCGTTGTACTCCAGCTCAGGAGTGGAATCGGCAACCAATCCACCACCGCTTTGCAGGTAGGCCGTTTGCCCATCCACAAGCATGGTGCGTATGGTAATGGCCATATCCATGCCGCCAGAGTAAGAGAAGTAGCCCGCGCAGCCCGCATAAAAGCCCCTGCGGGTTGGCTCCTGCTCGTCTATAATCTCCATGGCGCGTACTTTTGGTGCGCCAGAAACTGTGCCATGTGGGAAAGTAGCCCTCAGCACATCAAAGCAATCTCTATCTCCGCTAACCTTACCAACCACATCTGAAACGATGTGCATAACATGGCTGTAGCGCTCCACCACCATCAGCTCTTTTACGCGTACAGTGCCATATTCGCACACCCGGCCAACATCGTTACGTGCCAGGTCTACCAGCATTATGTGTTCTGCGCGTTCCTTATCATCGGCAAGCAGTTCCACTTCCAGGGCTTTATCTTCTGCCGAGGTGGCACCGCGTTTGCGGGTGCCGGCAATCGGGCGAGAGCGCACCATTCCCTGCTCCGCAGTAACCAGTATCTCCGGTGAGGTGCCAATGAGTTTTCGCTCCCCCAGATCCAGATAGTACATGTAGGGGGAAGGATTTACGGAACGCAGAGCGCGGTACACATCAAAGGGTGGGGCCGTGAAATCAACCTTAAACCGTTGAGAAAGCACAATTTGGAATGCATCTCCGGCCAGAATATACTCCCGGCAGCGCTCCACCGCGTTCTCGTAATTGGCGCGGGCGGTAAGGGAGGTTACCTGTATAGGGGGGGCATCTGGCGCAGGGCGGTGTGGCTGTGGCTCCTGATAGGGCGCATGCAGGCGCGCCACCAGGCGCTCAATTTTGGCCTCGGCATCTGCATACGCTGCAGCGGCCGCTTCCGGGCCATCGCCGCTAATGTGTGCGTTGCACACCACAAGCAGGCGGCGGCGCACATGGTCGAATACAACAATCGTATCCGTAAACAGGAAGCAGGCATCATCTACAGAAAGGTCATCCGGGTTATTATCTGGCAGTTTTTCAAAAAATCGAACCACATCGTAGCCAAAGAAGCCCACGGCACCGCCGCAGAATCGTGGTAGATCGGGAGATTCCACATACTGGTAGCGGCTCATCAGCTCTTTAATCAGGATTAGTGGGTCTTCCTCACCAACCATTTTGCGGGTGGTGGATACACCATTTTCCGTAATAGTAGCGGTATCGCCCTTGCTGCGGAACACCAGAGAAGGGTTGCGGCCGAGGTAAGAGTAGCGCCCTATGCGTTCGCCGCCTTCCACGCTCTCCAGCAGGAAGGCCAGGGGCCGATTCTCTCCGGGGCGGTTTGCGGTAAGCTTTTCAAAGGCAGAAACCGGGGTAAGCCTATCGGCAAGCAGTTCTCGATAAACGGGAATAAGGTTGCCGCGCTCTGCCAGAGAGAGGAATGTATCGCGATCCGGAACGATCATAGGAGGGGCCACTCAGCCTTTCCCGCCGCTCCCAGGGAGATGTGGAGCGTGCCGAACGTCACCCCTGCAGGCATGCGGGGCGTGCATAATAATGGTGCATTATACCCTGTCGCCCGCTTCCCTACGGGTTGTGTTGTTGGGGCAACGGCAGGCAATACAGCGCATTTCGTGCGGAACTGTGGGCATTTTTTCTTGACTTTTGCCCCCCACACAGGTATCATAACGCTTGTTTGTCCAGCGCCAACCCCGGCGCAGGCACAACACGTGGTTCGAAGCGGGTGGTTAGCTCAGTCGGTAGAGCAGCTGACTCTTAATCAGCTGGCCCAGGGTTCGAGTCCCTGACCACCCATCGCCCCTCTGGCGATTAGACATTCCCCCTCTAACTCAAAAACAACCTGCGCTGTAACCGTGAGCTTGCGAATGGTGTTAAACAGCGCCGATTACAACAAACTGCGTTCTCCCCCTCTGGCGATTAGACATTCCCCCTCTAACTCAAAAACAACCTGCGCTGTAACCGTGAGCTTGCGAATGGTGTTAAACAGCGCCGATTACAACAAACTGCGTTCTCCCCCTCTGGCGATTAGAC
>CAIONQ010000053.1 GCA_903859705.1 uncultured Chthonomonas sp.
ATAAAGAAAACTTACTCTGTTCAGAAGACAGAAAACAGAAGCGACGAGTAATCAAGCCCAACGCGTTCACTTCAACGGGGCATAGTCAACTCGTTAGTACAAGCGTCGACCCGCCGCTAACACACTGGCAAAGCAGCCAGGTTCAAAATGCAATCTTAGCAGCGAAAAATGCAATCTTAGCAGCATCACTGTGTATTATTAGGGAATTAAGATCTAACAAATATCAACAATTATCAAACCATGACGGATCGTGCACAGATATGCAATCTTAACATCTTAGGGGGGCCTGAAAGAGATAGGGGAGGATGAAGATGAAGATGCGCGCCTTCGGATGGGGGGGTACTGGCAGGTTTTCCGGCACTATGTGCCACCCTGCTCTACCTTTGATTCCGTCATTCTTCGGGCAATGCGGAGAACACCGCCTTGCCTATTCTGCCCCAATCAGTCAAACTATAGCCGTTGATGTGCAACAGCTCACTCTGCTTCCGGAGGCTGTTAGCCGCCGGGATTATCTGTTGTGACTTCTGCATCCTCTGCCGGTTTCGCCTCAAGGCGTGTGCTGGCCATTATCTGTTGCCTGGTTATGTTTGCCTACGCCGTTTATTTCGGTGCCATTGGCGTGCTGCTGCCCGCCATCGGCGCGGCATTTCATGTTGGCCCTGCCATCACGGGCCGCCTCTTCCCCGCCGATCTCGGCGGTTTTGTTGTTGGTGTGCTCACCAGCGGATCGCTTTCGGATAGGTGGGGGCGCAAATCTGTTCTTATGCTTGGCCTGTTCACCGCTGCCGTTGGCATGTGCCTCTTTGCGCTCTCTTCTTCTTTAACTGCCGCCCTGGTGGCCGCCTGCCTCATTGGCGTTGGCAATGGCGCTATGGAAACCGTGGCCTGCGCTTTTGCCTCGGACCTGTTTCCAGAAAAGCGCGCCATCCTGCTGAACCTGGTTCAGGTAGCCTTCGGGGTTGGTGCCTCCCTCGGGCCTTCTGCCGCCTACTGGCTGCTTGGCAACCATGTGGGTTGGCGTGCGGTGTATTACGGCATAGCGGCCGGCACAATGCTGCTTTTTGCTTTTCTGGCCGTTCAGCGCTGCCCAAAATCCGATGTTTCTGAAGCGATAGATACCGGGGCCCTTAAAGAGATTGTGCGGCGACGTGAGTTTCAGATGCTGTGCCTGGCTCAGGCGCTGTATGTGGGAGCAGAAACCGGGTACTTCAGCTGGATGCCCACCTACTTTCAGAGGACCCTGCCGAACGGTGCGCGCTGGGCTGGCCTCTGCGTTACGCTTTTCTGGATGGCAATTACCGTTGGCAGGCTCACAACCGGTGCGCTAATAGGCAAAATCCCGCTGATGCGCCTCACCATGCTCCTTGCCCTCGGCGGCATTGTGGGCAGTGCCATAACGGCCATCGCGCCCTCTACCGCGGTCGCGCTGCCGGGCATTGTAATTACGGGTCTGGCGTTCTCTGGCATATTCGGCCTGGTGCTTGCAGAAGCGGCCGATCTCTACCCGCTGCAGGTGGGCACCGTATTTGGCGGGGTTGTGGCTGCGGGCGGTTTTGGTGGCGCGGTTATCCCCTGGCTCATTGGCATCGCCGGAGATTCCAGCGCAGGCTGGCGGACCGCACTGTGCTCCATTCCCGCGATTATGGCGTGCCTTGCGTTGCTGTGCTGGGGGATGAATGCGCGCGTTGCGCGCGGGGCCGGGGGGTTAGGCGATTAGGGGTTGTGCACAACGGCCGGATGGCATGAGCGGAAGAAGCAGGGGGCGATTGTATCTCTGCCCCGGTGCAATTCTCCAGCCCTTAAGGAGTTCTACTACGATGCGGTGAACCTGCCTTCAATGTTTTATCGGGGGTATCCGTATATGGTGGGCTTACTCAAAGCGGTGTTTGGGGCGGCGTTGTTTGCTGCAATTTTGCCTGTTTCTTCTAACACGATGGCTTCTGCGCAGGCTGCAGATAAGCCGGCGGTGTATCTGCCAATGCACGAATTGGTGGGTGGCAAACTGCTGGATGCCTCCGGTTATGGCCTTTCTGTAGATTTCAAAGGCGTACTAATCCACGAGGCCGCCGAGTTGGATGGCACGCCCGCCACCGTTATTCAAACGGAGCTGCCCACCGAACTGCGGCCGGGCACTGGCTCCTGGACCGTTATGGCCTGGGTGCGCCCCCGCCGGTTTGATATTGATGACCGCCAGAA
>CAIONQ010000054.1 GCA_903859705.1 uncultured Chthonomonas sp.
ACTGTGCAGGAGCTGGATGGAACAAGAGTTACCTTTGGATACGATGTTACGAGCCAGTTAACGCTGGAACAACGCAGCGGAGCACAGGCCTACGACATCGGGTACTCATATGACCGGGCTGGGAACAGGCTTACACAAACCAGCAAACGAAGTGCGGTAGAAATTGCTTTTCGTAACAACCTGCTCATACAGTACAATGCCGCCAATGCGCAGGTGCTGATAACGCCGCCAACTGGCGCGCCAACCACCCAGACCTTTGACCCTGTGGGCAACCTTACCATCCAGAACACTGGCGGCGCGGATTCAGAGGTTGTCGCAGCAAGCTGCTCCTCAAATCATGCCAACCCCGGCATGATTTGGAGTCCAGAAAACCGCCTGCTCTCCATATCCAACCCGGATGGAAGTGGTGAACAGAGCACCTACTCCGCAGATGGCCTGCGCAAGTCCAGGACCTCTGGCGGCGTAACCACCAACTTTACCTGGGATGCCCAGAACCTGCTGATGGAAACCGATACCAGCAACGTAATTCAGGCCAGATACACTGATTTCCCGGGCTACTGGGGAGGCTTAACCAGCCAGAACAGAAGTGGAACAAGCTCCTTTTACGGTTACGACAGCCAGGGCTCGGTGTGCATCCTCACAAACTCTGCCGGCACGCCAACCGATAGCTACGTCTACACCGCATTCGGGGTAGAACTCCTCAACGGCAGCGGCACCATAAACCCATTCCAGTATATTGGTCTCTATGGCTACTACATGACCTTCATTAATCTGTACTATGTGCGGGCACGGTGGCTTGATGCTGTGAAGGGAAGGTGGGATAGCAGGGATCCGATTGGATTTGATGGTGGCGATTGGAACCTTACGAGATACTGCAACAATATTCCTTCGTGTGTGATTGAACCCACAGGAACTCAGATAAGCTTTGGAGATGGGCTTTTGTCGATTTGGGATCGTACCATGCGGTTTATTTCAGATCCAGAGGGCAATGATCCTTGGACTGCTGTCGGGAAAAAAATCTGGCGAAGGGGAAAGCGAATTGCGATAGAGTTTATAGATAACTGCTTAATTCCAAATCTGCCTTATTTACCATGTACAGATTGCGCATCTGCAATACTTAGCGAGTGGCAGGGTGATCCAAAGATCTGGAATGTTAAGCGTGGCACATACCCTGTTAAACCAGGAGGGCAGCCACCACAACATGTATGTAATCCGGATTATGCACATTGCATGGCATGCTGCACCCTATCGCGAGCAAGCGATTTTTTATGTGCCTTGTCTTCGCAAGCATTTCAGAACAGTCGATACAACGCAGGACCTGCCAAGGCGAAGCGACGAGATGACGCCTGCCGGATCGGAATCGCTGTATCATTCGCTGACAATATTTCGTGTCACTCCCAATGCAGTACTATTTTTGACGACTGGAAAAACAAGGTTGATCCTGTTTACAAGGGCAATCGATTTTGCAACGATCTACACAGGTCCCGCAGGGAAATTCCGTTTAAACCGTCGATGGGACTTCCTCCGTTACTTGAATGCAATTATATACAGTGATGTACCTAATTGGCGAGGAGTACTGCCATGCAAATTGCAAAATCAAACACAATTAAGCGAGAACGAGGGTGGCCCCCATCGACGCGCCCCACAACCGTTTTACTGCTATTCGCATTCTATACGTTCCTATGCGTAGTGGTTGCGTATGATCATCCTAAAATGCTTATGTTAGGTGCTAATCCAGCACTTAACTTCTCTGATCCGAGGTATTTCAACTGGGGGAACCTGCACGATCGGGTATTTCGGATACCGTTCGTAGCGGCTTTACGGGCTTGGCGGCTGTGTTTTCCGTATGCTTCCTCCTGACAGGGCTTTTTGTCCGGCCATTTAAAGGGTTGCGATATGGATTATTGGAATCAATCGCCCTCTTCCCAGGGATGTTTACCGTATTGAGTGCCTGTTTTGTTGTACCCGGGATTCTCGAACTGAGGCGATATGACATAGCGTGCCAGCCGGTTCTACAAAAAAGAGTATGCGAGGCAGCGCGCGATAACCAACCAGAACGGCTGAACAAGCTCATTCACGCGGGTGCCGATCCTGATTCGACTATGGAAGATGCTAACGGCAATATGCTCGGTGCACTTACATATGCCAGTATTGAAGGCAACGAACAGTGTGTAGAGGTTCTGCTGAAGTGCGGTGCATCTCCAAGTGGTGCTGGGGACGGTACATCGGGTGGTACGACGGCGTTGGACTATGTGGTCCTTCACAACCGTATCGCGATAATGGCGCGCTTGTTAAACGCAGGCGCAAATGCGCACTATGTAACCTGGGCATCGACAGATAAACTCGTACTTACCCACAACTATGCCATGGCAGAGCTATTGCTTAAGGCCGGTTTGGATCGTCTCACATATGACAGCTTTATGGATATGAGTTCCAAGTCCAAGGACACTCGGATGCTTTCGCTTCTGAAGAAATATCCTCCTGCCGACTGACGGTGCATCAGGTGTGAGCAACTCTCGGTGCTTCGCCAGATGGCGGTACCTCACGGTAAGCATCAGAAAAGGTGTGCCTCGACAAATGTCTCAAACAAAATAAACTACTGACACCTAAATTTGTAAGGATAGTTCTGCCTGCCCTAGAAGCCGCAAATGCACTGTGCAACTGGCACGTCTCGCATGCCGCATCGAAGTGGAAGGTTTTGCTGCCGTGAATGTTATCAATTACCTTTGAAGCAACACAGAGCGAGGATCACGAGGAAAGAGCGGAGGTCAAATGCTGTGCGAACTATTGCTTCTTCGTCTGAAACATGAGCCTCTGCATGAAGAATGCATGTGTGTGCAAGCAAAGATGGCGGGATGCTGGGGCGACCGTTCTTATCTGCATTCAAGACAGCGAAGTCATCATCTATAAAAAGCCGTGATGCAGCTTTTGCAAGTTGCGCAGGGGAATTACCCGCCGGAAGCTCAACGTCTAATACGTTCCCGACATCGTACAAATCCATATGGTTACTGCGCTTACTGATTATATCGACTCCACAGCCTGCCACTCCATATTTCATTGATGCCCTGAAACGGGCGGTAGTTAGTGCTTACATGGACGGCACCGTGGCTTCCCTCAAAGATTGTACTATTGGCAATGCCGAGTGGGCGAGAAATGATTCGCCCCTTGCGCAGATCGCGATAGCGCGCATATGCGCTGGCCAATTTCTGCATAACTGAACCCCATCCTGATTTCTCTTGTTCAGGCGGTGGGACGAGGCATTTCTGTTGCAAACCTGCCGCAAGGCGGGCGATATCTCACCCCGAAGTGCGGAACCCCGGGGCGGGAATCCCCCACTGCCAGTATATGAATGCTACGGCAGTGCTTCAAAGCCGGCCACGTTGATGAAATGATCTTTTGAAGCGGGGTTCTTTTCGTTGATTATTCGGATCTGGATTTTGTGCTTAGCTGCTGGCAGACCGGCGGTTTTCCATTCGAAGGGCAGATCTCGGCCAGGGGCAAATTGATCGACGGTGGCAACTTGCTTGCCATCGATTATTACTTCGGCGATGCCGGCATCGTCGTATTTACCGCCGAGCCAGCGTACTCCCGTCCCCTCAAACTCTGCCTCGGCGATTGCCCCTACCTCACGAGTAAACCGAAAGGATCCAGAGTCGTTCCAGCCGGGGCTGAAGTGTACTAACCGATAGCTTATTCTATCTGGCGCTGCCGGATCAAGGTAGATGAGGTAAGGTTCGCCTTCGGCGAAGGTGTAGAATGGCCGGAATGTGGCTGTTGTACGGTTGCTGCCGAGCAGCTCAAAGGTGAGTGGATGGCCAGCAACCGGCCGCAGGTGTTTGAGCAGATCAGCGGCGGGAAGGTTTCGCAGGGTATCGTGCAATGGACCTTTGACGGGCGTGGCCAGCGCAGTTGGGCCGACGGTTATTGCGGCCGGGTAGGCTTTGCCGGGCATAAATGGCGTTATGGTGGGCGCCATTGGCAGGCTTACGTCCACTCTGTCTCCAGAAGTTAGTGGGCTGGATATCCGTAGCCAGTGATCTGTACCGGGGCTTGCAGACGCTGATTTTCCGTTGATCCTAACCTGCATGTTGCCGGCGAGCCAGCCGGGTATCCGCAGCGCCAGTCGGAAGTTGTTTGGGCTTTGCTTTACTATAAAGTGCGCTGCACTTTCCTGCGGAAAGGTGCCGTGTTGCTCCAGGCGAAGCTTGCCACCTGGCAAGTGTACGTTGACGCTGGAGGGAGTGTATAGGTTGACGAAGAGTGTATTTGCTGCGTGGAAGTAGATGAGATCGTGGTAATCTGCAGCGGCCATGGGGCGTGTGCCAGTGCAGCAGGTCCATGGGGTTTCCATGTTGTGCTTTTCTGCGCCGCCTGTGCAGTAATCTGAGTAGTAACATACCTTGCCATCCGGGCTCATAGATATGCTGGCCCCAATGCCGTTTACAATAAGCTTCTCTATCCAGTCGCCATATCTGGCATCACCCGTGCAGCTGATAAGGTATTTGCACACTTTAAATCCGGCCCACGATCCACATTGGGTTTCGAAGCTGTTGTGCGTTTCGCCTAACAGCCTCAACAGTGTGTCACGGGGTGCAAGCAGTTCATTTGGCCCAAAGCCGCCGGTTGCAAAGCATTGCTCTTTCTGCAGAATGTCGTAGGCGTTGGATAGGGTTTGTATGTGTCTCTTATCGCCATCCACTAGGTAGGCAGCCCCCAGCCCACTGAGGGTGTTTACATGGCTGTAAGCGTGATAGCCACCCGTAGTTTGCCCGTTGGGGCGTTTGCCAAAGATATCGCCTTTGCGGCCGTAGATATCCCAATATTCGTTATATTCCCACACCTTTGCGAAATCACGGTAGCGCGTTTCACCGGTAGCCAGGTAAGCACGGTAGAGGTTCTCGCTCAGTGTGTACCACTCAGTATCGCCATCTCCAGCATTAAATGCGTAGCCTCGCTTTCGGCTGAGGTTCTTTTCTGCCCAGGCAGTTATGCGGCTTAGATCCTGCTTCGCCCCATTGCTGTGGCAGTAAATTACCATATCCACCAGACCACCGATTGTTTTTTCGTAGGTGTAATGCCTGGCATTCGGGTTCTTAGAGAAGTAGAAAAAGCCATCTGGTGATATGCATTTGCTCCACTCGGATCTCAGGTACTCTGCACGCTTCAGGCAGGCGGGATCGCCGGTGGCGGCATACATTCTGGCAAGGCCAGACAGTATCTGGCCAAATACATGAAAAACGTCCGAGCTGTACCAGCCACCAAGATCAATCCCTGGCGCTGGAAGGCCTGCACGCTGGCGAAAGCCTTTCAAGAGAGCATCTGGCGGTATTCGCAGATAATCAAAACGGATTTCATCAAACTGAGATTTCAGCGGCCCATCTTCCAGGGTTACACCGGCATAATCGAAAGGGCTAAGAATGCGCTTGCCGATTTCGTGCGAGGCTGTTCGGGTTTGCGATTGCCCGCGGGCAGCCAACAGCAAGAGCATGGCTGGCAGAATTGATAGATAGCGTTTGAACACCGTTCGGAAGTTTGCCACTTTGATTATCTCCGGGGCGCATGGTTGCCGCCGTAAGAGGCAACTTCGCCAAACTTAGGCCAGCATCCTTCGGAAGCTCGCAGGAGAGTCTGCTAACGGCATGGTACCTATCTTCAGGATATTGTTTGGGGCAAACTGGCCCCGGGTTGGAGAGAACAAATGCATCGTTCAAGGCTAACCGGCCTAATCGCCCTTTTCAGCATTGCTATTGGAATAGGTGCCCATATTCCTGCCTCCGCTCAAGAGCGCGACCTTATGAGCGACACCTGGACAGCAACAGATGCGCTTGGCCGCACGATGCCGGATTACTCCAGCGTTGGGCCTATTAAGAAAGACCACCGACGCGTGGTTGGCATGTTTTACATTACCTGGCATAGCGATGGCCTGGCAAAGTTGCGCTCACCGTATAAAGCGGATGTAACCAAAGTACTGGCGGCAAACCCGGAGGCCAGGCTCAATGGAGCGGATCCACACTGGACAGAGGGCTCCTACCACTGGGGCGAGCCTGAGATGGGTTACTTCCTGAGCAAAGACGAATATGTGATTAGGCACGACATATCCATGCTGGCGGATGCTGGCGTGGATGTGCTTGTGATGGATGTAACCAATGCCGTGCGGTACTGGGATGAGTGGAATGTGCTATTCCCGGTTATGCAAAAGATGAAGGCAGAAGGTAACAAGGTGCCTCAGTTCTGCTTCTGGGCGTTTAACGGGCCCGTGATAACGGTTGTTCAGGACCTGTACGACAAGATTTACAAAGAGAAGAAGTATCAAGACCTGTGGTACTACTGGGATGGCAAGCCCCTCCTGCTTTACAACAGCAACACCACCGTAGATGCAAATGGCAAAGGCGTTGAAAACCCCAACCCACATTACGATGCGGCCGCCGCAACCGACCCGAACAACCCACATTACAAGGATCAGGACTACACCGAAAAGGCTTACAAAGATTACACAAAGGAAGTAAAGAGCACTTTCACCCTCAGAACTATGTGGTGGGGCTACTACGAGTGGGCGGGCAAACGGTTTATAGGAACTGAAGACAACTGGAGCTTCGGTTACGATATGGGCAACAAAGATGTTATGCGCCTCACCCCACAACAGCAGGTATCCCGGCACAATGGCATTGCCGAAGAGGCTGCCGTTACTCCTGGCCAGCACCCATCCAGCCTCATTGGTAAATCGTGGACCCGTGAGGACGGCGAACCGCCTCTGGATGAGCATGACCTGCCGATATCTGCGAAAGACCCGTGGAGTGGCAAAACGATAAAGAACCCGGAAGCCTATGGCATTTACTTTCAGCAACGATGGGAAGAGGCACTTCAGGCAGATCCACAATTTCTTTATCTCAACGATTGGAACGAATGGACTGCAGGTAAGTACCCACCAGATGGAGCCAAAACGACGAAGTTTATGCGGAGGGACAGCAACTACTTTTTTGTAGACCAGTATAACTCTGAGTTCAACCGTTCCATTCAGCCCATGAAGGGTGGATATACCGATAACTACTATATGCAGATGGCGCAGAACATCCGCAGGTACAAGGGCGTTCGTCCGCCGCAAACCGCACAGGGTTACCACAGTGCTCCCCTTACGGGTGACATGAACCACTGGAGGAGCGTTCAACCGGAGTTTCTGGATACTATAGGCGATACAATTCATCGAGATTACGACGGATATGGCGGACAACACTATACAGACACCACTGGCAGAAATGACATTGTGGCCTCGAGAGTTGCCGTGGACGCCTCAAACATCACATTCTACGTAGAAACAAAGGATGCGGTAACGCCGCACACTGGCAAGAACTGGATGCTACTGTTCATCCGAACATCCAAGAACTTGAAGGACGGTTGGTACGGATACAGCCACCTTGTAAACCTGAAGGTTATAGATCAAACGCATACCACATTGATGCACTGGAAGGGTGACCAGGCAGGCGGCAACTGGACCGATGCTGCGAATATCCGATATCGGTATGCCGGCAATAAACTCGAAATCAAAATACCGCGCAAACTGCTGGGGCTGCGCGGAAATCACCTTGATTTCGAGTTTAAGTGGGCAGATAACCCAACCGATTTGAAAGATCCTATTTCGCTGAGCACCAGTGGAGATACTGCCCCAAATCGACGGTTTAACTACCACTTTTTGTGGAGTAAGTGACCGTTGCTGTTTGGGAACTGGCAAGGTGCTGAATGCGTTTATGTAATGAGCAGTGTAGTGCGCAAAAGCACCCTGAAAGGAATAGCCATGAGCGCGGAACAGCCCGATGATATAGTGGAGAAGACAGAGGAAGAGTGGAAAGAGGTGCTAACCCCGGAACAGTACTACGTGCTGCGGCAAAAGGGCACTGAACACGCCTTTACGGGCGAGTACTGGAACCATAAGGGTGACGGAACGTATCAGTGTGCGGCCTGCGGGCAGGTACTTTTTGGTTCAGACACCAAGTACGATAGCCATTGTGGCTGGCCAAGTTTTTATGATGCGATACCTGGCACCGTTAAGTATTACGAAGACAGAACACATGGAATGCTGCGAACAGAGGTTACCTGCAGCCGATGTGATGGGCACCTGGGGCACATCTTTCCCGATGGGCCACGACCAACGGGTACGCGCTTCTGCATAAACTCTATAAGCGTTAAGTTCGTGCCAGAGAAGCTGGACTGACACCAGAGCGCTGGCACTGAAGCTGGAATTTGTGGGGACGGCGTAAGCCGTCCCTTTCCATTTGTAGGCTGGCAAACTGAGCAATAGAAGGTAAGTTTTTCTGATGAGGCACCTTTATAATAGGTAGTGATGATGCGGCACACCACACGAATAGACCATGAACAGCGAATAGAAGAGGCCATCTGGCTGATAATGCAGAGGCTGGATGAAACGGTAGACGCCAGGGAGTTGGCGGATAGAGTAAGTATGTCTCGTTTCCATTTTCATCGTGTATTTCAGGCGCTGACCGGCGAAACCGTTGGCGAAATGCTTAGAAGGCTCCGGTTAGAGCGTGCTGCCCATCTGCTGATATCAACACGCGCACCCATTACACAGATTGCTCTGGATGCCGGGTATGCCACGCATGAGGCATTTATCCGGGCAATCCGGGCTGCATTTGCCTGCACCCCATCCGGTCTCAGGCGGCATGTTCAGTACAGGGTTGCGCTGCCGTCGCCTAACGGCGTGCACTGGGGAAGTGAGGGTGTGGTGAGGTTTATGAAGCCAGAAGGAGCAACCAGGATGACTACGGAACTCAGAAGTGTACCACCAATGCGCGCTGCCTGCCTTGCCCACCGCGGCCCGTACTTTATGATTGGCCAAACGTTTGGCAAACTGGGTGCCTGGATGGCCTGTACCGGTACAGAAGCCGGACAGGGCATTGCCCTTTATTACGACGACCCGGAAACTACCCCGCCAGGCGAGTTGAGATCCGATGCAGGGATGCTTGTAAGCGACACGTTCACTTCCGACGATCCCGATATTACCATAGTAGATATCCCGGGTGGGCTTACAGCCGTTTACACGCATGTTGGCCCCTATTCTGGTTTGCAGGCCGCCTGGAACGATCTGTTTAGTAACTGGTTACCAGCATCTGGTTATACGTTGATTAGCGAGCCGGGTTATGAGCTGTACATAAATAGCATGGGCAATACTCCTGAAACGGAGCTTGTAACCGAGATCCACCTGCCCGTTCGAAAGGTGGAAACGGCATGAGTGCTCGGAAGAGCTTCCGTCCTCTGGCCGTAATGGTAGTGGGTGCCGTGCTGAATGTTTGCGCATCTGGGCTTGCCCATCCGCAACAGAAAATCAAGAGCGCCCAACATCCACGCGCCATCGCGCTTATACACGCTCTGGTTATTCCATCTCCTGCATCGGACGCTATAGCAGATGCTACCATTGTTATTCGGGATGGAAAAGTGGTATCGATACGGCAGTCAGGTTCAATCCCCCCTGGTTCCGAATGCATAGATTGCACTGGAGATACAGTACTTGCGGGCTTCTGGAACTCCCACGTGCATTTTACAGAGCCGATATGGCAGGACGCTGCAACCGCACCCGCTGAACGTGTTGAAGCCGGGCTCACCAAGATGTTCACCCGGTTTGGGTTTACCCATGTGTTTGATACCGGTTCGGACATAAAAGTAAGTGCCGCACTGCGCAAACGCGTAGCTAACGGAGAAGTAACCGGGCCGGAGATTCGGACGGCTGGAGCAATCATCTATCCCAGGAATGGCGCGGCGAAGATGCTGAATGCATCTGAGCACAGGGATGTGGCAGGCGCACCCTTACGTACTCCTACGCAGCCAGAGCTGGATTTGAGCCTTTATGAGGCAGAAACACCGGAGCAAGCAAAGAGGCTGGTAGCCAACAGACTGAACAGTGGCTCCGACGCGATAAAGCTGTACTTGCAGGCGTGGTGGGACCCGGCTATACAACTACCCGCGCCTGTAATTGCGGCCGCGATTGCCGCGGCGCATAAAGAGCACAAGCTGGTACTGGCCCACCCATCCAACAGTTATGGGCTGCAATCGGCGGCGGCACTCGGTGTTGATGTGCTTTTGCACACAACACCTCAAACGGAACCATGGTCAACAACGCTCATAGAACAGCTAAAGCACAACGGGACTTCAATTACGCCCACACTCAAACTGTGGCGATTTGAGCTTACCCGGGCAGGAGCTCCTGCAGAGGTGGTAGATGCGTTTCAGGAAGCGGGTGTCCAACAATTAAGGGCATGGCACCGTGCGGGTGGGAGTATTCTATTCGGTACCGACGTTGGTTATATGCCAGAAGCAGACCCGGCAGAAGAGTACAGGCTGATGCAGAAAGCTGGGATGGGGTTTAGAGACATATTACGCTCGCTTACTACCGAGCCAGCACGCAAATATACAGGAAATGCAGCAAATGGGGCCATTCAAACTGGCAAGAAGGCGGATATAACAGTTATCCAGGGCAATCCAAATAAGGATGGCGCTGATCTCAACCGGGTTGCGCTGGTAATAGCTGGCGGCAATGTAGTTTACCAATCGGCGCGCAAATAGTTTACTATTTAAAACCTGTGCTGCAACTGAAAATGCCGGGGCTCGATGCGTTTATACATGCAAGCCCCGGCACTATTATTCGTTGACAAACAGAGGTAAGAAGGGGTTAGAAACCACCTCGGCCGCCACCGCCACCGCCGAAGCCGCCGCCACCTCCGAAGCCACCGCCACCACCCCGGCCGCCGCCGCCAAAGCCGCCGCCACCGAAGCCACCGCCGCCCATTCCGCCGCCAAAGCCGCCGCCACCGAAGCCACCGCCGCCCATTCCGCCGCCGAAGCCGCCGCCGCCCATACCACCACCCATGCCGCCGCCCATGCCACCCATGCCGCCGCCCATACCACCCATGCCGCCGCCGAAGCCGCCCATGCCGCCTCCCATGCCGCCACCCATGCCACCGCCGAGACCACCACCGCCGAACATAGGCAGGTAGCCGACATTAACTATGGTGCCGCCGAACGCCTGGACAATGTCCGTAGCGCTGAGGTTGACGGGACGAATAAAACCATACTTGTAACCGCCGGCGCCTGGGCCAGCCGTATCATCCTTTTTGGTTTCTTCGGGAGTAGCAGTTGCATCCTCTACCTTTGGCACTACGCTGTAGATGCCACTCTCCACCTTGTAAGTGAGTGGAGTACTGGTAGATTTGAGCAGGGTTTCGAGGGCAACTCGGAACGGAACCTGAGAGAGGTGGGCCGTTACAGACAGGCTTTTGAGCGACTCATCGATGGTGAAGTTAGCCTTCACCTGCGAAAAGAGGAGCTTAAGCCCATAGTAGAGGTTTGTTGATTCCAGATCGAGATCGATCTTTTTGTTGGTAGGATCGTTGGCTCCACCGGAAGCCTCAGATCCCGGGTCTTGCGCGTGAGCTGGTGCGGTAGCCAGAAGACCACCGGCCAGTGTGAGAGAAAAGACTGCAAGCCCGACCTTGTACACATGCAGCGCCATTCTAATCCTCCATGTCATGCAGTAAACCAAGCACTTCACCACAGCACATAAAAGAGACACACATCACCACTGAGCGGCATGAGCCGCTCGAGCTGCTCGCAATACGAGCAGACATTTAAACTGCGAAACTCACAATACGAGACGGATTTGAACCCTGAAAGTTCCAAGAATCTTTTGGATTTTATCCATCGATTCCGGAATTCCTTCGTGATCCAATTCGCAGATCGATTGCAATAATGTGGCGATACCGCCGCGATCTATCGCTGTTTTCTGTTTATATGACGAAGCTGTAAGGAGGCTGGTTACACAGTGTGAGCCTCAAGTTTGTGAACAATTCCACACTAAAAGCTAAACTGTCTGCTTATGTTTAAGAAAAAGCCATCTAATCGATGTTTGTCGTTTGAAAAGAGCAACGCAGGGTTCAGCACCGTTTTCTGATCTGGCAGAACGTAGGCTACTCCCGCTGTAAGTGCGTTGCCTGCGCCGCTTATCCAATCTGTTTGAAAAACGGCCGAATCGCTCATCTGCAAATCCGCCCCAACAAATGGAGTGAGTGCACCACGGAAGTTGAGCATCATGCCCGCATGCACTCGCCGCCCCAGTAGTTTTCTGTTTCTACGGTGGTGAGCTTTGTAGCGCTCACGCTGCTGCTGATCGTAGTTCAGTGTTTTGGAGAGTGTAATGTAGTAGGACGGAATGAGGTGGTTCCCAATGTTCATGATACCCATGGCAGCATTTGGCCGGAATTCATTCTCGTTTTGCAATGTGTCTTTGATGTTAAATTGAAACGATTCTGCATTTCGGCTCGCATCGTAGGATGCGTCAACCCCTGCCTCAACACGCCCATTCAAAGCAAACTCGGTTTGTTTAACGAGCATAGGAGCGCTGTAGAACGCAGGAACGCCAAAACCGGTATTGCCGTTTTGAAGGTTGGCAATCCAGCTGTTTTGCGGAACGATATCTGTAGTAGGTATTGTATTGAGGCCCGTAGGGCCTGCGTAGGCGGCGGAGGCTACCGTAACTAGCAGGGCAGCACATGGGATGATTGCTTTCATGCCTTCTCCTTACCACCATCGGTGCTACTAATTTCATTTACCGGGCGGTTATCCAGTTGCGGTGCCTCACCAACCTCGGGAACAGTGAAATATGCCAGTTCCCGCTGCAGCTTATCTGCAAGAGGTTTAATGGTATCTAAAGCCTGGCCAGATGCAGCGGCCTCCTGTTGAATCTGAGCAGCCAAGTACTGCATTGAGGTTATTTTGGAAGCAAAAACATCAACTACCCTATCGGCTGCAGCAGCAATCTCCTGAAATTCATCCTTCTTGCGAAACTTAATTTCGTGCCGAAGATCGCCGGCAGCAACCTCATTTAACAATCGATGCAGTCGGTGCATTGGCCCAGCTATCCTGTGAGCATCGATCATGGACCAGTAGCCGAAGATGAGTACTGCGACAAACGTTACGACACCCGCCACTTTAACACCGCTGTTAAGCAGCTCTCTGGTTTGCTTGATGGATATGTGAGCCGAGTACATGGTATCGCCAATCTCTTTATTGCTAAGCACATACAATATGCCAATGGCGATAAGGGAGGCGGCGAGAGCAAATGCCATGTCATCCAGTACCAGGCGAAGCTTTACACCACGATTGATATGGTGGTTAAAGAAGCGTCTACGGTTGCGAACGGGCTGCTGTGGATCCGACAATTGGAACCTCCCTACTCTCTACAGATCATCGTGGCAGCTGTTACACAGTCCGCCCCGGCGGTTATCTTTACGAAGCATCATCCCAAAGCGATCCTGCTGTTTGTGGCCAATGTGGCAGGTAACGCATGTGATGTTACCCTCTGGCGAGAGAGGCAGGTCGGCGGCTTTCTTTTTTTTGTTCGGCACTCCAACCGGGTGAGTAACAGGACCATCGTAGTGGCAGCGAGAGCATTGTTCATCCATACCTGGCTTCAGGATATGTGCCTCTGTTGGCGGCGCCTTGGCCAATAGCTGCTGTGGTTTTATGTGGCAGTATTCACAGTTTTGATTTGCAGTATGCGAGTTTGTGAGGGCATGATTTCCGTAATGGCAATTGTTGCAAAGGCCTTTTTGGTCCCTGGCAAGAAATGCATCACTTCGATGTTTAAACGCACGGGTATGACATGTTCCGCAGGTGATTTCGCCGGCAACACCCATAACAGTTTTGCCGTTTGCGGGCCAAGCGGGCTTTACGGCTTCCGGGTGCGGCAATGGGCAGCCTTTTTGATGGCACCCCGTGCAGTAGGCTATTTCGCTGGTATTGGGTGGAACAACTATCTTTCCAGAGGCGTGCGGGTCCCCCATGGGAGCCAGCTGTTGTGCGCCCGATATAAGGACAATTGCCACCAGCAGCGCAAGTGTTAGCGCAGACATGGCCGCAAGCCGTTGTTTGTAGGATCGCATCTCGTCTCCCTCAGTTAGCTTGCCTGGTTCATCCCGGTATGCACATCAGCATACCAGCAGTTGCACTTTTCTGCACTCATACCCTTGATAGCCAAAATCAATCGGCTATCAAGTTTCTCCTGAGCGGGCTGCCAACTGATCTGTACGCTCAGGATCGGAACCACCGAACACGGTGTACAGTACCGGCAATACAAACAGCGTGAGGATGGTTGCACTAACCAGGCCCCCTATGATAACAATTGCAAGCGGTTTTTGGGTATCGGAGCCAATGCCTGTAGAGATAGCTGCAGGAATGAGGCCAATGCTTGCGAGAATTGCCGTCATCAGCACCGGTCTTAGCCGGGCAACTGCCCCTTGAATTACCGCCTCAATCAATGGCACTCCCTCATTGCGCAGCACATCAAACTGGCTTAACATAATAACGCCATTTTGAACTGCAACACCGAACAGGGCAATAAAGCCCACTGCCGCAGCTACACTGAGATGGAAACCGGTGAAGTAGAGTGCAAAGATGCCGCCAATGAGCGCAAGAGGCACGTTTAACATAACCAGGGCAGCGCGGGAGAGCCTGTTGAACAGCAGGAAAAGCACCATGAAGATGAGACCAAGCGTTATAGGAACTATGAGCATAAGGCGGGCAGATGCACGTTGCATGCTTTCGAACTCCCCACCCCACACCGTGTTGTAGCCGGATGGCAGTACCACTTGCTGTTTTACCTTTAGCTGGGCTTCTTTTACTGTTCCGCCAATGTCTCGGCCCCTCACGCCAAACTTGATGGCAATAAACCGTTGATTGCCTTCTCTGTAAACAAATGCTGCGCCGCGCTCGGTTTTGATATCTGCGAGCTGTGCCAACGGAATGCGCAGGTTATCCGGTGTGCTAACCGGTATGGATCGTATCTGCTCTATGTCTCGGCGGCTTTCGGAGTTGAAGCGCGCAACCACGGCAAACTTCTTCTCGCCATCCAGCTGTTGTGTAATGGTTTTGCCGCCCACCGCAGTTTCAATTACATCCTGTACATCCTGCACATTGATGCCGTAGCGGGCAATCTTTTCACGATCCACCACGATCTGTACCTGCGGTTCACCGGTTTCTCGGAAAGTATCCAGATCTACAACACCGGGTATGCTGGCGATTACTTTCTGAATTTCATCGGCCTTTTGTTCCAGCACGGCCAGATCTTCACCAAAGAGCTTTACAGCAAGTTCCCCTTTGATGCCTGTAACGGCCTCCTCCACGTTATCTTCGATATTCTGTGAGAAGTTAAAGCTTACACCGGGGATGGTTGCCAGTTCGGCATTCATCTTCTGTATCAACTCATCCTTGGTTTTGTATCCCTTCCATTCCGTATAAGAGCGCAGATCTGCAAGGAATTCGCAGTTGTAGAAGCCGGTTGCATCGGTGCCATCATCTGGCCTGCCAAGCTGAGAAACCACAATTCTTACAGGCTGATATTTGGCGATGATATTTCGGACAACAGGCACCACTCTCTGCGCCTCGGAAGAGGAGATGGTGAGCGGCATGGTTGCTCTTATCCAGAGGTTGCCTTCATCCAGGTGTGGCAAAAACTCGGTGCCAAGGCGAGGCGCAACCATCTGGGATATCAGGAATAGCCCGAAACCCGCCATCAGCGTTGGGATCGGATTGGCGAGAGCTGAGCAGAGCACACGCTTATAGGCGGCATTAGCAGAGCGTTCTAAACGCGTTTCATGTTGCCGCAGGCCCTTCTTTAGCCACATTACGCAGAGCACGGGTGCGATGAGTATGGCCATTATGAGTGAACCTACCAGCGCGAAGCCGATAGTAAACGCCATAGGAGCGAACATCTTCTTTTCGACACTTTGCATTGTGAAGAGGGGCAGATAGGCCAGTATGATGATTGCTGTGGTGAAAACAATTTCGCTCTGAACTTCGGAGGTGGCGTGCATTACTGCCCGCATAGTAGTTTCGCCAGGAGCGCGCGAAGCCAATCTGCGATAGATGTTTTCGACCATGATGACGGCACCATTTACGATGATACCAAAGTCGATTGCGCCGAGGCTAAGCAGGTTGGCCGGCAGGTGAATGGCGTTCATACACGAGAACGCGAACAGAAGCGAAAATGGGATGGTTAGTGCAACGATGAGTGCCGCCCGCACATTACCAAGAAATAGAAACAGGATGGCCACAACCAGAAGAACGCCTTCTACGAGGTTCTTTTCTACTGTATGCGTGGTTGTGTGTACCAGATCAGTTCTATCGATAAACGGCACGATTTTTGTGCTGCCTGGAAGGCGCGTGTTGAGATCGGCGATCTTCCTATGGATAGCATCCAGCACGGGATCCGGGTTTTCGCCCCTCCGAAGCAGAATAATGCCTTCTACAGCATCATCGACGTCCTTCTCTGCACCAGAACCCCCCAGCCGCCAGCCCACTTTGCCCATTCTTGGCTGGCAACCCAGTTCTACTCTGGCAACATCATGCACTTTGAGCGGCGTGCCTGTGCGTGATATCACCACAACATTGCCGATATCATCCACATTCTTTAACAGGCCTACGCCACGGATAACGTACTCTTCCCCACCCCGTTCTATATTGTTGCCGCCGGAGTTCGCGTTGGCCGCGCCGATAGCATCGGTCACATTTTTGAGGGTAACATCGTAAGCCCGCAGTTTGGCAGGATCGATCATAACCTGATACTGCTTGATTGGCCCACCGAAGCTATTTACATCGGCAACACCCGGTATGCTCTTAAACTCCCGCTCCAGGGTCCAATCTTCAAGGGTTTTAAGCTCCATAAGCGAGAGCTTTGGGCTAACGAGTGTATACCGAAAAATTTCGCCTGTGGCAGAGGCGAGTGGCGAAAGCGCTGGCTGAATACCCGTTGGTAAGTCTGCCGCAGCTATGCGTTCTGCAACCTGCTGGCGCGCAAAATAGTCGTCCACACCATCGTCAAACACAAGATAAACAACAGAGAGCCCGAAAAGAGATCTGCTGCGCAGGCTGGATACCCTCGGCACACCGTTAAGGCTGGTTTCCAGCGGAACCGTTATTAGCTTCTCCACCTCTTCGGCGGCATGCCCGGGCCATTGCGTAATAACTTGAACCTGGGTGTTCATAACATCTGGATAGGCTTCAATTGGCAGTTGTGTAAAGCTGAAACCGCCCCAGGCAAGCATGACAATTGCCACAAGAATTACGATGACACGCTGCGTAAGCGCCAGGTTAACGAGCCGATTAATCATGGTTGTTAACCTCCGCCGTTAGAATCGTTCAGGAAGATAGCCCCATGCGTAACAATGCGTTCTCCCGGGAGAAGCCCACTATCTACAACGCCCTTGCCATCCGTCTCCTTCAATACATGGATTGTTCGGCGCAGGTAGCCATCTTTAGATGAAACATAGACAAATGTTCGATCGCCATCGTGCTGCAGAGCCGAGAGTGGCACCATAACTGCAGGTGCTGAGGCCGCTGCATGTATCACCACCTCGCCATACATTCCATCTCTCAAAGTGCTTTGCTGGTTAGGTATCTCCATGCGAACGTGAACGGCATGGCTTTTAGAATCCAGTGCGGGTGCGATGCGAAGCACACTGCCACGGAAAACTTTATCTGGATATGCGGCTACTCGCAATTCGGCGGGTTGCCCCACATGCACTCTACTCAGGTCTTTCTCGTAAACATCTGCATCCACCCAGATGTTGTTGGTGTTTACAATGGTCATCATCTGCCAGGGCGTCATTTGCGATTGATCTACCGCCTGCCCGGGGTTTGCAAGTCGCTCAGTAACCACACCAGATATGGGAGATTTCACTTCGAGGCTTCCATCAGATGCAGGGGTGCCATACAGGGCAAGTGTGCGCCTTGAATTATTAAAGTCCAGCAATGCGCTCTCATAATCGCTTCGTGCCTGCTCCAGATCGCGCTGAACCTGTGCCTTTGCCAGACTGAGCGCGCGCGCTGCCGCTTGCAACTGTAGCACAGCCTGATCGTTATCGCTTTCTGCCGAACGAACCGCCTGATTGGCATAAAGGCCCGTAGAGAACGCCTTCTTTTCGCGCTCTACTGCCTGTTCGGAAACCTGAACGCTTTCCCGAGCAGCCGCAGCGCCCGCCTGAGCCTTTTCTAGCACATTTGTAGCGGCTTCCAGATCGCTGCGGGAGCCAACTCCAATATCTACAAGGGTGGCTTTGCGATCTCGATCTCGCTTTGCCTGTGCCAGATCGGATTGCGCCTGAGCACTTGCCGCCCTCGTCGCAATGAGAGCAGACTTTGCATCCTCCATAGGCTTCTGCGTGAACCCACCAATCTGTGCCTGCTCTCGAATGCGAGCAAGTGCATCTTTAGTAAACTGGGCGCGTGCTCTGGCTTGATCAACTGCGGCCATCGCCGAAGTGACATCACTGGTGCCAAGGTTGAAGAGTCGCTCCTGCCTGTTAAGCGCCAGCTTAGCCGTGCGCAGCCGGTTTTCTGCCTGCCTTGTTGTGTTCACCGCCCCGGCCGCATCCACACTTTCCAACACGGCAACGGTTTGCCCGGCTTCAACGTGGTCGCCAACATGCACGGTAACCTGGCGAACGCGGCCGGCAAGGCGTGGGCTAATGTGCACCACGCTATCTGCAGGGTAGCTGAGTAAGCCAGAAGCATGGATTTCGGCGGGCATGACTACGGTAGTAACCGATTCGGTTTCAAGGCCAAGTAACCTGGATCCCTGCTCTGAAACGGATACAGCATCCGACTTGCCTCCAGCGCTTGCAGGCTGTGAAGCGCTTTTATGTGGACGAAGAAGCAGATACCCCGTTATCACAAGTCCAAGAACGACCACAGCGCCAGGGACAAGCTGCTTACTTAGCGGATTGCGGAATTGCGAGGAAGTTGATGCCATATTGCTTGCTGCTCCGAGCCGAACAAGTTTGTAAGCCTCACCGACACGTGTTCACGTGTGCTGTAGGCTGCCTCCCGTTAGAGAACACTTTTGTTGATCGATGCGTTGCGAACAAAAAAGTGCCTGGCAGCGGCGTATTTCGACAAGGGCACCGGTGCCAGGCAATCCGGGAGAACATCACTTGTGAACGAAAGCAATTCTACCGGCTACAAAACGCTGTGAAACAAAGAATGAACCCAGGCAACCGAACTGGCAACCAATGGTACAAAAATCCGGACGGGTGTACAGTGAAAATGGATCAAATTGCTCAGCCAGAGATGCCAAGGCGCTGCTGCAAATCAGCATAACGTGTTCTTGCAACCGGTATCTGGGCGGAATCGGACATTCGAACTACATAGCTGTGGTTGCCAAGCAGCACTATTTCAAGTGCATGATTTAGATTAATAAGAGCAGACTCATGAACCCGAACAAACACATCGTCGGGCAGGATTGCCTCTAACTGGGCCAGGGTGTATGTAGTGCGGTACTCCCGATCCGCCGTACGGATAACAACTTTGCGGTTTCGAGAGACGATAAAGAGGATATCCTCTGGGCGCAACAGGTGGATGGAGTAGTCTTCGCGCACAGGCAGGCGCATGAGAGGTTCCGACTTTGCATGCGTGTAGATTGCCTCTGTAGATGCATTGCGGAGCTCGGCCTTTTGCATAGTTTTTGTTGCACGATTCAGTGCAATCGCAAGGCGTTCGGCAGTGATTGGTTTTAAAAGGTAATCAATTGCACCGGCTTCGAAGGCATCCACGGCATAATCCGAATAGCCCGTGATGAACACTATTAACGGGGGATTAGCCATTTTAAGAAGAGCTGAAGCTAGTTTCATGCCCGTGATGCCGGGCATCTGAATATCCAGCAGCACAATATCCGGCTCGAGCTCAGCGGCCATCTCCAGAGCCTCAATGCCGTTGGCAGCCTCTCCCAGTACTCGTACTGGCAGCGATGCCAGCAGGCGTGCAACATGCGCCCTAGCAAGTGGTTCATCATCGGCGATAAGTACAGTTGGCTGTAAATCCTGGCTCACAATCAGCTCCTTCAACAGGCAAGTCCCAGCTACTTCCAGGCACGAACAGGCAACTGAAACCCTACCAGCGTACCTTTGCCCGTACTGCTAAACAGGTGCAGTCGGCTGCGATGGCCAAACTGCAGCTCGAGCTGGCGATTGAGGAGCACCAACCCATGCTCTTGCCCATTCCGCTCAGTAAGCACCGTTCTCCGGGCATCTTTTGAGATGCCCAGCCCGTTATCAATCACAACTACAGCTACTCTTGAATTACGCTGCACAACCCTAATTTGGATAGACCCAGCGTTAATGGATGGCGCAATACCATGATTGATAGCGTTTTCTACGAGCATTTGTACGCAAAATGGTGGGCACGATGCTGAAAGCGCATTTAAATCTATCTGCCATTCCACATGAAGTCGATCGCCCATCCTGTGTTGTTCGATTTCCAGGTAGGCTCGTACGTGATCTATTTCCACGCTCAGTGGGTGCAAACTGCTTGGCCCAACAGCAAGAGCCCTGCGCATCAACAGGCTCAGCTGAACTACTGCCCTTTCGGCCTTTTCGGGAGCGAGTGTGCACAGAGCGGCGATTGAAGTTAGTGCATTAAACAGAAAGTGCGGATGGACACGCGCCCGAAGCGACATGAGCTGGGCCTCTGCGGCCATAGCCTGGCTGCGCTCGGCCGCTATTCTGTTGTACTCGCTCTGGTTACGCATCTGCGCTTCGTTGAATATTAGCTGCAGTAGGACTCCACCCAACCCATTGGCAAGCGCTGCAAACAGGCCGGTTGAAACAGGTGCAAGGTTGCTGGATGAGATGTGAAACTGATGGCTTGCAAGCACAAACATTGCCTGACACAATACCGCCGTGGCCCCGGCACGCACCAGTGACCCTGGATGCTTCCAGGTTCGGCGCGTTACCACCCCGATAGTGGCGGACAACAGCAGCACCACTGCCAGCGGCAAGGACGCAATTGGCGCACGAATCACAAGCGAACCTGCTGCAATTACGAGAGCTGCCGATACCCCAACGTAGAGGCCCGAGGTGAGCGCTGAGAACGATACAAGCAGCGTATGCACCACGTAAGGTGCGCGTGCCCCGGGGAACACAAGTTCCGAGATACCAACAAGGCCGAATAGAGCACCGAGGGCGATTCGCTGGGCCCGTGTGAGATGAGACGAAAACATCATGGCCAGTATTCGGCCACGTGCAATCAGGTAGGCGATTACCGCAATGACACAGGTGTCTTCAATAAACGCATTTAAGATTGGCAGATGAATGATCACGGCATATTGTATTCCATAATATCACTTGAAACCGCACCTTTAGGTACCGTGCACACCAAGTTCAATGCCGAATGGCTTCAAGGATATGATATCAATGCCCAACCGATTTCAGCTGCCTACCGTACGATTTCGTGCCCTTACTACGCTTTTTACAGCTGCTACACTGCTGGCTGGCCTTACCGGAATATCGGCGAGATGCAACGCACAGGAGAACTATGAAATACAGGTTTATGGCAGCGAAACAGTAAAGCCAGGAAAAACTATGGTGGAGATGCACAGCAATTACACCTTCAATGGTTCTACCACCAAACAGGAAGGTGTGCTGCCAACCAGGCATCAGCTGCACGAAACCCTGGAGATTACGCACGGATATTCGGATACTTTTGAAACTGGGTTTTACCTGTTTACAAGCGCTCAAAAGCACCAGGGGTGGGACTTTGTGGGGGCGCACATTCGACCACGCTGGCGTGTGCCGGAGAGTGCGAAGTGGCCGGTTGGATTCAGCCTATCCACAGAGTTTGGATACCAGCGGCGCGATTTCTCTACAGATGACTGGACTTTTGAGATACGGCCTATCATAGACAAGCAGCTTGGCAGATGGTATGTTGCATTTAACCCGGCGTTTGAGCAGAGCTTCAAAGGATTGAATGCACCACGGGGCCTTGCCTTCTCGCCGGCAGCAAAGATTAGCTACGATGTTACCCCAAAGGTAACACTCGGGTTGGAGTACTATGGCTCTACGGGCCCATTTCTGCAGTGGGATAGGCTGGCCGACCAGCAGCACCAGATCTGCCCATCTGTCGATCTCAACCTCGGGCAGGAGTGGGAGTTTAACTTTGGGGTAGCACTTGGGCTAACCCATAGCACGGATAACATGCTTGTAAAGATGATTGTTGGGAAGCGGTTTAACTTTTAGGCCGCCAGTTAGTTACTGAGAACTGTGAGAACTGAGCCCATGATACGTTACTCCTACAACCGATTGCGTTTACCTGCCTGCCTGATTACGGCTGTTTCTGTTGCCCTGGCAGCAGGCACACTCAAGCCCGCTGCAGCGCAAACGAAGGAACAGCCAGCTGAACAGGAGCAGCAGAGCCACGGCCCCATACCCATGCGGGATGGGCGACCACTAAACCTGCTGTTTCTGCAGTTTGTGCCAGAGTTACCAGATGTGCTGAAACGAAACACAAACCGATATGATCTGCAGCTGGATATGATCAACAACATGCAGATACCGGCTCCAGGTGGTGCTTCTACCGTGATAGAAGACAACGAGTACGAGCGGCTGCGGTTTTCGTGGCGCCATGGGCTGCCTGGCAACACCGAATTCGGGATGTATGTGCCAATTGTATGGCGCAGCGCCGGGTTTATGGATGCGATTATCGATGCATACCACCATATGGTAGCTCTGCCCGCCAATTCGCTGGATGTGCCAGCAGGGCGGGGCAGTTACCCGGAGTACCGCTCTCAGCTCACAGTTATCGATGCATCCGGCAAGGTATTGATAAACTCTGGCAATGGGTTCGGGTTTGGAGAAACGCTACTTACATTAAAGAAACAGCTTACCCACACATCCAGCAAAGGCGCTCTTGCTGTTAGGATTGGCCTTAAACTGCCTACCGGCCCAACAAGCCAGCTACTGGGTAGCGGGCACCTGGATGGCGGGGTATCGATAGACGGTCGGTTGCGCCTGGGCCGAGAGCTATCCGTATTTGGCAACATAGGCTGGGTTGCGCTCGGCAAATCTAACATAGCGCTTGGCACACGCCCCACAACGGTGCAAACGCTGGCCGGAATTGAGTATCGACCTAACAGCCGCGATAGTTACATTCTTCAGGTGGATGGTAACGGGCAGTTTGTTACCACCGGTAATGACTTTGCAGACCGATCCAATGTGACGGCTACATTTGGGTACCGACGAAAATTTGACCGCCATCACTCCGGATTTGCATCCTTTAGTGAGGGCGGCCATATTTACAATTACCATGCACCAGGGCTGATAAATGCCAGCCCTGATTTCACGGTTTCTCTTGGGTTTACCTGGCTGCCTTAGCGCAAGAAGGCTTCGGTAAGTCCGGCATCCACGGGCAGCATCTGCCCCGTTGTTAGAGATAACCTGGAAGACGCCAGCAGGAAGGCAGCCTCTGCCACGCCAGCTGGCGTTACTTTTTTGTGCAGAAGTGTTCGCTTAGAGTAGTATGCCGAAAGCCTATCTCTCAGGGCCTCGGTGCTTTCACCCTCATCATAGGCAATTCCGTACTTGGCCAGAGAAGAGAGCACCCTATCTCGTGGGAACTGCAAAGAGCCCTCCACAACGCTGGCGGGCGCAACGCCATTAACCCGCACCAAGGGGGCGAACTCTACGGCAAGCTCACGAACAAGGTGGTTGAGGGCAGATTTGCTGGTATCGTAAGCCCAACTGCCCTTTTTTGCAACCACGCCGTTGGCGCTGCTTATCAGCACAATACTGCCTTCGCTCTTCTGTGCAGCGATGATCCTGTTGGCTTCATCGGCGGCCAGCATGGAACCAAGCAGGTTGACGTCGAACGTTTTGCGCCACTGGTCTTCTGTAATTCGCCCGGTGGCATCCGGAGGGAAGAACACCGCAGCAACGCTCACCAGCAGATCTACCCCACCATAAGCCAGAGAAGCAGAACGCATTAACTGCCTTACCGAATCGCGGTTGGTACAATCTACCTGGGCGGATACGGCTGTTTCCCCACCGAACTTCTTGTTTACATGTTCGGCCGCAGTTTTCGCCAGCTCCAGATTGATATCTGCAAGTACCAGGTGAGCACCCTCTTTAGCAAACTTCTCTGCCACCGCAATGCCAATGCCCGGGCTGGCACCAACCACCACAGCCACCTTGCGGCTCAGCTCTTTTTCCGGCGGCATGCGCTGCAGTTTTGCCTCTTCCAACAGCCAGTATTCAATACCAAATGCCTCAGAGAGCGGGAGTGCCACATAGTTATCCACCACACGGTCGGCGGGTATACCCTCCTGTGCGGGGAGATCGTTGAGGGCGGTAGCGCCCTCCATAACATGGATGGCATTGATATAGAACTCGCCTGTGCGGCGTGCCTCTGGCTTGTTTTTTCCGAAGCTGAACATTCCCACACCGGGAACCAGGATTACGGTGGGTGTTGGCGTGCGCATTGCCGGGGAATCTGGCTTTTTATTCTCCTCATAATAGGCGGCATATTCGGCGCGGTAGGTAACCATGCCAGCCTCTGCCGCAGCTATGAGATCCTCTGCAGTGCCGCTTACGGGATCCCATTCAACAAAGAGTGGGCGTACCTTGGTGCGTACAAAGTGATCTGGGCAGCTGGTGCCCTGCCATGCCAGTGCCTTTGCGCGGGCGCTGTTGATGAAGCGCAGCACATCTGCCGAGGCATCGAAGTGGCCAATAAAGCTGCCGACCAGGCCGCGTAGGGCCGGTATAACGTCCGCCGCGAGTTCGCCAGCATCTGGCCGAGCTGCCGTTATCTGGCCCCCAAACAGGGAATCGCCAGCGGCCTCAACGCGGCTGATAACATATTGGCCGATGGTATCCACCACTTCAACCGTTTTCAGGTAGCTCTCTCTGCCGGTTTGTCCCCAGGTGAATAGGCCATGGGAGCCCAGAATTATTCCATCCAGATCCGGGTTTGCTGCTACACAGTTTTCCAGCCAGAGGCCAAGTTCAAAACCAGGGCGCTTCCAGGGGAGCCATGCCAGTTTTATCCCAGTTTCTGCTTCCAGCCTTTTGAGCTGTTCTGGCCCATTAGCACAGGCTGCCAGGGCGATGGCCCAATCGGGATGCAGATGATCGACATGCGGGAAGGGCAAAAAGCCATGCAACGGTGTATCGATAGATGTTGCGCGTGGGTTGGCACCAAAGGTGCAAAGTGGGTAGCGATCCACCATCTCATCTTCAAACTCAACGCCGCGATACTGTTTCTTAAGGGCGTTGAGGCTATCCATAAACAGGGTAGAAAATCCATCTCGCTTGATGGTGCCAAGATCGCCGCCGGAGCCCTTAACCCATAAAACCTCTACCGTGTTGCCAGTAACAGGATCTACAGTCGGCAGCTTGGCCGAAGTGTTGCCGCCTCCGAAATTGGTGAGGCGCAGGTCTCGCCCGAGCAAGTTTGATCGGTAGCGCAGGAGCTCTGGCTCATCCAGTCCTTCGGTTTCGGCATCCACCCACAGATCCTTCAAGTACTTAAGTGCCATGCGTTGTCCTCTATTTCCGACTCGAGATATTGGCTGCCTCCACTCTGGGAGGCGTGGTTATTGGCAGCACTCGGGAAATTGCCCGTGCTGTTAGTTTCTTCGATCACCCATCGGGCCATGGCTTAACTCAGCCAGGCACTCGAAATCTATATGTCCCCTCTCGGGGTCTGCGGTTAACAGGCGCACACGTGCCCGGTCGCCAACATCCAGCCCGGGCACGCCGCAAGTAACGCGCCCTTCAACGGGCGGCGAAAGTAGGCGAACATAGGTGCCCTTGGGCGAGGCACCGGTTACAATTGCCTCAAACACATCACCCAGATGCCGCTGCATCAGCAAAGCTGCACTTGCTTTTCTAACAAAGCGCTCTACTTTGCGGGCCGCGTTTTCACGCTCTGTACAGCTATGGCCAATCTGCTGCAGTTCTTCTGGTGTATATGGAGAAGACGTTTGCGCGAGAGCCGCTTTAATTAGCCGCTGGATAACCAGATCGGCATATCGGCGGTTGGGTGCAGTGGAGTGTGTGTAGCTCTGAACGGCAAGGCCAAAGTGCCCGACGTGTTCGGAGGGCGAACTAACTACATCATATTCGCCCGGGCCAAGCAGTTTAACGATGGATAGCGACAGATCTGGAAATCGATCTGGATCCTGTTGACGGCGCGCGGTAAGAAACCGGGATAGTGCTACAGGATCGGGCTCAGCTGGCAGGGTCCAATTGTAGCGTTCTGCCAGTGAGACTATTCGGTTCCAGCGCTCTGGCGACCGTACTACGCGCTGAAGTGACGGAATTCCACGTTGTTCTAAATAGGCAGCGATGCTGCTGTTGGCTGTAACCATCAGGTTTTCGATGAGAGATCGTGCTCGATTTTTGTGTGGCACATGAAGCGAGACCACCTGGCCGTTTTCAACAACCGGCTGCGCTTCAACCGTTTCAAAATCGAGAGCGCCGTTTTCGCAACGCTTCATACGCAGGCGTTCAGCAGCCTCTGCCTGCATCCGGAGCTGTTGCTCTATGCCGGGCACCGCCACGGCAGCATCGGGCAATGACCCATCGCCTTCCAACCAACTGCCCACTTCTTCATAAGAGAGCTTTGCATGGTTGTGTGTAAGGGCCACAAACAGTTCCACGCCGGCTACATCGCCAGATGGCTGAACGTCCATCGAAACAACGATAGCCGGGCGATCTGCCGCCGGTTTTAGCGATGTTTGATCTGTAGAAAATGCCTCTGGGAGCATGGGATAGATGTCCGCGCCGGTATACACAGAGCAACGGTTGTGGGCGGCATGGAGATCTACCGGGCTGCCAGCTGGCGTAAGGCAATCCACATCCGCAATGCCAACATAGATCCGAATAACATCTCCGGGGAGCTGCTCTGCCACTTCAATCTGATCCAAATCCAGAGAGCTCTGATTATCGATTGAAGACCAGAGGAGGGTGCGCAGGTCCCTAAAGGGCAACTCTCTGGCAGATTGTGGCATGGAAGAGTGCGAGGTTTGCTCTATTGCTTCGGCGGAGAAATTCACAAGAAATCCAGCTTCCCGCACGGCACGATCCGAGCGCTCCTTAAGATCAAATGCTGGCCTGTATTGATCACGCATGCTGTATCCCCTTCTATTATCCAAAAGGTTCACCTGCGCGGTTTGTCATTCCTGCCGCCTGGCAAAAGTGGTACTCCTGTGCGTGGATGGCAGGTATACTCGGTGCATGTGTTGCGTTTGCTTTTACTGTTTGTTGTGCGTACGGAGAAAGTTGCCGTGCTAAGTGAGCGGTTTATTAATGGATTTTTCCTGACCGGAGCGGTATTATTCGCTACAGGCGGTGCTGCAATGATCCGTAGTTCGCCACTCCAGGGTATTGGTGGATTAGCGCTCGCGGCCTATATGGGCACATTCTATTACCGCCTTAAAAATCATGAAAACTTCGACTTATCTTCACCCATAGACGGTCGATTTATAGACAGGTGTTTGCGCGCGGTTGAATGTCGCTTTCACCGGAAGCCTAAACAGCAGTGCACCCACTCAAGCAGTTCTGCTATGCCGGAAGAAGTATCACAAACCTTACAGCAATTCTACGGCAGCAGTAAGCACGGCGACATACGTGCCAGCAAATGGAACAAGGTTATCTGCATTGGCTCAACATCGAACCAGCATGCCCAAAAGGTGGCGGTAGCTACATCCGATATATATAGTGCAGTCAGAATCCGCGTCAACGCATTAAGCCAGGGAGCGGAGATGCTGCGGCCAGCAGGCAACCAGGCTGATCCAATGCAATTGCTACGCGGATGTACGGAAACCAGTAACGACACCACTTTGCTGAGGGCCGCCCCCACCGATTACCCGGCACATCAACCTAGAGAGGAAGTTGCTCATACGGTAGAAGTAAATCGTTGAACAATAGACGTTTGCTTGCCTAAAAGGCCGTTGGTTGCAAAATCCCTGGCAGCCCTATAAACCTACCGGGGTATTTCCGGATATCAGCAGATCGCAAAGGGCTTCTGTAATTGGGAGGCCGGCAGACTGTTCGTAGTAGGTGTACCCTGGAGATGGGTTTACCTCAAAGCATACCCAGCGGTCGCCGGTTGGTGAACGGCGCAAATCGATACCAGAAAATGCAAGACCGAGCTCACGAGAGAGTGAAATGCACTTGTGGGCAATCTCATGAGGTAGGTCAATGGGCTCAATACAGGGGCTTTCGGAATCGGAATTGGGATAGCGGTAGTCTGCAGCACGGCTGGTTATCGAACATGCAAACACGCGCTCCGTGCCAAGTATCACATGAACGCGCACATCTGTCCCGGCGACATACTCCTGCATCTGCAGCGGACATGCACAGTTTTTGAGCCTGTTTATCACATTGTGATCGATCATGGCAACCTTGCTTCTTGTGCCACCTATTGATTTGTAGATGCACTCCGGGTGTTTAGCAAGGAAGTTTATTGCCTCTGCAGCGTCGGATGTAAGCAAAGTTTCTGGCGTATCGAATCCCGCTGCCTCAATTAGCGAGCTCTGGTATGGTTTTGAACTATTGGAGTGCATTGCGGACGGACGGTTAATTGCGAGCGCAGGGGTAAGGTCCGCCCACGTAAGCACTGCATCATCAAATAATTGTAATTTCAGCTCGGTTTCTGGATCATCTGCTTTCGCTGCTTTTAAGATTCGCCGAGAGTCGTAGGGCCGCATATAGAAGGCCGAAACCTGGCTCAGCTCTATTCGGCCAGAGTGAGTTGTAAGGTACCCTACTGTTGGGTTGGTTTCTGAGAACTCGATTTCATGCTGACGGAACTCAAACTGATCGAGCCAGATTGTTTCGGCAGCACGGTCAGAAAGTTCTCTGTACACCGCTTTTAAGGGCCCATCCTGCTTGATGCCCCACAGAACAATCATTGGTTACTTCCCTTGCACATACCATCAAGCGGACGCAGCAGTTCTTCGCATGGCGCGGGCATGGCATTGGCGAATACAAATTCGCCCTCGCTGTTGAAGGCTGCCTGAAGCAGCTTACAGCCAGCAGCATCTGCCAGGCGGAGCGCAGATTCGGCAGCCTTCGGAGACGGATATTTGATTACTGTGCCATTGAGAACGAGTACTTCGTTCACGTGCATGGTATCGATTGGTTGCAGTTTGGTAGAGCAACGGATGCGTTCGATAGCAGGTATCCCCAGTGCCGCAGCAGTGCAGCGCCATTTCTCCTGGCGCCAGCCCGGCCCGCAGAGGCTGCCTTCGCCGGGCCCATTTACAACCGGAACGGGCAGAGTGGCAAGCCACCACATAAGCAGAGCAGTGAGCTCTGCAGCAACGTATTCCCTGTCTTCCTCCATTATGTGAGAGAGCTCTTGTGGGTACACCGCAAAGCGGCGTACAAGCACGCCAGAGATTGCCGAAATCTGGCACAGGCTGCCTTCGGCAACAAAGGATCCCTGGCCGGGAGCGGAAGTATTCAGCTTCCAGCCAGGGCAAGAGAGGTCTCTCACGGAGAGGAGCATGGCCCCGGAAGGGCCAAGAAATGATCTGGCAGCGAGCGCTTCGGGATCGCGCTCGCTGCCGAGTATCAGGATCACTGCTACTCTGCTTCCTTCTCTGCTGTAGGAGTTGAAGAGTGGAGCAGCGGGGTTTCTCCCACTGTGGGGCGCTCCTCTGGTGTGATTGGCGCGCGTAGCTGCTGCACCTGAGCAGATAAGGCCTCTACCCTATCCGAAAGGGATTGAAGAGCGGCCGTAAGCGCAGGATCAGAAGCAGGCATTGTAGGGCCGGGATTGGATAACTGCTGCTGAAGGTTCTGAATGTTCTCAGCATCTTTAAGCTTGTTCTCCACAATTACTTTTTCGAGCTCTTTGATCTCGTGCTTTTCTACCTTGTGCTCCTTGATTTCGATCTTTTCTACCTTCTCAATCTTCTCGACTTTCTCGATTTTTTCGAGCTTAATCTCCTTAATCTCTTTGATCTCGATCTTTTTGAGGCTAATGGTTACACTTTGCGCCGCCGATGGGATACCGTTTGCGATTACCACCATAGAGTAGTTGCCAGTGGGAGCACTTGCAGGAATGCTTACACTCGTGCTAACTGTTGCGGCACCGGTGGCAATGCCCATGGTGGAGTGGTTTGCAGTTCTGCAGTAGATAACCGCACCGGTAGCGGTGTTGGTGAGCCGAACAATGGGATAGTTAGTGGCCATCGTGGCGTCATCGCCATAGCAACAGCATTGAGATAGCCCATTTAGCTGATGGCCACTAAGGGTGTAGGTACCGCCACCATGTACGGATGCCGGGAACGCTGTGATTACAGGCCGCCAAGCGGCATTAGGCGCACCATCCGGGGTGTAGATAGCTATTCTATTGCTATGGCTGGAGAATAGCACCTGCCCCGTTGGCAGCATAAGCATTCTGCCCGTAAAGCATGGCCCGGATGCGTTAGATGGCGATGCGATTAACGTCGCAAGGTTTGTTGCCGGATCGTACTCAAGGAACTCGGTTGGGCCAGGGAACGAGCAGGGTGGCGACGGGCTTGCAGCTATCAGCACTTTGCCATTGGGAAGCAGCGCTGCAGGTGCATCAATAGGAAACAGGGTGTGCCCGGAGCCATCTTTCAGCGTAGGGCCAGCGCTCCAGGTGCCCGGCGAAGCTGGTGCGGGAGACGACGCGTAGATGGCTGTGTTGCCGGTGGCACCAATGGTGAGTGCATGCCCGGAAGCAAGAACTACTGTTGGGCCGATCTCCGCAACAATACCCGGGCAGCTCTGAGGCAACGTGGAAGGTGTGTTCCCGGCTGTTACCCAGCTGTTGCTTGCAGGCACATACTTTTCGGAACCGGGTATGGTGGTGCATTGTACCGCCAGCACGGTGCCATCTGGCAGAAGTGTAAACGACTCTTCAGAGCAGGAATCGAGCTTATTGGGGCCAGCGGTATAGGTTCTGGTAACGGGATCGAAAAACGTGGTCTGGCTGTTATTCAGATTACCGAGCAACACGCGTCCATCTGGCATTACACATAGCGGTACATCGCCCATCTGTGCCCAGCCGGGCGGAGTAGTAAGGTTTGTCCAGCTATTTGCCACCGGGTCAAAAAGCGTTGCAGCTGCCATATCGCAGCTAACGAGGTGGTTGTACTCCCCACCGGCAATAAACAGGGTGCCATCTTTCAGTACAGCCGAACCAAAAAAGCGTGGGGCATAAGTAGGGCCACCGATGCCAGCGGAGAGCGCTGGATTATCGGGCATAGCTGGCACAGCCAGCCAGGAGCCAGTTTCATAATGACCGTGGCTATCCGGCACAAGCCGGTGCCAGCTGTGGGTATCCAGTTCATGAGCCATTACCGATCCATCTGTAAGCAAGAGCATGGTATCGATATTGGCGGGAGGGTTGGCAATCAGCGACCAGGAACCAGACATGGGATCCTCCTCGGATACAATGGAGTTGGCGGCATCGCCAAACCATTGATGGGTGTTAACTTCTTACTGCTGGGTAATCCGCCAAAGCTTGCATCGCTATTTGGCGGATAAGAAGAAACAGGCGGTGCGAATTACTCATGAGTGCCTCAGAGTGGATGCTCTGGAGGCGTTAGTGAAAGTTATTGCCAGATTGAAACTTATCAAGCCACCGGAGGACAAGAACATGCAAATATCCAGACAACAGAACGAAGCAATTGCCTTCGTAATCCTGCAATGCTTTGTTTCCGTTTACGTCGACAGGTGGACGAGTATAGAACTCACAATCTTGCCCGTTTAAGGTAAGTGCGGTCCCAATTTAATGCGTAACCACGATTGAAGTCTGTTGCAAATATTCAAATGTTCCAGAATTATTCACCCTTTTTTGTTTCATCGGAAATCGCCAACCGAATAACAACTGTTGTTTCCACAAACCACGCAAAAAGGTGGCTGCCAGCGCGATGATGCTTAACAAAGAAAACAGAGTGCCATTGCATGCACAATTGGAACGAAAGTCGAGCATGCCACCCGTCAGCGGGCGCGACACGACTGCATGTGTATCGAATAAATCAAAGGATAATTGCGCTTCATCAAACAAATTAATCGCGTACAGATACCGAGATGAGTGAATGCGGGCTTTGCTCGTGCTCACCAGATAGGACAGCGCATGAAAGAGACAGCTGTAAGCAAGCTCTCCAACCCAGTTTCGCGTCGATCGCTAATAAAGACTGCCGCGGCAGCCGCGATTGGTGCCGCCAGTTTTCCAACCGTTGTGCCCGCACGCGCTCTTGGCCGTGGTGGCCATACGGCTCCGTCTAATAGGATTGTTCTGGGCCACATAGGCGTTGGCGGCCAGGGCACACAGCACGTGGTGGGCGGCCCATGGACCCAGAAGGGCGGGATGACGGGCCGCGATGATGTGCAGGTGGTTGCCATTTGCGATGTAAACCAGGGCCGCAGAGACAATGCACGGCATCTGGTAAATGATCGATACGGAAACTCTGACTGCGCGGTTTACAACGACTTTCGAGATCTACTTGCCCGCAAGGATGTGGATGCAGTGTTGATCGCTACCGGAGAACGGTGGCACCCACTCATATCAATGGCGGCGGCACGGGCTGGCAAAGATATTTATTGCGAAAAGCCAACGAGCGTAACCATTGCCGAGGCACAGGCCTTAAGACAAACAGTTCGCGATTATGGAATTGTGTTTCAGCAGGGAACGCAGCAGCGAAGCAGCTACTCCTTCCGTTTTGCATGCGAACTTGTACTGAATGGCTATATTGGCCAACTAAAAGAGGTTGTGGTTGGTGTTGCGGGTGGCCCCACGTACAAGCAGTGCACTTTGCCATCGCAGCCGGTGCCGTCTTACCTGGATTATGATATGTGGCTTGGCCCGGCCCCATGGCGGCCCTACAATGCAGACATGGTGGGCGGCTGGATGGCCTATCGCGATTTCAGCGGTGGTGAGATGACCAACTGGGGCGCTCATCACTGGGATATGGCACAGTGGGGTAGCGGTAACCAGTTATCCGGCCCAACGTTGATCGTGCCGCCCAACGGGAAAGACGTTAAAGTACTTACATATCACTTTAAGAACGGGGTTACCTACACACGCGATCCAGACAGAACCGCCCGGGAATCACCGGACGGTAATGGCGTGCTTTTTGTTGGTACAAAGGGCAAGGTTGCTGTTTGGCGATACGACCTGAAAACCTGGCCAGAAAACCTGAAACAGGTGAAGATTGGGCCAAACGAGATTCATCTGCATTCGGCAGAGAACCACCATACCGACTGGCTAAACGCGATTAGAACGCGCAGCCGACCGGGAGCGGATATTGCCATTTCGGCACGTTCCATCACCATATCGCACCTCGGCAACATAGCCTATGAGCTGGGACGCCCCGTGCATTGGAACCCGGATACCGAAACTTTTGTGAACGATCCGGATGCGGATCGGCTGTTCGCCCGCAGTATGCGGTCTCCCTGGCACCTGTAGAACGCTGGCCGGGCCGTAGCTTTGCGACCCCTGGCGATGGATCGATAACCGAATGAAAAGACATTATAGATACAGCATCGCTGCTGGACTAACGGCTGGCCTTGCGGCCATAACATGCGCTGCTGGCGCACAAACTCCAGATGCCGATATCCCACAACTCAAGAGTTTCGTTTTCCAGAAAGATGGCTCACTTGTAGATCGCATTGGCCTGGAAACGGCTTCGGCAAGGCGTACGGGGGGCAGCGCAAAGGCTCATGTGGCGGCCCTGCTGGCTTCCGTTGTGGCATCTGATGCGACGTTTGATGCGAAAGAGTTCGCCTGCAGGCAGCTGGTATTTGTTGCCGGGCCCACAGAGGTAAAAACGCTTGTTGCCGCAGCAAAAGACCCGGCTCTGGCACAGTATGCAGTGGGAGTTTTGGCTAACATCCCGGGTAAGGCAGTAAATGATGCCGTGATAGCAGCCCTGCCCACTTTGCCAACAGATTCGCAGTTCTACCTTGTGAAGCTCCTTGCCGAACGGAACGATGCGCGGGCAGCTGCTACGCTCACTTACTTTATGATGGGTGCCAATCTGGAGCGCGCATCCAGTGCGGCTGCCTCCCTGGCGCGCATATCCGGCCCATCCGCTCATGAGGTACTTGTGGCTGCGTTTAAGGCCTCTGATGAAAAGCGAAAACCTGGCCTTGGAGCTGCCCTTATCCTTAGGGCTGGCAGGCTGGCCGCAGCTGGCAACAGCGCAGATGCCGCCCAGCTCTATTCCATTTGCGATGCCTCTGGCCTGCCCATGCTGCGCGCCGCGGCATTACGCGGCAGGGCGGCATCCAACCCTTCAGGCTCGGCATCGTTGGTGCTTGCTGCACTGAAAGAGAACGGTACCCCACGGCAATCTATGGCGGCCGATATTCTGAGAACCAGCAGCAATCCCACCTTGCGCTCTCAGGTAGGCGCGGCACTGCCGGCACTCACACCGCATACGCAAACCATTGTTCTAAAAGCCCTGGAGGATCAAGGAGAGCGTGCCGATTGGCCAGGCATTAGAGGGCTGGCATCAAATGGCACCGGTGAAGTTAAGCTTGCAGCCATTGAAGCACTTGGGAAGATCAGCACACCCAGTGCGCTGCCAGTTTTACTTAAATCGGCAGCTTCTGGATCTGCGGCAGAGAAATTGGCAGCACAGGATAGCATCTGCCGTTTGCGTGGTGCAGAAGTAGATGCAGGGTTGAGAGCTGCTCTGCTCAACGGGTCAACACCCGGAGCTATTCGGCAGATTTCTGCAGGTTTGCTGGCTCGCCGCCGCGCAGTTTCTGCCTTTGGCGATATCTCCAGCCTGCTCGGCACTAAAGATGAAAAGCTGCGGGCCGCATGCTACGCTGCTTTGCGCGATTCTGGCCCGGCATCGCTGCTGCCCACCGTACTGGCACATGCCCTCACACTACCGGCCGATGCTCGGGATAATGCCATAGAAGCCTGTGTAGAGATTGCGCGCAGAGGAACCACAGAAGCTGAGCGCACCGGACCCCTGTTAACGGCTTTGGACGCTGCAAAACAACCGGCAGACAAGCTGACCCTGCTTACAGTACTTAACCAGGTGGGTGGGCTAAGGGCGCTGATGGCCCTGAAGAAGGCGTACTCCTCCCCAACTATTGAAGTACGAGAAGGGGCGCTTGCACTGCTATCCGAATGGCCCACGGAAGAGCCGCTGGAGCTGCTGCTGAAAGCGGCAAAATCTGGACTAACCCCCAGAACCAAAGCGATTGGCCTGCGTGGATACCTGAAGATGATAGCGGCCAATGAGCAGCGTGCTCCTGAGAAAACCCTGGCATTGCTGAACAGCATCGCACCCGAGGTAACTCGCCCAGAGGATAAGCGGCAGATACTATCCGCAATAGCCAAAGTTCACTCAATCGATGCCTTGCGGTTTGTTTCAGGATATCTGAAGCAGGATGGAGTACAATCCGAGGCTGAGAGCGCGGCAGTAGAGATTGGCCGTACCACAGCATCCGCATTCCCGGATGAGACGGCGGCCATCCTTGGCCCCATCGCTTCGAGCAGTTCAGATGATGCCGTAAAGGCGGCAGCTTCAGCGGCACTGGCAGCCCCCGCAAAGGCGGCCGGGTTTATAACGGCCTGGGAGCTTTCGGCACAATACACACGCGATGGCGCCGATTACAAAACGCTATTCGATGTGGTATTTCCGCCCGAAACAGCCGGGAGTGCAGCTGGCAACTGGCGCCTGATGACGCCTATAACCAATGCAGAGCAGCCATGGCTTATGGATATACTGGCAGTGTATCCAGGAGAACAGAAGGTTGCTTACATGCAAACCGCAGTGAATGCCCCGGCCGACCTGGATGTGACGCTGGACCTGGGCAGCGACGATGGGATTAAGGCCTGGGTGAACGGTGCGCTGGTCCTAACCGACAACACCGCCCGCGCCGCCGCCCCCGGTGAAGAAAAGGTGCAGATCCACCTGAAACAGGGTTGGAACACACTCATGCTGAAGGTTACTCAAAATGTAATGGGCTGGGGCGCGTGCGCCCGGCTTATCGGCGCGGATGGCAACACTCCTGCCGGGCTCAAATACTCGGTGCCTTCGGCAAACAAGGCCAGATAATTGGCAAGTGACAATAAATCAACTATGAGAAAAGTGCACGTGAATTTAAAACCTCTCCAGCTGCCACTGGCGGCTTTCACATCCCTGGGCATTGCCCTGCTTGCTGGCCCTGCCTTTGCACAGCAGCCATCAGATCAGGTTCCCCTGCCGCTCAAGCTGCCACGGGCCGTGTTTGCTGGCACCCATCCAGATCTGACGCCTGCCCAGCTGGCTCGCATAGAAAAACCCGCCAACAAGCCGAGGGCCGTGCCACTGGTTCCTAAAGGAACCACGAACCTTGCCTTGCACAAGAAGGTATCCAGCAGCACACCACCCGTTGCTGGCCCGCTGGATAAGATTGTGGATGGCAACAAAGAGGCCACCGAAGAATCGGTGGTTGAGATGAAAACTAAGCTGCAGTGGGTGCAGATAGATCTTGGTGCTGCTGCCAACCTATCGTACATTGCCGTATGGCACTACCACTCCGAACCAGTGGTTTTTCACAGTGTGGTGGTTCAGGTATCAAACGATCCCCTGTTTCTGGATGGGGTTATTACTCTGTTCAACAACGATCAGGATAACGCTGCCGGGCTTGGAATTGGCAAAGATAGAGAGTACTTCGAGAGCTCTGAAGGCAAGCTCGTTGACGCTAAAAACACAAAAGCCCGCTACGTGCGCCTGTACAGCAAGGGCAGCACTTATCGGGATCCATTGAACCGATACACCGAAGTTGAGGTGTACGGGGTACCTGCGAAATAACGGAACGTGGGAACAGTGAAATGCCCCCTGTCTGATGAGCAGGGGTGCTGAGTTGGCAGGTTACTGTTTGGGACGACGGGGATCAGTTGGTTGAGATACCCGGGTTAACTTAGCACTCCCCTTCAGGGCTACGCGTCAGTGCCGTGACAATTGTGACAATGACGGAAGAGCTCATTTACCCCGTTGTTGGGGTACTGGAGCCGCAGGCAGGTACCCCGTACCTGCCCTCGGTCACGGATGACGTTGTTTATTCGCCGATGCCTCACGTACAGGCAGCACAAGATGTGTGGGATGCCGTCTGGATCGATAGATGCTCTGCGTTGCGATCTGGAAATCTTCTGCCTTTGCCTCGAAGATATTCGGCACAAATTTCTGGGGATTATGGTCGATAAGTGGGAACCAGGTGCTCTGGATCTGCACTCCTATTCGGTGGCCCTTGAGGAACACATGGTCTGCCGTATGAAGGTCTATGCGGTACTCCTCAACGTGGTTGCTCGGTATTGGCTCTGGCCGTTCAAAGCTCTTGCGGAAGCGGCCACGAAAAGCCTCATCAGAGATAATTAGCTGATATCCGGAAAGTGTAGGCTCAGCCGGATACTCATCTGGATAGATGTCGAGCAGCTTGATCACCCAGTCGCTATCCGTGCCTGTTGTCGCCGCAAACAAGTCTGCCAGAACATCCCCTGCAATCGTGATATCGCTACTTAATGGAGCGGTTTTCCAGGTAAGCACGTCTGCCCGCATCTGAAGATCTCTCTGATCATCTGTCAGCCATGTGTACCAGGTGGATCCATCACCATACGTGGGAAGGATCGGCCTTTTGCGGTACGGCGCGGGATGAGCGGGATCGGAAACATACGTCTCGACGCCGGCAGCATCTGTGGCCTTCGGGCGTTCGAACGATGCGCTCTGTCCTGAATTTAAGTAAAGGTTGCGCTTTACCGTTGCCTTTGGTGGCCAGCTGTCGCCGGTAATCCACTTCCCGCTTCCGGTCTCAAAAGTCCACACATGAGCGAAGCTGCTGTCTGTCTTACCGGTGGTTTTCAGCCTGCTATCGAACCATGGCATAAGAATTTTCTCTCGATAGTAGTTACCGGTGGCACTTCCAAAATCGATTGGGCCGAGCTTCTGCCCCGGGCCGCCTTCCCAGCCACCATGGTTCCAGGGGCCAAGAACGAGATAGGCATTATGGTAGGGATCGTGCTGAGCCAGCTCAGCGTAGATGCGCTGAGGGCCATAAAAGTCTTCTTGATCGTACCATCCTCCAACCACCAGGGTTGGTACGGTAAGCGGCGACTTTAAGTAAGGAGCTATCGCCTGTTTCTGCCAGAACGCATCGTAGTTCGGATGGGCAACAAAGTCGTTCCAGCTGGGATATTTGCCGTGCAGGTAGTTCGCATTAGCGTTTGAAAGAGGCCCCATGCGCAGATACCAGTTGTAGGCATCTGGCAAGTCGATGGGCCAGGTGGTGTTCAGCTCTTTGCCAGATTCGAGCATCCACACATATTCAAAACCATAGCTCAGGCGGAACGCACCGTTGTGGTGAAAATCGTCACCGAAGAACATATCTGCAACAGGTGCCTGTGGAGAGGCCGCCTTCAGCGCGGGATGCGGATGGATGAGCGCCATTGCAGCGAGCCAGCCATCGTAGGAGACACCGGCTATACCTACACGGCCATTGTTACCGGGCACATGTTTGACGAGCCAATCGATGGTGTCATAGGTATCGGTGCTTTCATCGATGCCGCGGATGTCCTTTTCGGCATGGGGCTGCCGAAGCATAACGAACGTGCCTTCGGACTTAAACTTGCCGCGGATATCCTGCCACACTCGGATATAACCCTGTTGAGCCAGAGAGGCACTGGCGCCCGGTGGAAGCGATTTCATGAGCTCTTCTGGAGTTCCGTAAGGCGTACGCTGCATTATAAAGGGCATCGAACCGGAGGGCAGTTTCGGCGCAGCAATCAGGGTATGCAGCTTAGTGCCATCACGCATGGGGATCTCGGCAGCTGTAACCACCCAATCCTTAGAGGCATCTGGTGCGGATTGAGCCACACTTCGAACACCGGGCACCAACGCAAACGTGCAAATAAACGCGGACAGGAAAATGGTAGGGTGTTTTATCATGGCAGAGACATTCAATGCAGCTGCCTTTGAATCCTACATTGGATGCGCCCTTGGCGCGGGTCGGGGAACTGGGTTTCGCCGTGGCTGAAGGGCCGATTGCGTGCACTTAGGCCTGAAGGGCCGGCATAAGGTAGCCTGGGGCGCAAGGCCAACATACGTTGCCAATATGAACCCGAGCACTGCAGGTGCGATCTCAATTTGGCTGCTTCGAGTTGAACTGAGATGGGCTACTCGGTGATGCTTTGTGGTGTTTACTCTCAGCATCCTCTCAACAAGTCTCTGCGTAAGCGGCTTTGCGTGCACCTATGCTTCCACAACCTACCACCTCTGCACGCCTCACTCCGAAGGCAACAACCTCTCGTTAGAATCTTTGCGGCTCCGCGTCTTTGCGTGCCGCTAATAAAAAAACCTATCGGCCCACACCCGCCCCCCATCCGAAGGCGCGCATTTCAGTGCTGAAAGCGCGACATAGGATAGCGAAGCCCGATAGGGCTCACAGTAGGCGTACCGGGTTCACTGCCGCGCCGAGAGAAGCGAGGGAAGAGCGGTAGGGGGAAGTCTCCAGCGTAGATTGGATCTCTGGAGATTAACCTGCCTATACTCGCATCGTAGTATCGGTGCCCGAGCAGCATCAGGCCAGAATCGGCGTCGGCCCAACCGCCGGGTTCCGGGCTCGCGCCCAGCATGAGAAGCGTGCAACGAATTGCCGCAGGCGCACTTGGCACCAATCCCCAATCTTTAATACCCAACTCCGCGCCGGTAGGCGCGCATTTCAGCCCCAACGGGGCGGTATACGATAGCGAAGCCCGATAGGGCTGGGAAATGAGATGTTCAAAAAATCAATCCCCCTCCTGTTGCCGCGCCAACGGCGCGGCAACAACAGGGGGCAGGTTTGTGCCCGATATTACCAGGGCTATCGCCCTTCGCTATCGTATAACGCACTTTCAGCGCTGAATGCATGAGGTCGCAAGGCATCCTCGCTTCACGAAGCGGCCTAACTCTCCTCGCTTCCCTCGCTAAGCGAAGCGGCCTAACCCAGCCACCGGTGATGTAGGGGGAATCTCACTACTAAGAGTCAAAGTTGTTATGTGCCTCAAGTAATCTCACTACTGTGTCCTGCAGGTACTCCTCATCAGCGTCGAGTGGAACCGTTGAGGCTATCGCCAATAGATCTGGCATAAGTTCTTCCACAAGCTCCCGATCGCCGTAAACTACACTGCCAATAAGAAAGTACTTCCAGATTGTGTC
>CAIONQ010000055.1 GCA_903859705.1 uncultured Chthonomonas sp.
GCCATTATCCGCCACTTGACATTGAACATATTGAAGCGTGACGAAAGCAAGAACGTGAGCGTCCGACGGAAGCGCAAGAGGGCAGCCAGGGAGACGCAATACCGCGAGCTACTCCTGAAAAATTAAGATGCGATTCCCGTGGCACTAATGCCATGCGGGTCATCTCTGGGCCACATTCTACGGCCATGGACTCGGACTTATCGATTAGGTAAATGATGTACATCGGCGTGTCGCCGGTAGCGGGTGTTGTGTAAGACATGTTTGATGCTCCTGTGATTTTGTATATTGCCCGAACGAAAGTAACCTTAGCTGCACGATTGGGACCAATACTCAGCCAAACAGCTTGATAAATTCAGCGACCAATCCAAGCGTTCCGACAGTCCATGCCCATGCCCTTGTTTGTGGGAGGTACCAGCCTACCACCAGAAGAAAGAGAGCCGCCCAGCCCAGTGGTGAAAGCTCGGAATCCTTTGATGAACTTGCTTTTTTCGCCGGCTGAGATGCGGGCGGCGATGGTTTTGTGACAGGCACTGCCTGGGGCTTATTGCCCGTATTACTGGTTTGAGTTGTCGGCGTCGACGCGGTGGTTTTGGTTGAGGAAGCTCCGCCACCGGGTGCCGTAATAGGTGGTTGTGCGGTGCCCAAACCACTGCAGGAGGCCTTATGCGCAGGTGGTTTCGGTGGCAATGCAGTTCCGGTTTTGGTGCCGATGGGAGGTGGTTCTTGCTTAAATCGACCACCATCTCCCTGGTTAATATTTGCACCTTTGTCAGTTTCTTCTCGAACTGCGTTGCGCTTTCCACCCAATTCCGCAACGAATTCACCAATGCGGGGGCAATCTTCAAGAGTGCGTGCAGTCCAGGCACTTTCTAACAGCGCAGCGATTTGAGGCTTCCAATTCTTGATGTGGTAGATAATGTTCTGAAATCGCTGCTCGTCTTTTGGGTTGTTACGATTTTGATTAAAAATCCCCTCCATGGAAGCAAGCGTCGCCGCGTAGGGAGTTGCGAGAGCCAGGGACTCAAGAATGATGATTGCCGCGGCATATCGATCACCAGCTGGTACCGCCGTTGAATTTACGCCCCACAGGCCATAGCCAGCGGTTCCTGAAGTAGTGTTGTTCGGCAGGGCATCGCCGGCTATGCACATGTCTTCCAGATCGATAAGCTCATAGCATGGATTTGGGCCAGGTAATCGAATCACATTGCCGCACGAGAGGTCGCAGTGGACATGCCCCTTGTCTTCCAACTCCGCAAACAATTTCGCCAGCGCCAGTGTCTCGGCCAGCGCCTGATCTTTTGATATGGGCTGGCCAGATGCTACAACATCGTTGAGGCATTCTCCCCAGGTTTTACCCTCTATCCAGGGCATCAGCACCGCCCATGCGAATTCAGGAAACTCAGTAACAGAAGGATCGGTGGCCGGGACAATAATCTGGCTGGCTGCTTTTAGGCCCGCCATGCCAGCTACTTTTTGCAGCCGTCTTACTGAAGCCACCTGATGCTCACCGCGAAAGCCATGAAGGAAGGTCTTGAATGCCCAGAGAGTGCCATCTGAAACACGTTTCAGCTTGAATACAATGGCCTTGCCGCCTTGCATCTGAAAAGGTCTGAATTTGCCAGCTTCTCGAGCTTCCACAGAATAGCCGGCACCGTTCAATACCACGTTATCGCCAACTTCTGGATCAAAAGACATGTGTGCATCTCCGAAAAAGGGTTTAAGTAAGCTGCTGTTACAACGGCAGCGTACATCCATGATTTCAGTACCGGTAACAAGCCTATGTGTTACACATGAACGCAAATCTTTGCTGCGTAAACAGCGATCAAACAAAGCACGCCTACAATCAGCTGTGGTAGCTTAGCTTGTATGTACTTAAGCTCGCACTGAACATCGTTTCAAAAAGTTGAAATGGCAATGCAGGCATGAACATCTTAATCCCCTCATCGAATGGAACATGATACGGGTCATCTTGTGTAAACGGTGGTAATGGACTGGATATGTTGTACAACAACCTCGAGGTGGGCGTGCTCAGGTCTCGTTGGGCGAGTATTCCACGCCAGGCGCAAGCATCCATGACGGGCTCTGCAAGTAGATCATTCCCTAAATAGATGTTCTGGATCAGTACCGGACCATCATTTGTTATAAGGCTCTTGATTTCACTGGCAATGGCTATCAAGTTAGGTGTTAGGCCTCGCCCCTGCAATGTTGTCAGGTTACATATCATGGGCGCCGGGCAATCTTGTATGCCTGGCAGGTAGTGCTGCAAGTAGGTGAGTGCAGTTTTGAATGCTGCCTCCGTGTTAGCCTCCCCAATGGGTAGTATGGTTGGGATTTGTATCGATGCCAAATCAGTGATGCTGTGCACACTACCCAGAAGATCGATAGGCTCTGTCCGATTTACCAGGATAGTCATGTGAAATCTTGGGCTTACCGTGTTACCGCGCAAGCTAAACTCGACCATAGTTTGGATTGCCTGGTTGATGCAAAGGGCAGCGAGCTGCATGCGGGTTAGGCCTGGTTCAACCTCTTCGCTCATAGCTTCTGATCCATCAATAATCAGGATAATGTACTTCGGTGTATCAGCGGTAGGAGGGTGTGTATACGGACCTACAGCTAAAGATGATGACCTCGTTACTGGCAATATCGTCCTCCATAAGAAAAGCAACCAGGTATCCGGTAACACATTGCAGAAATTGCGTTTCACCCACTAACAATCATCTTCTCCGCACGAGTGTAGCTGTTGTGCTTCTAAAACACGCGCGATTCCGTAAATAATCAGAGCTCGGTCACAAATATGTCACAAAGTATGGGCTAAGCCACTGATTTGGGAAATTGGTATTTGGCGGCCGGCACAAACTCGTCACATTCTCGCAACTCTTTCACAAGTTGACGCATCCAACACAGGTAAACTAAGCCGATGCAATGGTGAGACTGTCCGCTTGATCGGGCGTCCAGCACATTGCCGGAGGCTGCCAATACCGATGGAAGAGAACAAGTGGGATAATGACCGGTTGAGGCAAGAAGAGCTACTGCGAAGCGCTCTTGCAGGCAATAGCCGAGACCTGGACACGTTGATTGGGGGCGTTCGGCCACTAGTATCCGGCGTTTTAAAGAGAGAAGCGCGGACTCTTCAAGACGCAGAAGATATGGTACAGGCAGTTTTGATTGCGGCGGCAACAGGGCTTTCTAAGTATCGAAGGGAGAGTGGCTTTTCTTCCTGGGTTCTGGGGATTGCGGGCAACATTCTTCGAAATTATTACGATAGGACCCTCTCAAGAGCGCAGAGGCAGCAATCTTTAGAAGATTTTCTTGAAATTGATGCAAGCCAGGTGAAACAGAATCCTGATGACATGTCACCAATAGACAGGGCCGCATATAAGCAATATGCAGCAGGCATCCTGAACATAGCACTCAGCGTTTGTACGGAGACTGAGTATTCTGTGCTGGTGATGGCTCTGGACGACGAATCAACTGCCGATTTAGCACTGCTCTTCGGCATAACCGAGACTGCGGTGCGGCAGCACTTGCTGAGAGCGAGAGAGAAGCTCTTGGCGCACATCGTGCTTCATCAGGCGGATATGATGGGAGGCCAGCCAGCAGTACAGGCTGCCTGGCAAAAGGCCACTACAAATCCTGAGGTAAAGCTTAGGCCAACACCACGAGAGATGGAAGCCTGGCAAAATCCCGCAGGGCGAGCTAAGGATTTCCGGCGCGCATGCGTAAAGATGGCGAAGTGGCTTTAACTTTAGTTTCCAATTACCGATATTGGGGCATATATGGATAATCAGAGTGATACCGTGGACGAACATGTAAGTGATTTTGAAAAAAATGTAGTTGCGCCGGCACTGCTGGGTGCAGATGCAGGAGAATGCCTTACCGCGGAAGAGTTGATTGCTGCGGCCCACGCGCAGCCAACAGCAGGGGGTGAGGGAATATCACCGGCTCTGAAACATGTTTCCGTTTGCAGGTCCTGCAGGAGCAGACTGAAAGAGCTCAAACGAGGTGCGCAAAGCGCAGCGGAAGTTGATCAGCCGCGTGGTACGCCTGGGATTGTATTTCCGCCTATTCCCCAAACATCATCTACGCCTCAGCCAGTAATACCCATCGGCAGCAAAACATCTCCGTTTGCTGCTGCGCCGCCAGTATTTAAAGCGGCGGCGCAGCAGCCTGCCGTACAAACAAGACAGGTAGCCAGCCCGCAGCCTGTTTTAAGGATGGCATCTAGCGCGGCACCTTCTCCCGCTCCCGTTGCGAAACCAGTTGCCACCCAACAGGCGGTACAGGCTCCACGGCAAGGCTTAAAACTGAGTACTGGCGCTATCCGTGGCCTTGCTGCCGCCGCCGCCATTCTGTTTTTGTGGTTTGCCGGTACAAGGTTTATTGGCAGCGCACGTGGGGGGTATAGTTCAAACACAGGCAATGTAGATATCCACTCGACCAATGGAGGTTCTGGTGGATCCGGGAACCTTGCCGGCTCTCAGTTGAGCAACCCTGCCAGCCTCACAATGCAACCAGCAACCGTGTTATCCGACGGTGGAGTGCAGCTTAGCTGGGGTGCAATCGCAGAAGCGGTAACGTATACGATTGATGTTCGGGAGGACGGAGCAAATGCTGCATCTGTATTTACACAAGATGCTGTTACGGCGCAAGCCTATGTTCCTGCCGACAGGCTGTTGGCGAAGAAACAATATCGATGGAGTGTGAGTGCGAAATCTGCAACAGGCAAAACATTGACGCAAGGAACCGGGTATTTCTCAACCAGGTAAACCTATTGCGTTTGTTTCAAACACCCCTCGGCAATCACAATTTCTTCATCGGCCGGGATTGCAAATACTCTTACCAATGCTGCCTCGGTTGAGATCAGTTCGTGATTGGCCGAGTTGGCAGCAGGCTCCAGCGCAATGCCAAGAAACTCCAACCCGGAGCAGATACGTTTGCGGATCTCACCGCTGCTCTCCCCGATGCCACCCGTAAAGACCACGGCATCCAGGCCGCCCATAGCTGCAGCCAGTGCGCCAATCGCTTTCCTTACTTGATAGCAAAATGTGGAAACCGCCAGCGCAGCCCGTGGATCGACGCTCTCACGCTGAAGAAGATCGCGCATATCGCTGCTGCTTCCTGAAATACCCAGTAGGCCAGACTGTGTTGTCAACAGAACGTCTAACTCACTGATTGTTTTGCTAAATGTTTTAGATAAATAAGGGTAGAGGCCAGCATCGATGTCGCCGCAGCGTGTCCCCATTGGTATGCCAGAGTTTGGCGTAAACGCCATTGTAGTTTCAATGGGCTGTCCTGCCTTCACGGCAGTGAGGCTGCAGCCGCTCCCGAGATGAGCCAGCACTACGCTTCCTACTGCAGATTGTGGAGCCATTACACGCAGCCTGTCCATCAGGTGCGTGCAGGAGAGGCCGTGAAATCCATAGCGCCGAATGCCCTCGATTTGAAACTGGTTTGCAACGGGCAGTACCTGCGCTTCTGGAGGCAGGGAGTGGCAAAAACCTGTGTCAAAACAGGCCATCTGCGGTATCCCGGGCAACGCGGACTGAAATCCGGCCACCAGTTTGAGGCTGGCTGGCATATGCAGAGGGTCGTAGGGAGTTAACAGCGTTAAACTTTCAATGAGATCGTTAGTGATCAATTCTGGAAGCCAGTGCTTGCTGCCACCGTGAACGATGCGATGGCCAACCACAGCAATATCGGCAGCCTTATACTGCTCCAGTATCTTCGCGCATAAGAACTCTGAAGAACGCATCAAATCCATTTGTGGCACAGCGGTTTTAGTGGCAGGGGCATCCACTGGTTGCTTCCAGCGCAACTCTTCTTCTGGCAAACCGATACGTGTAAGAGTAATCGAAGCGGTGCGTGTAAGGGTGTTGCCGCTCAGCTCAAATACAGCTACTTTTATGCTGGAAGATCCGCCGTTAACTGTTAAGATACGCTTGTTCATTGGGTTGGTTCCAAAGCAATTCGGCCCTCACGTGCGGATGCAGCGTGAGGGCCGTAGAATTTGGCAGGTGCCAGGATTAACCGGCTGCCAGCAGGCGATCCAGCGCGGCGCGAACCAGCGCAGGAATGTCGTGGGTGGTGTCGGCAACAGGCACGCCAGCTGCCTCCAGGGCAGCAACCTTTGCCTGCGGGGTACCCGTGTTGCCAGAGATAATGGCACCGGCATGGCCCATGCGCTTTCCGGGAGGTGCGGTGCGTCCACCGATGAAGCCGATAACCGGTTTGGTCATCTGCTTGATGTACTCTGCACCATGCTCTTCGTCGCTTCCGCCAATTTCGCCAACCATCACGATTACCTTAGTATCGGGATCGGCCTCAAACATCGGCAGCACATCGATGAAGGTTGTGCCAATCATCGGGTCGCCGCCAATGCCAACGCCGCTGCTCTGGCCCATGCCATTGCGGGTAAGCTCATCGGCAATCTCGTAGGTGAGTGTGCCAGAGCGGGAAACAAGGCCAACCGGGCCTGGTGTAAAGATGCTGCCAGGGATAATTCCGATTTTGCACTTTCCGGGTGAGATCAGACCAGGGCAGTTGGGGCCAACCAGGCGTGTGCGCCCGCGGCTCTTGAGTACCGCATTCACCTTGATCATGTCTTCGGTAGGAACGCCTTCGGTTATGCACACAACCAGCTCAACGCCAGCATCTGCAGCTTCCAGAATGGCATCGGCAGCGTTAAGCTTAGCCGGCACAAAGATAACAGAAGCGTTTGCACCTGTTTCACGTACAGCATCGCGAACGGTATTGAAAACCGGCACTCCCTGAGCTACCTGACCGCCCTTGCCGGGGGTGGTTCCCGCTACAACCCTGGTTCCATACTCAATCATCTGAGAAGTATGAAAACCGCCATCACGGCCGGTAATGCCCTGCACTACAACGCGCGTATTCTCGTCAATTAGAATGCTCATGCCTGTTCAGGCTCCTCCTCTAAAGGTTCCTCGTTTTGAAATATGGTTGGTAATCACTGCAGATGCGCGGCTCAGTCATCGCCGCCTGTATCATCATCTTCCTCATCATAATTCTCGGCAAGCAACAGCTCACCGTCCGAATCACAATATCCTTCTCCTGCCAGCCATATCAGGCCGCCAGTTTGTGCTGCAATGCATCTCAGCACTGTATCTAATGCCGCCCATGCTCCGTGGTCTTCGTCCAGCAGCATTGCGGGCAGTATCTGAACGCTGTATACCGCGCGTGTTTTGCGTAGGTGATCGGTAACAATCAACTGACCCGTGGGATCGTCGCCATTGGCAACTGACTGCACATGAGCTTCGATTATCGCCTCAACATCGGGGGAATCAGCACGCAGCTCCCGATCGATAAGAGCCACCTCATGCAATTCTGGAGTTTTCCACCGGAGGATTGCAGCATCCCAGTCGGTGGCTTCCATCTCTGCTTCGGTAGCTTCACCAGCAATACCTACGCCAAGTGACGCCGGATACTCGGCGCTTCTCAGGGCCCCTTGCAGTGTTCGAAGCGCGAAGCCTTCGATGTCTGTTGAGAACACCTGCAGCAAAGTTTCCGCCGTCAACTAATCCTCATTTCGTCTGCGGATACGCGCATAGGCTACCCGTAAGCGCGCACAGTACCCGCATCAATTACATTTCCTTAAGAATTATACCGGATGGACGGCGCTCTTTCCGCCGGTGTGCTGTGATACGGCGCGCATATCATGCATCCGTATGGCTGGTATGGGTATCCAATGGATAAGTAAGAGCCACTTCCGGGCATGCAATCAACACGTTTGAGCAGGAGATAACCTTGCCTTCGTGGAAAACCAGCCCAACGCTCTATCTATTGGCATAATACGTCGGTAGGCAGTAAGCGTAAGAAACGTATCAAGCGTAGTAGTTGGAGGAAAGTTTCGCCAATGCGATCCAGTATTTTTGGCTCAATTGCCATCCGCCGGGCAGCGCGGCTTGGCCTGGCCGTAGCCGCCGTTGCTGTTCTGGCATGTGCCGCAAAGCCGGGCTCTGCCCAGGTTAAAGAAGATGACGACTTTGGTTTCTCGAAAACCGGTTATGCCGATGGCGGACCGATTGATGACGAAACCCCCGCGGCACGCATCCCTAACATAAAGGGCCTTATCAAGCTGTTTGCCGGCAAAGAGAAAGATCTGGCAGACAACTGGGTTACCACCGGCGGTAAAAGGACTCCCGTGTGGAAAGTGGAAGACGGTGCAATGACCACCGTTGCCGATTCCATCATTACAAAGCAGACCTTTCTGGACTTCCAGCTGCATGTAGAGTTTAAAGTGCCCTATATGCCCAACGAACGTGGACAGGGCAGGGGAAACAGCGGCATTGGCTTGCTGGGCGTGTATGAGATCCAGGTGCTGGATTCTTATGGCATCCGCGAACCCGGTGCTGGCGATTGTGGCGCGGTTTACAGCCAGGTAGCCCCGCTTATCAACGCCTGTAAAGCGCCGCGTAAGTGGCAAACCTACGACATCATTTTCCATGCCCCAACCTTCGAAAATGGCGTCAAAACAAAGAACGCACGCGTTTCTGTGCTACAGAACGGCGTGTTTGTTCAGAACAACCAGGAAATTCTGCGAGCAACCGGCATTGCCAGCAAAGAGATTGAGGGCGCTGGCCCAATCTATCTGCAGTACCACAACAACACGGTTAAGTTCCGCAACGTGTGGATTGTTCCGTTGCCGCGTGAAGGCCAGACTCACTACGAGCCGCGCTAACAGATAGGCACGTCGTGATTTACTTACAGCCTCTGTCGACATTCGACAGAGGCTGTTTGAGTGTTAACACCTGCACACTTTGGAACGTGTGGTGCAAGGTAACGGGTATACTCAAAACATCGCCAGAAGCGATGGAATGCCGCGGAATCATCCTTTCTGCCGCAGGCCAATGTACTGAGGAGAACCTAAACAGCATGATCGTTGGTGTACCCAAGGAGATTAAGAACAACGAGTACAGAGTGGCGCTCGTACCGAGTGGGGCAGAAGCCCTGGTAGAGTGTGGACACTCCGTTGTTGTAGAGGCGGGAGCTGGCCTCGGAACCGGAATTGAAGACTCGGAATACGAGGCTGTAGGAGCTAACATTGTTCCTACCGATGCGGATGTATTTGCGGTCGCAGATATGGTAATGAAGGTTAAAGAACCACAGCCTCAGGAATATGGGATGCTCCGTGAGGGGCAGATCATTTTTACATATTTCCACTTTGCAGCCAGCGAAGAGCTAACGCGAGCCATGGTGAAAACAGGCTCCGTGTGCATTGCATACGAAACGATTCAGCTTCCCAACGGCACGCTGCCATTGCTTACACCCATGAGTGAAGTTGCAGGCCGCATGGCAGTTCAGCAGGGCGCAAAGTTCCTGGAGAGGCCAATGGAAGGCCGCGGCATACTGCTGGCTGGCGTTCCCGGCGTTCCTCCGGCCAATGTGCTTATCCTGGGTGGCGGTGTTGTTGGCGCAAATGCGGCCAAAATCGCGGCAGGTTTTGGAGCAAACGTTTATCTGCTGGATGTTAATCTGGAGCGCCTGCGTTATCTGGATGATGTTATGCCCGCAAACGTAACAACCATCTACTCAAACCGCTTGAATATCGCTCAGTTGCTTCCCACTTCCGATCTCGTAATCGGCGGTGTGCTTCGCCGCGGCGCAAAGGCACCTACGCTGGTTACTCGCGAGATGCTGAAGCTAATGCGCAAGGGCGCTGTGGTTGTTGATGTTGCGGTGGATCAGGGCGGCTGCTTCGAAACAACGCACCCCACCACGCATAGCCAGCCAACATATATTGTTGAAGGTGTGGTTCATTACTGCGTGGCAAACATGCCCGGCGCGGTTGCCGGTACCTCCACATTTGCCCTTACTAACGAAACACTGCCCTATGCACGCACTCTGGCCAATAAGGGCTGGAAAGCAGCTCTTACCGATAGCACGCCGCTTCGCCTTGGGCTAAACGTTGCGCTTGGCAAAGTAACGTTGCTGGATGTTGCAGAGCAGTTCGGCTACGAATATACCCCCGCGGATCAGTTGATAGCCTGATAAGTAGCGAAGGCTACTCCGCTAACACACCCCATTGTCGCCTGCCGGTTGAAATCGCCTCTGCGCGCATAACCGGTGGGCGATTTGCACACTGAGTTCTTGAGGAAATTGCATGCCCGATCCAGTAACCGAACAATCTGCAGGCGAAGGCTCCGCCACAAAAGGCACCTCACGTAGTGTTTTTGACCCTATGGGGAATGTAACGGGAGGCAGCAACCATCCCGGGTTGCCGGCACGGCCAGCGATCGCCCTGGGAGTTATCGTTGTGGCTGCGGTTGTTATAGGTGCCTATCGGTTTCGCACAGCATCGGTTAGAGCATGGCGCAAATTCTCGCAGGAAATTGGTGGCGAATTTGAGGCCGTATCAGCCTATAGCCCCCGATTTGTTTCTGGCAAGGTGGGAAATCGGGCAGTTTTTGTTGAGACATCCACCAGCCATGAAGATGACGCCCCTTACTTCCACACGCGCGTTTCAACACCGGTTTTTAATCCGGGACAACACGTGATGGGCGTTCGGCGCAAGAGCATGTTAGAAGAGGCACAAAGCCGCAAGGACCAGGCGCATGTGCTTACGGGTGACTCGGACTTTGATGGCAAGTTTTCCATGGCGGCCGGAGACCCCGAAGTACTGAAAGCAGTGCTGACCCCTGAGGTGCGCCGAGGGCTCTTAAAATACGGGGACGTTGAGCTCTATCTCGCGGGTGAAGTGCTCGAGTGGAGACGAGCCGGTGAAGTGAGGGACGTTTCAGCATTGAAACACCTTACCGGTGTGTTAACCGCAGCAGCAGATGTTATCGATGCAATGCCAATACGAAATATAACGCTTACACAAAAACTAGCTGATCAAGAACTACTTCGCAAAGGTGTTTAGCGGCCCGTGTTAGCCCTTGACGTACTCAAATACGGCGATTTCTGGAGGGGCGAACATTCGTACAGGTACGCCAACATTGCCTAAACCCCGGCAAACGTACAGCTTTACGCTTCCCAGTTCGTACCACCCGGCCTTGTAATGCCTGGCACCTATTCGGCGGAGTTGCCGTGCAGTAAATATAGGCACATTTATCTGTCCGCCATGTGTGTGTCCGGAAAGTACGGTTTGAGGAATATCTGGCAGCTTCTCGATAAGGGCTGGATTGTGCGCGAGCGTAAGCACGGTTTCGCCAACACTTACATCCCTGAAGCTGTTCTCAACATCCGTTAACTTATATCTGTCGTCATCTAACCCAACCAATCGAAGTCCGCACTCCAGTTTTACGCTCTGGTTTTGAAGTACATGAACACCAACATGCTTAAGGGCACTGGCCACAGCAGATCCACCAGTGTGATGATCATGGTTGCCGAGGATGGCATAAGTGCCGGCAGGGGCATGAAGATGCTGAAGCATCCCGGCCACCGGACCTATATCTTTTGGGCGGTTACTTACATAGTCGCCGGTTAGCACAAACAGGTCGGGCTTTAAATCTATGGCCAACTGAATTGCGTGCCTCAGGTGGTGATCACGCGTGAGCTGGCTACGGTGCAGATCGGTTAGCTGAACCACCCTGAACCCGTGCATTGTTGCTGGCAGGTTTGGGACCGTGATTGTATGCTTGCTTGTTTCAATCACGCCTATTACATTCCTTCTGGATGCAGGGCCTTCTGCTCCACCGCAGGATCTTCTGTGCGATCCTTCTTGATCTGTGCCAGCTCGGCGTCAGATTTTGCGGCCAATTCTGGGGATCCCGCCTTCTTTTGCAAATCGGCCATAGAAGTGAGCACGGCTTCATAGCTATCTGCAATCTCTTTACGTTTGGCTGGCGACCGGCTGGTGAGGTTAACCAGGTAATTTCTGCCAATCCAGTACTCAGCGAAGATATCTGCCGAGGCCGTGTACTCTTTCAGCGCTGCAACTGCATCTCCACGCGCAATAGCTAGGTCTGCGAGCCCCTGATGTGCAAATGCGAAATCTGTTTCCACACTTTCATGCATTGCGCGCACAGTGCCGTACGGCGTAGTTTGCAAGTGTGCCATGCGGTGGTAAGTTTCTTCCGCTGCAGCAACGTTGTTCGCTTTTAAGTAAGCTCCGGCCAGTGCTCTCAAATTCTGAAGCATCTTTGGTTCGCTTGCCTCTGCATGCTCAAATGCGGCTACTGCCTCTTTCCACTCACTTTGTGCAAGATGATACTGGCCCAGGCGATAGTAAACCTTACCTGTTGGGCTGAGAGACGCGGCTGTAAGCAGTTCGCGCAATCGCGATCCAGATGAATCTACCTCTGCAAGCCCAAGGTGTGGCTCCGGATCCAATGGGTCGGCTGCAGCTGCGGCTGCAAAAGCTTCCTTTGCAGCGGAAATTTGGGCGGCTGCCTGTTCCGGGCCAGCAGCACGCGCGGTAGATGCCGCCTGTACTGCGGAATGCGCCATCGCCAGGTTCATGCGGCTGGATGTTAACTGTGCGCCACGGCCAAGCAGAGCAACGGCTGCAACAGCGATTGCCACCATTGTGCCGCGCTGCAGAGGTGCCGGGCGAGATGTGCTTAGTGGGGCGATATCGCGGGCTGCTGCAGCTAGCAACGCCATTATTGCTGAAAGTGTGAAGATATTGGCGGCAACATACCAGTCTGAGTCGATGAGGTTGTGCAACATAGAGCCTGCCAGCGC
>CAIONQ010000056.1 GCA_903859705.1 uncultured Chthonomonas sp.
AACTCCACCACTAATTACATACTATCAGTGAACAATATATAGTAATACCTATCAATCAATTGTAGGGGCGCTGTTTACCGCGCCCATAAAGGATACTGCACCGCGACCATCGAATGAAACCAGCCCGAGGGTAAAATTCGCCCCAAATTTTCGATTACAAACCCAAATCGGGCGCAGCAAGCGGCGCACCCTACAGACACTGATGGCTGGTTTTGAAGGAGGCTAACTGGCGGAGGCACTTCAACCCGGACACAAATTACCCAGAACTTAGCTCACACATGAAGCGCTTTAATACAGCACTCTTCACCTGATCTACCAGAGCCTATCGACCCAGGCCACCTTAGTCCGATCTAAGGTGCCGCAAACGGAGGAGGGCACCAGAATAAAAGCCACGCTAACCGTGACTGCATCCTGAAATTGAGCTCAACCGTGTGCTACAAGCGGCGTCCCGCCGCTAAAACGCGAACAAGCCAGCCAGAACCACCCGCGCTGTAACTGTGAGCTTGCGAACAGTGTTAAACAGCGCTGGCAACAACAGAGCTACCACGACGCACGCAAATCGGCGATCCGCCGATACAACAAGCGCCGAACCGGCGCTAAAACACTGACAATGCAAGCCGGTACACCCGCGCTGTAACTGTGAGCTTGCGAACAGTGTTAAACAGCGCTGGCAACAATAAAGCGTATTCACTGAAAAACAGAGCTACCACGACGAACTCAAATCGGCAACCCGCCGAAACAACAAGCGCCGACCTGGCGCTAAAACACTGGCCAGGCAAGCAAGTTCACCTACGGGGCCGCCTCGCTTGCGAGGAGTCAAGGCTCCGTCTAACACAGCAATGCCTCGTTCCAAAACCAAGCCGCGCTGTAACTCTGCTGTTCTCTGAGAGCGCCGAGCGTGCTCGGATCATGCGTAAGAAGCGAGGAGTGTATTGTGGCACCGCTATGCATAATTGTTGAGTACACATCACAGGTTCGGCCGAATTCCGCACTTCGGGCAGACAAAATGGCCACGGTTTTAAGAAGTACTGCCATTTTGAAACCGCAGAATTCGCATTGGCGCGAAGTCTGCCAGCATATCAGGTGCAGAATTGAGCGCCATTTCTCGCTTTGTTGCCGCCCGGTCGAACCAGTAAGCCGCGCAGCAATCAACGCATTTATGGCAAACCTCAAGGCTCTAACAACCACCTGCCGCACCGTGTGCTACAACCACCCCCGCACTTTTTAGGCCCCTGCCTTGACAGGCAAGGCTGTGGCACCTATAATCTCTTACTACAACTGAATATCGAAACATTGCATAGGCTTTCAAATTTTTGCGCTTTTGGCGCGGGTTTGATGGTCCGAAAAACGGGGGAAGTTCGGTGAAAATCCGGCACAGTCCCGCTGAGGTGTGCCACGGGTTGCGCAGTGCGCGGCCACGCTGGTAAGTCCTATTGCCCGTATGCGATGCATCACAAAAGCCTCTTCGCGAGAAAGGGGGGTGATGAGATCGAGGGTGGATTGGCGTTGCCGCTCCGCACTCGGTTCGGCCATTCGGCCACACCCACCATCCCGCTGTATTGCCAGTATTGGCATACGAGCCTGGATGGTATTTTTATTTCTTTCCCCGCTTAGACGCTCCTGCCAATGGGTTCCCTACCTCGCAAGAGTTGGAGTACCCACGATCTTTAAGGAGTGCTCACGTATGGTTACCTGTTCCTCTGCGGCCTCACAACGCCGCAGAACCGCCGCATTTACGCTGATAGAGCTGCTTGTTGTTATAGCGATTATAGCGATACTCGCAGCCATCCTGTTTCCTGTTTTTGCATCGGCCCGGGAAAAAGCAAGGCAGGCAAGCTGCCAGAGCAACCTGCGGCAACTTGGCCTGGCCACCGCGATGTACCTGCAGGATTACGACGAAACCTACCCACTTTACCAGTATAACGACTGTGTGGGCTTTACCTGCTACCAGTACTGGTTTGGGCTGCGTGTTGGAAGTGGATGGGACAAAACACGCGGCCTGCTATATCCGTATATGAAGAGTGGACAGATTCAGCGCTGCCCGAGCTGGGCTGGCAAGGCACGCCTCGGCGATGGCAATGGCTATGGGTACAACTGGGGCTATCTGGGTTCAGACTACTACCTGAACTACTCGTGGCCACCCACCAACCCTGCTGGCGAGGCAGCGCTTAGCTCCACCACCGATAAGATTCTGTTCAGCGATTCCGGCTTTATGAATGTGAGCTGGTATGGTGGCGACAATACCATGCAGGAAACTGCTGGCATTGATCCGCCGGCGCAATGGTACGGAAACCCAACCATGGATTTCCGCCATGTGGATAATCAAAAGGTTATTGATTCCACGGCGCAAACAATTACACATCGCGGATTTGCGAACTGTGTAATGGCAGATACGCATGTAAAGGCGTATAAGCAGACACAGATTCTGGATTCTATGTTTACCCGGCAATAATCCGGGAGAAGGAGACCCCCGATGGCAGTTACCATGTGCCTCTGTTACGGCCACACCTTTGAAGAGGTGAAAGAGGCTGTGAAGGAGCATGGATGGACCACGGTGGGAGAGATCGGCAAAGAGATGGGGTGCGGTACAGGCTGTGGCCTGTGCCGCCCCTATCTTGCAAAGATGCTCGAAACCGGCGAAACCGAGTTTGAGGCTGTTAAAGAGGTGAAGCAACCCTCTGATAAACAGAAGTGGAGCTGGAAGGGCTTCGGCAAGTAGATACCTATTTGGCGCCGATTCTGCTCTTGATATAGAATATCGTGCCGATAACCCCAACTATAATGCCCGCATATAGAAGTGCAAATAGCTCATCTCGCTTATATTCAAAGCGTTTGATGTGCATTCCTATAACCACAACTCCAATTGGCACCAGGGCGGGAAGCGCGATATTGCGGAAGGCCACCACCATCATGTACCCGGCCAGAACAGCAAAGAGCACCAGAAACGTTTTCTTAGCGGGTGCTTTGAACTTTGCAAAGCAGGCAAAGAACAGCCCAATAAACAGGTAATCTGCAAAGCCAACCGCAAGTTGCATAGGCGCTACACCGCGTGCCGGGTGCACGGTTGGCAGCTGCACGGTAAGGCTGTTCATAAGGTGTGCGGCAACGGGGCTGCCGTGTTGTGCCTGGGTAACCAGCCCGCCGCCAAACACCACATACAAATCAACCACCGCCAGCATCACAGCAATGGGCAGGAGCATTTTAAACTCCTTAACCAGCCGGGAAATGCCTACACCAATGCTAACCGCTGCGGTAACCATTATCAGACTGTCTTCGCCAGGCACCAGCCTGAGCATTCCACGGTACGCCTTGTAGCGTGGGCCCATTGGGCCCCAGATTGGCCACTCCGGGTGCATCCGTACCAGTAACGGAATGATAATTGATGGCACGATTGCCGCTATAGAGATGAGTGCGGCAACTGCCAGGCTTTTGCGGTCTGTAAGCGAGCGTGCCATCAGCACCGTAAACAGCAGGGTAAAAAACAGCGAAAGAAGCGTGGTTACAGCAATAAGCCCAATATCCCCACCCGGTATTCGGGCCATCAGCAGCAAAAACACCACATACGTCAGGGCTGTTATTGTTGCAAGCTGCGCATTTCGCCTGCCGAAACTCTTTTTTGTGGTAACTGGGTCAGAATTGCCCGGTGGAGTTGGCTCCCTTGGCTCAGTTGGCATCAAAACGGTGGTTTCAGGCATAACGAAAGCGATCTCCAGAACAGAGGCATTGGGATAAGGGCACCATCATGGTACCTGCCTGCTGGCAGTGCACAGTTGAGGCGGCTGGCCCATGCTTTGACAAACGGGCGCTAATTATTATATAATTCAATAGTGTAGGGCGTCAACAGCGCCTAATTTTGCACCCTATTGCAGAAAAACACGCAGATCTCAACGTCGATGTCTGTGTATCCGGTAAAGCTCAGCAGCGCTGCCACTGCAGTATTCGGTGTCTCGATTCCCCCTCGGTTTTCTCAAGCTCGAACTCTCCTCTGGCACGCAAACAGCGCCCTCCCGTTCGTAATTACACTGATTGTATTGCCAACGTGCGTGGCACCTGCGCTGATCTTTCCCAACTACCACCCCAGATGCCGCCATTCTCCACCGATGGCGAACAGCAGCATCGACGTACCAAGAACGAGGACGACCGTTGAGCGATTCTCCACTCCGAATACTCATTGCCGATGATGAGCCCATTATCCGCCTGGATCTCAAGAACATGCTCCAGGACCTGGGTTACGATGTTGTCGCCGAAGCAGGCGACGGAGCGAAAGCGCTCGAACTTGCGCGCAGCCTCCGGCCGGATGTGGTGATTCTGGATATCAAGATGCCCGAAATGGATGGCATCGACGCTGCCAGAGCAATCACCGAAGAGAAAATAGCACCCGTGCTTCTGCTAACCGCGTATAGCCAGCTAGATCTGGTAACGCGAGCTCGAGATGCAGGTGTTTACTCGTATCTGGTAAAACCATTCAAACAGCCCGATCTGATGCCACAGATTGAAGTAGCGGTGGCACGGTGGGATGCATTCCTCAAGATAGAGGAGCAGGCAAACGACCTGGAAGACCGCCTGGAAACGCGCAAATCCGTGGATCGTGCCAAGGGAATACTGATGGATCAGTATGGTCTTAAGGAGCAGGAGGCTTTCCGACGCATTCAGGTGCAGAGCATGAACACACGCAAATCTATGCGTGAAATTGCCGAAGCCATTATCATCGCTCACAACGTGTAATTACACACGGGGATAGCATGCAGAAACATTCGAACAGATATGCCGGATTAGATGGTGCCCGCGATAGATCTCGCCATGGCCGCCTGCTTCAAACACGTCGTTACGCCAACCAGCGCCGACGCTCTGACAATCCGGACGTGGCGATGCTTCAGCAAGAGCTGGACGAGATGGATCGCCAGCTTGAAGAGGCCACCCGGCGGGAAGCCAGCCTGCGCCTGGAGCTTGAAGAGAAGCGAGGCGAGGCCGAAGCCCTGAGACGAGTGGGAGAGGCTACCGGCTCTGCCTTTGATCATGAAGACATGCTCAAGGTTACTGCGGATATTGCCACGCAGATAACGGGCACCGACTCTTGCCAGGTATATCTGTTCGATAGTGCACGTGCAGAGCTTGTGCTGCGCGCCGCCGATGCTTCGTTTGCCAACATGGTAAACAAGATTCGGCTGAAACTTGGAGAGGGCATCACCGGCTGGGTTGCCCGGGAACGCAAGCCGGTTGCAGTATCCAGCAAGGCTTATCAGGATCACCGCTTTCGGGATTTCCCCGGCATGGATGAGCTGGAATACGAATCTATGCTTTCGGTACCGCTGGTAACCCGCGGCGAGATACTGGGCGTTATTAACGTTCGTACCCGCAAACCACACGAGTATTCTCGCAGCCAGATTCGGCTACTTTCTGGCATTGCAAACCAGGTGGCCGGTGCCATTGAGCGCTCGCGCAGATATCGGCAGTTGGAGCGGCATGCCGTGCAACTGCATACCCTATCGGAAGTGGGCCAGGCAATCACCTCCAACATGTATCTGGAAGAGCTGCTGCAGCTGTTTGTTACCATGACAGCCCGCACCATGAACTTCAAGATTTGTACGGTGATGCTGGTTGATAAAGATAAAGGCGAGCTTGTTATAAAGGCCACACAGGCCGATAGCAAAGAGTACACGGGCAAGCCAAACCTCAAAATTGGCGAAAGCGTAAGCGGCAGAGCGGTAGCCGAAAAGCGTGTGATCACCGTTGCCGACGTACAGCGCGCCCCGGAATATATCTTCCCGGATATCGCACAGAGGGCTGGCGTACGGTCTATAGCCTGCATCCCACTGATGATAAAAGGGGAAGTAAGCGGCGTTCTAAACTGTTACACAGAGAAGGTGCACATCTTCAGCATGGAGGAGCTGGTAATCCTTCAGGCTCTGGGTGCACAGGCGGCCCTGGCAATAGAGCACGCAAAGCTGATTGTAAAATCGGCGGTTATTCAGGAGATGCACCACCGCATAAAGAACAACCTCCAGCAGATTGTTAGCCTCGTGCGGTTGGAAATGCGCTACAGCAAGTACACGACGGTAGAAGATGCGCTGAACGATACGCTTAGCAGAATTCTGGCAATTTCCACAGTGCACGAACTGCTTACTCGGGACGACCTGGATACAGTAAGCATTAAAAAGGTGGCCGAGAGCATACTAACTGCCACCCAGCAATCTGTGGTGCCACCTGGTAAAACTGTGCATTCATCAATAGTTGGCGATGATTTTGTTCTGCCCACCGCAAAAGCAACCAGCATGGCGCTGGTCCTGAACGAATTGGTTCAGAATGCCGTTGAGCATGGCTTCAAGACATTGAACGATGGGCGCATTCAGATACAGATGAGTGCCACCGAAACAGAGTACCGTGTTGGAGTGCTGAACGACGGGGAACCACTGCCAGAGGGCTTTAAATACAGCTCCAGCAACAGCCTGGGGCTTTCGATTGTGGAAACACTGGTGAGAGGCGACCTGCAGGGTACTTTCACCCTGGAAAATGCCAAGTTCGATCCGGGTATTATTGCAATTGTACAGATGCCGCGCTGATGGTTTTGCGCGGTTCGGGAGGATCCGCGTGAACACTTTGCAGGGCAAAAATTCGGTTAGGGGCTTCACACTCGTGGAGCTCCTTGTTGTAATCGCCATAATTTCGATTCTTGCTGGATTGATTTTCCCTGTATTCTCTTCGGCAAGGGCGAAGGCCAGGCAAACAAGTTGCGCATCCAACATGCGGCAGGCAGGGCTGGCAATATCTATGTACTCTCAGGATTACGATGGGCTGTACCCTTACGCTGTAGACCCTGCAGACAAAGACACCCCCCAGATATGGAATGGCATGCCGGAGTTTCAGGCTCAAATTCCGTTTTTGCCGTGGCTGCATGAAGTGCTTCAACCCTATGTGAAGAGCAAAGAGATTTTTCACTGCCCAAGCGATAATGGGATTGTGATTGAAGATTTTACCGGGCAGGTATTAAACTGTGTGCCTACCTGTTACGGCAAACATGGGACCAGTTACCTGTACCGAACAGAGATTGCAGCACGTAATGCTGGCGATGCCACCTTTCAAACGCCATCTCAGCTTAATGTATATATGGATGGATCCGGCATATGGCATGGATCTGGCCCCTCCGATATGTCCATAGGAGTGGCATCCTGGTACCCGGGTAATCCCAACTTGCAGGAACGGCGGTTTAACACCCTGCATGCCGATGGGCATGTTAAGAGCCTCACATTTTCTGCGGTTTCTGCAGAGTGGGCGATGCCACTTTAGCACATAGATTTGTGGGGGCATTTAAATGCGATCCATCTTCAGCCTGCCAATCTGCACAGTTGCCCTTGCCTCGCTATTTCTTTTAGGCTGCTCGCAAGCACCAAAAAAGACACCCACTGCAGCGCCTTCGGCCAGCAAGAATACCACTGATCCCTTGCAGCATGCTGCAGACTCAGTGGAATTTAAGAGACACAGGCTGTTGTTTGTTAAGAACGATGACATCTACATGTGCAGAGGCGATGGCTCGGATGTGCATTGCATTATTCACCGCGCCACTTTTCCAGAGTGGTCGCCAGACAACCGTAAGATTGCGTTCTGTAGGGATCTGGATGTGTGGATTGCCGATATCGATGGAAAAAATGAACACAGGTTGACGCGTACTGGCAGAAAACAACTCAGGCAGATTGCAGATGCCGATGGCAGACCAATCTCCATCAGCTGGTGCCCGGCGCCAAATCGAAACGTTATCGACTTTTCGGCCACAGCCAGCCGAGCCTATTCTGTGCGAGGTAAGCGTGCCGAAGTTTCTGGCAGTGGCATATTTGAAATAGCTGCCGATGACACAACCGCTCTGCCCGATATTATTATCGATGGATCAGAATCTGGAACGGGTTTTCAATTTTCTCAAAACGAATTTCCGGCATGGAGCCATGATGGAGAGATAATGGCGTTTGTGCGCAATGGCGATATATGGTATCGCCTCCGAGCACATGTGGATACAAGTGGCCACCAGCCAACAAACTCTGAGGAGTGTCAGTGGGAATGTGCGAGGTTATCAGCACCCGCTACCTTTGATGATCCCAGTTATCGAGGCAGCAGGGAGAACGTTGGTGTTACGCATATTTGCTGGGCGCCGGATGGGCGATCTCTGGTTTATGGAGTTCAGCGGTTAGGCGGAAGCGGCACTTCAGAGATATACCTTCAGCGGGTTAGGCATGAGAAAATGTTCCTTAGTACTGAAGGTGAGCCGGTTGATCTTGCATTCGGATTTGACCCCAACTTCTCTGCCGATGGCAAATTGCTTACGTGGTATGGCCAGAGCAAGGATCTGCAGAAGTTTGGTGTGTTTGTTGCAAGCCCAGATGGCAGCAATACAAAACTGATAGTACCGGAAGGTTGGTACCCGGTATGGGAACATTAGTGCAAGTTATGAGCGCAACAGCGATACGCCTGAAACCTATGGTAGCGTGTACACGTCAAAAGACATATGTCGATCTCACCAAGTAATCTCAAGGAACCCTTCTCTGCGGTAAGCCACATGGCTGGCGCGGCGATTTCGTTGGCCGGGCTAATCACGCTTGTAATTCTGGAGCGCGGGCGGGTTGTTCCGATGACGGCCGTGAGCATCTATGGTGTCTCCCTGATTCTTCTGTATACGCTGAGCGCGGTTTACCACTCGTTAAAGGTATCTCCGGCAATGGAGAAAAGCCTACAGCGTCTGGATCACATCGCGATTTTCCTGCTGATTGCTGGCACGTATACCCCCATTTGCCTGATTACGCTGCATGGTGGTGCCGGTTGGCGGCTATTAACGGCAGTGTGGTCGCTAGCAGCCATTGGGATTGCTGTAATTCTATTCTGGCGTACGCACCCGCATTGGCTGCGCGTAACCGTGTATGTATTGATGGGTTGGCTGGCTGCAACAGCGTTGCCTGCCATGCTTGCGAGCCTTGGCGTGGCCGGAATCGGATGGCTAATTGCTGGCGGGCTTGCCTACACCGGTGGAATCTATTTTTATGCCATGGAAAACCGCCGACTGCGCTGGTTTCCGCTGTTGAACGGCCATGAGATATGGCATCTGTTTGTGCTTGCTGGTAGCTCCTGCCACTTCATATTGATCTTCTGTTTTGTTGCCCGCCAGGCTCTGCTTTAAATACTAAATAAACAGGTATCCGCGCAATGTTCGCCGAACTGTTCTGCCGCCTCCCTTAAGCAATACATCGCCACTGGAAAGGGCGTAACACGCCATGTTTGCACCCGATATGAGCGCCGAAGAGTTTCTTGCCCACGGCGATACCATCCTAAATGAGATAGCAAAGCTGCTATCCAACCCGGATAGTGTGCCTGTACTCTCCCAGCTTGTGCCTGGCGACATTTCCGGTGCCCTGCCCGCTTATGCCCCGGAAACACATGAGGAGATGAGTGCAATTCTGGAGGATTTTCAGCGAATACTGATGCCCGGTATGACGCACTGGAATCACCCGGGATTTATGGCTTACTTTGCGAACAGCGCGCCGGGCCCCGGTATTCTGGCCGAAACACTTACTGCAGCCCTGAATCAAAATGCCATGCTCTGGCGCACCTCACCGGCAGCAACCGAGCTGGAAGAAACGGTAATGCGCTGGCTTGCCGAACTGCTGGGTATAAAGGGAATGACTGGCGTAATTACGGATACCGCCAGTATTTCCAGCATGCTGGCAATGGCTGCGGCGAGAGAGAACATCCCCGGGCTAAACATCCGAGAAGAGGGACTTGCGGGCAGGCCGGAGGTTCCCAGGCTGCGGCTTTACACCTCAGATCAGGCACACTCATCAATAGAAAAAGGGGCGATAGCGCTGGGTATTGGCCAGCGCGGGGTATGTAAGATCCCCTCTGATTCTGAGTTCAGAATGGATATTGCGGCCCTGCGTGCGGCGATAAAGGCAGACAGAGCAAACGGAGTACTGCCATTTTGTGTAGCGGCAACTGTTGGCACCACATCCACCACATCGGTAGACCCGGTGAGTGAGATTGCCGATATCTGTGAAGAAGAGAAGCTGTGGCTGCATGTGGATGCGGCCTATGCCGGCTCAGCGGCCATTGTGCCAGAGCTTCGCTGGCTAATGGACGGATGCGACCGTGCCGATTCTCTGGTGGTAAACCCGCACAAGTGGCTGTTTACCCCCATGGATTGCTCCGCTCTGTACATTCGTTCTCCCCAGACTCTTCGGCGGGCGTTCAGCCTGGTGCCAGATTATCTGGTAACTGAGGGCGAAGTAACCAACTTTATGGATTGGGGCGTGCAGCTTGGGCGCAGATTCCGGGCGCTAAAACTGTGGATGATACTGCGTTACTTCGGCCGGGAAGGTCTGATAGAGCTCATAAGAGGCCATGTTGCCCTGGCACAAGAGTTTGCTGAGTGGATAGATGCTTCCGGCTCTTATCGGCGTACAGCCCCTGCCCCATTAAGCGCCGTGTGTTTCCGTGCGGTACCGCCCACTGTTGCTGAAATGGGCGAAGGAAAACTGGAAGCGCTGAATGCTGCACTGATGCACAGGA
>CAIONQ010000057.1 GCA_903859705.1 uncultured Chthonomonas sp.
GTATGGAACCAGGTCTTCTTGAATTGGTACGGCACCTTGATCCTTGCTGCGCTGCGGCGGTGTCGTACGGTTTATACGTGTTGACAGCAATCAGGCCAAATGGGTACATTTGGTTCCAAGGCACCAGCTTCTGGCAAAACCTCATGAACTTTGATGCCTTCGGCAACATGGTTTCCACACCTCCCGCACAGCCAGAGCCAATGCAATATGTGGGGCAATACGGCTACTACACTGATGCCACTGGCTTTGTATATGTAAGAGCCAGATACTTCGATCCGGTGAATGGAACGTGGATTAGTAGGGCGGGTATAGTCGAGCAGAAAGCGGGAGAGCATGCTTACGGGTATGCGGAGAATGAGCCGGTTGAAATTAACGATCCTGCTGGACTGACGCCTGACAACAAGTCGGTATTACGACAGAAGCCAGTTACCTTCCCCTTGGGTGCATGGTCTGGTCCAGAAGGAGTTGATGCGCTGTGGCGTAACAAATGGACTCAATATTTTCGCAGACGTAATGGAGTGTGTCGCATTTGCTGAAAGTTCCAACAAGCCATGGAACGAGAATCAAGACGCTCCAGACGACGTTGCACGCGGTCTTTTTCAGCTCAGTACAGCAGAATTCGTTGACTGCGTTCCTCAGAGTTGTAAGGGAGGGATTAAGAGCCCAGTTTGCAATACACTGGCAGCGGTTAATCTGTTTATTTCATACTGTAGTGATGGCAAGATTATCGGTGCAAAGGATCACGTAGGTCCTCCTAAGTATTTCCCAGTTAATCCATTAGGCGCGTTTCGGGGCACGTGGGGCTGTGCCAGGCGGGAAGGAACGGACTTCCCAAATTGCATTGCCCAAAAGGGGATAACCCAGGCGCAATTGGCGAGCGTGCAGTGCCCATCCCGCTCTGGAATGGATTACCCGAAAAGTACCACGAAGTGCGGCTGTAGACATAAGCACACGTTCACACAGCCCAAGTTTAACTTACCGTGGAAGAGGAAGGGATGGGAATAATGCTGACTCGACTTTCTATTTTACCGATAGTAGTTCCTGTTCTGTTCGGATCGACGCTTTTGGTCACGCATGAAGTATCGGGTCAATCTACGTGTAGCACGCAGTCGCATAAACGTCTCGAAATGTTTACAATGCACCGGTCTAAATCCAGTTTGAGGTTCCAACTTCGCGATGAGGCAGGTCATATTGTTGTAGACAAGGAACTGTCAGAGCTCGAATGTGACCCGGTAGTCGTAAAACCTGACTACATAGTAATTTATTCAGAAGACGCTCAGGTCGTTGCCGTTGACCACATGGGTAAAATACTTTGGACACACAACACAACTGTGTCATATGACGTACCTCGGTTTGTAACCACTCAAAGGGAGGTGGTTTACTATTACGGATTTCACTCTGAGCCATTGCGTACAGAAGGCGAAAGTGCTAAAGGCTTCCTCGCCTCTTCTAGCGACGAGCAACGAGTGACTGCAATGGATATCAGAACGGGTCACAGAATATGGAATAAGCCGTGGTTAGAAATTGGCACGCCAGTAGTTGAAGATCTAACGGGCAACATTCTATCTGTTGCCATTGAACCCCGATCTCGGAGCAGCGAGGGGCCGCTAAGTGCTAAGCGTTTCCTACGTATGGTACGATCATCCGATGGTAGAATATTGCATAGTTGGAAAATGCCGCAGTGGGCTGTAGTAAACAAAGTGGGTGCGAAGCTATTGCTTTCAGATTGGCTTCGAAGGCGCGGGAACGTTTGGCACGTTGCAGGTACGATTAACAATCAACATGTCACTGTTCACAGCAGCTCGTACTCAACGCTGGGCACGGCCGGTAGCCATATATGGTGTGATTTCACGATAACCAATGGTTCTGTCCTTAGGGTGACATTTCGTGGCAAACACCTGACAATTCGATGAGAACAGACCTGCGTTACACTGGCTGATAACACGATCTCTGTGCTTAAATGTTTGTTGGCAGTGATTTCGCAGAACAACTGAGGTGCAATATGGAGCGTACATAATTTCAGGCAATAGATCACGGTCTTTGATAACAAGCTGTATTTTTCTATTCGGAAGTCCGCAATATACACGATGAAATTAAGTAGTCTTCGGCAGTGCGTTGCCCGTAAATGCCAGCTTTGTGCGCGATGCCCTTGGCAGAGAGATCCAGAAGCAGGTTAATCTGCTTGGAGCAACCGTAAGTACTACGTACGATCCGGCAGGGCGCGTGACATCCGTAAACACCGATGCTCCCTTTGCACCCAGCTTCTCTTACCAGTACAACGCTGTGAACAACAGGGTTGGAGCGATAGAATCTGGAGGAAGCAACGTCAGCTTCGCGTACGATGCCATTAGCCAGTTAGTAAGTGAGATCCGAACGGGTACCAACCCGTACAGCATCTCCTATGGCTTTGATCCCCTCGGAAACCGCGTATCTGAGAACAACGGTGGGGTAACCACCACCCGAACCTTCAATGCCGCCAACTCCATGCTAACGGCAGTACCATCTGTTGGTGCCTCAACCAGCCGCACATACGATGCAAACGGAAATCTCACACTTTCCAACACAGGCGGTGCACTCACCACCCTTGTATGGGACACAGAGAATAAGCTGTTGAGCTGTACACAGCCATCCCTCGCAGAATCCTATGCTTACCGAGAGGACGGGTTGAGAGCATCCAAAACAAGCGGTGGCAGCACCCGCAACTTCGCATGGAGTGACCAGAACCTCGCGATTGCCACCGATGCCGGGTTCAACCTCGTAGAGCGCCAGAGCGATGCAGCAGATGAATGGGGAAATCTCACATACCAGGAGCAGGACGGCTACTTCGTAATCCCGATGTTCGATGCGCAGGGCAGTAACCGGTTCTCATTCTGGTTCCAGGGCACCAGCTTCTGGCAAAACTTGATGAACTACGATGCTTTCGGCAACATGGTGTCTACTCCTCCAGCACAACCGGAGCCGATGCAATATGTGGGTGAACCAGGTTACTACACCGACGCCACAGGGTTTGTTTATGTGCGAAATCGCTACTACGATCCGGTGAATGGAACGTGGATTAGCAGGGATCCGATTGGGCCTTTCGGTGGTCCGAACGCGTATGAGTACTCCATTAACTCGCCCGTAGGTAATAGCGATCCAACCGGCCTATTTTGTAATGGAGGATTGGAGCTCACAACTCCA
>CAIONQ010000058.1 GCA_903859705.1 uncultured Chthonomonas sp.
ATCTGGCGATAAAACGCCGGCAAATCTAACAAAACCAGATGCGCTGTAGCCTCGAGCCTGCGAGGGGCGTATAACAGCGCCGAAAGGTACAAACCCAACTTCTTCGCGGCGCATTTGGTCCGTCACTATTCATAAGCAAAATGCGCCCGCGAAATGGGAGGGTGTTCTCTGCCGCGCCGCGAAGCGGGACAAGCGGTAGAGAGGGAGGCCCTTTTTCATTTTGCTGGGGGTTTGGGGCGCGCAATCAGCGCCCCAACAGGGGTGTGGGGACTGGTCCCCACAGAGAAGAAAAGTAACTCATAAGCGCAATCAATCTGCAACTAAGTTAGACGAGAGAATCCCCAACAGGGGCGTGGGGACTGGTCCCCACATAAGAGAAAACAACACCTATTGTAAACTAATAATAATAAAAAACAAAGAGAGGCGTGGAGAAACCTCTCCAAATAAAAAACATGCTCACTACCCACCTCAAAAACCACATAAAATCACTCGCCTGTGGCGAAAAACTAACCGTCACCATCGGAGAAGAAGAACACACCATCGTCATCCCTCCGGTAAAGGCAGCGGCCGCCTATCTGGAAGCAATCGAAAAGCGCAACGCAAAAGGCACAGCCCCGGAAGAAGAAATACCGGCAACAACAGAGGGTCTCACCAATCAGCAGCGAATAGAGCGCTACTTCGCGCTGCTCCGCCGCCCGGTATCACCAGAAATCCGCGCAGCCATCAACGCATTCAAAGCCAACAACTATCGCCAGCCCCCGATAACGGAGGTCACTTAAAACACACCTAATCCAATGTAAAAAATGTGCTACGCGGCAACCTGCCGCTAAAACACTAGCCTGGCAGCCAGAACCACCCGCGCTGTAGCCTCGAGCTTGCGAGGGGCGTATAACAGCGCCTACACGCACCGGCTCAGGAGCAACTACGGAGTCGGGTGGAACGTGCACAGGAGAAACTATGAGGCCGGCATGAGTATCCCGGGGTCCCTGACGCGCTGAGCCCCGCGAGGATAAAGTTGCGGGGCAGCGGCAACGCTGGCTGCCCCTCGCAGTAAAGTACTCAGCCCAGATAAACTAAGCAGACAACAAGTCAGGTCTGGCCCTCGCAATCGAAAGGCATTACTCAACATTCAACTGTTTCGCACAGATCAACCTTTTCACGGCAAAAATCAGTTGACATCTTGTGCATTGAAGGGGTAACATGTTTCCACTGTTTCTACTGAACTCGAAGGACCATCGATTAGATGCTTTCCGGTATGAATACAATCAGATTTTCGGCCAACCGTCGTCGTCGCGAGGAAATCGGGCTCTAACCCACGTCTCGTGTCGATCGTTTTGTGCTGAAAGATATGAGCTGTGGGCCGACCCGATATCGGGGGCACGCGGCTTTTTTCATGTTTCATGGTGAAGGCCGCCGGATTAATCCGCGCGGCCTTTTCGTTTTTATGGTTCGCTTCCTTGTGCCTTTCCGTGTGCAACGAGCAACCACTTATGAGCTAACGGCGGTATGAAATATCCGCATGGAGAGATAAAGATGAAGGCTGGGATTATCGGAGCCTCGGGGTATGGCGGCGGAGAGTTGATCAGGCTACTAACACAGCATCCTGAGGCACAAATTCATTCCCTTATATCAGAGACTTACAAGGGCAAGCACCCATCGGCGGCGTTCCCGGGCTTGCTCTCTTCGCGCCTGGAGCATGTGCGCTTTGAGAGCCTGGCAGATAGCACCAGCGTTTCGGAGTGCGACGTGGTGTTTCTGGCCCAGGAAAATGGCAAGGCGATGCTTTCTGCATCCGACCTGCTGGCATCGGGCAGCAAGGTAATCGATCTATCTGCGGACTTTCGTTTCAAAGATACGGCCATATATCCCGTCTGGTATGGCTTTGAACATGCCTCCCCCGCCCTTTCTGCAGAAGCTGTATATGGCCTGCCAGAGCTATATTCAACCCAAATTGCCGGGGCTCGGCTCATAGGCAACCCTGGCTGCTACCCTACAGCATCCATACTCGCCCTCGCACCATTGGTAGCAAATGGCATGGTGGTTCCTGGCTCCATTGTAATAGATGCAAAATCCGGGGTATCTGGCGCAGGCAGATCCAAGTATGCACAGGCGTACCATTACCCGGAGGCTAATGAGAGTATTTCAGCTTATGGCGTGGGCGGCAAACACCGCCATGTTCCTGAAATTGAGCAGGCACTTACGGGGCTTGTAGGTGAAGATGTGTTCGTATCGTTTACACCTCACCTCGTACCAATGAGCCGTGGCATCCTATCAACCTGCTATGCAAGCCTGATGGATCCCAAATCCGTTAAGGTAGAAGATCTCAGGAACCTGTATCGCGAATTCTATACCGGGTCACCATTTGTAAACGTCCTCTCAAGTGGCACGCCCGGCAGCAAACATGCGCTTGGTGGCAACTTCTGTCACATCGGTGTGGAATTTGATTCTCGTACCGGCCGCGCCATCATTATTTCTGCCATCGATAACCTTGTAAAAGGAATGGCCGGGCAGGCAGTGCAAAATATGAACGTGCTGTTTGGGCTGGATCAACGCACCGGCCTGGATTTCTGCAGCGTGTGGCCATAACTATTAACGCGTATTACCTGTACACCCAGTATTTAGTCCGGAGATGCCCGTGTTAACCGCACTTAAGAAAAAGCGAGACATAACCAGTACGATTGGCCACAGTGGCTGGTTTGAGCTGGTTGAACGTGCTGCCGCTGCCGGAGATACCTTCCACGCACGGATAGCGAAACTGCCACCCGAGGTGGATAAGCTGAAGGCGGGTGGCACGATGGCAATACGAGATATCGTCGCGCATGTATCCGATATTAACTTCGCTACAGGCACCATTCTAGAAGGGCTGTCTCAAAGCAAGCCTATCAAGTTCAAGGTGGAGAAGTTTTATGTGGGTGCAGGCGGTAAACGCTGGGATGCCCTGCTTTACGATCATCTGGAGTCGCTGGACTGGCTGCAAGATCAGGCAGAGAAACCGATTTCATCAATGAGAAAAAACGCTCACCACATTTATGGCCCACTTAACGGCCGAGAGTGGCTGGCGCACATTGTTAACCACTACGAATACCATACGAAACAGCTGGATAAAGTACTGGGGACATCCAGAGCTCAAAAGCTGATTGCCACGTACCAGGGCGAAAGTGCCCCAAAAAATCGGTAGAGAAGAGGATTTCCGCTGTGATTACAAGCTGGAAGCTCAGCACTGAAAATGGCGTTACCTACCCGGAGGGCTTTGTTGCCTCTGGTGTGAGGTGCGGACTGAAAACCATCGGCGACGACGTTGCCCTCATTGTGTGCGAAACCGAAGCCGCAGCGGCAGGGGTCTTCACCACAAATCGTGTGCAGGCAGCATGTGTTAAGTACTCCCGCAGAGTTGC